>JAYKHR010000176.1:0-1067 GCA_035285125.1 Candidatus Sericytochromatia bacterium | reverse complement strand
GGAGCAGATCTCTATCTCGTGAAGCCGGTAGCCCTAGAAGAGCTCTGCCTGCTCATTAAAAATCTCATGAGCAGACTCGGGGAAGCGACAACCAGCCACCGCGAGTGGGTACTCAATAAGCTGAGCTGGACTCTTCAGGCTCCCAACGGTAGCCAGGTAGAGCTGACTCGAAGCGAGATGACACTCTTAAGTGAACTGGCTACTGCCGATGGACAGGCGGTTTCGCGGGATCAGATCGTACGTCAACTCGGCCACCAGCCCGAGACCTACGACTGGCGACGCATGGAGATTATGGCCAGACGACTCAGGAACAAAGTCTCCGATACGATGGGCTGCGAACTACCGCTGAAGACCGTGCATCGTTTTGGATATGCCTTTGTGGACTACCTGAGCACGGTTGCCGAACGTAGGCATTCTTGAGTTAGAAAATAGGGTGCGATCGCACACCACAATCGCATCAAAATGATTTTACGTCTCCTTACCCTTGGATTTGCCGTCTTCACCTACCTCTCTTCGGCGAAGGCGGTGGTGCTTTACGCGGAGGACAGTCATGTAGATCTTGCTGCGGCGGTATCCTATTTGAAAGAGGCGCCTGGTCAGCCGCTCTCTATCGCACAAATTGCGTCGGACGAATTTCAGAACCAGTTCAGGCGCTGGCCGCGCGATGCAGGCCACCTGGCCCTTGGGTTTCAAGAAGCGCCCGTCTGGATTCGGGTCGATTTGCAGAGGGCCGCCGATGCACCTGGGCAATGGGTGCTAATGGTTGCTGACGCCTACATTAACTCCCTGGACTTCTATTCGGAAGACCAACCGGTCGTGCAGACGGGAAACCTCAGACCCCTCACCTCACGGCCCATTTTTCATCGATTCTTTGTTTTTCCGATCGAGGTCACAGAGTCGAAGAAAACGTTTTACCTGCGTGCCCAATCGAGTTTCGCCCTTACGGTTCCTTTATCAGCCTGGACACCCCAGGCCTTCTCAGAACAGACCCAGGCCACTCTGCTGTCGCAGTCGGTCTATTACGGTGGGCTTCTGATTCTTGCTGTCTACAACCTCTTTCTATTTTT
>JAYKHR010000175.1:0-1878 GCA_035285125.1 Candidatus Sericytochromatia bacterium | reverse complement strand
TTTTAAAAAACGCCCTCCAAACAGTCAGTGAAAGCCCGACAAAAGATGTTTCTGAGGTGCTGATTTTTGCTGAATCTAGTCCCGCGCCGCTGAGTGCATCGCTCTTCTTTGATGACAGTGACTCCGTAGTTTTAATTGAGGGAACAGATGGATCTCGAGTATTGAATATTCCTCAATTACTGCTAAACGAAGTAACTGATGCAACTGAAAAACCAACAACCCTTGATGACCCTAATGAGATGCGAATTTCAGCTCTCTCGATTGGCAACGGAGAGTGGCTCATTGTCGGACTTTCAATTTCTGATGTAAATCAAGAATTTCGAAATTCGGTAAGCAGAAGTCTTATTTTCACTCTGATAATTGCCCTTTTAATGACGATATTAGTGGGCCTTTTGATCAAGCGCGCACTTCAACCAATAAAACACATAGTCGAAGATGCAAAAAAAATCGCTGCTGGGTCTTTAGAAATTAAGTTGCGTAAAGTCCGTGGGGACGATGAAATCGCACAACTTACAAAGTCTCTTGATGAGATGCTTTGCCGAATTCAAGATGCGGTCACAGCAGCAAAGAAGTCGGAAATTCTGATGAAAGAATTCATGGGTGACGCCTCACATGAGCTGCGCTCGCCTCTAACAGTTATTCGAGGCTATGTTGAAATTCTTGCTGATCAAAAGCAACTCAGCGATGAGCAACGAGAGCGCGCCTTCTATCGATTAAAAAGCGAGTCGCTTCGAATGTCAAAGACAATTGACGACCTTTTGACACTGGCACAGATTGGCGAAATAGAAACTGACTTATCTGAGTCAATTGACATATCTGAATTGATCTCGGAATCCATCAAAGACTTCTCGGACAGAAATCCGCTGAGAGTCATACATCAAAATATCGCTCAAAAAGTAACGGTCAAGGGCAACTCTGAGCAGTTAGCAAGAATGGTTGCAAATTTGATATCAAATATCGAAAGACACACTCCCGATAGTGCGGCCGTAGAGATACTCTTGATTCAGGATCATCGATTCGCCCACATTTATTTTGACGACGCTGGTCCAGGTCTGCAATCTGATGCATACTCGAGATTGAATACTGGATTTCAGCGATTTGATAAATCTCACTCAAAATCTGGAGGTGGTTTCGGCCTTGGACTTTCGATATTGTCCGCAATTGTCAAAAAGCACGGTGGCGCGCTGAAAATGTCACCAAGTCACCTAGGTGGCCTGAGGACTCAAATAAGTTTGCCGACTTTGACCAGCAAAAACTGAGTGTCGTCTGCAGTTGCTTCAAATTTAAAATTGAGCGTGCTTGGCAGAGTCACGGATGTACCGACCTCTAGTTGATTAGTCTCGTGATCGCTGCCGATTTCTAGGGTTGCCGAGCCCGACAAAATAAACATGAACATCAATTGACTTTGATGTTCGCTTTCGGCAAACACGGCTGATTTGTTCGCACGAATAGTCATCGCGTTGGCGTATCCGGAAGTTGCAAGGTCAATGCCGGTATTGCGAGCCTCAAAACCTGCATGACGCCAAGGTAGCCAAGGCGTTTGATCAGCAATATGGCGAACAAAACGTTGCCCTGAAAAGTCGCGATCAGACTGCATTGTCGATGTCGGCAGAGTGATTGTATGTTCGGCAAAAGTTTCGTGCTCGGCAGGAGCGCCTATTTCAATGACTTCCAAGTTGTCTGAACTTTCGAGCACTCGATGACGAATTTCAGGTGGTTGCAAGACGCAATCACCGGCGTTCATAACAAAAGACTCGCCTTGATCTTCATAAACAACTCGCACCCAACCACTTTTGCAATAAATCATTTGAAATTTGATGCGGTGATAGTGCACGTAGTCAGGTACCGGACCACCTTTTGGAATATGAATATGCGAAG
>JAYKHR010000174.1:0-95774 GCA_035285125.1 Candidatus Sericytochromatia bacterium | reverse complement strand
CATGAAGGCCGTGGACAAGTTCGAGTACCAGCGGGGCTACAAGTTCTCCACCTACGCCACGTGGTGGATCCGCCAGGCCATCACCCGTGCCATCGCGGACCAAGGTCGCACGATCCGGGTGCCCGTCCACATGGTCGAGACCATCAGCCGCGTGAAGAAGACCATCCGCTTGATGAGCCAGCGGCTCGGCCGCCAACCTTCGGAGATTGAGGTGGCGACGGAGCTCGCCATCACGGTCGAGAAGCTGCGCGAAATCACCAAGGCCGACCAGGAGCCCGTCTCGCTGGAGACGCCCATCGGGAAAGAAGAGGACTCGCGCCTCGGGGACATCATCCGCGACCAGCACACGGCCAGCCCGCCCGCCACGGCGCTGCAGCGTATGCTCTGCGAGGATGTGAACAACCTCCTCGAGACGCACCTCACGGAGCGCGAGCGGTATGTCGTGCGTCGTCGATTCGGCCTCGACGGCGGTCAGCAGCGCACGCTGGAGGGCATCGGCCACGACATGGGCGTCACGCGTGAGCGCGTGCGTCAGATCGAGGCCAAGGCGCTCAACAAGCTTCGGATGTCGCTCCAGAAGGAGCAACTGCGCGGCTACCTCAGCTGAGCGGGAGCCTCCTGGGCTCAGCCTCGCACGCCCCGACGTTGGTCGGGGCGTGCTTTTTTGGGCCCAGGGCGGCGGCAGCAGGCTGGGGACACCCGGCCACGCAGCAGACGAAGGGCCGCGCAGGGCCACGAAGGTGAAGCCTCGCGAGCCCGCGGCTTCAGGCGGGAAACGGCACCGCCCCTGACAGGCGTGGGTAGCGGCGACCCGGCTTCAGTCCGGCCCGCTCTTGCGTCCCACCAGCAGGCAGCTCTGCTTACCCCACGTGTGGGTCCAACGCCGGTGGAACTCGATGGTGAAGCAGCGGCTCATCCGGCGGCGGATTTCAGAGATTGACCGCGCCGGCCGAGTTGGCCGTCGGCCAAGGCTGAGCCAGCGAAGCAGCTTCTCTCCCCACGTCTCGGCGGTTACGCCGACGTCGTGCCAGTACAGCCGGCCTTCAGGCTTGAGCACGCGCCCAAGCTCATCGAGGACATGGTCCCCGTCGGGGAACTGCTCGTTAGCGCCAAAGGCGATGACCAAATCGAAGTAGGCGTTGGGGTAGGGGACGGCGACGTCCTCAAGCTGGAAGAACAGCATATTCTTCTGCGAGGTCTGCTGCATCAGGCGCTCCGCGCGCTGCAGGGCTGCCGCAGAGAAGTCGATCGCGACCAGCTCACCGGACCGCGCAAGCTGGTCAGCCATCCCCGGGGAGAAAGCCGGGTTACAGCTCCCTACGTACAAGATCCGATCGCCCGGCCTGATCGGGGCCGAGCGAAGCACCGCTTCGTGCATTCGGTGGAGGTGGTGGCGCATTCCTGAAGGCTCAGCAGACGTTGGCCCAAGGCCCAACACGGATTATACCCGGGGCCCCGCTCGGCTGACAGGGCCCACGTCAACTTGCCGGCGCACCGGTTTCACCGATGTTTAACGAAAGCTATCGTCCATACATCCTGATAACACCGCAGACTCTCCCCGTGATGCGTAGAAGTGTATGCCCGCCGCGCTCCCCCCCCTCCTCGCCAACCAGACCGCCAACGTCCAGCCTGACTGGCAGATCGCCCTGGAAGCGGTGGCGGCCCCCACGCCGCAGGAGCAGGCCAAGGTGGACGCCAAGGTCACCCAGGCAGGCACCACGGCCCCTGCCTTCGCCGCGGCGGCCTCCGCCTTGAAGAGCGCCCAGAAGGACGACCACGTCCAGCTGGCCGCGGACGCCCTCAAGCTGGGGGCAGAGACCGTCGCCAAGCACACGGCGGCCGCCTCCTCACTGGAGGGCAGTAGCCAGGTGCTGACGGGCATCAACAAGGCGCTGCAAGGCGACGCGTTCGGCTCGGCAACGGCGATGTCCCTGGCCGCGGAGAAGCTCGCGCCGACGCTGTCGACCTCTGGCATCGGCGCCTTGACCAGCGTCGTGATGCTGGGCCTCGGCGATGAGAAGGTCCGGGCCCAAGCCGAGGACGTCAAGCGCAAGGCCAAGGACCTGGTGGAGCCGCACGCCTCCGGGGCTCAGCGCGCGAAGGCGGCGCTGGACCTCAGCGTCAGCGTCCAGGGCCTGGCGAACATCCTGCGCACGCTGTCCCAGTCCCTCGTCAACCTGCTGACATTCGCCGTCCGGGCGATGCGACGCAGCGCCGTCCTCGCTCCGACGGCATCCAGCCTGTCGATGGTGGCCCGCGAGATGGCTGCGACCCCCGGAGGCCGTCTGCTGGGGCGCTTGAACCGCTGGATGCCCATCGTAAACATCGCGGGCCTGGCCCTCTCGGGCAAGACGGCGATCGACGTGTTCCGCACGCCCCACGCCTCTCCCCTCAGCAAGGCCCTGTCCGTCGCCAGCATCGCGACCTCGCTCGTCGCCGTCTTCGCAGCCGTCAACTTCGGTGCTCTGGCGTTCGTCGCCTTGCTCGGCACCAGCATCGCGATTGACCTCGCGCTGGCCGGCTCGCGGCGCGCAGACGCCGGCAAGCAGGCGCAACCCACCGCCCCAGCGCGCCAGGCCGAGGCCGCCCCGCTGGCGAGGCGCCCCCTGCGCCTGGTGGGCTGAGGGACCTGCAGGTGGCTGCACAGATCGGCTCGGCGGAACCGCCCAGATCCGCTGATTCAAGATCTGTTAGCGTGGTACAAGGCCAGTAGAAAAGCCCGCAACCACAAGCTTTCGCCCCTTCGCCCGAGGCTCAACCGGGGCTGAATTGTGTCGTAGATCACAGAGTCCTTCAGGCTGCAACTTTACCCTGGTTACTGATTGTCTCAATCCAGGTGGTTCGTCTGAGGAGGTTCGGTACGGTGGATAGGCTCATCATCCAGGGTGGCCAGACGCTCAAGGGAAGCGTTCGCATCAGCGGCGCGAAGAACTCCGCCCTGGCCCTGATTGCTGGAACGCTACTCGGCGACGGCGTCACCGAACTCCGTAACGTCCCGGATCTGCTTGACGTTCGCGTGATCGCGGAGGTCCTCGGCCACCTCGGGGCCGGCGTGACGAACGACCGCGACGGCCGGCTCGTCATCGACGCCCGGGGCGTGGTGAACCACGTCGCCCCCTACGACCTCGTTACGAAGATGCGGGCCTCTTTCTTCGTGCTGGGTCCGATTCTGGCGCGTCTCGGCAAGGCTAAGATTCCGCTCCCCGGGGGCTGCGCGATCGGGTCGCGGCCCGTCGACCTTCATCTGAAGGGCCTGCGCGCCCTCGGCGCGACGGTGCAAATTGAGCACGGCTTCGTCGAGGCCACCGCAGACCGTCTCTACGGCGCCCACATTTACCTCGACTACCCCAGCGTCGGGGCCACCGAAAACATCATGATGGCGGCCACCTTGGCCCACGGGATGACGGTCCTCGAGAACTGCGCCCAGGAGCCTGAGATTGTCGATCTCGCCGATATGCTCAACGCGATGGGGGCCAACATCCGCGGCGCTGGCACTGAGACCATCGTGATCCAGGGCGTCGAGCGCCTTGGTGGCTGCCTGCACACCGTCATTCCCGATCGCATCGAGGCTGGCACCATGATGATGGCCGCTGCCATCACGCGGAGCGAGACCCGCATCGAAGGCGTTCGGCTCGACCACATGCAGGCCGTTGTCAGCAAGCTGTCCGAGGCTGGAATTCTCATCCAGCCGGACGGCCCCGACAGCGTCATCGTGAAGGGGCATGAAGACATGAAGCCCGTGGACGTCCGCACGATGCCGTACCCCGGTTTCCCGACGGACCTCCAGGCCCCGATGATGGCGCTGCTGTCCACGATCCCGGGGACCAGCATGATCAGCGAGACCGTCTTCGAGAACCGGTTCCTGCACGTGGACGAGCTCTTGCGGATGGGCGCCAACATCAAGACCGAAGGCAACGCGGCCGTCATCCTCGGCACGAGGCGCCTCACGGGCGCCCCCGTCAAGGCCACCGACCTGCGCGCTGGCGCGGCGCTCATCATCGCGGCTCTGGCTGCTGAAGGCGAGAGCCAGATCGCTGGCCTGCACCATATCGACCGCGGCTACGAGTCGATCGAGGCCAAGTTCCGGGGGGCCGGCGTCAAACTGACCCGGTCCACCGTCGCGGACCCCCTGGCCGTCACGCCCTGACGCCGCGGGGCCGTGAGCTCCATCTTCTTCGGGCGCCCCTGGTTGGCGGCCCTGATGTTCCTTTGTGCGCCGGCAGCCGCCGGCGCACAGCCTTTTCCTGGCGCGGAACCGGCCGCCAGTGCCACCGTGGAAGCGCCCGCAGAGCCTGCCGCGGAGTGGCGCATCCACGCGGAACGCGTCGAACTTCACCTTCCTGTGCCCGCCTACTGCGAGTTCGAAGCCTGGGCCACCGACGAGGCGTGGACGCTCCGCGTCCGTTCTGAGCAAACCCCTTGTGGCCTGGTCGGGTTCACCGATCCCGTGCTCGGCACGGCGAGCGTTGAGCCCCTGACCACCGGTGGCTTCACGCTGAGGCTCCCGTGGCGCCACTGGTGCCCCGTCGAGGTGGGCCCCGACGACAGGGGGGGCCTGCGGGTCCTGGTTCGCAAGGTCTATGAGGTCACCACCGTGCGCGAGCTGGCGCCGGGCGTGGCCTACGAACAGCGTCGCAAAGCCGATGCAGACGGGCCCTTGGTGGCGCATGTGCTCCGGCTGGACCCGCGCGTGCCAGGCCTCGAGGTGCAGCCCGTGATCGCCCGGGACGGCTTCGCGGCGCGCGAGACCGTGAGCAGCATGGCCCGGCGCCGCGGCGCCGTGGCCGCGATCAACGGCAGTTACTTCTCCCCGCGAACGGGAGAGCCCCTGGGGCTGCTGATGGTGAACGGGGAGCTGGTCAGCGCCCCCTTGTTCCACCGGTCCGCCGTGGCCCTTGGTGGTCTCCGCCCGAAGATAGGGGCCACCGCTCTTGGCTTCAGGCTCGCGTTACCCACCGGAGAGACCTATGACCTCGACGGGTTGAACCAGCCCAGGGGTCTCAACCGCCTCGTTCTTTATACCTCACGCTATGGCCCCCGAACTGCCACCGCAGCTGGCGGCCGGGAGTGGGTGCTGGACCGGCAGGGCGTCGTGCTCGCGTCGGGGGAGGCCGACAGCCCGATTCCGGCTGACGGGCGGGTGCTTTCGGCCCATGGACAGGCCGCCGACTGGCTTGCCAAGAGGCTCAAGCCCGGCACCCGCGTGAAGCTGACGATGCCGCTGGCCGAGCAGTGGCCCGAGGCCCGGCACGTGGTCGGCGGGGGCCCCCTCCTCCTCGAACGCGGCAATGTCAGGATCACGGCGGAGCGGGAGCAGTTCCGTCCCGACGTCGCGCTCGGCCGTGCACCGCGCACCGCCCTCGGAATCACGGCCGACGGCAGCCTCCTGCTTGTGGCGGTGGACGGCCGTCAGCCGCGCCACAGCCTGGGCCTGACGCTGGAGGGCCTGGCCCAGCTGCTGCGCTCGCTGGGCGCCGCCGAGGCCTTGAACCTGGACGGCGGGGGATCCACCGTCATGACCGTGGGCGACACCCCCGTGAGCCGCCCCTCCGATGGCACCGAGCGCCCCGTTAACAATGCGTTGCTGGTGGTGGTTCGCGGCGAAGGCATGGCTGGAACGCCAGCCTGGAGGCCCTGAGATGCCCTACACCCCGATCGTGGGCACCCTCGGATACGTGCTGTCACCCGACGGCGCCGAGGTGCTGCTCATCCACCGCAATGCCCGACCAAACGATGCCCACCTGGGAAAGTGGAACGGCCTGGGGGGCAAGATGGACCCCGGCGAGAGCGTGGCCGCCTGCATGAGGCGCGAGATCGCCGAGGAGGCGGGCCTCACCGTGACGGAGATGGCGCTTCGGGGAACCGTGAGCTGGCCCGGGTTCGGCCAGGCCGGGGAAGACTGGCTCGGCTTCATCTTCCTCGTGAGGGGGTTCAGCGGCACGCCTTTCACCGAGAACGTCGAGGGCACCCTGGCCTGGCAGCCGGTCGGCAGGCTCCTCGACGGGAGCCTGCCGCTGTGGGAGGGAGACAGGCACTTCCTCCCGCTGGTATTCGACGCCGACCCGCGGCACTTCCACGGGGTGATGCCCTACCAGGACGGCAGGCCCACCCGCTGGTCGTACGACCGCCTCTAGGACCATCCCCGCGCAGTGGCCGAGCGGGGATAACAGCAGCCCCGCGCCGCGGCCTCACCTGGGCCGGACGATCAGCCTGCCAGGGGTGATGGAGAGGATGAAGTCCTGGGCCCCGGTGCCCGAGAGCATGGCCTTGGGAAGCATGAAGCCATCAGGGTTCACCGAGGCGTAGAAGGCCCCGTTGGCGGCCGGGTCATAAGGCAGCACCTCGATGACGCTGCCCGCCTGCAGGATGGTCACCTGGGTGGCCCCTCCGCGCAGCAGGTCCGCCTTCTTCACGAGTCCAGACCCGATGCGCATCCGCCCCGAGGCGTCTACGCGCCGTTCGATCACCTCGGCCTCGGCAGCCGCCTCAGCAGCTTTGGGAGCCGCTGCGGCTGGCTGAGGCGGGGCCTTGGCTGTCGGCTGGGCCGGGGGCGGGGCGGGGGGCGCCGCAGCGGGGCGCGCCGCCGGTTCCACCGAAGGGGAGGGACGAGACGGGGCTGCCACGGGCGTGGCGGAGGGGGCGGGCGCCTGGCCGGCCAACCCCTTCACGTCGCTGACGCCCTCGGCTTCGAGGGCAAGCAGCAAGCCGCGGACCTGGGCGCGGACGATTTCCTTCGCCACGTCGCTGAGGCCCACATAAGGCTTCAACCACGGGTGCGTCTTGAACTCCTGGCTCAAACGCGGCCCGAAGGTCCAGCCTTGGCGTGCCATGGCCACGAACCACGCTTGATGGGAGGCGGCTGCCAGCTTCTCGAAATCCATGCAACAACCCTTCGTCCGCAGCGCCGTCCCGCCTTTGGGGGGGCCGCTGGCCACGCCTCGGTCCACCGTGGAGAGGCTTCTGAATGCCCGGTATTGTAGCGACAACCCGCGACCGGGTCCGGGTCATCGATCACGCGCCAGGCGATTTCCTCAGGGAGCCAACCGCGGCCGAAGCCTCTCCGCGATGGCCTCGGCGCTTTCCGGCCGCCACGTGCCGCTGGCGTCCCGCGCCCCGATCACGAGTTCGGTCTTGCGGACGTGGGCCGCGACGCCATCGTTGGCGATCACGACCTCCACGTAGCGCCCCGGCGGCGTGAGCCGCTGCGACCCGACCGACAGGGGTGGCTCGCGCAGCAGGCCATTGACGGCCACCCGGCCGAACTCGTCGACGGCCATGGCCCCTTGTTCGAGGCGCAGCGCCGGGAAGTCGCCGGCGATGACGCGTGACTCGTGCGCCAGCACCGCCTGACGGGAGTACTGCTGCCACCCCACCGCGCTGCCCACCACCACGGCGGCTCCCGCCACTATCAGCAAGCGGGTGCGCAACAGGCCCCGGGCCTGGTCATTCGAACGTTCAGGGGTCGTGGTCATGCCGTGCCGTCTGCCTTTCCCCCCGAGCAGCGCCACGCGCGACCGAAGGCGCGAGCATTGTAGCGGGTGAAGACCCGCCTGGCCACCGCGTCCCCCCCCGAACGCGCCTGCCGCGTGTGCTACACTGACTTACGCTCGCGCCTCGGGGCGCTGCGCCCCCTTCGGAGGACTCTCAAACCATGACGACGCGTTCCGAGCCAGCCCACCCGACCAGCGTCTATCAGCCGCCTGTGCTCACGTCCGAACTGAAGCTGCAGCTGCACCGGCACATGGTGACGAGTCGCGTCATCGACGAGGTCACCATCCAGATGAACCGCGCTGGCCAGGGCTTTTTCTGGATCGGCGGCCCAGGCGAAGAGGCCTTCGGCGTCTCCCTGGGGCTGCAGGTGAAAAAGGGGTGCGGGCCTGACTTCGATTACTTGCATCTGCACTACCGCAGCAACCCCATCCTGGTCGCGATGGGGGCCCGCCCGATCGACACGCTCCGGCAAATGCGCTCCACCCAGACCGACCCCTACTCTGGCGGCCGCAACTTCGTGAACCATTACGCCATTCACGCCTGGAACGTGACGCCCGTGACGCCGACGATCGAGACGCAGTATGTGATGGCGCCGGGCACCGCGTGGGTGCAAAAGCGCCACGGCGGGGACGGCCTCACCATCGTCAACGGGGGCGACGCGGGCTCCGCAGAGGGGGACTTCGCCTCCTGCCTGAACTGGGCGACGCGCCCGGGCTGTGAGCTGCCTGTGCTCATCATCGTGAACCACAACGGGTTCGGCATCTCCACCCCGTCCACCCAGGTCCAGAGCTCGGGAAACCTCGCCAGGCGGGCAGAGCCTTACGACATGAAGTGGAGCGTGGTGGATGGCAACGACGTGCTGGCGAGCTGGCAGGCGATCGCCGAGGCCATGCACTACATCCGCACGGAGCGCCGCCCCTACTGCCTGCAAGCCAACGTGAGCCGGCTCCACGGCCACTCCTCGGCGTCCGGTGGCAACCGGGTCAACGGGGAGGTGGATCCCATCGAGCGGTTCGAGGCGCACCTCATCGAGCACGGCCTTTCCACCCGAGCGGCCTGCGACGAGCTCTGGGAGCGCGTGCGGGCCCAGATGCGCGAGGACCTCGAGCAGGTCAAGTCCGAGCCCCTCGCCAGCGACCGTGACCGCTTCATCTACTACACCGGCGAGAAGCCCGCCTTCGTTGCGCCCGACCAGCCCTTGAGGTAACCCCCCATGGCCACCATCGCACAAGCCATCCGGATGGCGCTTCACTACGGCGAGACCCACCTCGGCGTCACCGACGTCTTCGGCGAGGATGTGGGCCCGCCGTTGGGCGGTGTCTTCACCGCGACGCAGGGCCTCAAGACGTCGTGGAATTCGCCGCTCGACGAGCGCGGCATCATCGGCGCGGCGATGGGTATTGCCATGGCCGGCGGAAAGCCAGTCGCCGAGATACAGTTCGCCGACTACATCTTCAACACCATCGACCTGCTGAAGCTGGCCGGCAACCTGCACTGGTCCAGCTATGGGCAGTACCACCTGCCGCTCGTCGTCATGACCCCCGTCGGCGCCGGCATTCGCGGCTCGATTTACCACTCGCACTCGTTCGAGAGCGTGGCCAGCCACATCCCAGGCTGGAAGATCGTCGCGCCTTCAAACGCGAAGGATGCCTACGGGCTGATGATCGCGGCTATCAAGGACCCCAACCCGGTGATGTACCTCAAGTCGAAGGCGCTGATGCGCGCCGTTGGCGAGGAGTTGATCCCGGGTGAGCCGGAAGACCGTCGCGAGCTCGATGCCCTGATCAATGCCCCGGTGGGCGACCGCACGGGCTGGGAGCCCAGGTGGCCGGAGGGCCTCACCGACTACACGGTCGAGCTCGGCAAGGCCAAGGTCGTCCGGCCCGGCACTGACGTCACGGTGATCTCGTACAGCCGGATGCTGCCTCTGTGTGCGCAGATCGCCGACGAGGTGGCCGCGACCGAGGGCATCTCCGCGGAGGTCATCGACTTGCGCACGCTGTACCCTATCGACATGGACACGCTGGAGGCCTCGTTGCGGAAGACCGGTCGCCTGCTGGTCGTGAACGAGGACACCGAGGTCACCAACTACGGCGAGCATCTCATCCGCAAGCTGCTCGACCGCTGCTTCTACCACCTGGAGGCGCCCCCGGCGCTGCTCGCCGGCGCGGACGTGCCGGGCATCGGCCTCGCGCCCCCACTGGAGGACGCCAGCGTGCCGCAGCCGGCTGAGATCCGCGCCAAGCTGGTGGCCCTGGCCAGGGAGCGCTGACCGCTCTCGGGGGTTGCCTCGACGGCCGCCGGCGATCGCCGGCGGCCGTTCGCATTGGCCCCCCTTCTGGTAACATGGCGGCCGGGCGCCAAGCCTGGCCCCCGTGTCCCCTGGAGGAGAGCCATGCCGACCATCGAAACCACCCCGGAGGCGCTGAGCGCCGTTTACGAAAAGATGGCGAAGAACCTCGCCGTCGTCCGCCAGCGTGTCAGCCGTCCCCTGACCCTGGCAGAGAAGATCCTGTTCGGGCACCTCGACCAGCCACAGACCCAGCCCCTCGATGCTGGCCAGGCCTACCTGATGCTCCGGCCCGACAGGGTCATCATGCAGGATGCGACGGCCCAGATGGCCATCCTCCAGTTCATGCAGGCGGGGGTGTTCCAGACGGCTGTGCCCTCCACCGTGCACGCCGACCACCTCATCCAGGCGCATCAGGGCGCGGGCAAGGACACGGAGGCCGCTTCCGTCACCAACCGGGAGGTTTACGACTTCCTGCGGTCGGCCACCTCGAAGTACGGGATGGGCTTCTGGGGCCCTGGCTCGGGCATCATCCACCAGGTCGTGCTCGAAAACTATGCCGCCCCCGGCACGCTCATGATCGGCTCCGACTCGCACACGCCGAACGCCGGAGGCCTGGGCATGCTGGCCATCGGCGTGGGTGGCGCAGACACCGTCGACGTGATGGCAGGCTTCGCCTGGGAACTGCTGCAGCCCAAGCTGATCGGCGTGAAGCTCACGGGCAAGCTGAGCGGTTGGGCCTCGCCCAAGGACGTGATCCTTTGGGTCGCGGGGCAGCTCACGGTGAAGGGTGGCACCAACGCCATCGTTGAATACTTCGGGCCGGGTGCCGAGGCCATGTCCTGCACGGGCAAGGCCACCATTTGCAACATGGGCGCGGAGATCGGGGCGACGACCTCGGTTTTCCCCTATGACGAGCGCATGAAGGTCTACCTCGAAGCGACCGACCGGGCCGCCCTCGTGCCCGTCATCGAGCAGCACCGGGATCTGCTCGTGCCCGACGCGGAGGTGCTCGCAGCCCCCGAGAAGTTCTATCACCAGCTGCTCGAGCTGGACCTCTCGACGCTGGAGCCCCACATCGTCGGCCCGCACAGCCCCGACTACGCCCGCCCCATCTCCAAGCTGGCGGAGGATGCCCGCACGCACGGCTGGCCCCTCGACGTCACGGCTGCTCTCATCGGCTCCTGCACGAACTCCAGCTACGAGGACGTGCACCGGGCGGCCCAGGTGGCGCGTCAGGCCGCTGAGCACGGCCTGGCGAGCGCCGCGAAGCTCTCGATCTCTCCGGGCTCTGCCGCGGTCTTCGAGACCGCTCGGCGGGACGGCCTGACCGAGCCCCTCGAGGCGATCGGTGCGGTCGTGATGGCCAATGCGTGCGGGCCGTGCATCGGCCAGTGGAAGCGGGACGACGTGCCCAAGGGGCAGAAGAACGCCATCGTCACCTCCTTCAACCGCAACTTCCCGGGGCGGAACGACTCGAACCCGGAGACCTTCGCCTTCGTGGCAAGCCCGGAGATCACCATCGCCCTGGGGTTGGGTGGCTCGCTCGCGTTCAACCCGCTGACGGACGAACTGAAGGCGGCCGACGGTCAGCCGTTCAAGCTCGCAGCCCCCGGCGCCGCGCCGGAGGTTCCTGCGGCGGGGTACGCCGGCCGTCGCTTCGGCTACGAGGCCCCTGCCGCCGACCCGAGCAAGGTGAACGTGGCCGTGGCGGACGGCTCCGAGCGCCTGCAGGTCCTGGCCCCTTTCAGCGCCCTGGCCCCCACCGAGTTCACGGAGATGCCCGTCCTCATCAAGACGAAGGGCAAGACCACGACGGACCACATCTCGCCCGCGGGACCTTGGCTGAAGTACCGCGGCCACCTCGACCGCATCTCCGACAACATGCTGACGGGCGCCATCAACGCCTGGTCGGGCGGCCGGGGCACCACCAACAACCAGCTCACGGGCGAGGGCGATCTCGACGTCCCGCAGGTGGCGCGGGCCTACAAGGCGGCAGGCCGTCGGTGGGTCATCGTCGGCGACGAGAACTACGGGGAGGGCTCCAGCCGGGAGCACGCGGCCATGAGCCCGCGCTTCCTCGGGGGCGCCATCGTCATCGTGCGGTCGTTCGCGCGAATCCACGAGACGAACCTCAAGAAGCAGGGCATCCTGCCGCTGACGTTCAGCGACCCGGCTGACTACGAGAAGGTGCGGGAGGGTGACACCCTGTCCGTGGCTGACGTCCAGGCGGTCGAACCCGGCAAGCCCGTCGAGGCGAGCCTGCATCACGCGGACGGCTCCCGCGAGACGCTGTCGCTCAAGCACACCATGAACGCGGAGCAGATCGGCTGGTTCCAAGCCGGTGGCGCCCTCAACCTGCTGCGGCAGAAGGCGGGAGCTGGCGTGGCCTGACGGCAGGCACCGACTCCCTGATGGCCCGCTCCCGCACAGGGAGCGGGCCGTTTTGTTGGCGGGGCCGCGTCACGCGTGTCACAGACCCTCCACCCTGGCCAACCTAGCATGGAGCAGCCGGGCTCGCGTGGCCCAGGTCGATGCCAGGAGGCCCCATGTCCCACACCCGAACCGCTCGTGTCCTCGCCGCCGCCCTGATGGTGGCTGCGCTGTCTTCCCCGGCCCTCGCCGCGCGCGAAGAGACCCTTGCAGCGACCGTGGAGGGGTTTCGGAAGGCTGCAGCCGCAGGAAACGTCGAGGCCATCGTGCACCTCGGCGTCATGAACGAGTACGGGATGGGCATGCCCCGCGACGAGGTCGCGGCGGCACATTGGTACAAGCTAGCGGCAGACAAAGGCGAGTTGCAGGCACAGTTCAGGATGGGGTACCTCCACGACCATGGCATCGGGGTGAAGGCCGACAAAGCCGCGGCCCTGAAGTGGTACCTGAGGGCCGCTGAGCGTGGGCTGCCTCAGGCGATGTACAGCGTTGGCCACATGTATGACGCCGGCATCGGCACCGCGGAGCACAACGCCAAGGCAGCGGCGTGGTACGAGCGGGCCGCGGATCTGAACCACGCGGACGCCCAGGTCGCCCTCGGGTTGATGCTCGACGCGGGCGAGGGTGTCAAGGAAGACGACCGAATGGCCGTGACCTGGTTTGAGCGGGCGGCCGAGCAGGAGCACAGCGGCGGCGAGGTGTGCCTGGGCGTGATGTATTACAAGGGTGCGGGCGTCACCCGTGACCCCGCGAAGGCCGCATCCTGGTTCCGCAAGGCTGGCAACCGGGGTGACGCCCAGGCCCTGTTCAACCTCGCCGTGCTGTACGCCAACGGCGAGGGCGTCACGCGAGACGACAGCGAGGCCCTGCGGCTGCTGGAGCGCTCCGCGCAGGAGGGGGGCACCGAAGCCCTGGTCCACCTGGGTGACATGTTCGCCCAGGGGCGGGGCGTGAGGCGGGACCCGGTCGCCGCGGCGGCCTGGTACCACGTCGCGCTTCGGGCGGGGCGCCCCGAGGCGCGTATCCTCTGGGAGAAGACCACCTCGAACCTCTCGAACAACCAACGCGAGGCCGCCCGCCGGCAGGCCGAGCATTGGCTCAAGCAGCGAAACGAGGCGAACAGGTCGGCCTCCGCTCGCTGAAGCGGGGCCCTGGCCGGTTGCACCGTCAGGCCGTGCGTGCGACCATGAACCCTTCGTCGCCCATGTGGCCCGAGGGTCTTCGTGTCCAACCTGACGTCTCGTGACGCCCGCCTCGCCTGGCTTTTGTTCGGCCTGGCCATATGTATTTACGTCCTCAGCGCTGGCGGGCATTTCTATTCCAGCGACGCCCATCAGAAGTTTCTGGTCGTGACGGCGATGCTTGAGGATGGCATCGCCGCCATCGACGGGGGGTGGGTGCAGGGGCGCCACGGGATGCGCTACGCCTGGTTCCCCCTCGGCGCCTCGCTGATCATGCTGCCTGGCTACGTGGTCGGGCGGATGCTTGCGGCAGCGTTGCCCTGGCTGCCAGCCCACGACGTCGAGCGGCTGGTAATCTCCTTCCAGAACGCGGCCACCACGGCCGCCTTGCTGGTCGGCGTCTTTCTCGTGGCACGGCTCCTGGGTCACAGGCCGCGGGCAGCCCTTGGCGCCGCTCTGGCGCTCGGCTTCGCGACGATGGCCTGGCCCTACGCCAAGAGCGCTTGGTCGGAGCCCCCCGCCACGCTGGCCTTGTTCCTGGGCCTCATCTGCCTGTGGTGGGCCAGCCGGCCGGAACGCCCGGACAGAGAGGCCCTCCGGGGCCTGGCAGCAGGAGGCGCGATACTGGGGCTGGCCATCCTGATTCGCCAGGAACTCGCCCTCGTGCTGGCCGGGGCCACGGCCTGGCTCTGGGTGGTGCGCGACAGCCGTCGTCCCCTGAGCGGGCAGGCCCTGCTAGCCTTTGCGACGCCGATCCTGGCCTCGTTCGCGCTGCACATGGCATATGAGTACGCCCGCTACGGCACCTGGCTGGCCCTGCCGAACTACCGGTTGCCGGTCAGCGGCGCGGCGGCGTTCGGGCCGCCGGAAAAGGCCTACAGGTTCCTGGTAAGTCCCAACCAGGGGCTGCTGGTGTTCTCCCCGGCTGCCTTGCTTGGCCTGGCAGGGCTGCGGCGTTGGTGCGGGCGGGCCCCTGCCCTGGCGGGGCTGCTCGCAGCCAGCCTGCTGCCGCTGCTGGGCTTTTACGTGTTCGGCTGGGGGCCATCCTCGTGGTCGTGGGGCATGCGCTACGCCTACGTGTTCCTGCCCTTCCTGATGCTGCCCGCTGCCGAGGTCTTCGAACGACCGCTCAGGTGGTGGATGCGTGTAACGCTTGCCGCTGGCCTTGCCGTTCAGCTCCTCGCGCTGCCCTACGACTTCGTCTACCTCTTCCAGCGCGAGCTCGCCGCCACCCCGGGGGCGCGCATCCAGGTGATCACCACGGACCCTGCCCGAGGCCCCCTGGTGTTGGCGTACAAGGCGCTGCCGGAGTTGCTCGCCGGCACCCGATCCAGCTGGCGCCCGCCGCGCGCGGATGAACCCATCACCCAAGCCCTCAGGCAAGCCCGCGCGGACATGGTGCCGGACTTCTGGTGGTGCCTGTATCGGCGGGCGCCCATCGCCCCTTCCCTCCTCAACGGCCTGGCCGCGGCCCTGGCGCTCGCTGCCCTCGCCTTCGCCTTTGCCCTCGCCCGGGCTGCGCGGGAGGCTGCCAACGCGCAGGGAGGCCCGGCGACGGGCCCGCCGTGCGGGGTATAACCGTCGTGAACGATGGCCTGCGGGCCCGACCGGAGCGCCATGAAGCTGGTCATCCAGATCCCCTGTTTCAACGAAGCTGACGCCCTGCCCGTGACGCTGAGGGACCTCCCGAGGTCTCTGCCGGGCATCGACCTCATCGAGGTCATCGTGGTGGACGACGGCTCCACCGACGCGACGGCCGAAGTGGCCTGGGCCTGTGGGGTGGCCGAGGTCGTGCGGCTTGGGCAGCACAGGGGGCTGGCAAGGGCCTTCATGGCGGGCATCGAGGCCGGTCTGCGACGGGGCGCGGACCTCATCGTGAACACGGATGCCGACAACCAGTACCGCGGAGACGAGGTTGGCAGGCTGGTGGCTCCGCTGGTGGCTGGTCAGGCTGACATGGTGGTGGGTGAGCGACAAGGCGCCAGCGTCTCGGAGTTCTCGGCCGTCAAGCTGGCGCTGCTGAGGGTCGGGAGCTGGGTGGTCCGCCGGGCCTCAGGCACCCAGCTGCCCGACGTGGCGAGCGGCTTCCGAGCGCTCACTCGGGAGGCGGCCATGCGTCTGATGGTCTTCTCCGACTTCACCTACACCCTGGAGACGGTGATCCAAGCGGGCAACCGCGGCCTGGCCGTGGGGCATGTCCCGGTTGAGACCAACCCGAGCATGCGTCCCTCGAGGCTCTTCGGCAGCGTGGGCGAGTACGTGCTGCGGTCCAGCGGGACCATCTTGCGGATCTACGCGATGTACCAGCCGCTGCGGGTGTTCGCGCTGGCGGGCTCGCTGATCGCCTCCGCTGGCGTGTTACTGGCGTTCCGATTTCTCTACTTTTACGTCACCAACGGGGGAGCCGGCCACTTCCAGTCCCTGATCATCTCCGCCATCTGCTGCATCGTGGGGTTTCAGGTCGTGCTGATCGGGCTGGTGGCCGACCTGATCGCCGGCCACCGCCGCATCAGCGAGGAAATCCTCTACAGGGTGCGCCGCCTGGAACTCGAGCGCCCGCCGCACGACGGGCCTTGACCCTGGCTCAGCAAGTCGCTTCAGCCCGGCCGTCAGCCACGGCGGATGGCGGCAAGGGCCTCACAGCCGGCTCACGTGGCTTGCGGGCAGTGATCGCGAGCTGGTAGCCCAGCAAGGTCGGCCAGAGCCGCGTCACCATCGCGTTCAGCGTGTGCAGCCAGGCCAGCCGTCGCCCTGGCCCGAAGCTGGGCGAGAGGGTGGGCAGAGGCAATGGCGTCGGCGTGACGCTTTCAACCTCCAGGCCCGCCTGCTTGACGAGCCGGAGGGCGGTCTTGAGCGTGAAGAATCTCAGGTGGGTGGTGTCCATCGGGCCGCGGGGCGCGTAGTCGAACTGCCCGAAGAGGAGCTTCAAACGCCAGACCCACATCGCGATGTTCGGCACGCACACCAGCACGAGCCCACCTGGCCGAGCTCGCTCGACAAGCCGTTGCAGGGCGAGGTCCGGGCGACGCAGGTGCTCCAGGACGTCCCCGCAGACCACGGCGTCAAATGGCCCCAGGCCCGTGAGGTCGAGGGACTCCACATCCCCCAGCAACATCCGCTCGCAGTGCACAGCCGCCGCCTGCGCAAGCTCAGGGGACACCTCGATGCCCGTGACGCGAGCGCCCTGCGCTTTGACCTGCTCCGTCAGGAAGCCGTCCGCCGTGCCGACCTCCAGCACGTCCCGGCTGCCCTCGGTGCGGAGCACCTCCAGCATCACCATGTGGCTGCTGTGGGGATCGGGCTTCAGGCGATAGAGGCGCCCAGGCAGGACCTCATATTCAGGCAGCGAGAGCCAGTTCCACCGGTGCAGGCGGTAAGCCAGCACCGACCGGATGCAGTTGAGGGCATAGGCGATCCCGTTGACGTGGCAGATCTCGTCGCCGTAGTACGTCGGGATGGGGCGTTCCGCGATGCGCAGGCCCGCTTCCTTGAACTGGAGCAAGATCTGGGTGTCGAAGTGCCACTCGTCGGAATTCGCTTCGAAAGGAAGACGGGCGAGGGCGGCACAGGAATAGAGCCTGTAGCCAGAGTGAAACTCGGACAGGTGCATCCCTGCCACGCCGTTCTCGATCCAGGTGAGCACCTTGTTGCCGACGAACTTGTAGAGCGGCATGCCTCCGCGCAACGGATCGCCTCCCGCAGCCATGCGGCTGCCGAACACCATGTCCGCCTCGTCGCGCTCCAACGGCTCGAGCAGCGAGGCCAGGACCTCCGGCGCGTACTGCCCATCGGCGTGCAGCATCACGACGATGTCGAACCCACGCGAGATGGCGTAGCGGTAGCCGGCCTTCTGGTTGCCGCCGTACCGCAGGTTCACGGGGTTGCGAAAGACCTGCAGCTTCTCGAGGCTGCGGGCCTGCTTGTAACCGAGCGCAGCGTAGTAGGTGTTGTCCTTGCTGCAGTCGTCGATCACGAAGATCTCCTCGACGCGCTCGAGGACCTCGGCCGGGACCCTGTCAATCGTCCGCGCGAGGGTGTTAACGGCGTCGTAGGCGATGACGAAGATGGCGATGCGCTTGCTCACGCTGCGTCTCTCCCTGCCGACGCCTGTGCCCCAGCCCCCTCAAGCATCGCCCCTCGCAGGGTGTGGCGCAAGCGGAGCAGCCCGAGCAGGCCGAAACTGGCCAGAAAAACCAGGGCAAGCACGATGTGCAGGCGGGACACGGACGTGAGCAGCGCGAGAAAGGGCCAGAAGTCAGGCACGAATTGCGAGCGCAAGCGCATCAGATGCACCTCGGGCGTCTCCAGTGGCCGTGGCGCCGCCACCAGCTCGAAGCCACCCAGGACGGTCCCGGGCCAGTCCCTGACGGCCAGCCAGAGCGGGGCATGTCGCGGGTCGGCCATCAGGGCCTGGATGGTCAGCCCCGGGTGGGCCGCTCGCTCCCGCTCGAACAGGTAGCCGAAGTTGTGCGGCAGGGCAACAACCTGCACCACCACCCCTGCAGCGAGCACGCCACCAAGCGCCAGTCGCTGCCAGCCCGGCCGCCACACGAGCGCACAGGCCCCAAGCATCACGAGGGGGTGGAAGACATAGGCGTAACGCAAGCCCCAGGCCCAGTCCGAGAGGCCCCAGGCCGCCACGTAGAATATGAAAAGCGGCCCTGCCGTCCAGGCCACCAGCCGGCCCACATCAGGGCGAGCGCGCCACAGCGCGGGCCACCCGGCGATCCCCAGCCACAGGGCGGGGGAGTACCAGCACGGACCGTCCCCCGGGTTGAAGGTGTAATGCCACAGGTTGGCCAGGGCCCAGGCGGGCCTGCCACCGTATGGCATCTGGATCGCATCCTGCACCGTGTGCCAGTTCGAGAAATGCCAGGGCGAGCCGAACCGGGCGGCGTTGTAGGCCAAGGCGAGGCCCAGCGCCAAGGCGACGGGAGGGGCCATCCACGTCAGGGCCCGGCCAACCAGGGCCGGCTCTCCCCGGTGCCGCCAGACCAGCCACGCCATCGCGCCAGGCGCCAGGATCAACACCTCCAGCCGGATCAGCGCCGCCAGCGCAAACGCCACGCCCACCCCTGCCCAGGCGGCGCGGGAGGTTCGGGGTGACGACGAGGCCTGCAAGAGCAGCACCATCGCGAGGATCACGGCCAGCGCCGTGGCGGGCTCTGACCAGCAGGTCCGCGCATAGGGCAACACCATCGTTCCGAAGCCCAGCCCCAACGCCGCAACCAGGCTCGGACCACGCGCGCATCCGACCAGCCGGCCAAACAAAAACAGCACCGCGACCAGCGCGGCCGTGATCCACGCATTCTGAAATGAGATGAAAAACCGGGCGGCAATGTCCGGCCCCCTCACAGGCACAAGTGGCTCCAGCAGCCACCCCAGCAGGGCACCTGGCAACATGACGAGGCTGCCCCCGAGCGGATAGAACGAACAGCCGCCCCCCAGGCCGCTGACCCAGCCTTCGGGAAAGAACACCGTGCCACCCTGAAGCATGGCCTTCAGCGCGAGGTACTTCTGGGCATCGTCCGAGGCCGTGAAATGGCCCCCGCATACCAGCATCAGCAGCGGTGCGAGCGTCGCCCCCAGCGCCGTGGCCACCGCCGCGTCCGAGTCGCTCCTCCCACCTCCCGGGTTCGTCATGAGTTCTGCGACTCGTAGAGGCTGATCAAAGCCGCCAGGCCGTCTTCAAGGCTGATCTCGTCGATGTTCTCAACCAGCCGCACGGGCGCTGCCGACGGGGGCGGGGGAGGCGGCGGAGGCTCCTCGAACTCCTCCGTTGAAGGGGGAGGCGGGGGCGGCGGAGGCGGAGGCGGGGGCGGCGGAGGCGGAGGCGGGGGCGGCGGAGGCGGAGGCGGTGCGGGCGGCGGCGGCTTGATGCGCGAGGTGATGTCTGCATCCGAGGCGGCCGCGGCCGTCAGCTTCAGATCGTCATAGCCGAATCGCACGGGCCCTCCGCCCGCCACGATCGGTGCGGCAACCGGCTCCGGGGCGGGGGGCGGGGGTGGGGTGGGGTGGGCCGATGCCTCTGGCGCGGCCGGTGCCGGGGCGCTTCTGCCGAACGGAGGTTCTCCCCGCGCGATGCGATCCAGAGCCCCGGCCAGCTCCCTGGCGGTGCCGAGGCGAGAGGCCAGGCTGCCGTCCACCATCGCCACGAGGACCTCGTTGAGGCCGTCGTGTGGCAGCGCATCCCAGGACACCCGGTTGGAGAAGGGGTTGTGCAGCCTGGTGGCGGGCAGCCCCGTCACGCCCTCGAGGACCGAGAGGCCCAGGCTGTAGATGTCGCTGGCCGGCACGGCGTTCCCCCGCAGGGCCTCGGGGGCCGCGTAGTCCGTCTGGTGAAGCGCGGGCCTGTGGGGGTAGGGGTTGCCGAGGTCCTTGAGCCAGGCACCGTCCAGCAGGTGGGCCTGAGACCAGCCCGACAGCAGGATGGTGTCAGGGGTGATGTCGAGGTGTAGTTGCGGGGGGAAGACGTCGTGAAGGCCAACCAGCACGGCCGCCACGGCGCGCAGGATCGAGAGCGCCTGATCGGGCGTCAGCCGGCCCTGCCGCGCGAGGATCTGGCCGAGGGTGTGGCCGGACACGTAGGGCGAGATGAGGTAAGACCTGTCATCATGCCGAAGAAAGCCGTTCACCGCGGGGATTCCGGAAAGGTTCAGGGCGCCGATGCGCCGAAGTTCCTCCAGCAACTCCTGCTTGGCCGCAGGCTCGTTTCGCAGGTCGTCTCTGAACTCTCTGAGCGTGACGTGGTCACCGCCCCCGACCTCCGTCGCCTGATAGGTCGACGTGTGCCGGCCCTGTACCGTCAGCAGGCGGACAATCTTGAAGCGTCCGTCCACGACCTGCCCTGGCTGCAAGGGGCCTGGCAACCTGGCCCCACATATCGCACAGTAGCGACATTGCGGCGGCATGGGTCTGGAGCAATGGCTGCACCGGAACATGGACCTTCCAAACTCTCGCTGATAGGAAGCATACCCGGAAGCGCTGGCGGCGCAACGCCCACAGGGGGGCGGCCTCCGAAGCGACTCCTGCGGTATGATTGTGCACATGCCCGGTGCCCCGCTGTCGCTGCCAAACCTCACATCCTGGCTCGGGTTGATGGCCCTCGCCGTGCCCGTGGTGCTGGCCCTCGTCTGCTACGACGTGCGCTGGATCGCGCTGAGCCTCCGGCGAGGCCAGCGCCCTCCGTGGGGGACCTGGCTGCGGATCGGGGCGGCCCTGCTGTGCCACGGGGGGGCCTGGGTGCTCGCGGTCAAGGGCCCGGTGTGGCCGCGCGAGCTGACGCTCTGGTGGATGCACATGCTGCTCGATCCGGGCCTGACGCTCTATGCCGTCGGCCTGTGGGAGCTCAGCCGTCGGATGATGGACCGCAAGGAGCCATCTTGGCGCCCCGCGTGGACGGGGCAAGGAGGGGATGATGGGTCACGAGGCTGACAAGGCCGCACTGGTCGAGGCGACCCGACGGGCCGTTCGCGAGATGGCAGACGTGCCGGAGTTCGGCGTCGAGGTGGAGCGGCTCCAGGGGGAGCTCGCGCGCGTCCTGGTGCGTGACGCGGCAGGCGAGCTGACGCCCTTGCTCGGCTTTGCAAGGCACCAGGGCGGAGGTTGGCGGGTGCTCGCGCTGGGCACGGACTTCGACGCGGACTTCTATGCAACGCACGGCATCCCGGAGGACCTCCAGCTGCGCTGACAGCGCGGGTGCCTGGTATCATGGTGAGGCCTCCCGGGCCGCCCGCCAGGGGCCGACCAGGCCCGGGAGATGCGGAGAACCCTCGATGTTGAAGATCCAGCACCCTGCAGCGCTCGTCCGGGAACGCGAGAAGCGCGTCAGCCCCTGGGAGAGCGTCCGGCTATACCGCTACGCCAATGGCGTCGAGCTGCAGGTCCTCGTCGGCAGCCTGCCTCACGGCGAGCTGCAGTCGGCGCTGAGTGCCAACCGCCCGCTTACCGTCGAGAAGCAGGGGCCTGAGGCCACCATCCTCTTCGGGGAGGAGCCCACGCCCATCACCGACTTCCTGGCGGGGGCCCGGCCCACGACCGAGTCGGCCAACACCTGCGTGCTGGACTCGTGCAGGTTCCTCCCCTCCGTGAAGGTGAAGGTCCGGGCGGGTGCAGAGGACGCGGCGTTGTCTCCGGATGGGCAGAACCTCGTGGCAACCTTCCCTGACGGCACGCGTGTGGAGGTAGAGCCCCATGGAGGCCACGGGCACGTGCACGCGCAGCGCGATGGCAAGACGCTGAAGTGCTTCTTCCACGGCCCTGAAGACACGCTCTACGTGCTCGGCGAGGACGCCTGACGCGGCTTGGCGGTCCCACCCCGTGACGCGACCCCGCACCAGGCCTGCCTCGCTGGCCGTCCCCATCGTCAACGGCATCGTGCTGATGCTCGTCACGCTGGTGCTGACGGTGCTGTACAACATGGCGGTGGTGACGGACTGGTTCCGAGACCGGCCCCCTGTTGCTCCCTCCTGGCTGCCGACGCTGGTGCTGGTGGCTGGGTGGGTGATGGGCCTCGCCGTGATCGTGGGGCTGATCCTGTTCGTGGTGTCGCTGGCCCGCCAGATCCGGCTGAACCAGCGACAGCAGAACTTCATCGACTCCGTGACCCACGAGCTCAAGAGCCCGCTGACCTCGCTGAAGCTCCATCTCGAGACGATCCAGCGCCGGCAGCTGACCCCGGAACAGCTGGCCGGCTTCACGGCCACCATGCTGGCAGACGTCGAGCGGCTGGGCCTCTTGATCGACCACGTGCTGGAGGCGGCCCGGGCAGAAGCCGTGCGCAGGCCACCACGCCGCGAGCGGGTCGAGCCTGCCGACCGGGTGCGGGCGGTGGCGCGCCTCGTGGAGGGGAGGTTCGGGCTGGCGTCCGGCACGATCAAGGTCCACGGCGAGGTGGCACCGATCGAGACGGACCCGGGCGGGTTGGACCTGGTCCTGACGAACCTGCTGGACAACGCCGTCAAGTACTCCGGCGACGAGGTGAAGGTCCGCGTGACGGTCACTGCGCCTCCCTCAGGCGGCGTGGCCTTCGCGGTGGCCGATGCGGGCGTCGGCATCCCCAAAAGCCAGCTCAGGCGGATTTTCCACCGCTTCCACCGCGTCGGTAACGAGCTCACCCGCATCCGCCAGGGCACCGGCTTGGGCCTGTACATCGTCAAGGAGACGGCCCGCCAGCTCGGTGGCACCATCCGGGCAGAGAGCCCCGGCGAACATCAGGGCAGCGTGTTCACGCTGACCCTCCCAGGCTGAGGCCATGGCGGACCTGCTGCTGGTCGAGGACGAGGACCACATCGGTCGGGGGATCCAGTTCAACCTCGAACTGGAGGGGCACGGCGTGCGCTGGCTGCGCGATGGGCGGACCGCCTTCGAGGCCTTGGTGGATCGCCGAGAGCCATTCGACCTGATCGTGTTAGACCTCATGCTGCCGGGGTTATCCGGCCTGGACCTTTGCCGAGCCCTGCGGGCCCACGGGGTGTTCACGCCGGTCCTCATGCTCACGGCGCGGCACCACGAGAAGGACAAGGTCCAGGGGCTTCACGTGGGTGCCGACGACTACGTGACCAAGCCCTTCAACCTCGAAGAGCTGCTCGCGCGGGTGGAGGGACTGCTCCGACGCAGCGCCTGGGAGGCGCAGCGTCACCGCGAGGCGCAGCCGCCGCCCGGCCAGGTGCTGCGGTTCGGGGCCGCCGTCGTGGACTTCGACCGCCACGAGGCCCATGTCGGTGGCGTGGAGACCCGCCTGACCTCGATCGAGATGGCCATTCTGCGACTCTTTCACGCCAACCCGGGCAAGGTGCTGACCCGCGAGGACCTGCTGCGGGAGGCCTGGGGCACGGATGCTGCCATCACCACCCGCACCGTCGACAACTTCATCCTGCGGCTGCGCAAGGCATTCGAGCCGGACCCGGCCAACCCCGTCCACATCCTGTCCGTGCGGGGGAGGGGCTACAAGTTCATGCCTTGAAGCGGCCCAGCTGTTGCGCGGCGCCCGCATTGTGTAAACTCTGGTTGGGCCTGAAGATTGGCCCCTGAGGTACCTCTCGCTTGTTGACCACCGCCATCACCGCAGCCATCGTCGGCGTCCTCAACGTGCTGGGCGTCGCGCCCGACCCGTTCCTGATCGGGGCGATCTGGGTCGCCGTGAAGGCCTGCATCGTCGGCCTCGCGATGCTGGGGGGCGCGCGGCTCTTGCAGCGAGGGCGGGAGAAGGCCGATGGCTGAGCGCCCGACGAGCGGCTCTGCAGGCGACGCCCTCCGCGCCTTGCTCGCCATCTCTCAGCCAGCCCGAGAGGGCCTGACGCCAGGCGAGCGCTATGGCCTGACGGCGCGGGAGGTGATGCACCTGTTCGGGGCCCAGGGGGCCTCCCTGCACTGGCGTGTTCCCGGGACGGCCGGGCCCGTATTGCTGGCCTCGGAGGGCATCCTGGCCTCCGAGGGAGGCCCCGCCTCTGGCCAGGCACAGGTGCTCCCAGGCGAGTCCGTGCCAGGCCCCGACGAGGCCATCCTCGTCCCCGTGCCCCTGGGCGACGCCCGCTGGTCCGCAGCGATGGGGGTGGCGGCGGATCAGCGGGGCCTGCGCACGTTGCTGCTCCTCCCCCTCGGCCACGGCAGCCAGCCCCTCGGCAGGCTCACGCTGGGCTGGACCACCCCGCTCACCCCCGAACAGGCCCCCGACCGGGCCCTCGCGCGCCTCGTGGCCGACCACGTCACGCTGGCGCTGATGCAGGCCCGCGCCCTCGCGGATGCCACGGGCCTGGCCGCCGACCGGCTGCGGCAGCTCGAGGAGGCGAGCCAGTCACTGTCGAGCGCCCTGGCCGAGCTCAGGCAGGCGGATCGCCTCAAGGGCGACTTCCTGAGCGCGGTCTCCCACGAGTTCCGCACGCCGCTGACCACCATCCTGGGATTTTCGGAGTTCCTGGACGAGGGCGTCGCCGGCCCCCTCTCCCCCGAGCAGCGCCGCTTCGTCGGCCACATCACGCAGGCGGGGCTGCACCTGTCCTCCCTGGTCGACGACCTGCTCGACTACGCCCGGATGGAGGCCGGCCACTTCCAGGTGGAGCTCCGGGCCGTCGAGGTCTCGGCGATTGCGGCTGACGTCGTGGCAAGCCTGGAGACCCAGGCTGCGGCCTCTGGCCTGCGGTTGCTGCTCGCCCACGAAGAAGGGCTGCCGCCCGTCGCCGCAGATGCGCGCCGGCTCCGGCAGGTGTTGATGAACCTGATCAGCAACGCACTGAAGTTCACGCGCCCGGGGGGTGAGGTGCTGGTTCGCATCCTGCCCGCGCAGCACGCTCGGGCCGTGCGGTTCGAGGTCGTGGACACGGGCATCGGCATCGACCCCGTGCACCACCCGTTCATTTTCCGGAAGTTCTACCGCGTGACGGGCGGCGCCCACGCCCCGGTCCAGGGCACGGGGCTCGGGCTCGCCATCACCCGGGAGCTCGTCTCCGTGCAGGGGGGGGCCATCGGCTTCGAAAGCACGCCGGGGCGCGGCAGCACCTTCTGGTTCGAGCTGCTGGTGGCCGCTGGGGAGTGAGGCCGTCGGCCCTCAGCGCGCCCCGGGCTTCGTGGCCGGCTCAGGCTCGCGCTTTCGAGCGGCGGCCTCGATGGCACCCAGGGGCTTGGGGAAGCGGCCACGCAGCTGATCCCACGCCCAGAGCAGGTCCTTCTCGATGGCCGCCCGCTGATCGGCTGGCAGCTTCATCGCCTTGTCGAAGGCCTTCATCTGAGCCCGCGGATCCGTGCCGGTGAAGAGCTCGCCGAGGTCGGGGTGACGGGCGAGGAAGTTTTCCCGCAGCCGAAGGAACTCGGTCTGGAGCTTCATCCCTTCTTGCGGGGGGATGCGCCGCATCGCCGCTTGGATGGCCTCCTGGCGCTCGGGCCCCATGTCGAACTCGCTGAACCGCTCGGCCAGCTGGGGGTAGCTCTTCTTGAGCTGCCGCTCCAGCTTCTGCTTGTAGGCATCGCCCATCATCCTGGTGAACAGCGGGCCGAGGCGCTTGCGGAAGAGCAAGGCGGCCAGGGCGAGGCCCAGCACGATGCCGAGGAGGATGGTCAGGAGGTTGAGCCAGAAGTCCATGCCCCCATGCTACCGCCGGAGGGGCCGGAAGCGCCAGGTTGATGGGGCCTGGATTAACCCTGAACGCGGTATTTTCTTCACGCAGAATTAACCGTTCGACAGGAACAACCCGCCGCTCGGTCGGCGATATACCCGCTGGTGGCTGGCCCGAGAGGATGACTGGAGGTGTCTGTGGTTGGCGTCCGTCCTTTGGTCTCCAGAGCTGGCGCACCGCCCAAGAGCACGTCGGCTCCGCGCCGGACCCCCGATGGCGCCCCGCTGAAGCCGGGCGTGACGATCGCCTCGGCCCTGGCCGAGGATCGCCCCAACATCCTCGTGCAGGGGCTGACGCGCCTGCGCGACGGCATCCGCTGGCTCATCCTGGGGCCCATGGTGCAGGAGTTCACCAGCCGACGGGTGGTCGATGACCCGGACACCCGGTGGGCCTCCGTCCCCGACCTTCGTGCGGCGCAGGCCAGGCTGGCGGGCAATGGCGCGGCGGTGGCCGAGGCCGTGCGGCAGCTCGGGGCCCGGGCGGAGGCTTACGAAGCCCTGACGGGCGCCCTGGCGGACGACGTCATGGCCCGCGACGCGCTGCAACGGATGCTGCTGGACGGCCGCCTGACGGGCCCGCGCGACCACCTCGGGGCGGGTGATCTGCTGGACCACCTCGCCCGCCTTCAGCGCGGCCCCCTCGCCCCCGGGCTCACGGCCAAGGCATTGATCAGCCACCTCGTCGAGGAGGCCGAGAACCCCACCAAGCTGGCCCAGGAGGGCAAGGGAACGTGCGTCGCCACCACCGCGACCATCGTCCTGGCCCGCAAGAGCCCGGCGGAGTACGCGCGCCTCGTGGCCGACCTGGCGCGGCCAGAGGGCACCAGCGTGGCGGCGGGAGGCGCCACCCTCACGCGTTCGCCGGACTGGCAGGCCGAGGACGACGGGGGACGCACCCCCTCCGTGCGCCTGCTCCAGCCGGCCCTGATGGAGCTCGGCAACGGCCCCGTGCGCTACGACAACGGGCGGGACCGCCACGCCATCGGCCGATGGGCCGTGCTGCCCGGCGGGCTTGGCACCTTTGGGGCCGACCGCGTGCTGGAGGCCCTCACGGGTGAGGCCTGGCGCACGGTGCCCCTCGTCAACCGCCTGACGCGAAGCTGGGCCTTCGAGAAGGTCAGGGCCACCACGGCGGCCGGCCGCTCCGTGCCCGTCGGCGTCATGTGGGAGGGCGGAGGCCACAAGATCCTGGTCGACGCCATCAAGGGCGACACCGTGCACTTCACCAACCCCTGGGGCCAGCGCGAGACGATGGGCGTGGCGGAGTTCAGGGCCAACATGATGGACGCCAACCTGCCAGGCTAGCGGTCAGACGCCGGCGCCGTGGGTCGAGACCCAGTCTCTCAGCCGTGAGAGGCCCTCCTGCGTGGAGACGCCGGGGACATAGCCGAGGTCGCGGCGGGCCGCCGCCAGATCGAACCAGTGGGTGGTGGCGAGCTCTCGCGCCACCCACCGCGTCATCGGCGGCTCCCCGGGCAGGGGGGCCAGGCGGTAGGCGACCTCCAGCGCCGTCCCGAGGCCGTAAGCGAGCCAGGCCGGCACCGCCGCGGGCACCGGCGGCTCGCCGGCGGCCGCCAGCAGGCCGTCGATCAGGTCCCAGGCCGGCAGCGGCTCGCCGTTCGCGATGAAGAAGGCCCGCCCCGCGCAGGGAGCCCCCGGCGCCAGCCGCTCGGCCGCCAGCAGGTGGGCCTCCACGGCGTTGTCGATGTAGGTCCCGTCGACGACGTTGCGGCCATCGCCGATGCGCATCAGGCGGCCGGCCCGCCGCCGTGCCACGAGCCGGGGCAGGAAGTGCGGGTCACGCGGCCCCCACACCAGGTGCGGCCTCAGCGCCACCGTGGCGAGCGTGGGCCCGTTCGCGGCCAGCACCAGGCGCTCGGCCTCGGCCTTGGTGGCGGGGTAAGGGGCCTCGTGGTGGGCGGGGTAGGGCACGGCTTCATCGACGCCCGCCATGTCGCCACCGTCGAAGACCACGCTAGGCGAGCTCGTGTACACCAACCGGGGCACGCCGGCCCGCCGGCAGGCCTCGAGGACGGCCTCCGTCCCGCGCACGTTCACGCGATGAAAGTCGGCAAAGGCGCCCCAGGCCCCCGCCAGCGCAGCCACGTGAAACACCACGTCGTGGCCCTCGACGGCCCTGGCGACAGCCCCGGCATCCGCCAGGTCGCCGCGGACGACGCGCACACCCAGGGCCGCCAGGGCGGGGTAGTCGCCGCGCTGGAAGGCCGTCACCGCGTGGCCCTGACGCACCAGCGCGTCGGCCACGCCCCCGCCGATGAACCCGCCGGCACCGGTGACGAGGGCCTTCACCGCACGCGCTCCTGGGCCCAGCCAGCCAGCTGCTCGCGGAAGATCTTGGCGTTGTGCCTGATGTCTACGGGGAAGCGCGGGTGAAACAGCAGGATCGAGATGGCCCGCGTGTGGTCGTGGGCCTGCCCGAGGGCGAGGATCTCGGCGGCGAGGCCGGGGGAACCGCCCCGCGGCTGCCCGGGCTCGAGTTCCACGCAGAGCACGGGGCGCTGCGTCCCGGGATGGGCGGGGTCAGGCACGCCCACGAGGGCGGAGCGCTTCACGAGGGGGTGCTGGTTGTATACGGCCTCGCAAGGGATGGTGTACATGTCCCCCGCAGCTGCGCGCACGCGATGGCTCTTGCGGCCCAGGAACCAGATCCGCCCCTGGGCATCGAGCCGGCCGAGGTCCCCCATGCGGTGCCAGACGCCCCCTTGGCCGTCCGGGATCTTGCCCCTGGCGTCATGGTCCGGCCGACCGTGGTAGCGCGGGCTCACGATGGGCCCGCGCACCGCCAGCTCGCCGACCGCCCCGGGGGCGAGCCGCAGGGCGTCGGACCAGGCGAGGATAGGGTCGTCCGAGACGGGAATGACGGCCAGCTCGATGCCCTCGACTAGGCGCCCCACGCACGTGCCCTCGCCCCGGGCCCAGGCCGCCGCCGTCTCCCCCAGCACCTCGGCGGCGGTGATGGCCGCGACCGGCAGGGCCTCCGTGGCGCCATAGGGCGTGTAGATGGCGGCCTCGGGCGCCAGCAGCGCCCCGAAGCGGCGCAGCACGGCAGGCGGCACGGGAGCGCCGGCGCTGATGACGAGCCGCAGTGACGGCAGCGAGAGGTCGCGTCCCTCGGCCCAGCGCCCCACCCGGTCCAGCAGGGCCGGCGAGCCGAACATCTGTGTGACGCCGTGGCGCCGGATCGGCTCGACGATGGCGCGCGGATCCACCTGCCCGGGCCGCGTGAAGTCCATCTCGGGCAGGATCGCCGTCGCCCCGAGGGCCGCGTCGAACAGCGCGAAGAGGGGGAAGGTGGGCAGGTCGATGCCGCCCGGGCCAAGCCCGAAGCGGGAGGCCAGGAAGGAGACCTGCGCGTCGAAGGTGCGATGCAGGTAGACAGCCCCCTTGGGCACCCCCGTGCTGCCACTGGTGAACAGCACGGCGGCCACGTCGTCCGGGCCCGTCTCAGCCCGCGGGAAGGGGCTGGAAACCGGTGGGCCTCCCTCCAGCCGGTGGGCTCCCGGGAACCAACCGCCGACGACAATCCGGCAGCGCAGCGACGACCGGGCCCAGCCGCCGGCCACGCGGGCCGCGTGCGCGAGGGGTACGCCGATGAACGCCTCTGGCGCAGCCTCGGCGAGGCACTGGCGCATATAGCCAAGGCCCATCCCCGGGTCGATGAGCACGGGCACCGCCCCCAGCTTGAACAGGGCGAAGGTCAGGGCGAAGAAGTCGAAGCCCGGCCGCACCATCAGCGCGACCCGTGTGCCGCGCCCGATGCCCAGCGCGGCCAGTCGGTGCGCGTGGCGGTCGCACAGGGCCCCGAGGGCCCCGTATGTCAGCGTCACCCCGCGGTGCACGACGGCGGGGGCCTCCGGCTGCCTGGCCGCCCAGGCATCCAGCCGCCAGGCGATGTTGCAGGCGTCCTGCAGCCTCACGAAGGCAGCCCCGCCTGGCTGACCTCCGCCGCCGCGAGGAAGCGCACGATCTCGGGGATGAGCGTCTCCCCCGCGTCCTCCAGCACGTAGTGGCCGGCGTCGGCGTGGCGGAACGTCACGGCCTCAGGGAAGCGCGCCTGCCAGGCCGCCAGGAAGTGGTCGTCGAAGACGAAGTCGCGGGCCCCCCAGCCGAGCAGCACGGGCACGTGGGCAAGACCCGGCAGGGCCTGCTCCACCTCGACCACCGTGGACCAGGCGGGGTCGTCGGGCCCCAGCGGGATGTCCTCCACGAAGCGAAGCGTAGCCACCCGGTGCGCCCAGGTGTCGTAGGGCGCGACGAAGGCCGCCCGGACCTCAGGGGCCAGCGGCCGCACGACACAGACCCGGCTCGCGACCTCCGCGAAGGCGTTGAGCCCTCGGACGAGGCCCGCCCCCAGGGGGGTGTCGCGCACGAGTCGCAGGGGCCACGGGAAGGCCTTGCTGGCCGGCAGGCGGAAGGCCGCGGTGTTGAGCGCGACGATCCGCGCCACGCGCTCGGGGTGGCGGGCTGCCCACGCCATGCCGATCATGCCACCCCAGTCGTGGAGCACCAGGCAGACAGGCCCCGTCATCCCCAGGTGGTCGAGCAGGGCCTCGAGGTCGTCGACCCGACGGCGCAGCGTGTAGGGGTAGCGCCCGTCGTCAGGCTTATCGGAGAGCCCCATGCCGACGTGATCCGGGACGATGGCTCGCCCGTGGGGCCGCCAGGCCTTGACCAGGTCTCGGAACAGGAACGACCAGCTCGGGTTGCCATGGACCATCACCACGGGCAGCCCGTCGCGGGGCCCCTCGTCGAGGAAGTGCATGCGGCACCCCCCGAGGTCCAGGTAACGCCCCTCGAAGGGGTAAAGCTCTCGCAGCTGCTGCGTGTCAATGGCCATCTCACCACTCCCATCCGAGCATGAGGCAGTTCAGCCCGCTGCCGATCCCGAGCCACGCCACCCGCTGTCCCGCCGCCAGGAAGCCCGCCTCTGCAGCCATCGAGGCCGTGAGAGGCACAGCCACGCTGCCCGTGTTGCCGAGGACGTCGTAGGTGACGAAGTCCTGCTCCGGCGCCACGCCAATCGCCTGCAGGATGGCCTGGCGGTTGGCCTGCCCCACCTGGTGGCTGATGGTGCGATCCGGCGCCGTCCAGCCCAAAACGGGCAGCATGTCGTGCCACGTCGCGATGCCGAGTGGCACGCCCTCGCGCATGACGGGGACGGCATCCGTCTCCATGAGCATCGGCTGTCGGGCAGGCACCCGCGGGTCAGGGCCCCAGCGACAGAGCGCGTGGTGCGCCGGAGCGGCCCGCAACGCGCCGCCGACGAGGCGAGGCCCCGGCCGCCCGACCGAGCCGTCCGTCAGCACCAGCGCGGCTGCGGCAGAGCCCCCCGTCAGCGTGGCCATCGACCGCGCGAAGTGGCCCATCGAACGCTCGATCAGCATCTCGGCAATCATCGCCTCGTTGATCTCCCGGGCAGACTCGCAGCCCACCACGACGCCCGCCCGGATCTCGCCGAGCTCGATGCGACGCGCGACGTGCAGCACCCCGGAAAGCATGCCGAGGCAGGCGTTGGCCACATCGAGCACCTCGACGGCTCCCGCGACGCCGAGCAGATGCGCCACCTCGCAGGCCGTCGCGGGCTCGTAGGCATCCCGGCACACACTGCCGTACACCACGGCGCCGAGGGCCGAGGCCGGGACGCCAGCCAGACCCAGCGCCTGCGAGGCGGCCTCGGCAGCCTTGGGTGCGAGCCGCGTGCCCGGGTCCCACCAGCGGCGCTCGTGGATGCCCGTGAGGTAGGCAAGCTGCCCTTGAGGCACCCGCAGGGCCTCGTAGACGGGGGCGAGGCGCTGCTCGAGCTCGCTCGACGTGACCCGCTGAGGCGCGAGCACGTGTCCCCACCCCGCCAGGTGCACCCGCTGAAATCTCACGTCGGCCCCTCCGGCCTGAGCCCCACCGCAAAATCCGTCATCCCGTAGATGGGGCGCCCGTCCACCAGCAGCAAGCCGTCCGCGACCAGGGTCCGACTGACCTCGTCGATGGCCTTGAGATGGGCCTCGACGACCACCTCGCCGCTGGTCGGGATGATCTGCCCGCGGTACATCCAGCTGTGCGCGGCGCCGGGCACCATGGCGGCGAACCGGTGGTCGGGCACCTCGCCCCCCCACCGCCGCCAGGCCTCCACCTTGAGCAACTGGACCAGCCCCTCCAGGCCGAGCGAGCCCGGGCAGACGGGGTCCTGGTAGAAGTGGGCGGAGAAATACCAGTCCGCGGGGTCCACCCGCTTCCGGCCGCGCATCAGGCCCAGCCCGTGGCGGCCCCCCTCCTTGTGCCAGACGTCGAGATCAGAGAGCAGCGCAAGCTTGCCCAGCGGCATCGGCCCGAACTCCCGGGGGAACGCCAAGGCGGGCCCGGCTTCCACCTCCCAGGGGGAGACGCCGCGCAGCCCCACCTGCTGAGCCAGCGCGGCCTTCGTGAAAAATCCGAAGGTCGTGGTGCCCGTGTAGACGGGCGCCCCACCGGCCGTCACGTCGAAGGTGAACTCCTGAATGATCATCCCCGCTGCGTGTGACACGGCGGTGAGGCACGCCCGGGTGAGCAAGGTGCCGATGTCCGGCCCGATGACGCGGTGCTGGACGGCCTGACCGCCCAGGTTGCGGAAGGAGAGGTCGATCGGAGACGTCAGCGCCGAGCCCACGTAGGCAGCCAGCCAGCCGCACGGCTGCAGGGCCACCTCCAGCAACACGGCGAAGGGCATCGTGGGCTGGCCCTCGTCCGAGAAATACCACGCATCCGGTGGCACATCGTAGGCAGCCTCGCAGGCTGCGCCGGCCTGACAGGCCCACGGCTCGCCCTCCACGGCGGTGATGCGGTCGAGGAACATGTAAGGGGGGCCCGGCAGTCGGGCGATCACGCGCTCCGCGTCGAACACGCGGTAGCGGTCGCCAAAGGCCAGTGACGGACGGCCCACGGCAAAGGCCAGAATGTGCTCCGGGCCATACAGGCAGCCCGGCGGCACGGGCAGGGCACGCGGCCGCTGGGCCTCCTCCCACATGGCCGCCAGTGCCGGGAGGCGCAGGCCCGTCGCGCGGACCGTCATGTCGGCGATCAGCACGATGGGCTTGCCATCGGCCAGCATGAGCGCATCGGCGATCGCGAAGGGCGTGCCCTCCGCGTCGGCCCCGAGTTCCTTGAGCGTGATCTCGTAGGTGACGACCCGGGTGCTCGCCAGCACCTGGCCACGACACTTCAGGCGGCTCTGAGCTCCCGGCAGCGGCTCGTAGGCCACCGCACCTTCGGGGCCAACCCAGCCCAGGCGCATCAGGCCGATGCGGAGCGTGTGCATGCAGCACTCGTACATCAGGGTGCCGGGCATGACCTGGTCGTCGACAAAGTGGCACGTCAGGTACCAGGCGTCGGGCACCACGTCGTGCTCGGCGCGGATCAGGCCGATCCCGTGCCGTCCCCCCTCAGGCTCGATGCACGTCACGCGGTCCACGAGGCGCATCAGGCCGCCGGGCAGGGTGGCCGCCCGGGCGAAGGGCAGCCGATCGAAGGGCTCTCCGAAGGCCCCGGCGAGATCCCCGGCCCGCAGCGCCTCGAGCTGCCTGTCGTCGAGCCCCCCTGAGGCCGTCGGAAGCAACGGCTGCCAGCCAGGTGGCAGCCGGCCCGGCACCGGGCGCTGCTCCAGGGTGGAGAACACGATGCCACGACCGTCCTCGAGTTGCTGCGGCGAGAAGAAGCCGGCGCAGCCCTCGCGCATCGTCAGCAGCGGCTGCCCATCAACAGTGGCGTCGAAGCGGAAGAAGAAGAGCGTCACGCCCCCTTGCTCCATGAACCGCTCGATGGCGATGTCGTAGTGGATGGTCGCCCCGGGTCCCGGCAGCGGGCCGTGGAAGGTCACCACGGCATCCAGCAGCCGGTACATGGCGAGCCCGCGGGTCTTGAAGTCGATGCCCAACCAGCCCGACAGGAACAGATCCGCCTGGCCGGCCTCAACCGCGATGCAAGTCGGGATTTTGTTCGCATCCAGGTACCAGGCCCCGTCCCGGACGTCGTGCTCGGTGACGATGGTGCCGTGCGTCAGCGAGCCGCGCTCTCCGGTGACGGCCAGAATGCGGTCCACCAGCATCAGCGGCTCGTCCGGCAGGCGCACGCGGGTCGGGAAGGCGTCGATCGGGGCGAAGTAGGGGCCCAGCACGGGCCCGATGGCGCCCCTGGCATAGGCCAGGCAGCCTGCCCGGTCGAGGAAGACGGGGGCCTCGGTGACGGACGCCGCCTCGGCAGCGGGCGCGGGCGCCGCGGACGGCACGGGCAACGCAACGGGCGCGGGTGCACTGCCAGAGACCTGGTCAGGTGCAGCGGTCGACGCGCCCATCAGGGCGGCGCCATTGGCCGGGCCAAGCAGCCGCTCGAGCAACGCCACCAGCGCCTCGGCTTCCTGGGCCACGCGGGCCTGCTCGGCCTGGAGCCTGTCCCACGCCAGCTCGACGGCGCTCAAGCCGGTCGCGAGGAGGTCTTGCGCCGCGGGCGGCGTGACCGCCACCGGGGGCGGCTGGTCCTCTCGTCCCGGGCCGCCGTCCGCGGGCCTGACGGAAGCCACCGCCGCGCCCCGCCGGGGAACGACAGCCGACGGCAGCGCTCGTGCCAAGGCTTGGCCGGGGGCACCGGCAGGCTCTGCGGGGGAGGCAGCCTTGGACGGAAGGACGCTGCCACTCACGGCTGCCGCCGCGACGGCAGGCGCCTCGTTCCCCTCGCGAGCGGCCACCTTGCGGCCCCGACGGAGCGGCAGCCGGACGGCCGAGCCGGGCTCCCCCCCCGCGAAGAGGGGGGCGTGGAGGGGCACCCGGGCGTGGGACGAGGCCACGCGGGCACGCGGGGCAAGCACCTCGTGGCCGTACAGGGGCGCCAGGTCGATGGGCACGCGTTCAGCGTGCAGATGGGCCAGCAGCCTGAGCACCACGCCGATGGGCTCGGGCCCGCGCTGGCAGGCAGACCGCGCCAGGTGCGGAACATCGCCCAGCACGTTGCGGATCAGCCGGGAGCAGGAGTTGCGCGGCCCCAGCTCCACGAAGTGACGCACCCCGTCCGCGTAGGCCGCGCGCACGACGGCAGGGTAATCCACCGTGCCCAGGGCCTGCGCCAGGATGGAGTCGGCGGCCGTGTCCCGGTCGACGGCGTACCGGTGCCCCCAGCGGCCGCTGTAGAACGCGACGCCCGCAGGCGGCGACGTGGGGAGGTCATGAAGCGCCCGGTAGGACGCCTGGACCTGGGTGGCGACCTCGCAGTGCACCGTGGTGATGCCCTCCAGCGGGACGAGGCTGCAGCCGAGCCGCCCCACGAGCGCATCGACCGCCCCCGGGTCGCCCCCGACCACGCACTCCGCCGGTCCGGTCACAATCAGCAAGTAAGCGCGCGGCAGGCCCTCCAGCGCGGCCCGCACGGCCTCTGCCGAGCGATCGACGGCCCCGACTCGCCACGCGGCGGGCACCCCGGCGGACAACCCCCAGGCCCGCGCCGCTGCCGCACAGCGCCCGCCGAGCTCGACGGTGAAAAGCTTGCTTGCCACCATGCGCCGCGTCAGCTCGTCCCTGTCCGTCCAGGCGCGCGTCGCGACCAGCCCGGCCGTCTCACCCAGGCTGAGGCCGAGCACGGCCTGGGGACGGACCCCAAAGGCGCTCACGAGGTCGGTCATGAGAGCCCCATGGGCCACCTGCGTGAGCAAGGTGGTGCGCGTGTCCACCGCCAGCGCGGCGTCGGCCTCGGCCTGCCAGCCCTCCGGCCACCCCCCGCGCCAGGGCAGGGTCCGGTGGGGGCGCACCTGGCTCAGCAGCGTGGTCGTCTCGCTGTCCTGGCGTCGCGGCACCCAAGGGAACGCCGCCCAGAGCTCTGCGTCCATCCCCACGAAGTGGTTGCCGCTGCCGGGATACACGAACGCCAAGGGACCGGGCCCCAGCGGCAGGCTGCTGTGGAAGACGCTGGCCCCGGGGTTGGCGGTGTCGCTGCCGGGCTGGCGCTCACCCGCGAGGGCCAGCCGCGCCTCCCGGATCCGCTCGAGCACCTCGGCCCCGTCGCGCGCCACGAGCGCAAGCCCCAGCGCGCCGGTGCCGACGCCCTGGGACCGCCACCAGCGCTCGGCAAGCTCCGAGCCCCCGGCTTGGGGCGCCGCGACAGCGGTCGCCTGCAGGGCGTCGAGCTGCGCCGCCAGGCCGTCCCGATCGGGGGCGGCCAGCGCAAAGAGACCTTGCCTGGGCCGCCCGAGGGGACGATGGCGCTCGCGGCTCGCCCGCTCACGGGCCCGGCTGGGCTGGGCTTCGGGCGCTGAAAGCACCACGTGGCAGGCCGTGCCATCCCGGCCGAGCAGGTTGACACCGGCACGACGCGGGCCCGCGCCACGGTCCCGGAACCAGTACTGGGAGACGCGCGGCAGGTGCAGCGACGAGGCAGGCGCTTCGTCCCCCTCCTGCAAGCTCCAGGCAGGGAGGATCTCGTGGTACAGCGAGAGGCAGGCCCGCAGCAGGCTGGCCATGCCCCCGGCCGCGCCCGACCGCCCCACGGCCTGGGCCACCCGCCCCAGCGCCGTGACCGCAGGCCCCTGACCCCAGACGCGGGCCACGGCCTCCCGTTCGGCCTCGTCATCCAGCCCGTCGAGCTCCAGCAGGCCGGCCCCCTGCGGCGCCGCCCCCGCCTCGCCCCACGCGCCCTGGATGGCCTGGGAGATGGTGGCGGCATCCGGCGCTTCGGTGGACGCCGCGGCCGCCAGGGCTCCGCAAGAGGCCAACCCGTCGATGACGGCGTAGATCCGGTCCCCGTCTCGCTCGGCGTCCGAGAGGCGCTTGAGCACCACCGCGCCAGCCCCCTCCCCGGTCGGCAGGGGGCAACCCTCCCGCGACCGCGCGACGAGAACGCGGCCGTCGCCCGGCAGGTCGACGGCAGCGACGAGGGCGAGATCGACCTCACCCCGCTGCAGGGCCCTGACGCCGACCTCCAGCGCCCGCATGGCCGCGGCCTCCTCAGCCTGCACGGTGTGGGTGGGGCCGCCGAAGCGGAACTCTCGGGCCAGCCGGCTGGCTACCATCCCGCCCAGCGCCCCGAGCGTGCGTTCGGCCGTGAGCGGAGGCACCGTCGAACCCTCTTGCCGGGCCAGGCGCCGCCAGCGCCGGTGCCAGTCCGTCGTGCGCGGGTCGAGCGTGATGCCCACGTAGGCGCCGGCCCGGGGGTGGCGCCGGGTGCGATCCGCCCAGGCATCGCTGACGTCCCGCAAGGCTTCGTCACACGCCAGCAGGGTCAAGGCCTGTTGGGGCAACCAGTCGGTCCACTCGCGCGGTGGGACACGGAAGGCCCCGAGCGGCACCGGTACGTCGGCGGGCATGTAGGCGCCCTGCACCTGCGGCAGGAGCCTGCCCCTGAAGCCCGCCCGATCGGCCGCCTCCACCCGCGGCGCCCGCGCCGCGTCGTCACCCGCCAGCGTCGCCTCCCGGAAGGCGTCAGCGTCTGCGAGCGCCCCATACCTGGCGCCAAGGCCCACTATCGCGACGCGTTCGGGCCGCGGCAGCGGTTCCCCGAGCCCCGTGGAGCGACCCGGCACATGCTCTTCGAGCAGCACGTGGGCGTTGATCCCGCCGAACCCGAAGGCGCTCACGGCGGCGCGACGCGGCCGCCCGTCCGGCTCCGGCCAGGGCTCCGGCGCCATCAACACCCGCAGGCCCGCCTCGTCGAGGCCCCATCCCTCCGGCGCGGCGCGGAAGTTGGCCGTGGGAGGCAGCACACGGGACCTCAGGGCTAGCAGGGCCTTGATGAGACCAGCTGAGCCGGCCGCGGTCAGCAGGTGGCCCAGGTTCGACTTGACGGAGCCGATGACGCAAGGCGCCGTGTGCCCCTCGCGCAATGCCCGCAGGCTGGCCACCTCGACGGCGTCCCCGCGCGGCGTGCCCGTGGCGTGGCACTCGACGAGGTCAACCTCTCCCGGGACCCACCCGGCCAGCCTGTAGGCCTCTCTCATCGCCCGCAGCTGCCCCTCGGAATGGGGCGCAAGCAGGCTCCCCTCCAGGTCGTTGGAGGTGCCGATGCCGCGAATGACGCCCCAGATGGAATCCCCATCGCGCTCCGCATCGGCCAGCCGCTTGAGGGCCACCATCCCGGCGCCCTCCCCGACCACAAGGCCATCCCCAGCGGCGTCGAAGGGGGCGCTCCGCCCCGTAGGTGACAGCGCCCGCAGCTGGGAGAAGCCCATCTGGGTGTACAGGCTGTCAGGCCGCGACAGCCCCCCTGCGACCATGGCGTCGGCCCGGCCCGCCGCGAGCTCGGCGCAGGCGAGCTTGATGGCATAGAGCGACGAGGCACACGCGGCATCGAGCGCGACGCCGCCCAGCCCGAAGCCGAGCAGGCGGGCAATGAGCCCTGCGGGCAGGCCTGCCCCGCGATACGAGGCAGGGCGAAGGGTGCCGGCCTCATCGAGAAGGGCCACGGCATCCTCAGCGGCGGCGGTGTCCGGCAAGACGATGTTGCCCATCACCAGCCCGACGCGGCGACGATCCAGGCCGGCGGCACGCACCCCCTGCCAGGCCTGGCGAGCGGCCTCCCAGCCGAGCAGGTACAGGGGGTCTAGCCCCTCCAAGACAGGGGGCACGGGGCCCGCTGCGGTCGGCGCCCCGTGGATGAGGCAGGCCCGGTTGCTCGCCACACGGTCGGGGGCCCCCGGCGTGCTGTCGACGATCTCGTCGGGCGGCAAGATCCAGCGCCCCGGCGGCACGGGGCCTGCAGCCGAGCGCCCGGCGAGGACGTTGGCCCAGAGCGCGTCAAGCCCGGGGGCGTCGGGAAAGACCCCGCCCGCGCCGACGATCGCGATCGGAACCCACGGCAGGCTCATGGCGCCGAGTGCGCGGCCAGCTGGTTGCGGCGGAAGGCCTCCACCAGCCCGACGTTGAAGGTGCACTCCGCGCCGCGAAGCTCAGCCACGAGACGGCCCTCGGCATCGCGCAGGGCCACGTTGGCAAGCAAGGTGCCGACCCGCCTGGCCGTGACGTGCACGGCGAGCGTAATGGGGCCAGCGCCGAAGGCCCCGTACTGGCGGTAAGAGCCGATGCGACAGGGAAGGCAGGGAGCTCCCAGCGTCTCCACGCTCCAGAGGATGAGCATCTGGAAGGCGCAGTCGATGGCGAGCGGCTCCGTCAGCCAGCTCTCTCGCACGGGGTCAGCCATCCAGGCAGCGGGAGGCGCGGACGACCGCACCTGGCCGAGAACCCCCTCGGGCCCGAGGGCCTCGACGCTGACCAGGCCTTGGAAGCGCGGGCCGTGGAACAGCACGCTGCGGTAAGCCTCGTCGATGCCACGGAAGTAAGGCCACGCCTCGACCCCGCCGCTCCAGCCGGCGGACCAGTGCTCAGCAGGCTCAGGGAGTCCTGCCTCGCACAGGACCACGGCAGCGTGCGCCAGCGGCCTGTCGCGCCCGTCACCGAACGCCTGCACGGGCAGCCGCCACAGGCCGTCGTCCGAGGCCTCCGGCGCCCCCACATCGATGCGAAGGCCGTAGGGCTCGGTCTCGAGCACCACGCCCTTGAGCAGGGTGTAGTCGTCAAGCCCCGCGAAGGTGGCCCCGCCCTGGGTGGCCTGGGCGGCGTGCGCCATCCATTCGAGCATCACGACGACCGGGAGCACCGCCTTGCCGCTCAGCACGTGATCAATCAGGAAGGGGTGCGTGCGAAGTGCGATGTCGCGTCGCAGCACGGTGGTGAGGGGGGCTGGGTCTGGCGCTGCCGTCTCGAGGCCGGGCTCGGCGACCACTGGCGGGGCCTCAGGAGCGGCTGGCGCCGCCTCGTCGTCCCAGTCGTCGTCCGCATCCTCACCCGCCGCGACGGGGGCCTCCTCGGCCTCGGTGGCCTCGACGTTCGCGTCGGGGACGCTCCCACCGACCTCCTCCTCGGCCAGGCCGGCGCCCGCCCGAGGGTCGGGCTCCACGTCTGCGGCCGAGGCCCTGACGACGAGTTCCTGAACACCCGGCCGATCGCGGCCGAGTTCGGCCGCGAGCCATACGGCCCCGGCCTCAAGCGGCAAAAGGCCAACACCTTCTGCCAGGAAGAGGCCCCGCAGGCCCGGTGTGACCATGCCACCGTCCCAGGGCCCCCAGCCCACGGACAGGATCCGCGTGCTGAGACGGGAGCCGGCGAGGCGATGGGCTGCCTTGTTGAGGAGCTCGTTGGCCAGGGCATAGTCGGCCTGACCGACGCGGCCCACCCGCGCCGTGATGGAGGAGAAGAGCACGATCGCCGGGGACTCCCCGGGGTCCAGCCCGGCGAGCAGCGCCCGCAGCCCCTTCACCTTGGTGTCGAACACGGCATCGAAGGCCGCCGGCGTCTTGTCGACGAGGTACTTGTCAGCGAGGACGCCCGCCCCGTGCACCAAGAGCCGCACGGGGCCGTGCGCGGCCCGCAGTTCCGAGAGGCACGCACTGACTGCTCCCGCGTCGCGCACGTCTACCGCCCGGTAGACGGCCTGCACGCCCAGCGCCGCGAGGCGTTCCAACGTCCGACGGATCTCGCGCGCGGCCGAGATGCCGAGCCAGGCGGCCTGGAGCTCCCGGGGCGCCATGGGCGCCTCCGCATTGGCGGCCACCGCGCGCTTGACGGCGGCCTCGTCCAGGGCACCGACCAACCAGGCAGGTTCTTGCTCTGGCGCTGGTGAGCGCCCGAGCAAGGCGATGACGGGGCGATAGGCTGCCGCCAGGGCGACCGCCACCTCTGCCGTCACGCCGCGGGCGCCCCCCGTCAGCACGACGAGCTCGCCGGGGCGGCAGGGAGCCGCGCCAGCCCCGGCAGGGCCCGCCGGCCGGGAAAAGATGCCCACCCGCCCGAGGGGCCCGAGCCCGATCTCCGCCGGGCCATCGATGAAGACCTCCTCGACGATGGCCTCCGCGGCACGGGCGTCTGCCCAGGTGTGGTGCACGTCCAAGGCCTGGCACGTGACGCCGGGCCACTCATGGCCAGCCGTCTTGGCAAGCCCCGCCAGGCCACCCGCCGCAGGGCTGAAGGCGCCGGCGGGGTCTGACAGCCCGAAGGCACCGTCCATCCGTCCAACCGTGGCGAACCAGGCCCCTCCGGCCGCGCCAGCGGCCTGTAAGGCGCGCCCGCAACGAGCCGTCAGCAGGAAAGCGGACCGCAAGTAGGCCTCGTCGGCGTCGGACCACAGCGGCCCCTCGCCGTCAGGGCCCAGCAGGATCAGGCCGCCGAGGCGGTCAGGCACGGCGGGCAGCTCATCCCCGCGCAACTCGACGGGGACCGCAGCCAGCCCGGCAGACTGGAACAGCTCTGCGAGCACGATGGCCATGGCATCGCCGGGCCTGCACGCGATCCACAGGTCCAGGCCCTCCCGGACCTTGGCGTAGGCCAAACGGTCGGGTGCCGCCAGGACCTCCGGCGTGGGCACCTCCACGACGAGGTCGAGCGCCAGGGCCGGATCTGCCGCCGAACCAGCCCGAGCCCAGAGGGCCTCGAGCGCCGAGGGGGGAGGCGTCGGGGCGGCCGCCTCGGGCGGGGCCACCGCAGCGGCTGGACCGCTGTCGGAGGCGGGCGAGCTTCCCCCGCCAATGGCAGCCACGACGTCGCGCAACGTCACCAGGGCCCCCGCCTGCTCCGGGCCCAGGGGGGCCACCCCGGGCAGCCGCTCGGACAGCGCAGAGAGGATCTCGACGCGCTTGATGGAGTCGATGCCGAGATCCCCCTCGAGCGCCATGTCGAGCTCGAGGGTCTCGGGCGGGTAGCCCGTCTTCTCGGCCACCACGGCCACCAGGGCAGCCCCCACGTCGGGCGCCGCGACGGCTGCGGCCTCCGGCGGCGCCCCAGGCGCCGGGACAGCCACCACCGCCGGCTGCGCCGAGGGAGCCGAGAGGACCGCAACGGCAGGCTGCGACCCGAGCGCCGAGGCGGCAGCTGCAGGGGGCTGCGCCGGGAGGGCCAGCGCGGCAGGCTGCCCGGTCGAGGCGGCCACCCCGCCGCCAAGCGCGGCGACAACGTCCCGCAGCGTCACGAGGGCGCCCGCCTGCTCGGGACCGAGGGGGGCCACGCCAGGCAGGCGCTCGGACAGCGCAGAGAGGATCTCGACGCGCTTGATGGAGTCGATGCCAAGGTCGCCCTCCAGCGCCATGTCGAGCTCCAGGGTTTCCGGCGGGTAGCCAGTCTTGTCAGCCACCACGCCCACCAGGGCCGCCACGAGATCGGCCCCGGCGGAAGGCGCCGGGACAGTTGGAGCCGCAGGCTGGGACGCGACGAGGGACGGGGCCTCGTCGGGGCCAACAGCCGCGACGGGCACTGGGGTTACCGCCGCCAGGCTGGGGGACGGGGACGTCACCGCCACGGCCCCGCCAAGCGCCTCAACAACATCGCGCAGCGTCAGCAGCGCCCCCGCCTGCTCCGGGCCGAGCGGGGCCACCCCGGGGGCACGCTCGGCGAGCGCCGAGAGGATCTCGACCCGCTTGATCGAGTCGATACCCAGGTCCCCTTCCAGCGCCATATCCAGCTCGAGGGTCTCGGTCGGGTAGCCGGTCTTCTCGGCCACCACGGCGAGCAGGGCCTCGGCCAGCCCGGCGCCGTTGACCTGTGCGGCCGGGACCGCGGGCAGCGGCGCCGTCGGCACCGAGGCGTGGCCGGACACCGCTGGCGGGGTGTAGGCCGGGGGCTGGGCGGCGGCCACGAGGGGGGCCGGCGGCGGCGGTGGCGTGACCGGCGGGGCGTAAGCCGGGGGCTGCACGGAGATGGCCGGCGGGACATGGACCGGGGCCTGCGCGAAGGCGGCCGGTGGGGCCGCAGGAACGGGGGAACCGGCGGGCGCGGCTTCGGAGGCCCCCTTGACCCGACCGCGGCCGGCGCGGAGCGCTTGGCGCGCCATCGCGGCCGCGTTGCGTGCGGCCGGCTGGGGGACCGCGCCATCATCCGGGGCGGAAGCACCAGGGGCCAAGGACGCCGACGCGGGAAGCCCCGACAAGCTCTCCAGCAAGGCCCGCTGCTGCGCCATCAGCTGCCGCACGGCCTCCTGGGCGGCCCGCTGGCCGTCGAGGAAGGCGGCGTGCTGCCTGGCAGCCTCGGCCTGAGAGGCCTGCCAGGCGGCCAGGGTCGCCTGAGCCGCCGACACGACGGAGGCGAGGCTGGCGGGATCGACAGGGCGATCGCTGGGCGCGGGCGGGTTGGTCGGCATGGGGGAGGGCTCCGTCCTGGGGGCGCCCGTCGCCACAGCGCGAGCGGGCCGGGGGGCGGCAGGGGAGGTGCGGTACAGGGCACCGCTGACCTTGACTGACATGCGGGGACGCTTGCGGGCGCGCAACGCCTCGACGGCCTCGGCCCCTCCCTGCCAGGGACCGAGATCGACGTGGTGCCCACGGGCAGCCAGCACGGCGAGCGCCCGGGCCAGGTCCAGCAAGGCTTCGCGTTTGCCGCCGGAGGCATCGACCGCCACCACGGCGTGCGGCCGCGACCCCAGGATGGCGCGGATCATTCCCCCGAGTCGCGACCCTGGTCCCACCTCGAGGAAGGTGCGGACACCGGCCGCGTACATGGCCTCGATCTCCCCCACCCAATCCACCGGCTTGGCAAGCTGGGCGGCCAGGAGGGCCCTGGCCTCCCCCCCCTCGGCGGGGTAGGGCTGGCCGGTGGTGTTGGCGTACACGGGGAACGCGCCTGCGCGCAGCTCCAGGCGGCCGAGCGCCTCGGCGAGGGCGCCCTGCGCCTCAGCCACGAGCGGGCTGTGGAACGCCGCGCCGACGGCGAGCCGCACGAAGCGCAGGCCGGCAGCCCGAAGCTGCGCCTCGGCGGCCTCGATGGCCGTCGTGGGCCCGGCCAGGACCACCTGGGTCGGCGTGTTGAGGTTGGCGATGACCAGGCCGGCCGGGCCCGAAGCCAGGAACGCCCGCACCTCGTCCACCGGGGCAGAGACCGCGATCATCGCGCCGCGATCGCCGCCTCCCGCAGCCATCAGCCGGCCTCGCAGCACGGCCAGCGCCATGAAGTCGGCCTGCGTGATGCGGCCAGACGCCCACAGGGCCGTGAGCTCGCCGAAGCTGTGGCCTGCGGCGGCGGCGGGACGGACGCCCCAGGCCGCAAGCTGGGTCCACATCCCGGCACTCACGGCGCCGATGGCCGGCTGGGCGACGTCGGTGGCCCGCAGCGCATCGGCCTGAGCAGCCTCGACCGCAGCGTCGTAGGCCGTCGGCGGATAAACCCTGTCGACCAGCCGCTGCCCGTGGGGACGCTCCCGCCCGGGCCCCCCGGCGAAGGCGACCTCCGCCGCTTCCAGGGCCTCGAGCGAGCCCGGGAAAGCGCAGGCCCAGCCCCTCCCCATGCCCGGATACTGCGCCCCTTGACCCGGGAACACCAGGCCCAACGTGCCGATGGGCCCCCCGACCCCGAAGCAGGTGCCGTCTGGCAGCTCGAAGGGCGCGCCCGCCGAGACCTTGGCGAGAAGCGACCCGACGTGCGCCGAGACGTCTGTGACGCCGCGTTCCAGGACGAACAGCAGCCGGTAGGCCGCCCCGACCTGGAAGGCCGCCCTGTCGTCCGTGGCTGCCACGCGAACGGCGTCCCAATCCGCAGCGTCGAGGTAACGCTGCAGCTGGGCGGCGATCGCGGCAGGCGCCTCTCCGGAGATGGCGACCAGCTCGATCCGGCCGTCCCAGTCGGCAGCCAGGCGCCGAGGCTGGTGCTCCTCGAGAACGGCATGGAAGTTGCTGCCGCCGAAGCCGAAGGAGCTGACGGCCGCGCGCCTGGGGTGCCCCTGCCGCGAGAGCCAGGGCCGCGGCTCGCGGGCGAGGTAGAAGGGCGAGCCTGGCTCCTGCAGCGCCTGCAGCGGCTGGGCGACCTTGATGGTGGGCGGCAGCACCTTGTGGTGCAGCGCCAGCGCAGCCTTGATGAGGCCCGCTGCGCCCGCCGCAGCCTTGGTGTGGCCGATCTGGCTCTTCACGGACCCGAGGGCACACCAGGCGCCGCCAGCAGGAGCCTCCCCATAGACCTTGCGCAGGCCCGTCACCTCGATCGCGTCACCCACGCGCGTGCCCGTGCCGTGGCCCTCGACCAGTTCCACGGTGGACGGGGCGATGCCCGCGGCCATGTAGGCCGCATCGAGCGCCCGGCGCTGGCCGTCGGCATCGGGCGCGTAGATGGCCTTGCCCCGCCCGTCGCTGGCCGACCCCACGCCCTTGAGGACGGCATAGATGTGGTCGCCGTCGCGCTCGGCGTCGGCGAGGCGCTTGAGCACCACCATCCCGACGCCTTCCCCGAGGATCGTGCCGTCGCCATTGGCGTCGAATGGCCGGGCGTCGCCCTTGGGCGAGAGCGCCGGGGTCTTGGAGAAGCACATGTACATGAAGATGTCGTTGAAGGCGTCAACCCCGCCCGTCAGCACCATCGAGGCCCGTCCGGACGCCAGCTCCAGCGATGCGAGGTGGATGGCGGACAGCGACGAGGCACAGGCGGCGTCGACGACGCAGTTCGTGCCCCCAAGATCGAGCCGGTTGGCGATCCGCCCTGCCACGACGTTGCCGAGCAGACCGGGGAAGGAGGCTTCCTGCCAGGGGACATAGGCGGCCTGGATACGCTCGATGACGTCGGCCGCCTGCTCCGCCGGGACGCCCGCGTCGGCGAGCGCGCGCCGCCAGTGGGGGTGCCCGAGCCTGGCCCCGAGCGGAACGACCAGCTGCAGCGTGCCCGTGACCCCGAGCACCACGCTCACCCGGGCGCGATCGAAAGGCCGCTCAGGCCCGTAGCCCGCGTGGCGGAGGGCCTCGGAGGCGACCACCAGCCCCAGCACCTGGGCGGGATCCGTGGCCTCCAGCGTGTTGGGCGCCAGCCCGTAGGTGGTAGGGTCGAAGGGGACCGGGTCCAGGAACCCACCCCGCTGGGCGTAGGTGTGGTCCGGCCGGCTCGGGTCCGGATCGTGGTAGTCCGCGATCGACCAGTGGCTCGCCGGCACGGGGCCGATGCCGTCGACGCCCCGCTTGATGTTCGCCCAGTACAGTCCGGCGTCTCCGGCGCCAGGAAACAGGCACGCCATTCCGACGATGGCGATGGGCGTGGCCGTGGCGTCCGGCAGGATCTGGGCGTTGGTGGCGGTCATTCCTTCGTCTCTTCCGAATCAAGCCAGCGCCGAGGCGACCTCCGCCTCGTTCAGCACAGAGGCCACGTCGGCAGCGGTCGCGAGGGACAACCCGGCCCCGGCAGCCTGGACCCGGGCAGCCTCAAGGCGGCGCAGGGCACAGGCCCCAGCGAGGAGGTTCAGGGCCACGGGCACAACCCGCCGGGCGGCAGGCGCCGCGAGGTGGGTGCCGGCCGTCCAGGCGTTGAAGGCTCCCATGGCGGGACCACACCAGACCTGGTAGTCGAGCTTGCGCGTGGGCTCCCCGGCGTTGGCCCAGCGGGACGCGTGACCGAGGTACCAGCGAAACACCAGGGCCAGCTTGTGGCGAGGGTCCCGCTCGGCGCGCTCTACCTGGGCGGGATCGCGGGTCTGGAAAAACTGCTTGGTCTCGTCCCAGATGGCCCCGAGGGGCTTCCTGAAGTAATCCTTTTCAAGGGCGCGACGCACGTCGTCGGGCAACGCCTCCAGGCTGTCGTGAGCCCGGTAAAGCTCGTACAGCCGGCTCGCGCGCATCGGGAACATCGTGCCCCGCTTGAGCACCTGGACCTTGACGCCCATCTCGAACATGTCGCCGGCAGGGGCCATGGCAACGTCCGCTTGGCCGGCCTGCGCGAGCATCTCTCGCACCACGTCAGAGCTTCCCGACTCGACACAGGCCTGGTTGATGGAGCCCGTGACCACGTAGGCCGCGCCGAGCGAGAAGGCTGCCGCCACCGCCTGCGGGGTCGCCACGCCACCCGCGAGGCCCACGCGCGGAGGCTGCGCGAAGCCGTGCTGAGCCTGCAGCTGATCGCGCAGCGCGATCATCGTCGGAAGCAGGGTGATGGCGGGTCTGTTGTCCGTGTGCCCGCCGGAGTCCGCCTCGGCAGTGAGATCGTCCGCCATCGGGATGAGGCGCGCCCAGGCAGCCTGCTCCTCGGTCAGCTGCCCCGCCTCGACGAGCTTGCGCAGCATGGCGTCGGGCGGTGGGGCCAGGAACTTGGCCGCCACTTCGACGCGGGAGACCTTGGCCATCACCCGCTGACGCGGCACCGGGCGGCCGTCGGGCCCGAGGTGGATCCCAGCGGTGCGGTAGCGCACCAGCGGCAGCGTGAGGTCGAGGTAGGCAGCCGCCTCTACCAGCCGCACGCCGCGCCGCAGGTAGAGCTCCACCGTGTCCCGCTCGTGGTCGGGCTCGTTCGGGGCGTGCAACAGGTTGAAGCCGTAGGGGGCGTCGCCCAGGGCCGCCTGAACGCGGTCGATGGCGGCCTCGACGCGAGGCAGCGGCAGGCCGCCGGCGCCGAAGAACCCGAGCATCCCCGCCCGACCCATCGCCTCGACGATGGCCTCAGAGCCGATGCCGTTGGCCATCGCGCCCGCCACGTAAGGGAAGCGAAGGCCGTGGGCGGCGAGAAACGCGGGATCGCCCAGGTGCTCGGGCCGGAGGGCCGGCACCCAACCGAACGCAGGGCGCGCGCCTGGCTCAGCCCCCCCCGAGGGGCGCAGCTGGCCCCCGACACCAACGCCCGCGCGGCCATCGACCTCGACGAGCGCGAGCGGCTCACGAAGCAGCCGAACCGCGCCAACCACGGCCTCAGGCTCCGTCGCCAGCGGGCGATCGCCAGCCACCCAATCCCCCAGGGCCCCACGCACGGGCGCGCTAGTCAGCACCGTTCAACACCTCGCCTCTCGCCCACCGCCGCACCTCGAAGCGGCTCGGGCTGGCGGACAGAAGCCTCATTATCCGGCCAAGCCCGCAAATCCACAAGGCCGACGGGGCGCGTCGCGCGACGCGCCCGGGGCCACCACGCCTGCCGGACGGGGCCTAGGCCCCGCTGACGGCCGGGTAGCTGGCGCTGTACCGCACGGGTAGGTCGGCGACGGTCCGCAGGCCGGGCAGGGCCGACACCACGAGCGGCACAGCGTTGACCACGGCCGCGGCGGTCGCCAGGTCGCCGTGGGTGCCGCCCGGCACCTTGAGCGTCAGCGCCGGCGTGCCGCGCAGCTCGATGACGTCTGCGGGATCAGGTGCCCCCACGTACATCTCCAGCACCAGGCGGAGCACCTCGGCGCCCCCGTTGGTGGCGACGCAGACCTGCCGGACGCCCGCCACCTGGCCGGGCTCCACCACCAGGTACTCCGTCTCGACCCGACCCGTCGCCATCACCGGCTCGATCACCTCGGAGATGCTGTCGACTGGCAGGCCCCAGCCGTCCGCGATCAGAGCGGCAGACTCGGGGAGGCCGTGGTGCTTGATGCGCCCTGCCGCCACCTCGGCCCGGAAGGTCTCCTCCGTCATGCCGGCCCCGACCTTCTTCTGCAGGGGCAGCCGGCGGCGCCCGGCATCCACCACGCGCGTGATGACCGCGCCCTCCACCCGCTGACAGACCGAGGACATGGTCAGGACCAGCTTGTCCATCACGAAGCCCGGGTTGACCCCCGTGGCGTGCAGCGTGACGCCGTGCCCGCGGGCCACCTCGTCCAGCTCCTGCGAGATCTCAGGGTGCTTGCGCAGGGGGTAGGCCAGCTCCTCGCAGGTGGAGACCACGTTGTGACCCGACGACAGGCAGGCGATCAGCTGCTCCTTGACCGACGTCAGGTAGCTGCCCGTGCAGTGGACGACGATGTCTGCCGCCACGGCAAGGCCCGCGGCAGCGTCTGGCACCACCGCCACGCCGAGCGTCCGGTCGAGGCCGAGCAGCTCCCCGACATCGCGACCGGCCTTCGCCGGGTCCGCGTCGATCGCGGCCACGATCACCGCGTTGTCCTTCTCGGCGATCAGGCGCCCCACCGCCGCCCCGATCGGGCCGAGCCCGAACAGCGTCACCCGCAACCCCGTCCCCACGTCAGAACCCTCCTGCGCCTTGCGCCTCTGGGAGTCCGGGCGGCCCTTCGCCGCCGGCGGCGACATGTTAGCAGGCCTATCGCGCCTCGGCCCACGACGGGCCACGGCGATCGCGCCACCAGAGCCCCACCATCGCGGCCAGCCCGATCAGGGCTGAGGCGGCCATCATCGCGGCGATCGCCCAGGGCCCGTGCCCGCGCTGCTGCAGCCACACGGCCAGCAGCGGCGCGGGCCCACCCGACACGATCGACGCCAGCTGGTAGCCCAGCGAGGCCCCGCTGTAGCGCCAGGCGGGCGGGAATCGCTCGGCGATGTAAGCGGCCTGAGGCCCGTACTGGATGTCGTGCACGGGAAGGGCCACGACGACGGCGACCATCATCCAGAAGGGGTCTCGCGTCTCGAGCAGCATCACGTAGCCGAAGGCGAAGGGGATCATCGCCAGGGCACCCGCCATGACCGTGGCCTGGCGCCCCCACCTGTCCGACACCCAGGCCCAGCACGGAACGCTCACCATCATGGCCAGCGAGCCCACCATGACCCAGCGCAGCACCTGCTCGCGGGGCAAGCCGAGCTCAAGCGTGCCAAAGGACAGGATCCACGCCGTGAAGATGTAGAACGGGGCCTGCTGGCCCGTGCGGGCCAGCGCCGTCAGCACCACATCCTGCCACTGGTGCCGCAGCACGAGGCGCACGGGACTCAGCGAGGCGTCTCCAGGCTTCGCCGGGGCAAAGGCTGGCGTTTCCTCGACGTTGAGCCGCACCCAGAGACCCACCGCGACGAGGACGGCGCTGAGGAGGAACGGCAGGCGCCAGCCCCAGGTCAGGAAGCCCGGCCCCGAGAGCCAGGAGGCGAACGCCAGGGCGGCGTTCGCCAGCACCAACCCCGCTGCAACCCCCACCTGAGGCCAGCTGGCAGCCAGGCCGCGCCCGCGCGGGGCCGCCCACTCGAAGGCCAGCAGCACGGCGCCCCCCCACTCTCCGCCAACCCCCACGCCCTGCAGCAGCCGCAGTGCAACCAGCGCGAGGCCCCCCCAGGGGCCGACAGCGGCGTGAACCGGCAGCAACCCGATGGCGAAGGTCGACACGCCCATCATCACCAGGGTGATGACCAGGGTGTGCTTGCGGCCGCGCCGATCGCCCAGGTGGCCGAACAGCGCCGCGCCGATGGGCCGGGCCAGGAAGCCGACGAAGTAGGTGGAGAAAGCCAGCAGCAGGGCCGTATGGCGCGACTGCTCAGGGAAGAACAGCGCCGGGAACACCAGGGCAGCTGCCGCACCGAACAGAAAGAAGTCGTACCACTCGATCGCGCTACCGACGGCTGCGGCGAAGGTGGCACGCCGCCGCTGCGCCGGGACCGCCGCGACCGTCATCGCCGAGCCTCGAGCCTGGCGGAGAGCGTCAGGAGCCTCTCCCGCGCGGCGTTGAGGGTCTCCGGCCGCTTGGGAAAGGCAAAGCGGACCCACGCCGACCCGGCCGCCGTGTCGGACCAGAAGCTCGTACCGGGCACGATGGCCACGCCGACCTCCTCGACGAGGAAGCGGGCGAAGGCCCGGTCATCGAGCCCGGTGTGGCGGATGTCGGCCATCATGTAATAGGCCCCCTGGGGCAGCACGGGTCCGAGGCCGACCTCCGAGAGGATGGCGTGCATCTGGTCTCGCTTGGCGCGATAGCTCGCCAGCAGCGCCTCGTAATAGTCGGGGCCGAAGGCCAGGGCCGTGATCGCCGCCTCCTGCAGGGGCGCAGGGGCCCCGACGGTCAGGAAGTCATGGGCCCGCCGGATGGCCTGCGTGAGGGCTTCCGGCGCGATGACGTAGCCCAGCCGCCACCCCGTCACGGCGAAGGTCTTCGACAGGCCGCTGATCGTGATGGTCCGCTCCGCCATCCCGGGGAGTGCGGCGATGGAGAGGTGCTCCCCCTCGTAGACCATATGCTCGTAGATCTCGTCGGTGATCGCCAAGGCGTCGAACTCCTGGCACAGGGCGGCGATGGCCTCGAGCTCCGGGCGGCTGAAGACCTTGCCCGTGGGGTTGTGGGGGGTGTTCACGACGATCGCGCGGGTGCGCGGGCCGAAGGCTTCCCGAAGGCGTTCGAGGTCGATCTCGAAGGTGCGCCCCACGAGCGGCACCGTCCGAAGCACGGCCTGCGCCATCACTGCATCCGGCCCATAGTTCTCGTAAAAGGGCTCGAAGACGATGACCTCGTCCCCGGGGTCCACGATGGACAGCATGGTCGCCATCATCGCCTCGGTGGCACCGCACGTCACCGTGACGTGCCGATCGGCCTCGACCCAGGGCAGGCCGTTGAACCGGGCGGCCTTCGCCGCGATCGCGGCGCGCAGCCCCGGGGCGCCCCAGGTGATCGCGTACTGGTTGACGTCGGCCATTACCGCCCGGCAGGCGGCCTCCTTCAGCGCCTCCGGCGCCGGAAAATCGGGGAAGCCCTGCGCCAAGTTCACGCCGCCCACGCGGTTGCACTGGCGCGTCATCTCACGGATGACCGACTCATAAAAACACTGAACGCGCTGGGCGACACGTTGCGAGGTCGTCACGGGAAGCCTTTCCTCGGGGCTGCACCCCGACGCGAGCCAGCCCACCGGAGGGAGACTCCGGTGGGCTGGTCGGGGAAGCCGGGATCAGTTGGCCGCGGGCTGACGGGGCGGGTTGATACGCCGTGCCCAGGCGGAAAGGATGAAATCCTCGAACTCGCCCTGACTGAGCTGGCCATCGCCAGTCTTGTCGGCCTGCTTCAGGTCGAGTTCATCGATTGAATCGACCTGAACGGCCGTCTTGATGCCTTTGAGGTCGAGCCTGATCCTGGCGGCCAGCAGCGCGGCATCCGCCAGTTCGGCAGGGGCGAGCAGCCCGCTGCGGTCGGTGTCCAGCTTCTGGAAGTGGCCCAACAGGGTGCGTCGCTGCTGACGCACAAAGGTCTTCTGGTCCTGGGCGAAGAGGCCGAACAGCCAGCCGCGGGTGGCCCAAGCCCGGAACTCCTTCTCGGACAGCCTGGCGTTGCGATCGTCGTCGGCCTGCCGGAAGTCGCGCACGTCGATGAATGGGCCGGCCTCGAACTCGTCGACGTTCAGGTCGCCGTTGGCATCAGCCCGGGCGAAGGCGGCGCCGTAAATGAGGTTGAAGCCCTCCTCCAGGCCAGCTACGCTGCGAGCCGACAGGCCATCGGCCTGTCTCAGGCGCGCCGCGGGGGTGAGGGCGCCACACCCGGCCAGCATCGCGGCGGCAAGGCCAAGGCTGAGCAGGCGGCTGAAGCTAAGTTGCACGGTCGGAGGCCCTCCAGGTTGGCGAACGAGAACGGTGTTGCTGTACTTGTCGCGTGGGCCAAGGGTGGGCTTGTGGAACAAAAAGTTAAGATCAGGAAAAATTAACCCAAACTAACACAGCCCCCCGCAGGGGCTGCGGAGGGCTGCGCGGTGGGGCGCCGCATCGAGGGCGCCCTGGCCTTCAGGCCTTGACGACGGGGTTGGTGCTGCCGCCGTTGAGGAGCTGGTTGAGGTGGTTCACGGGAGTCTCCTTCGCGCCGTGGCGCAGCTGGTCCAGGGCTGACGGTGGTCAGGCTCCGGCCGGCCCGTGGGGCCGGGCCGGGCCTCAGAACAGGTGGGTGCGAACCTGCACCGGGTAAGACGGGAATTGCATCGTCAGCTCTCCCAAGCCCACCACCACGAAGGTGTACGAGCGGAAGCGCGAGAGGCCCGTGATGGTGACCTGATGCGTCTTGGCCTTGTCGTTAACGTGATAGACGCCGTCGTAGCCCCGGCTGCTCAGCCCGAAGGTCTTGCCGAAGTACACGATGGCGCGCGCCGACAGGTCTGTGCGCCAGGCAAGGGTGACGCTGGTCCCCGTCTTGGAGACGACGCCGACACCGTAGGGCCGCCAGGGATCGAGCAAGCTCTGGGCGCCCGCCTCGCCAGCAGCCGTCATGCGGCGCGGCTCGCCCGTCAGATCAAAGGCAGGGGCCTCCGGGATGGCGGCCTCATCGCCCGGCGGCACAGGGGCTGCGCCAGGGGTCAACGTGACGGTGGGCGCCGCTGGCCCGGCAGGAGCAGAGGGCTCGGCAGGGGCCACGGCGGCCGTGCGAACGCTCGGGGTGGCCGAAAGCGTGGCAACGGTTGGGGCGCCGGTGGCGCACCCAGCCGCGGCAGCGGCCAGCGTGGCGATCAGGGTGGAGGGGAGGAGGCGGCGCATCTTCAAAATTCTCCTTCAAGGTTAACAACGTTATTATAGGTTGTTAATCTTTACTTAATTCGCGTGCCGCCAGCCTGTTTTGATTAAGTTTTGGTTAATATTTCATCGAATTCCCTCGCCCGAGCTTCAGGCGTCGGATCGGCAAGCCAAGCCGCGGGTATACCAGTGGTGCATCCTGGGGGGGATGCCTGACGAGGTTCCGCAAGCCGATGAAAGTCCTGCACACCCTGATCGCCGCCGCCCTGCTGCTCTCGGCTGCCGCCGGTCCCGCCGCCGCCGCCGCCGCCACGGACCTGGGCATTGCCGCGTCCGCGGGTGACTCGGAACGCATCAAGGTCCTCGCTGGGGGCGGCCAGAACCTCAACAGCGCCGATGCCGAAGGCTACACGCCGCTGATGTGGGCGGCCCTGAACGGCCAGGTCAACGCCGTGTCGACCCTGATCCACCTGGGAGCAGCGCTGGACCCCCAAGACAAGGAAGGTTACACGGCCCTGATGTGGGCCACCCAGAACAAGTATGAGATCGTGGTGCGCCAGTTGCTGAATGCCGGCGCCGCCGTCAACGTTCGTGACAAGCATGGTTACACGGCCTTGCACTGGAGCGCCCAGGACGGGCAGCTGAGGATCGCCCGGGTGCTGCTCAGCAAGGGGGCTGACGCGAATGCCCAGGACAACGAGGGCTACACCCCCCTGATGTGGGCCGCACAGCAGGGGCACGGGGATGTGATATACGAGTTGCTGATGGCGGGGGCCAGCCCTGATGTCAAGGACCGCCGCGGCTATACCGCCGCTGAGCTGGCAGGCCTCTACAAGCACCCCCTGATCCGCACGCAGATCCGGAACCACCGCGCCCGCCTCGCGCTGGCGTCGGTCAAGCCGGCCGCGGGGCCTGGCCCGGTGCCCGTGAACTCTGGCGCGTCGCCGGTCGGGACGGGCAGGCAAGGGGACAACGTCGTGCAGGACGCGACGGTGCCGGTGAAAGCCGACGTGCAGCCCAAGCTGGTGGCCGTGGTGGGGTCCCCCGAACCGAGCAGCGGGGCCAAGCCCACCATGTCGGCGGACCTTCAGGCGCGGCTGATGAGGTTCGACGTCGATCGGAACCGGGTGATCGACGGGCGAGACTGGCGCAACCTCGTGGCCACCAACAGCCGCACCACCCTGGCCACGATGCTGCACGACGCCCGCTGCGGAAAGCGAGAGTGCCTGCCCCACGCCATGGCGCAGGTGCTCGCCAAGCTGGACTGGGTCTATGGCGACCCCGCCCGCCGCGAGCTGACGCTGAATCAGGCCTGGGACGTGCCCTCGAACCACTTCGAGCAGATCCGCTGGTAAGGACCCTCAGATGCGCTTCACTCCTGCCACTGCCCTCGAGCAACTCGATGCCGAGGCCCTCGTCGCCTTCGTGCACCCCGGCGCGTCCCTCCAGCCGGCCCTTGCCGCCTGGGACGCAGCCCGCGGGGGCACACTTGCAGCCGTGCTGACCGCCGGAGACCTTGCGGGCGAGGCCAGCGCGCTGCTGCCGTTCTGGCTGCCCGGGGGCCCCGTGCGCAGGGTCGTTGTGGCGAGCCTCGGGAAGGCGGGTGGGCTGGACCTGGAGGGGTTCAGGGCTGCTGCCGGGGAGGCCGCTCGCTGCGTGCAGGAACTCGGCCACCGGTCGGCGGGCGTGCTGCTGCCGGACCCGGCGGCCCTGGGTTGGGCGGCAGGTGAGGCGCCCTCCTGGGATGCGCTGGCGGAAGCCATCGCGGAGGGGGCAGGGCTCGCAACCTTTCGCTACTCACGCGGCCAGAAGGCAGCCCAGGACCCAGCCCCCGGGCTGGAGACCGTCGTCCCGCTCGCGCCCGACGAGCACGCCGCCCTCGTGGATGCGGCCTTCGGGCGGGCCGGCAAGCTGGTGGCCTGCATCGACGTCGCCCGCACCTGGATCGTGCGACCCGGCAACGACCTCACGCCGGCCCGGTGGGCCGATGAGACCCGCAGCGAGGCCGAAAGGCTGGGGCTCTCCGTCGAAATCCTCGACGAGCACGCCCTCCAACAGCGGGGCTTCGCGGCCATCACGGCGATCGCCCGGGGCAGCGAGCGGCCGCCGCGCCTGATGGTGGTGCACCACCGGGGGGGAGCCCCCGACGAGGCGCCCATCGCCATCGTGGGCAAGGGCGTGACCTTCGACAGCGGCGGCATCGGCATCAAGCCGTCGCAGGGGATGGAGCGGATGAAGTACGACATGGCGGGCGGGGCAGCGGCCCTCGCCATCGTGTTCGCGGCCGCGCAGCTCGGGTTGCCCCTCAACGTCACGGCGGTGGTGCCGGCCGTCGAGAACATGCCAAGCGCCCACGCCCTCGTGCCGAACGAAATTGTCACGACCTACGGCGGCCTCACGATCGAAATCAACGACACCGACGCCGAGGGGCGCGTGATCCTCGCCGACGCGATCGCCTTCGCCGCCCGAGATCTCGGGGCCCGCGCCATCGTTGACATGGCCACACTGACAGGCGCGATCGGCATCGCGCTCGGCCGGGAGTACGCCGGCGTGATGGGCACCGATCCCGGCTTGGTGGCGGCCCTGTGCAAGGCGTCCGAGCGCTCCGGTGAGAAGCTCTGGGAACTGCCGCTCGGCCCTGCACATCACAACCGCTTCGACGAGGCGCTGCGGTCGGACCTGGCCGACATGCTGAACTACCCCGGCCGGGACGCCAGCGCCATCACGGCGGCGGCCTTCCTGAAGCCCTTCGCGGCCGGCAAGCCGTGGGCGCACTTCGACATCGCCGGGGTGGGCTGGTCCAACGCCGCGCGCGGCCACCGCATCAAGGGCCCGACGGCGGCGCCCGTCAGAACGGTCCTGGCCTGGCTGCGAGCGGGCGCGCCGTTCGGCGAAGGCTGAACAAGTCCTGCACCCGCGAGGCTCCTGCGGGATCAGAGCCTAGCCTTTGCCCGTCAGCCAGTTCCAGGCCTCGCCAATGGGCCTGGAGATCCTGCCGTTCAGGACGAACTCGTCCGAGATGGCGGCCACTGCCGCACCAACGCCCACCACCGCGGCGACCGCAGCAACTGCGGGGGCCGCTGCGACGCCCACCGCCACGGCCCCCACCACGCCAGCCACGCCACTGGCGACGCTCAGCACGGCCATGCCCGTGGCCCGGGTCTTCTTGGCGGGGTCCTGCTCGAGCACGGCCTTGCCGACGTCCAGGGCGGAAACGACGAGGCCGGCGGCAGGTGCAAACCGGGCCAAGCCGGTGCCGACCCTGGCCAGGCTGGGAGCGGCCTGGGTCACGCGAGCGCCCAGCACCAGGGCCCGCTCTGCCAGGGTGCCCAGGGCCCGCCCAACCGTCCCGAGGCGCGCAAGCTTGCCGCCTTGCGCGGCCAGCCGAACGCCCTCGGCGGCGGGCCTGAGGGAGCGAGCGCCGTCGGCGGCCCCAGCCACGCCAGCCGCCACGTCGGCGGGCAAGCGCTCAGGGCCGTCGAGGACGTTTCTCGGCGGCGCCTTCGCTGTCGTGGAGGCACTGAGCGCCGCCGTGTCCGGCGCCATCGTGGGCCGTTCAGCCGGCGCTGAGGGCCGGGGGACGGGCTGCGCCGCGACGGGCGGCGTGGGGGTGGGCTGGTTTTGCGAATTGACGCGCATCGGGACACCTCATCGACACATGTCCATTATCCGTGCCAGCCAGCCTTTCGCGCCCCCTTCCAATATTTACTTGAAGAACCTTTAACAATCTCAAAACAATTGTCGCGCGTCGCCGATCACGCCGAGAACGCGCTCAGGCTTCGTCCTCAGCCCCCGTCTTCATGAGCTCGCGCATGACCGCGGTCGCGTAGGCCCCAGGCGGCAGGGAGAACCGCACCCGGTAGCCGTCGGGGGCCGCTTCTACCTCCACGTCCCGCGGCCGAAGCCGCATGGTGCGCCGCGTGCCGGGAAGCACCCGAAAGAGGTCGCGCCCCAGCCCGACGGCGTCGAGCACGGCCTCCTCGACCTCCCGGGCAGGCCCCTCGGCCTCGTGGTACTTGCGACCCAGCAAGGGCCCCGTGGCGCTGATCTCGAAGCGCGCCGCGCGGGGGGCCTCCACCTCCGACGCGCCGACGAGGAACTTGCCCCCCGTCTCGTGCTTCTCTGCCACGTCGCCCGTGAGCACCGTGTCGAAGGTGGCGACGGCGAGCCGGCGGGCCACCCAATCGTTGAAGATCCAGCTCTGGACAGCCTGAGACCGCAACTCATCGAGCCAGTGGCGCGGTTTCTTGCCACGCTGCAGGAAAGCGAGGCCCTCGCGGGCGTTGTCTCCCAGCTTGCCGAAGCGCTGAGGTCCGAAGTAATTGGGCACCCCCCGGGCCTGCAGCGCCTCCATGAGGGCAGCCGCCCGAGCGTGCTCTCCCTGGGCGCCACGCACCCTGATGCTGAAACGGTTTTCAGCCAGGTCGCCCGGGTGCAGCTTGCGGTCGTGCACGGCGTGGGCGAGAAGTTCCACGCCAGGCAGCTCTGGCCAGGCCTCGGGGCCTGGCAAGGCCGCCAGGGGCAGGCTCAGCCACTGCGTGGTGACAGCCCGCCGGTCCTTGAGGCCCGCGTGGCCTATCGCGTCGCGGTCGAGGCCAAAAGCGCGCCTCAGGTCATCGAGGACCAGCTGCGTCGTCCGGTCCGTCTTGCGGATCTGCACCAGCGCGTGCGTCCCCTCGCCGGTGGCGGGGGCACGCTGCACCTCGTCGACGACGAAGTCGTCGAGGGCCTCCCGCAGCCGCCCGCCCGTGCCGGGCTCGTCGTGCGTCAGGCAGGGCCAGCGGCCCGGATCGTACAGCCAAGGTCCACGTTCCATCGGGACATCATCGCACGGATGCGGGGTATCATGGCAGCGCCGCTTCCGAGGTCGTCTCCATGTCTGTCGTGCCTGCCCACCCGCCCGTCTGGATCATCGGCGCCGGGGCCATCGGCCTCTACCTCGCCGCCCACCTGAGCCACGTCACCCACGTGACGCTGGTGGCCCGCGGCCCCCGCGCGGACGTGCTGCGCGACCACGGCTTCGTGCTCACGGGAGCGGACACCGGCACCTACAGGCTTCCCGTGGTCACCCTCGCGAACGGGCTGCAGGTGCCGCCGGAGGCCCTCGTCATCATTGCGACCAAGGCCACGGACCTCGAGAAGCTGGTGGCCCCCCTCGCTGCGGCCCTGCACGCCGAGCAGCGGGTGGCGCTGGTGCAGAACGGGCTCGGGGTGCACAAGTTCGTGCGCGCCTACATGCCCACGGCCAGCCTCGTGCGGCTCACGTGCTGGGTCGGCGTGACGCTGGAGGCGGGCCGGGAGGCTGTGGTGGCGGGCGCCCCGCTGTTCGAGCTCGGCGAGGAGGCCGACCGCCCCGTCGGCGGACTCCAAAGCTGGCTGGAGCTGCTCAATGCGGCCAACTTGCGCGCCCGGCACGGCGGCAGCGTGGCCGAGGTCGAGTGGCGAAAGGCCCTGCTGAACCTGGCCGTGAGCGGGGTTTGCGCCATCCTTGACGAGCGCAACGGCGCCATCCTCGAGTCGCCTGAGCTGCGAGAGGTCATTGAGGACGTGCTGGCCGAGGCCGTCCCGGTCGCGGCGGCCGAGGGCGTCGTGCTGGGCCCCCCCGACGTCGAGCGCGTCTACACGGCCCTCCACAACACGCGGGAAAACTGGAACGCCATGCTCCAGGACCTGCGGCGGGGGGCCCTGACGGAGATGAGCTACCTCAACGCCGCTGTCGACAGGCTGGCGCGACGCCACGGACTCCGAGCGCCCGTGAACGCCACCGTTGCCCGGTTGATCGTCCACCTGGCCCGCAGCCGGACGCGTTGGCGGGCCATCAGCCCCGAGGCCCTGCGCGTCTGAGGCCCGGCGCGTAGCCGGCCAAGGCCCTCAACTGTGAGCCGGCAGCAGAAAGGACGCGGCGAAGGCCCCGAGCCCAGTGATCGCAGAGGCCCCGAGCAACAGCGGCACGGACACCGGCGCCGTCAGCCCGAGGGCCACAGCGCCAGCCGCTGCCAACGCCCCGACGCCCGTCACGCCGCTCACCACCGAGAGGCCCGCCTGCCCCGCTGCCACGACCCGGTCTCGGGGGCGCGAGGCCGGATCATCGATGATGCGCAAGGCACCCCGCACATCTGCGACGGCGATGACGCCGCCGAGCGCCGCGCCTATCACGGGGAGTCGCCCCCCCATCGCTGCGGTGAGGCGACCGCCAGCCCCCGCCAACCGGGTGCCGGCCACCAGTCCCTCCGCCGCCCGCCCCACGGCCGCGGTGGCGGACCCTGCTGCCTCGAGCGCTCGGGCCCCTCCAGGCAGGGCCCTGATGCCGCCTCCGACCACGCCTCCCAACCAGCCCGCCGCACGGGAGCCGGCGGCTTCGAGGCGGGCAAAGATGCCCGCGTGGCCGTGGGCCTCGGCCAGATGGTGGGCCTCCCCGGCCGCCTCGGACGCGGTCGAGGCGACGCGGCCAGCCTGCCGGGCCAGGCGTCCAGCGGCATGGACAGCCCGCTCACCGGCCTCGACGGTGTGCATCAGGCCATGGGGGGTGTGGGTGGAGTGGGCCAGGTGGTCGATCCGTTGCCCCGTGGAGGACTCGCCCGCCGCGGGGGCCTGGCCGCTCAGCTTGAGGCTGTCACCCGTCAGGGCGGGCCGCACCGGGGCCGCGTCCCGCCGGGGGTCGGCCGCGGGCAGGGCCGCTTGGGGGCCTTGGACAGCACGCCCAGGCTCCGTGGAGCCGCCACCGATCGTTGCCATTGTCACCACCCCTCCGGTCGGAGCACAGACCCTGCCTTCACTATACCGACGAAGGCGGTCTCGTAATCGGGGATCCGACCGAGAACCACCGAACCTTTCAATGACCGGCCAATGCCCCGCGCGATCGACGCGCCCCCGAAAGCCGCCTTGAGTACGGGTATATGGATGGACGGCACCCCCGAGTTGGAGCTCTACGCCCATGGGCATTATCGACACGCTGGCGCAGAAGATCGGCCTGCAGCCCCAAGGCACGTTGCAAGAACGCAAGGCCTCGTACGAGAAGGTGCTGATGGAGGCCATGGCAGACGGCGTGCTCACGCAGGCCGAGATCGACGAGCTCGACACGCTGCGCAAGCAGCTCAAGCTCAAGGACGACGACGTGGCGCCCCTTCGCATGAAGGCCTTCCAGCGGGCCCTGGCTGCGGTGAAGTCCGACGGGCTGTTCACCCCCAAAGAGGAACGGGACCTCGAGAAGATCGCGGCCTATCTCGAGGTGGATGGCAAGGCCCTCTCGCAGAACCAGCACACGCTCGCCAAGATGCGGGTGCTCTACGAGATCCACCGGGGCAACCTGCCGCTGGACGAGGTGCCCGGGCTGGGCCTGGAGACCGGGGAGCAGACCCACATGTCCATGACGGCCACGTTCCACGCCGTCCGCAAGGACACGCGCCTCCTCTCGCCCGGCATTGGACAGGTGATCAAGGCCGGGACCCCTTACAGGATGGGGTCGGGGCGGCTGAACCCCCTGGCGGAGTCCGAACTCGGAGAGGCCGTGGCTGGCACCCTGACCGTCACCAACCGCAGGCTGATGTTCAACTCGGGCCAGCATGCGTTCCGGCTGAAGTACGAAAAGCTTCTGGGTGTCACGGTGTTCGCCGACGGGATGCTGCTGGAGGTGGACACGGGGGAGCCGCGCGTCATCGTGCCGGGCGACAGGCGAGAGCTCGAGGTCATCTTCGCCATCGTCTCGCGCTACCTCAACCCGCCGCCGCCGACCGCCAAGCCTGGCCTGGGAGCCGCCCCGGGGAAGCCCCAGCCGCCTGCCAGGCCGCAGCCACCGCGCCGCTGACGCCACGTGCTCGAGTGGCTACTCCCCCTCGGCGGGCTCTGGGCCCTGCAGCGCTTCGGCGTCGTGGAGGTGGACTTCCCCGTCAGGTCCAAGATCCGCTGGCGACGGGGCACGCCCCGGCTGCCCGGCGAGCCGAAGGCCGGCCTGTTCGATCCGGAAGGCCAGCCGGAGGCGGACCGCCTCGTCACCGAGTACGGGCTCGAAGCCTGGGCTGAGGCCTCCGGCCGCGGCGCCTTCGAGTGTTCTTTGATCTACCTGCACATGCTGGAGCGGGCCTTCACGGCTGCCGGCGTCCAGCTGCCGCCGAACCTGTCGGCGGTGGACGTCGGCCCCTGCGACTGGTTCTACGTCCGGACGGCACACGCCTTCCTGCAGCGCTGGCGCACGAACCAGCCGCGCAGTGTCTCCCTCGACGGGGTGGAGCTCGACGCCTGGCGGCTCTACCTCGACCTTCGCTCCCGGGCTGACTGGGCCGAGGCCTACATCGGGGGCCTGCCGGGCGTCACCTACCACGGAATGGACGGGCTGGCCTACGATCGGCCCGTGGACGTGGCATTGCTGTTCTTCCCATTCCTGTTCATGTCGGATCACCGCCAGTGGGGGCTGCCGCGCAAGCTGCTGCGCCCAGAGGCGCTGCTGGCCCACGTCGTGAGGCTGCTGCGGCCGGGCGGCGTGCTGTTCATCGCCAACCAGGGGGCCAAGGAGCGGGACTTCCAGCACGCGCTGCTGGCTCAGCGGGGCCTGACGGTCCGCTGGTCGGAGCTGTACCGCCACCCCTTGGCTGCCTTCGAGCCCGAGTGGTACGTGACGGTGGTGGTGATCGAGGGCGCCCACGTCGGGTGACATGGCGGGGCGACGCAGGCCTCCGTCAGTTCAGCGTCAGCGACAGGGGGCCGAAGGGGCCGGTCTCGACGGTGCCGTCCGGGGCGACCAGCGGCATGGTGACGGTCGCGGCGGCCGAGGCGAGGACGTCGCCCGTGGTGGCCGAGCCCTTCAGCCCCGTCGCCCGCAGCGTATACGTCGAGCCCAGCTTGAGGTTGTCGAGCAAGCCCGTCGCGGGCGTCGAGCCGCGTGGGTAGAGGCGCGAGGCCACCGAGCCGGATGGCGTGGTGAGTTCCAGCCTTACGTGCGTCACCTGCGGGTTGAGCACGGCGAGCGAGTAGGTCGCGCGGCCGGCGTAGGGGGTGTTGAGCAGCACGAGCGGCACGGTGAGGGCCAGCTCGCGCTCCACCGTGAGCGCCGACCCGACAAGCCGAGGCGCCGGCGTGGTGAAGGTAAGCTGGCTGAGCGCGGCATCGCTCACCAGCGTGGCCAGGCTCTCGCTGGCGTCGGCATAGGCCGCCAGGGTCAACTTATAGGTGGTGCCAAACCGCAGCGCCCCGAGGGCGATCGGGTTGCCGAGCGAGGCGGCGGGCACCCCCACGCGGGTGGCCTCGGGCACCGCGGGCCAGGTGCCGTCACTGGCCTGCCTGAACAGGCTCAGGTTCACATGGTGGAGGCGGCGCCGGTTCTCGGTCAGGAGCGCCAGCAGGCCTCGGGCATCGGGCCGCTCCACGCGGGCGACGAGGTGCAGGCCCCGGGGGGCCCGGGCTCCCGGCACCACGAGGGTGCCGGGACCCGGGGCCCCGCAGCCAGCGGCGGCGAGCAAGCCGGCGGCCAGAAGCGCCCCCAGGCGCGCGGCGCCTTTCGTCCGGCCCCGGGCGGCGGTCCGTGGCGTGGGGCCTTGCGGCCTGCCACGGGCGCCACCCGCTGGAGGCTGAGGCTGTTGGACGCTATTAACCACGTCGAGACACATCCGTTGCTGAAGGGGGCTGGCGAAGCTGGCTGCGCGCACGGAACCACCAAGATCAGGGCGAGATCGTCTCTGCCGCCGAGGTGTTCTCGATGGTGCCGTTCGTGACGGCGAGGCCGTCGGCATCCGTCGCCTGGCCGGAGAACACCTTGTTCTTGAGGACGAGCGGCAGGCTGATGACCTGGGGCGTGGTGTCGACCTGGTTCACCCCCCCGACGGCCTGCAACCCCGGGGCCGTGAACGGCAGGCAGGTGTTGTCGGAGGCCACCATCGTGTCGATTTGCTCCCCCGTGGCGTTCGCCCCGGTGAACGCCTCCGAGCGGATGACGTAGGTGGCGCCCAGCTTCAGGTTGCCAATGGAGACGGTGTTGGTGTAGGGCGTCAGCGCGGTGTTGTTGCGGATGTTGCGGGCCACCTCCGTGTAGTTCGTGCCGCCGGGGCCCGGCACCCCGCCCGTGTCTCGCAGCAGCGTCAACTGGACGGAGCCGATGTCCGCCGGGGTGAAGGCCACGAGGGGCCCCACCTGGAGCAGCCGCAAGCCGCCGGGCCCGTACATCGCGATCCGGGCGAGCCTCACGCCGGAGGCAGCCTGGGCGAGGCCCTCCCAGGCCAGCTCCTCGACCGGAGCCCGATCGGGCCCCGTGTGCGCGGCAGGCACCCCGCAACCGGCAACGGAGAGGCAGGCCACCAGGCCCACCAGCATGTGCTTCATCATCTGTAACTCTCCCTCCTGAGGCGTCGCACCGAGGCGTGACCCACGCTGGGGCACCTCGCCTCGTCAGGCGTCACCATCACAGACGGAGCCGGGGTTGGGCCTCGTGTGAACTGGCCAGCGTTGCCTGGCCCCCCGGTCAGCCCAGGGGCGAGAGGTCGCGGGGCAGCCGGGTGCTAGCCTGCCAGGCGTCAGGAGGTGGCTCGGTCCAGGCCAGGGCCGCTCCGGTGACCGGGTGCGCGAAGGCAAGGTGCCACGCGTGCAGGAACAACACCTCCCCCGGGGTCCCGTAGCGCTCGTCGCCAACGACGGGGTGGCCGAGGTGCGCGAGGTGCACCCGGATCTGATGGGTCCGACCGGTCTCGGGCCGCACCCGCAGCAGGGTCTGGCCGGCAGCGCGGGCCACGGGCTCGTAACGCGTCAGGGCGACCTTGCCGTCGGGGCGGACGACCACGTTCTGGGGCACGTCGTCCGCGCGGCCCAGCGGGGCGTCGACAAGGCCCGGAGCCAGGACGTCGCCCTCCACCCACGCCAGGTAGACGCGCTCGAAAAGGCGGGCCGCAACGGCCTCCAGCAGGGGCCGGTGGGCGCGGTCTGAGCGCGCGAACGCCAGCAGGCCGCTGGTGTCGCGATCGAGCCGGTGGACGATGCCGGGCCCCGCCACGCCTCCGACCCCGGGCCAGTCCGGGATGTGATGCAGCAAGGCATTGACGGCGCTCCCCCGCCACCAGCCGGGGCCCGGGTGGGTGGCCATCCCGCCCGGCTTGGCCACGACCACGAGGTCGGCATCCAGGTGACGGATAGGCAAGGGGAGATCCTCGGGCATCGCGGCGTGGGGCCGCGGCGGCTGGCTGTCCCCCGATCGTCGCGGCACGCGCCCGGCGCCTCAGACCCGACGCAAGCCGCGCAGGGCCGCGGCCTGGTACTGGTCGACCAGGCGCCAGAGGGCCGGCACGCGGGACAGGCACCAGTCATAGGTCCGGATGGCAGCCTTGCGCAGGGTGCCGATGTTCCAGGCCTCTGCCGCGACGCGCTTGCCGGCCTGGAACGCACCAGCCTCGTCCACCACCCCAACCATCTTCACCCCGCGCATCAGGTCGCCGGGCATGACGGCATTTCGAGCCAGGCGCCGGCCGACAGGCGCAACCTCCACGCCGGCGGCCTTGAGCGCCTCGTAGACGGACCGCGAGCAGGAGAGCCGGGCCGCATCGTCCGAGAGGCGCGAGACCAGCGCGTAGTCGCGGCCCTGGAGCCTCGCTGCAGCCGCCCCGAGGCGCTCCAACTGGGTGGCCGTGAGCGGGTTGACGGGCCGCCCGATGGCGAAGGAGCGGGCCTGCATGCGGCGCTCGACCTTGGCGAGGACAGCCTCCGGCGTCGAGATCGAGACGCCCTCGAGCGACATCGTGTCGAGCAGCTTGCCGTCGCCCAGCACGAGGCTGACGTGCGACCAGGCCCCGAGCCAGCGCGAAAGGTCGCCCCCACGCGGGTCGTGCCAGAAGATCACGTCGCCGGGCTGTGCGTGCTTGGCGAGGGCGGCAAGCCGGGTGTCGAAGCCCGCGGACCGCTTGCGGACAAGGGCCAACTCCGGGTTGCTGGGCGCGGCCAGCCAGGCATCGAGGGCCGGCCGGGAGGCAGGCTCCACCCGCGCGGCCAGCTGCTGCATCGCGGCCCGCTCCTCACCGTCGAACACGCCATCGAGCAGCGCGGCCGACTGCAGGCGCTTGAGCTGGGTGCCCGAGATCGCGCCCGGCTCGGCGGGGAGGACGTTCTGGAGAAGGGCGGCTGGGGCCAAGGGGGCGCACCTCGCTGTCAGGGAGCTGTTAACTACATCGCCCTGGCGGCGCCCCCCCGTGCCCTCTGGACTTCAAGCGGTGGTTAAACTTCCCTCAAGATTGTTTCGGGGTTCGCGATTTTCTGGTTACACTTCCCCATGGCACTGGCGTTTCCGATCGGGCCTCCGGTGGGCATAACAACTCCAACGCGCCCGGCACTCGCAGTTTCAGCCGCCGAGACCGCCAGCCTCGCCGCGGGATTTTCATGTGGACCCCAGCCATTGCAACGAAACCAGACCACGCTCACGCTCTCCGTTCCGCCCGGCACCAAGGAGCGGCTGGCCGCCATCGCTGAGCGTCTCGGCCTGCGGTGGGGGGAGCAGCCCAGCCCCTCGAAGCTCGTGGCGGCGGTGGCGGACGGCACCGTGCCGGTGGGCACGCCCCTCGGCCTGACAGGTGCCCAGAGCGACGCGCTGCTTCAGGCCGTGAAGGCGCTGCACGATGCGGGACGGGTGGCCGAGGTGAGGGAACTGGCCCCCCTGCTGACGGCCGTCGGACCCCTCGACCCCGCCCAGCGGATGGCCGTCTACGCCGAGCTGTCCCGCAGCGAGATGCCCTTCCGGGGGGTCATCGAGGACGCGATCGCGCGGCAGACCCCGGTGGTATTCCAGTATGTCGGGCTCAGAGGCGTGCCCAGCCAGTACCTGGCCCGCCACGTGAAGTTGACGATCCGGGAGCGCCGCTGGTACGTGGACATCTACACGGATGACAAGCCCTCCAACGACGTCGCCGCCCTCGCCCACAACCGCTGCCTCCGGCTGGACAAGGTGGTCTCCGCCTTGCCCGTGCCACACACCGAGCCCTGGGTCTCCGCCCTCGACGCGATCGAGGCGAAGCTCCGCCTCTTTGGCGAGGACGCCAGGTTCTACGAACCGCACGACGACGACGTGGACGTCGGAGAAGTGATCGAGGGGCCCGAGGGCGCCGAGCGGACCGTCACCCGGCGCGTGGCGTTCAGCTGGTGGTTTATCCGGGACATCCTGCGGCACGGCAGGGCCTGCAAGGTCGAGGGGCCCCCCGACCTCGTCCACGTCGTCGCCGCGCACCTCCGAGAGGCCGCCGCGCGCTACGCGTAGGCTGGCCGACACGGCCCACCCCGTGGTACGCTCGGGGCTTTCGTTCCCCTGAAACGAGCGAGGATCCATCGACGTGGACGCAGCCGACACCCACCTCGAGCCCACCGCGTCGGGCCCCAAGGACTTCATCCGCGAGATCATCGACACCGATCTCGCCAGCGGCAAGCACCGCGACGTCGTGGTGCGCTTCCCGCCCGAGCCGAATGGCTACCTGCACATCGGCCACGCCAAGTCCATCTGCCTGAACTTCGGGCTGGCCCTGGCCTATGAGGGCCGCTGCCACCTGCGCTTCGACGACACCAACCCGGCGAAGGAAGAGCAGGAGTTCGTCGACAGCATCCAGGCCGACATCCGGTGGCTGGGCTTCGACTGGCACGATCACCTGTACTTCGCCTCCGACTACTTCGAGCGGCTGTACGGCTTCGCCGTCGAGCTCATCGAGAAGGGGCTGGCCTACGTCGACAGCCTCACGCCTGAGGAGATGCGGGCGCACCGCGGCACGCTGACGGAGCCCGGGAAGAACAGCCCCTACCGCGACCGCTCCGTGGCGGAGAACCTCGACCTGTTCCACCGGATGCGCGCGGGCGAGTTCCCTGACGGTGCCCACGTCCTGCGGGCCAAGATCGACATGGCTTCGCCGAACCTCAACCTCCGGGATCCCGCCCTGTACAGGATCAAGCGGGCCCACCACCACCGCACGGGCGATGCCTGGTGCATCTACCCGATGTACGACTACACGCACCCCATCTCCGACGCGCTCGAAGGCATCACCCACTCCATCTGCACCTTGGAGTTCGAGGACCACCGGCCGCTCTACGACTGGGTGCTGGCGCACATCACCATCCCCTGCCACCCCCAGCAGATCGAGTTTGCGCGGCTGAACCTGACGTACACGGTGATGAGCAAGCGCAAGCTCCTCGAGCTGGTGACAACGCGCTCCGTATCGGGCTGGGACGACCCCCGGATGCCCACCATCGCCGGCCTCCGGCGCCGCGGTTACACGCCGCAGGGCATCCGCAACTTCTGCGCCACCATCGGCGTGACCAAGGCCAACGGGGTGGTCGAGTACGGCCTGCTCGAGCACTTCGTGCGCGAGGACCTGAACAAGACGGCAGCGCGCCGGATGGTCGTGACCCAGCCGCTGAAGCTCGTCATCGAGAACTACCCCGAGGGTCAGGTCGAGCACTTCGGGGCCGAGAACAACCCCGAGGACCCCACGGCCGGCAGCCGCCAGGTGCCGTTCGGCCGGGAGCTCTGGATCGAGCGCGAGGACTTCCGCGACGACAACCCGAAGAAGTGGTTCCGCCTGGCGCCTGGCGCCGAGGTTCGCCTCAAGCACGCCTACTACGTCACGTGCCGCGACGTGGTGCGCGACGCTGAGGGCAACGTGGTGGAGCTTCGCTGCACCTACGACCCCGAGAGCCGGGGCGGCGGCACGCCCGACAACCGCGTCGTGAAGGGCACACTGCACTGGGTGTCCGCCCAGCACGCCGTGCCCGTTGAACTCCGCCTCTACGACACGCTGTTCAAGGTGCCCTCACCCACGGGCGACCTCGCCGCCGACCTCAACCCCGACTCGCTTCAGCGCTCGGAGGGCCTCGCTGAGCCGGCCGTGGCGGACGCGCAGCCCGGGGAGCGCTACCAGTTCCTGCGCATGGGCTACTACTGCGTCGACCCCGACAGCCAGCCCGGTCGGCCCGTTTTCAACCGAACAGCCACGCTCAAGGACGCCTGGGCCCGAATGGAAAAGCGCGCCACGGCGACCGCAACCTAGGCCTCGCCGCGGCCCCGCCGTGCCTCCTTCTGGGCCCTTGCAGGCCGGTGGGTTCTTCGCGACGCTGCGCGCGGCGCTCAGCCATGAGCGTCGCGTGGTCGGCGAGTTCTTCGCCCCCATGCCCGCCCCCGCCCCCCTGGCTGAGCGGCTGGCAACCGTCCTGTCAGCCGTGCCGCCGGACGCGAGCGAGGTCGTGCTCTGGGTGCCGGGCTCTGCGGAGGGATGGGTGCCGGCAGAGCTGGACGCGGCTCTGGCGAGCGCGGCAAGGCCGCCGGCCGTGCTCGTGCCCTACGAAGCGAGCTGGCGCCTGCTGAGCAGCCTCGAGGATGGCGTGGGCCTGCTGGGCGCCCTGCTAGACGCCCTCAGCGCGGGCCCACGGCCCCGGCGGGTGCTGGTGGCCGGGCTCAGCCAGGGGGCCTGGGCGATCGCCCGGGTGCTCGCGGAGCCAGGCCGGCGCAACCAGGTGGCGCGAGCGGCGCTGTTCGGCTTGCCGGGCATCTCGCGGCACAGGCCGGATCCGGCAGACCCGGGGTGCCTCGTGGTGAACCACCCCGCGGACCCCGTGGTGTACCCGATGCGCCGCCACCACGAGGCCCTTCGCGCGGCGGTGGATCACCTGGCGTCTGGCCGCCTGCCGCGGGCGTTGCCCGGGCTGGTGGCCGTCGCGGCGACCCACCCTGGCTGGCTGGGGGTCTTCGCATGGAGCAAGCTGCAGCCCTGGCTGGGCCGGCCGGACCCGCACCACTATGGCCCGGACCTGGCGGCGGGGGTCACGTTCCTGCTCGGGGCCGCGCCCGCCGGGGAGGCCTTTCACGCAACCGAGAACGCGCGCCCAGCGTGAGAGACCCCGGGGACCTTGGTATAAGCAGCCTGGAAGCAACGCCGTCGGCGCCGGACCGAGGGCTTCCGAGAGGCAAGACGTGGGCACGACCAGCACCCCTCCCTCCGATGCTCTGATCCTGCTGAACCCGGGCACCCACCCCGCGGAGGCCCTCGTGTGGGTCGCGGGCCGCTCGATGCGCGTGCGGCTGTTCCCCGAGCCGACCCCCGATTCTTTCCCGCCAGGGCCCGCCCGAGACGCGGTCCAGGCCCTGCAGGCGCGACGCCCCGAGCTGCTCTCCGACTGGGGGGCGTCGGCTCCCGCCGGAGAGCCGTTCTCCAAGGCCCGGGCCGTGCGGGTCATGCCCCTCGCGGGCGGGCGCTGGTGCTTCGAGCTCGCGGGAGGCGTCGCCCTCGCTGTCCCCGCCTCGTTCCTGCCGGGCCTGTCCAACACACGGCTGACGAGCCCGGTGGCCATCGAAGGCGGCTGCTGGTGGCTGTGGCCCGACGTGCCCGTGGCGGTGGATGTCGGGGCGCTCGTGGCGGCCCTGGGCCAGGGTGCCGAGCAGGTCAGGCCGCTGGTCGTGAAGCGGCTTGTGACCGAGAAGCCCAAGCCCCCTGAGGCCAACGAGGAGGCGACGGAGGCGGCGCAGCAGCGGACGGCCGAGGCCGGCCCCCCCCCCGCCGAAGGCGTCGCGGCGCCAGCCCCAGAGCCGGTCGCCACCACGATGGCCGCGGAAGCACGGGGCGCGGGTGGCGGGGAACCCCCGGCCTCCGCGGTGGAGCCCCAGCCCGGTGAAAGGGCGCCAGCTCCCGAGCCTCCCGTGGGCGACGGGGCGCCCACCCAGGCGCCTTCCCCGGACGCAACCCTGACGCCCTCGGCCGAGAGCGGCTCCGCCTCGGCCCGCCGGCGGGCCGAGGCGGCTCTGGGCGTTGGCGCCGACGGGGAGGCGATCGACCGCCGGACGCGCATCCACTCCGCCTCGGTACAGGGGCTCATCCTGCTCAACGGCGACTTCGTCACCGAGGAAGAGTACGCGAAGATCAACAACGAGCAGGCCCGGCGCAAGGACAACGGGCAGACCTCGGCCCTGGGGCAGGTGGCCGTGGAGATGGGTTACGTGACCGCGGAACAGCTGCGCTTCGTGATGGCGCTGGGGCGTCGCTTGAACCCGAAGGTGAATGAGCCGAAGTCGCTGGCGCTGTTCCTGCTCGAGCACAACGTCATCCGTCCGAGCGCCCTCAACGCGGCGCTCGATCGCGCAGAAGAGAGCAAGACCCCGCTCGACGCGGTGCTGGTGGAGATGAACCTCATCAGCAGCTCGGCCCTCCGCACCTTCGTGGACATCCACGCGCGCTTCTCGCCCAGGGTTTAGAAGCTGGTCGCCCGTTGGCGTCGGCGCCCCGTGGTGGCACACTTCAGGTGGTGGGTGAGACGGGTTTTCGGTCCCGACAGGGATGGTAAAGCGCGGCCCCACCAGTCCTTTCCTTTCGGAGGCAAAGGGCTTGACGCCGGCGCCCCCCTGGGGGCGCCGGCGTTCCTTTTGGGGCGATGCAACGGGTATACTGGCAGCCTCCCCTACCTCCGGCGCGTCGAATGGCTGACCAAGACCTCTCCCCTGACGATCTCGAGATCTGCCTGAGGGTGCTGCAGCACCTGGCAGACACGCGCACGGTGTTCCCCCGGGAACACCGCCTCAGCGCCCTGGTGGCCAAGGTCTACCGGGAGGCCAAAAAGCATGACACCCGCACCGAGAAGCGCGAGAAGGTGGATGCCGACCGCGCGCTGAAGGCCACCACGTCGATGGTCCAGATCCAGCGGGATGCCAAGCACGCGAACCTGGCGCTCCCCTCGGCGCAGCCGGCCTCCACGCGGCGCCTGCACGAGCCCGAGACGTGCTACGTCTGCAAGCAGCCTTTTGTGGACCTGCACGCCTTCTACCACCTGCTGTGCCCGGACTGCGCGGCGTTCAACTTCGAGATGCGGGAGTTGCACGCCGACCTCGCTGGCCGCACCGCCCTCGTGACGGGGGGGCGGGTGAAGATCGGCCACGAGATGGTGCTGAGGCTGCTGCGGGACGGCGCCCGGGTGCTGGTCGTGACGCGCTTCCCCCACGCCGCCGCCAAGCGCCTTCATGCGGAGGCGGACAGCGGGGCGTGGCTGCACCGGCTGGAAATCTTCGGCCTCGATCTGCGCAACCTGCCGGCGGTCGAGGCCTTCGCGCAGCACCTGCTGGACACCGAGCCCCACCTCGACATCCTCGTTCACAACGCGGCGCAGACCATCCGGCGCCCGGCAGGCTTCTACCGGGAACTGGCCGCTCAGGAGGCCCAGCCCGCGCTCGCAGTGCCAGAGGCGGCGCGCAGGCTGGTGCGGATGGAGGCGCCCCAGGCGCTGGTCCAGACGCTGGCAGCGGGGGAGCCGGATTTGCCCCAGACGGGCGTCGCCGTGGCAGGGGCCACCGACGTGCTGCCAGCGGACCGGCTCCATGACAACGAGGAGCGTGCCGACAGCCGCGACCGCAACAGCTGGCTGCTCAGGCTCGACGAGGTGGGGGCGCCCGAGATGCTGGAGGTCCAGCTCGTCAACCAGATCGCGCCCTTCGTCCTGAACGCCAGGCTGCGCCCCCTGTTGACGCGCTCGCCGCACCCGCGGCGCTTCATCGTGAACGTCTCGGCGATGGAGGGGCAGTTCAGCCGCCACAAGACCATCTACCACCCCCACACCAACATGGCGAAGGCCGCGCTGAACATGATGACGCGCACCTCGGGTGAGGACTTCGCGCGGGACGGCATCTACATGACGAGCGTGGACACCGGCTGGGTCACGGACGAGAACCCCGCGCCCAAGCGGGAGAGGGGGCAGGCGGAGCGCGGCTTCTTCCCGCCCCTCGACATCATCGACGGGATGGCCCGCATCTACCACCCCGTCGCCTTCGGCCTGAACCGCCCCGAGACCCCCTACTTCGGCGTGTTCCTGAAGGACTACTCGCCGTGTCCCTGGTGACGGGGCCTGGCCTCAGCCGCCGAGCCTTCCTGCGGGGCTCGGTCGGCCTTGCCGTGACGCTGCCGCTCGCCGCCTGCGCCGCCCCGCCGCCTGCGGCAGGCGCCGCGGTGTCGGAGGCGCAGCTGGAGACCCTCGCGCTCGCCGGCCGCACCCTCTGGCCGGCCGTCGAGGGCCTGGCCGGGGCAGAAGGGGCCGGCATCGCCCAGCGGGCCGCGCGGCTGCTGGCCCTGGCGCCCAACGCGATGCAGGCGGACGTGCGCAGGATGCTCGGGGCCCTCGATCGGCTCGCCTTCCTGGGCGGGAGCCTTGGCGGCCTGGCGGGCCTGGACGACGCAGGCCGCCGCCGCTACCTCTTCGGCTGGCGTGATGCCGGGTTCTCGCAGTCCGACCAGCTGTGGGCCGGGCTCGTTCGGCTCACGGGCACCCTGACGTACATGAGCCCCGCCACCTGGCCGGGCATCGGCTACCCGGGTCCGTGGCACGGCCGGCTGGACGTGGGGGTGGGGTTGCGCCACGAGAGGCCCCTGGCGGCAAACCCGAACCCGAATTGGGACACCCCGTTCGAGGCACGAAAGGGTGCTGCTGATGGCTGACTGGCTGCCCTACGAGCCCGTCGCCTACGAGGGGCCCGTCGATGTAGAGGCGGACGCCTGCGTCATCGGCACGGGGGCCGGCGGCGCCGTCTTCGCGAGCGAGCTGGCCGAGGCCGGGTTGCGCGTCGTGCTGCTCGAGAAGGGGGGCCTCTACACGCGCCGGGACTTCACGCAGGACGAGGAAACGATGATGCCCCGGCTCTTCGAGCAGGGGGGCGGCCGGACGACCTCGGATGGCGGCATCGTGCTCCTGCACGGCAGCTGCGTGGGAGGCGGCACCACCATCAACTGGGCCATCTGCTTCGATCCCCCGGCAGCCGTCCTTGACCGCTGGGCAGACGCGCACGGCGTGGAGGACATCCGGCAAGCCGCGCTGGCCCCGAGCCTCGCCAAGGTCCGCCACGTGCTGAACGTCCAAAGAATGCTGCCGGAGGAGCTCAACGAGAACAGCCGCCTGTTCTTGAAGGGCGCGACGGCCCTGGGCCTGAAGGCCGACCGCTTCGAGCACAGCCGCACGGCCTGCCTGGGCAGCGGGTTCTGCACGCTGGGGTGCGCCTACGACCGCAAGCAGAGCATGCTCGTGACGTACGTGCCCCGCGCTATCCGGCGCGGGGCACGGCTGCTCGCCAGTGCTGAAGCCACGGGCTTCGAGCGGGTGGGGGACGAGGTGCGGGCCGTGACGGGCCATGTAACGGACCCGGCCACGGGCCGACGCCACCCGTTGCGCGTGCGGGCGCGCCACGTGGCCGTGGCGGCCGGCGCCCTGGGCACGCCGCCCCTGCTGCGGCTGGCAGGCGTCACCTCTCCCCGCCTGGGCGAGAACCTCGCGCTGCACCCGACCTCGGCCGTGGTGGCCGTGTTCGACCATGAGGTCAGGGGCTTCGAGGGCATCCACTACGGCGCCTACGCCGATGACTCGCAGGGCGGGTACGTGCTGGAGTCAGTCTTCGCCTACCCGGCCCTCGCCGCCTCCACGATGCTGCGCGCCGGGGAGGCCGCCCAGCGCGTGATGAAGGACTACACGCGTCTGACGGCGGGCATCGTGCTGGTGCACGACGAGGGCCGTGGCCGGGTGCACGTGGACGGCGAGGACCCGGCCCGCGTGGACTACGCGCTGCACCCCAACGACCAGCAGCACTTCCGCCGCGGCCTGCGCGAGCTCGTCGCGCTGTACCTCGCCGCCGGGGCCCGAGAGGTCCACGTGCCGGCGGCAGCGGTGCCGCCCATTCCCCGCGGCGCCTCGCCCGGGCAGGTCGAGGCGGCCCTGGCCGGGCTGTCGCTGGCGCCCAACCGTCTGGCGCTGTTTTCCGCCCACCAGATGGGCACCGCCGCGATGTCGGCAGACCCGGCCCGAGGCGTCACAGACTCCTTCGGCCGCGTCCACGGCACGCGCAACCTCTGGGTCGCAGACGGCAGCCTCTGCCCGACGTCCCTCGGCGTGAACCCGCAGATCACCATCGCAGCCCTGGCAGACCGGGCTGCGCGTCACCTGCTGGCAGAGGTGGGAGCGAAGGCGGCCCCCTGAGGGGCCACCGGGCGGTCCGGCGAGGCTTAACCTGACAATAGCCAAAGCTTAACTCTTTTTATATCCGGCTTGGACCGTTTCTCGGCGACAAGGAAGGCAGTTCCCGTGTGCCAAGCCCTCAGAAAGGGTCCCTGCCCGTGTCCGTGCAGTTCGACGCCACCGTTCGTTCCCGCCAGGCTGCGCCCACCGGGGCCAGCGGCCCCCAGGCGCCCGCTCAGAATCCCGCCGCGGCGGCCTGGAGCGTCGACCTGTTCCCCAGCCGCCCCCGAAGCCTGGATGATCTCGAGGCGGGCGCCCCCGGGGGCTCCCTGCCGACGTCGCTCGACCCCGAGCCGACGGGAGGCGCCACCAACCGTGGGGTCCTGCTGCGCGATGGGGATGCGGGTGGCAGCGTCCGGCAGCTTCAGCAGCTGCTCCGCGCCCGCGGCCTCGATCCCGGTGGGGTCGACGGCGTGTTCGGGCCTCGAACCGAGGCGGCCGTCAGGGCCCTTCAGCACCGGCACGGCCTGGCCGTGGACGGCATCGTGGGGCCGCGCACCTGGGCGCTGCTGTCCCCGGGAAGCGCTCCACCGCCGGTGGCCGATGCCCGGGTGACGCCCCCCTCCGACAGCTCGGGGCTCCGGGCGAGGCTGATGGGTGCCGTGAACAACCGACACAAGGGGGTGCCCCGCGCCTGCTTCCGCTACGCCTGGACCATGGTCGCCCAGGCGGGCGGGCGAAGCCTCGGCGCCTCCTCCGTGAGCCGGGTCGGCCGCTGGCAGCCCATTCAGCACCTCGACCACCTCGTCCAGTCCGGCCAGGTTCGGTTGGGCGACGTCATCTACGTGAACCGCAAGCCTGGCGCCGACCCGTCCTCGACGAACCTGGCCTATGGGCCCCACTGGTTCGTGTACGTGGGCAACGGCCAGTACGCAGACCAGTACGGCATCCGGAGCGCCGCAGCCATGGCGGCCTTCGTGCCTGGGCGCAAGATCGACGAGATCTTCCGCACTTTCGGCTGAGGGCCTTGAACCTCGGGGCTGGCGCGTTGCCGCGTGCCCCTGTTGAGACAGGCCTCTGCTCAGTGTAAGCTGAGCCCACGGAGGCGCCCATGACCGAAGACCTGAAGCAAAAGCGTTGCATCCCCTGTGCGGGAGACGTCCCCCCTCTGGACCCCGTGGCGGCGACGGGGCTCCTGCGCCAGGTGCCCGCCTGGCGCATTGCCGACGGTGAACCAGCGCGCCTGACGCGCCGGTTCACCTTCCCGGATTTCCGCGGCGCGCTGGCCTGGGTCAACGCGGTCGGCGAGCTCGCCGAGGCCGAGGGCCACCACCCCGACGTCGCCATCCACTACAACGTCGTGGACCTCGAGGTCTGGACCCACGCCATCCGCGGCCTGTCGGAGAGCGACTTCATCCTGGCGGCCAAGGTCGACGCGCTGCCTCTCCCCTGACGAGCCCGGCAGCCCGAACTGCCGCTGGTCGGGTCCCAACAACAAGCCCCCGGGCCACATGGTCCGGGGGCTTGTCAGCTTGCGCCGAGCGGTCAGCGGACCGCCAGCAGTTCCACGTCGAACTCCAGCGTGGCGTTGGCGGGGATGACGCCGCCGGCGCCCCGGGCACCGTAGCCGAGCTCGGGCGGGATCGTCAGCTTGCGGGTCTCGCCGACCTTCATCCCGGCCACCCCCTCGTCCCAGCCACGGATGACCTCGCCCCGGCCCAGGCCGAAGCTGAAGGGCTGGTTGCGCGAGTGGGAGGAGTCGAACACGGTGCCATTTGTGAGGCGCCCCGTGTAGTGCACGGTGACGACCTGACCGGGGGAGGCCACGGGGGCGTCATCGGCGCCGGGTTGCAGGATGTCGTAGGCAAGGCCACTGGACAGTTCGACGGGCATGGGATTCCTTTCTGAGGGGCCTGGGAGGCCCGGGCGTTGCGCACGCCATCGTAACAGGTTCCCGCGCGGCCAGGCGCAGGCGCGGCCGGGTCAGGGCTTCCGGCCGATGAGGATCATGTTCGTCGGCGGCAGCGGCAGCGGCTGCTCCCCCTGCGCGTCTGCGAAGAAGCGCACCCTGTCCTTGAAGTCGTTGGCCACCCGCCAGGCGTTGAGGTAGGCCCGCGAGCCGAGCGTCGGCTCGACGGAGCTCTCGACCACGTGGAAGCCTGCGCGGTGGAGGGCCTCCTTCCACTCGTCGAAGCCCCAGAACGCGAAGGACTCGTTCATCTCGCTGTCCCAGTTGTCGACATAGGTCATCTTGGTCATGAACTCGACCCCATCCTGGAACCGCAGCCTGAAGGCGGGGCGTCCGCCCACGGTGGCCTCCTCGTAGCGCACGCGCGTCTCGTCGCCACGGCGCCCCTGGGCCCGCAAGGCAGCCTGGAAGTCTCGCGCGAACCGGAGGAAGCGCGCCCGCGTCGAGAGGCCCTCGAGGTAGGTTGCCAGGGCCTGCGCCCCCGAGACGTCCCGCAGCGGCTCTTCGTTGCTGCCATCCGCCTCGTCGCAGACCATCCAGACCTCCCGATCGCGTTCGGCAAAGCCCACCACGTCCCGGATCACCAGCGTGCCCCCGGCGCGCGTCTGCCTGAACTTCTCGGCGAGGTAGGCCTCCACCGTCGAGCGACCCTCGCCGTAGCTCCACAGCTCGTGTAGCGTCGAGTTGCAGATGGTGGTGTCAATCGAGCCGGGCCGGAAGATGGGCGTGAGCAGGTTGCGCTGGTGGAAGTGCACGAACGTGCCACCGAACTCCCCCGCTCGCATCCGCTCATGGGCGCGCGCGATGAACTCGGCCGCAATGTCGATGCCGATGAGGTCCGAGTCGGGGTGATCGCGGGCAATGCGCGCCAGCAAGCCCCCGTCGGCGCAGCCCTCATCGACGATCTTGCCTGGCGTCAGGCCCGGCCGGATTTCCTGGAACTTGAGATCGATGATGCTGTCCATGGCCCGCGCGTAGGTGCCGTAATCTCGCGTCTCCGTGAGGCTGCCGGAGTCGGTGAGCAGGGGGTCGCGGTAAAGTCGCGTGATGCGACGGGGCAACTCGGGGAAGTCGAGGAACAGCGAGAGCCAGGCCGGCGCCAGCGCTTGCCGCAGCCCGGGGTCCTGGCTCCAGCCGTCACCGAACTCAGCGAGGCGTTTCACCAGGTCGATCGGACGCTCCGCGAGCGGGGGCAGGTCAGGCCCCGCGAACTCGGCCGGCAGCACGCAGAAGCCGAGCTCGGCCCACTCCTCGATCAGGCCGGGCGTCGAGCACACCACGACGGTGTCGGTCGGCGAGAGCGTCAGGTCGTCTTCCGTCTCCTCGGCGATGGCCTTCAAGATGTGGGCGCAGAACCGCTCCGTGGGGTCGAAGTGGGGCACCCCCACGATGCGGTAGCGCACGCCGAGGGCCTCTCGGAGCTGGCGCCCGAAGCGGTCCACGCCGAGGGCCCTGGCGTGGAAGGGCAGGGGGTTGTAGCGGGAGTGGCTCTGGTTGGCGGAGGTCACGGCGAAGACGACGTCCGTCACGGCCCCCCCCGGCGCGGGGCCGCCGAGCGTCGGGAGCCCCGCGAGCGGCCGGCCCAGCACGGCCAGCAGGCAGGCTTCCTGGAAGCGCGTGTTCACCAGGTGGCGTCCAGGGAAGAGCAGCGTCGTCATCGGGACCTCCATCCGAGGCAGCGTCAGGCGGTGCCGGCAGCGTCGAGCAGGGCGCTGAGATCCGTGTAGTCGAAGCTGGCGGCAGCCGCCGCCGCCACGCGGGACAGGTTGGGGTGGCTCGCGGCAACCCCCTGCGCCAAGGCCATCAGCCTGCCGTAGTCGCACTGCTCGACGGCTTCTCGGAGCTGGCTCGCGAGGGCCGCCGGGATGTCTTCGGGGGCACCGGCCGCGGCCTCCACAGGCCCCTCGGTGCCCCCGCCGGCGGCGGCGGGCGGGTCGATGTCCAGCAACTCGCAGGCGGCGTTGAGGAGGTCCTGGCGCTTCACGGGCTTGCGCAGGTAGCGGTTGGCGCCTGCCCGGATCGCCCGCTCGTCCAGCTGCTCGAAGACCGAGGCCGTGAGCAGCAGCACGGGGCCGTGGAAGGGCGGCTCCAGGGTCCGCAGGGCTGCCGTGGCCTGCAGGCCATCCATCCCCGGCATCCGGTAGTCCATCACGACCAGGTCGGGCACCTCGGCCTGCACGGCTGCCAGGGCAGCCGCCCCGTCAGGCACGCACGTGACGTCGAAGCCGTCGGCCTCGAGCATCTGCGCCAGCAACGTCCGGTTGTCCGGCTCGTCGTCCACGGCCAGCACGCGCGGGCGGCGCCCCAGGGAGCGGCCCCTGGCGACGGGCGCCAACGGCTCCGGGGCGTCGAACGCCCCGATGGCGCCCTCGAGCGGCAGGGTGAGCGTGAAGGTGGTGCCCTCGCCGACCGTGCTCTCGACCGACAGCGAGCCCCCCATCAGCTCGGCGTACCGGTGGCTGATGGACAGCCCGAGGCCGGCCCCCCCCCGTGCCGAGGAGCTGCCGGCCTGCTCGAAGGCACCGAAGATGCGCGCCTGGTCCTCGGGGGGAATTCCCGGCCCTGTGTCCACGACATGCATGCGGAGGGTCGGTGCGGCCGCGTCTCGACAGACCTCGAGCCGGAGCGTCACGCCGCCCTGTTTGACGATACGGACGGCGTTGCCCACGAGGTTGACCAGGATTTGCCGCATCTTCCCTTCATCCCCGAGGAAGGCCCGCGGCACCCCGCCGCCCAGCTCGGACCGGAGCCAGATACGCGCACGCACGGCGCGGTTCTGGAACATCTCGAGCACGGAGTCCAGGAGGTCCTCTGTCAGGACCAGTTCGCGCTGGATGTCGACCCGCCCGGCCTCGATGACGGACATGTCGAGCACCTGGTTCACGAGCGTCAGCAGGTGGTCGCCCGCTCGCAGAATGGTGCGCACCCGCTCCAGCTGGGTCGGGCCGAGGCTCGCATCTCTCTCGAGGAGCTGGGCGAAGCCCAGCACGGCATTCATCGGCGTGCGGATCTCGTGGCTCATATGAGCCAAAAAGGCACCCTTGGCCCTGGCCGCCACCTCGGCATGCTGCTGGGCCTCGCGCAGCCGCTCCTCCGTGACCTTGCGAACCGTCAGGTCGACGAGGGAGACGAGGAGGGCTCCCCCGTCCGGCAGGTCGACGCGGCTGGCCCGCAACTCGGCCGGGCGCGTCCCGCCATCAGGCAGCACCAGCTCCACGTCCACGTGACTGCGAGGGCGCTCGTGGGCCTGGCTGCCCAGGCTGTCGAGGTCGAGGTCGGGGACAAGGCCCGAGAACGGCGTACCAATCAGAGACGTTCGTGCCAGGATGTGACCTGCCGCCTCGTTCGCCAGCGCCACGCGGCCATCGAGCTCCAGCAACAACAGCGCCACGGGCGAGGCGTCGAGCATGATTTGAAAGGTGGCGCGCAGCTTCTCGACCATCAGCTGCTGGTGCCGCACCTCCGTGAGGTCCGTGGCGATGCCTGCAACCCCGATAAGCCGACCACTGTCAGCCCGGATCGGGAAGATGGTCTCGTGGAAGTAGCGCAGCCCGTTGGCGAGAGGCAGCTCGAACTCTGAGGTCTGGGGCTCTCCGGACTCGAGGACCTGGCGGCTGAGCGCCTCGATCTCCGTCCCCCCCTCCCCGAACAGGTCGACGTCCGTGAGGCCGATGATGTCATCTTGCGGCCGGCCGACCAGGGCAGCGTGACGCGTGTTGCTGAGCAAGAAGCGCAGGTCCCGGTCCTTGGCGTAGACGACCGCTGGCGTCTCGTGAAGGATCGCTCGTTTGAGCGCCAGGCTGGTCGCGAGCTCGTCCTCCACGCGAGCGGCTCGCGCGTGCTGAACCAGCGCAGCCTCCACCACCACGCAGGCGGCATCCGGCGCGCAGGGCATCGGCAGCACGGCGGAGGCCAAGCCTGCCCGGGCCACCCTTGCCAGCCCCGGAGCATCTTCCCCGAAGGCGATAATGGGCACCCGCAACGTCACCAGGCAGGCGGCGGCGGCCTCTTCCCAGGCCTCGGGCACAGCGCGAACGGGCCCAAGCAGGACGGCGCGCCACGGGGTCTCGGTGAGCCCCTGAAGGCCGTCTGAGGCCAGTTGGCTCACCACCTGCCGCCCGTGGCCGACCAGCACGTCGGCCAGGGCCTCGGCCGCGACCCCGCCGGGGCCGACCAGCAGCAAGGGGCCGGTGTCGCCCGTCACGCGCCCGTGACCCTCTGGCGGGCCACCAGCAGGTCCCCGAGGCCAAGGTGGCTGAGGATCGCCTCCTGCTCGGCGGCAGCGAGGGCGTTCAGGCGGCTCGCAGCGCCGGGGCCGTTGGGGTCCACCACCACGCGGACGGGCCGCTGGCCGGCGGGGACCGCCACGATTTCGGCGATGGCCGTCCCCACGAGCGCGGGATCGGGAGCCTGCCCCGACTGCGCGTAGGCCGCCAGGCCACCGAAGAAGGTGTCGATGCGGGGCAGCAGGTCCGCATAGCCGGTCGCCCGCTCGGGGTCTCCCGGGGGAACGAGGTTCTGCACGATGGCCGTCGTCGGGAAGGTGCCAGGCTGCACGAGCACCACCTCCACGCCTTGCCCGGTCAGCTCGTACCGCCACGCCTCCCAGAGCCCCTCCAGCGCGAACTTGGTGGCCTGGTAGATGGCAAGGAAGGGGATGACCTCCCGGCTCAGGGTGCTCGTGACGTTGACGATGAGGCCGGCCCCTCGGGCGCGCATCTCGGGCAGCACGGCCCGGGCCAGGCGGAGCTGCCCGAACACGTTGACGTCGAACAGGCGCTGGGCGTCGGCCTCGGTGAAGGCCTCCGTCACCCCCCCGGCGGCAATGCCCGCGTTGTTGACCAGCACGTCGACGGGCCCGGACGTGGCCCGGACGTGCGCCACGGCGGCCTCAACGGAGGCCGCCTCCGTCACGTCGAGCGCGACGACCTCGAGCCCGGTGCCTGCCGCCTCGGCCGCCAGTCGTTCGCCCGCCCCGTCAGCCCGGGTGGCGGGATCTCGCATGCCCGCGAAGACGCGGTGGCCACGACGGGCCAGCTCGAGCGCTGCTTGTCGTCCAAATCCGCTGCTGGTGCCGGTGATCAGGATGGTGGACATGGGAGGCCTCGTCGGTCGTCGCTGCCGGGCGGGCGCGAAGGCAGGAAGCGCCCCGCTCGTTATACCACGAGAGGGTCTGCAGGCGTGTCAGGTGCCGGTCGGAGGGCGACGAAAGAGGAACGTGTCGGGCACCCGCCTGCTGCGGACGTACTCGCTGAGGCGGTAGCGCAACACGGGTGTCAACTCGAGGCCCTCCGCCAGCACCAGCGCCCCCTCCACGGATCGCACGGGCCGCACGAGGACGGCGCCGTCCGAGAGGTCCGCCACCGAGCCCTCGATGGGGGCGTCGTCGCCCGGGGTGGCCCGGAAGCCCGCGAGCCGCTCCAGGTGTTCGGCGTCGGCCGGCTGCCGCCGACGCAGCATCGCCAGCGCGGCAGCGGGCTCGTTGCCGGCGGCGAGCTCCCCGCAGTAGGCCTGGGCCAGCCGCAGGATGCGGATGCCCAGGGCGACGCTGTGGTTGTCGAGAGGCAACGAGCCCACGAGCTGGGCCCCAACAATGCGGGCCACGTCCTCCAACCTGGGGATCTCGGCCAGCAGTTGGGCCCCAAGCTCCGCGTGGCGTGCGAACCGGGCCTCCTGCTCAGGGTCCTGGCGCGGCGCGGTGAAGGCATCCAAAACGACCTCATCGGGCAGCGCCAGGCACCCCACGTAGGCGAGCGTGCCGGCCATCCGGATGGCCCAGCGCTGCTCCGCCGGCATTTCCGACGTGAGGTGCTCGACGCAGGCGCGCACGGCGCTGGCGCGGGCGAAGGCACTTGGAGACGCCAGCTGCAGGCACTCCACCAGCGTCCGAACGAGCCCGCCAAGGGTGCGATCGAGCAGCTGCACCTGTTCTCGCTGCAGCCTGCGCAGGCGCAGGTGGGTCTGGACCCGGGCGCGGACCTCCTCGAACTGGAAGGGCTTGGTGATGTAGTCCACCCCGCCCCGCTGGAAGGCCTGGACCTTGTGGTCGGTCTCGTGGGCGGCAGACAGGAAGATGACGGGGATGTCCGCGAACCGCGGGTCCTGCTTGAGGTGGGAGCAGAGCTCGAAGCCGCTCATCTCCGGCATGTTGACGTCGAGCAGGATGAGGTCGACAGGGAGCGTCTCGAGCAGCCGCAGGGCTCCCTTGGCGCTGGTGGTCGGCCGAGGCGACAGGCCGTGCTGCAGCAGCAGGTCGGCCAGCACCCGAAGGTTTTCCGGCACGTCGTCGACCAGCAAGATGGTGGGTAGGGCTTCGGGCGGGGTAGGCATGGCTTCAGGTGGCCCCAGCATAGCAGATGAGCCCTGCCCTCATCTCCGTAGAAGACCCCTAGCCAGGGCCACGACACCGGCCTGCTGGCCCCGGGCGCGGCACAGAAGGCGGGCGGCAGGGCGTCGCCACGGCATCGGAAAGACCATGTTGCTTCGACTGTTTTACACCTCCACCGCCAGCGCCCCCCAAGGCCACGACGCGCTGGAGGCCTTGCTGGCGCACAGCAGGGCCTCCAACGCGCGCACGGACATCTCGGGGGCCCTGCTGTATCACGACCTCTCCTTCTTTCAAGTGCTGGAGGGCCCGGAGCCGTTGGTGCAAGCGCTCTGGGCCAAGATCGAGCGCGATCCCAGGCATCACGGCATCCACGTGTTCTCGGAGCAACGGCCCGCGGAGAGGCTGTTCGGCGAGTGGCAGATGGCCTGGGTCGCGCCGCGGGGGTACTCGGCCGTGGGCTTCGACCCGACCCTGCTGCGCAGTTCGGCCCACAGCGATGACGAGTTGCAGGCGATGTTGGACATGTTCCGACGCGCCGTGCGGCTCTCGTGACGCGGAGCCACTCGGCGGTTTAAGCGATTCTTAACACCCCCTTCCCCAGACGGAACCCGGCCGGAACCACGGACGCCCACAAGGCATCTCGTCACCCGTTCCACCCCGGAGGCCCCGTGCCCAGCGCCGTCACCCTACCCCGCCAGCCCCGGCTCCCAGCGGCGGCCGCCATGGGTCCCGCCGCCACCGCCCCGGTGGCCCCCAGCCCCGACCTCCGCTGCCGCGACGGCCACTACCTCATCGAGGACTGGCGCACCGCGCAATCGCGCATCGAGGCTGCCCGTGACGAGGCCCGCAAGGCGCGCCGGATCGCGACCACGCTGACGGCCTTCGGCGCGACCGCCGCGGTGGCCGGGGTGGCGGGGCTCGTCCTGGCGGGCCTGACCTCACCGCTGGCCGTCCTCGCCACCATCGTCGGCGTGGGCCTCGTGGCAGCCAGTGGCCTGCTTCGGCTCGCGTCCGCCACCAAGGTGGCCTCCGTCACCCGCCGGGCGTACGCCGCCTACGAGCGCGCCGCCAAGACCTGTCGTTCCCACACCGCCTGAGCCCCCCGACACCTGGAGGACCACTGCCATGACCCCGAGCCCCATCGCCGCCAACCGCCCGACGCCCGCAGCGCCGAAGGCATCGCTCCCAGCGCCTGGCACCGGCGCATCCGCCACCGTGCCCAGCAGCGCCCGGTTCGACTCGGAGCTGGTCCTGTCGTTCCCCAAGCCTGCCGAGCCCCAGCCCACGATGGTCATCGAGGGTGCAGGGCCCGAGCGCAGCGTCAGCTTCCTGCGCAAGCTGCTCAGCTTCTGAGCCATTCCCGCGCGCCCGGCAGGGCCGCCCCACAGCGGTGGGTGGCCCTCGCCCGGCAGACCGTGACGAGGTATGATTAATTTCAGGTTCACCTGAAGTTAACCTGGAGCTTGTCATGCGCCGCATCCTTGCGGCCGGGGCCGTTCTCACGGCCACGGCCTGTGCCCCCCTCACCGGGTCGCCCCCTCGCCCCGCCTTGTCGGCGGGGTTCTCGGCCGGGGCGGCCAGGTTTGACGCGTCGGGCGTCGCACGGGGTCGGCTGGCCGTCAGGGTGAGACCTGGCAGCGTGCTCGACGGCCAGGCACTGGCCGGGGCGCGGGTGGCCCTTCGCATCCCGGCACTGAACGTCGTCGTGCTGCAGGCCCCTGTGGGCCAGGCTGTTGCCGGCCTGGCCGCCACGCTCGACCAGGACCCGGACGTCGTCTGGGCGCACCCCACCGTGCAGATCGTCGCCGAGGGCCTGCCCGACGACCCCCTGGTGGGCAAACAGCGTCACCTGCCGCAGATCGGAGCCTTCGACGCCTGGAAGGTGACGCGAGGCGCCGAGGGCGGCCCCCTCGCCATCCTCGACACCGGCATCGACACCTCCCACCCTGAGTTCGCCGGGCGCCTTCACCCCGACAGCCACAACGTCCTCACGCCCGGCGCCTGGCCCGAGGACGACTACGGCCACGGCAACCACGTGGCGGGCGTCGCTGCCGCCGCGGCCGACAACGGCGTGGGCGTGGCGGGCGTCGCGCCGCAGGCCAGCCTCATGGTCGTGAAGATCATGGACGCGAACGGGCGCGGCGATGACGCCACCTTCGCGGCAGGGCTGGTCCACGCCGTCGACCACGGTGCCCGGGTGGTCTCCATGAGCTTCGGCGCCGGCAAGCAGTCCCCCCTGTTCGAGGCGGCGCTGCGCTACGCCCTCGAGCGAGACGTGGTGCTCGTCGCGTCGGCCGGCAACGAAAACGTCGAGAACGACCCAGAGAGGCGACCGCACCTGCCAAGCACGTTCCCGGGCGTCATCGAGGTGGCGGCCACCACGCCCGACGACCGCAAGGCCCGCTTCTCGAACTACGGCGACACGGTGTCGCTCGCGGCGCCCGGCGTCGACATCTTCGCCACGTTCCGCCTGAAGTTCGGAGGCTACGGCACCTTCTCCGGCACGTCGATGGCCACGCCGATGGTGGCCGCCGTCGCGACCATGGTGCGGGGGCTCCACCCTGACTGGACCTGGCGCCAGGTCCGGGAGCACCTCGAGCGCACGGCCGACGACCTCGGCGCCCCCGGGCGCGACCCCAAGTTCGGCGCGGGTCGCCTGAACGCCGCGCGGGCCGTCAGCAGCCTCCGCTGAGCGCCCGGCGAGCGGCGCAGGCGGCTCGCGTGACGGCATCCGCCGTGGTACGCTGAAGCCAGGGTGTCCCGCGGCGCACGTCGCCTTCAGGCCCCTGACGCTGCCCCCTGCGTCGGTCCCACGGGCCACGCCAGCCGCGAAGGCAGCTTCAACTCCGGCCCCTTTCGGGGGCCGCAGGGAGGCCAGCGGCCGCCTCCCCGATGAAAGCCAGAGGCTATTTTGTCAGGTTTCAACTCGTTCGAGCTGCGGGGCACCACCATGGCCGCCCTGGGGGCAATGGGCATCGACACCCCCACCCCCATCCAGCAGCAAGCCATCCCCCCCCTGCTCGCCGAGCAGGACGTCATCGGCCAGGCCCGCACGGGGTCCGGTAAGACACTCGCCTTCGCGATCCCCCTCGTGGAGTTCGTGAACCCGCGCGAGCCACACGTGCAGGCCCTGGTGCTCTGCCCCACGCGGGAGCTCGCCGTGCAGGTCGGCAGCGTCATCGACGCCCTGGGCAAGGCGGCCGGCATCAAGACGGTGCTGGCCTTCGGTGGCCGGGCCATCGGGCCGCAGGCGGAGGCCCTGAGGCGCGGGGCCCACGTGGTGGTCGGCGCGCCGGGCCGCGTCCAGGACCTGCTCCAGCGCCGCGACCTCGACCTCGGGCGGGTGCACTATTTCGTGCTTGACGAGGCCGACGAGATGCTCGACCGCGGCTTCGCTCCCGCCGTCGAGAAGATCATGGCGCGGCTGCCCCAGAAGCGTCAGAGCGCCCTGTTTTCGGCCACCGTCCCGCCCTGGGTGCTGCAGACCTGCGAGCAGCACCTGCGCTCGCCTGTCCGGGTCCAGCTCGACACCGCACCGCGCGAGCAGCCCGACATCGAGCACCGCGTGTTCGACGTGGCCGCGACGCCCAAGCTCGAGGTGCTGCAGCGCCTGCTCGACGGCCGCGGCCCGGGCTCGATCATCGTGTTCGGCCGCACCAAGCACGGCGTGAAGAAGCTCGCGAAGCAGCTGGCGGCCCAGGGCTACCCGGTGGCCGCGCTGCAGGGCAACCTCAGCCAGAACGCCCGGGACCGGGTGATGGCCGAGTTCCGCGACGGCGCCGTGCCGATCCTCCTGGCGACCAACGTCGCGGCGCGGGGGCTCGACGTGGACCACGTGGACCTCGTCATCAACTACGAGCTGCCCGAGACGTCCGAGCTGCTGACCCACCGCGTGGGCCGCACGGGCCGGGCTGGCCGCAAGGGCGTGGCCGTCACGCTGCTCGGCCCCGAGGACGGCGACAAGTGGCGCCAGCTTCAAAAGGGCCTCAAGCAGCGGCTCCAGACCACCCGTTGGGAGGCCAGTGCGGCCCCGATCCCGTCAGAGCCGCAGGCCCGGCCGGTGGCGGCCGTCGGCGCCGCGGGCAAGCAGCCTGTGGCACCAGCCCGGGCCGTGAACGGGGGCGCCCCGAGGCCTCAGGCCTCCCAACCCGTCGCGCCCAGGCCCGCTGGCCCGAGGCCGCGGCCTCAGGACGGGCCTCAGGGACGGGCGGGGGGCCGGCCGGACGGGCTGTCCCGCCAGCCAGCGCCCCGCGGTCCCGTCACGGCGCGATCGGGAAGTCCCGACGCGCCTTCTCGTAGGCAGCCAGGCGGACCTCGTAGGCCTTGAGCCTGGCCGGGTAGCTGGCGCGCTCACTCGGCCGAGAGAGCGCGTCGGCCCCGTCGAAGAGGAGAGCCACGGGCGCCATGGCGACCCCCAGGATGGCGCCCAGCGGGTGTTCGAGCAGCTGGCCGGCCACCTTGGTGGCCTGGCCCTTGGGCCGGTTCGGGTCGCTCGGCGGAAGCGGCTTGCGCAGTCCCGCGAGTTCCTCCACGTCGCGGACCTGCTTTTCGAAGGCGTTGAACTTCGCCGAGGCAGCGTCGGCCGCAGCCTGTGGGGCGGCATTGTGGAAGAAGGCGGCGTTGCCCAGCCCGGTGGCGGCGAGTTCTGCGGCCTTCCGCGTGTCGGCGATCCGCGCCAGCCACGCCCGCTGCGCCAGCACGCCCTCGGGCGCCGGCGGCAGCGCATCCAGCGCGGCGACAGCCTGCTGCATCCCCGCCACCTGCTCGGGGGTGGGGGCGCTGCGGAAGAAGGTGTCATCCTTGAAGACCGCCGGCGCAAGCGGCTTGGCGCGCTCAGCGGGCTGCGTCGCAGGCTTCGGCTGGGGGCGATTGAGGGAGTCTTGCGGGCGAATCGGGTCGGGCATCGGGAGGTCCTCGTCTTGGGGCCGGCGCGCGTTCTGGCCTTGGCCCTGGGAATGGTTGTCGGGCCTGCCAGGCCCTTACTGACGTCTGGAACCCAAAGTCTCGGCAGCGAGATCGCTGGGCGTCAGGCCTGAGAGGCCGCCGCGGCGCCCTGCTCCCAAGCCAAAAAAGCGTCGAGATCGCCCTGCACGACCTTGAGGGCCATCGCGATGACGACGGCATCGTCCAGGTAGCCGATGATCGGGGTGTCGTCGTCGATGAGGTCGTCCCCCTGCATGAAGTACAGCATCGCCCCGGCGATGGCCGCCAGGCTCTTGACGGGGACCTTGTCGTAGCGGCCCTCGAGGGTGGCCTGGAGCATCCGCACCCCCACGCGGCCGGCGCGCACGGCCTCGCCGACGGGCCCCCGGCTGGCCTCCATCCTGTCGAGCTTGGCCGTGGCGTTGGCGACCAGCCCCGCCACCTGCTGGCGATCGCCGATCAGCGCCTCGGCCTTGTCGCGGCAAGCCCTGAACATCGGCGAACTGAGCACCTCTGCGGGGTTGAACATCCGGTCCTCCTGGGGCTGGCAGGCGGCCTCGCGCCAGGCTCCCCAGGGCTCCGTACCCGGGTCTGGTCCGACGCAAACGCCGGAGCGGCACGCCCCGCGGCCCCGTTCATTAAGCCGATGTTTGGATTGTGTTACGTGCTGCAAGGTCGCGGCGCCCCCCGGGGATGATCGCAGTGCGTCTGAGGAGGCGCGCCGCATGATTACGCCACCGACCGGACCCCTGACCAGCCCCACTTCCGTCCGCCCGCCCCTCGCCGGTGAGCAAGGCCCGCTCCCGGGGCCAACAGCCGCGCCGCCGCTCTCCAGCCCACCCGAAGCGGCGCCGGCCCTACCGGGCGACGAGGGCATCGTGCCGCGCGTCGTGCTGGAGTCCCCAGAGGTCGCAGTCGACCTCGACCAGCTTGTGTTCGGGCCGGCCGCAGCCGGCGCGCTGCCGGAGCTGCCGCCGGCGGTGACCTCACTGCTAGCCCAAGCATCGCAACGAGGGACGCCACTGCCTTTCGACGCGGCCTCGCTGGTTGCTGCGGCGGCAGCGGACACCACGCCCCTGCCAGGCTTGGAGGCCGTCACGGGGCTCCTCCGGCTCGACGTTTCGCGGGGCGTGGTGCCGACAGTACCTGTACCGCCATCGCCAGCGGGAAGCGCGCCCAGGAAAGCTCCCCGCAAGCAGGCCCCCTCAGGCGCCAACATCCTGGCGAAGCGCAACTCGCTGGTCGATCACCTGCAGCGCAACGCGGTGCGACTGGTGCGGGCAGCCCTGACGCTGGGCGATCTCCGCACGGCGCTCCACAAGGCGACCGCCGACGGCGCCACCCCGGGCACGCTGCGGCTCCTGGCCGCCGCCATCGCCCGCATGGAGAGCCTGTGCAACAGGCTGGAGCACGCCATCGTAGTGGACGGAGAGGCGCTCACCCGCCTGGACTCGGCGCCCGAAGGGGAGGGCTGATCACCGGATGCCTCGGGCGACCCCCTGGTTCAAGCTGCCCATCCTACGGCTGCTGGCTCTAGCCGCGACCTGCCTGGGCGGGCTGCTGCCCCCTGCACCCGCGTACGCCGAGCGCACGCGGGGCCCCTGCGTGGTGTGCCCCCGCCCGATCCCGTGGTTCGGCCAGTGGCGCACCATCAAGCTCGACGAGCAGACGTGGATGTTTCACGCCGACGATCCGCAACCCGAGGTGTGCGTGCACTGCGAGCACCCCCTGGCCGGCAACAGCCCCTTCGGACAGCCCCTGCGCAACGCCGAGGGCCGGATCGTGTGCCCGCAGTGCGCCGCCGACGCCGTGGTGGACGTCGCCGCAGCCGAGGCGGCGCTGGCTCGCGTCCGCGCCACCATGACGGGCTGGGGCATGCAGTTTCCCTGGGGCCCCATCCCCGTGCGCCTCTGCAGCGGCCCGGCGCTGAAGCGGCTGATGCCAGAGCAGCGAGGGGGCGAGCTCTCGGGCGTCTGCAACACGGAGTACAGCAGGAAGCTGCCGTGGGGAAAGCCCAAGGTCTCGAAGCTGGAGATTGCCATGCTGCGGGGCCTGCCGACCTTGCAGTTCGAGCGCACGCTGGCCCACGAACTGACACACGCCTGGATGGCGCTGAACGGCTGCCCGATGCAGCAGGCGGCGGCCTTCCGAGAAGGAGCTTGTGACCTCGCGGCCTACTACTACCTGCAGCGTGTCGGCACGCGCGAGGCCACCCACCTGAAGCGACGGATGATGGCCAACCCCGATCCCGTCTACGGCGAAGGCCTCCGGCGGCAGCTGCGCTTCGCCCAGGCGCACCGCGTCTCGGGGATGCTCGCCCAGCTCAAGCAGCGGCAGGACTTCCCGCCGGGGTGGTGAGACGCGCCGCCGGTCAGGCGGGGGTGGGGCCGAGGAGGTGGGCCACGGTGGGCAGGTCCGCCGGCGCCCACGTCAGCGTGGGGAGCTCGGCCACGGCCAGCCAGGCCAGCGCGGCGTGCTCGGAGGCCGTCGGCGTGCCCCCGACCAGGCGGGACGCGTAGGTCCGAAGCCGGATCGTCCGGCCCGGCATCGGGTGTACGTGATCGACCAGCAGGCCGCCGACGACGATGGTGCAGCCGAGCTCTTCGTGGATTTCGCGCACGAGCGCGGCTTCAGGTGTCTCGCCGGGGCCGACCTTGCCGCCAGGGAACTCCCAGTGACCTGACAGGGCCATCTCCGGCCCGCGCAACGCACACAACACGGCCCCGGCTTCGTCCACGAGGACGGCACCGACCACGTCCAGCCAAGGGCAAGCAGGGACCATCACGGACCTCCGGCATCAGCATACCCGTCGGGGCCCACCCCCCCGCACGCGGTGGTTTGACAGAGGCCTGACGGGCGATCCACGATGGGGGATGACGCAGCGCATCGCCATCGTCGGAAGCGGCATCTCTGGCCTCGTGACGGCATCGTTGCTAAGCCGGCGACGTGACGTCGTGGTGTACGAGGCGGGCGACCACATCGGTGGCCACACCCACACCCACGACCTCGTGGTGAGGGGCGAGCGGCAGGCCATCGACACGGGCTTCATCGTCTTCAACCACCGCACCTACCCCAACTTCGTGCGGCTGCTCGACCAGCTCGGCGTCGCGTCACTGGAGACGGAGATGAGCTTCAGCGTCCGCTGCGAGCGCACCGGACTGGAGTACAACGGGACGAGCCTCGACACCCTGTTCGCCCAGCGCCGCAACGCCTTCAGCCCAGGCTTCCTGGGCATGATTGCGGACATCCTGCGCTTCAACCGCGAGGGCGTGACCCAGGCAGCGAAGATGCCGGAGGCCACCGTGGCCGAGTTCGTCGCCGCCCACCGGTATGGCCGGCGCTTCGTGTCGCACTACCTGCTGCCGATGGGGGCCTCCATCTGGTCGTGCCCGCCGCACACCTTCGAGGCCTTCCCCATCCGCTTCGTGATGGACTTCTTCGCCAACCACGGGATGCTGCAGGTGCACGGGCGCCCGGTGTGGCGCGTCGTCCGCGGCGGCAGCGCCCGCTACGTCGAGGCGCTGACGGCCACGTTCCGGGAAAGCATCCGGCTGCGCACCCCGGTGCTCGGCATCAGGCGCGACGCGGACGGCGTGACGGTGCGAACGTCCGCCGGCGAGGAGCGCCACGACGAGGTCGTGCTCGCCTGCCACGCGGACCAGGCCCTCGCGATGCTGGAGGACCCCTCCGACGTGGAGCGCGAGGTGCTCGCGGCCTTTCCCTACCAACGCAACGAGGCCATCCTGCACACGGACGCCTCCCTGCTGCCGCGCACCCGCAAGGCCTGGGCCGCCTGGAACTACAGCATCCCGCGCGACCCGCGGGAGGTGGTGACGCTGTCCTACAACATGAACATCTTGCAGCGCCTGACGTCGGCCCACACCTTTTGCGTCACGCTGAACCCCACCCGGGAGCCGGCGGAGGGCACGGTGCTGAGGCGACTCACCTACCACCACCCGATCTTCACGGCGGGCCGGGAGCAGGCCCGGCACCGTCACGCCGAGCTCATCCGGGCGCGCAAGACGTCCTTCTGCGGCGCCTACTGGGGCTACGGCTTCCACGAGGACGGGGTCAACAGCGCGCTCGCCGTCGCCCGGGCCCACGGCGAGGCGCTCGGCTGATGGAGAGCTGCCTGTACGAGGGCCACGTGTGGCACCACCGCCACCACCCCCGGCCACACCGGTTCCGCCGCCGGCTGTTCATGGTGTACGTGGACCTTGCCGAGCTCGAGACCGTGTTCGCCGGCAGCTGGCTCTGGTCGGCGCGGGGCCCGGCTCTGGCCTGGTTCCGGCGCCAAGACCACCTCGGAGACCCCGCCGTGCCGCTCGACGCGGCGGTGCGCAGCCTCGTGGCCGCCCACACCGGGCGGGCCCCTGCCGGGCCCATCCGGGTGCTCACCCACCTCCGGTACCTGGGCTACGTGTTCAACCCCGTCAGCTTCCTGTACTGCTTCAACGAGGCCGGCACGCGCTGTGAGGCCGTCGTCTGCGACGTGAGCAACACGCCGTGGGGGGAGCGTCACCAGTACGTGATTCCCGCCGACGGCGAGGCGACGGTGCGGCTCGAGGGGGCGAAGCAGTTTCACGTCTCCCCGTTCATGCCGATGGACATCACCTACGACTGGCGCTTCCCACTGCCGGGCCGCCGCCTGTCCGTCCGGATGACGAACTTCCACGATGGCGCGCGCGTCTTCGACGCGACGCTGCACCTGTCGCGCCGGGCCATCAGCCCCTCGTCCCTGCGGGGCGTGCTCTGGCGCTACCCGGCGATGACCCTCCAGGTGATCGCCGGCATCTACTGGGAAGCCCTCCGCCTGTGGCGCAAGCGCACCCCCTTCCACCCCCACCCCCGGACGCTGGCGGCCGCCGCCGGCGCCCCCGCATCCGCTCCTCCGGAGGCACGATGACCAAGCTGTTCCGCCACCTGGTGCTGCAGGGCCTGCGCTCGCTGAGGCTGGGCTCCCTCACCGTTCGTGAGGGCGGCCTCAGCGAGTCCTTCGGCGGCCACGGGCGCGAGGACCTGCGGGCCACCCTGACGGTCACGGACCCGAAGGCCTGGCAGCGGATGGTTCTCGGCGGCTCCCTCGGGGCCGCCGAGGGCTACCTGCGCGGGGAGTGGGTGGCGGACGACCTCACCACCGTGCTGCGCATCTTTGCGGCCAACCTCGACGTGGCGGATGAGATGGAGTCGCTTCCCTCGCGGCTGCTCAACGCCCCGGCCCGGCTGGCGCACCGCCTGCGGGCCAACACCCAGGCCGGCAGCCGCCGCAACATCCGGGCCCACTACGACCTCGGCAACGATCTGTTCGAGCTCTTCCTCGACCCGACAATGACCTACTCGTGCGCCTGGTTCGACTCGCCCCAGGTGTCGCTCGAGGAGGCCTCGCGCGCCAAGCTGGATCGCGTGTGCCGCAAGCTGGAACTCACCCCAAGTGACCGTGTCGTCGAGATCGGCACGGGCTGGGGCAGCTTCGCGCTGCACGCGGCCAGCCGGTACGGGTGCCACGTCACCACGACCACCATCTCCGCCGAGCAGCACGCGGTGGCGGCGCGCCGCATCGAGGAGGCCGGGTTGGCGGATCGCGTGACCCTGCTGCAGCAAGACTACCGCACCCTCACGGGGACCTACGACAAGCTGGTCTCCATCGAGATGATCGAGGCCGTCGGCGCCGAGCACCTCGACACCTACTTCGGGACTTGCAGCCGGCTGCTCGCGCCCCACGGCCAGGCGCTCATCCAGGGCATCGTCATGCCAGAGCGCCGCATGCCCGCTTACCTCCAGAGCACGGACTACATCCAGGCCTACGTGTTCCCGGGCGCGGCCCTGGCCTCGATCGGCACGATGGCCCAGGCCGTCGGTCGGGCGACGGACCTTTCCTTCCTTCACGTCGAGGACATGGCCCCCCACTACGCGATGACGCTGCAGCGCTGGCGAGAGACCTTCCTGGGCCGCCTCGACGCCGTGAGGGCCCTCGGCCGCTACGACGAGCGCTTCATCCGCCTCTGGGAGTACTACCTGGCTTACTGCGAGGCGGGCTTCTCGGAACGCTGCACCGGGGTCGTCCAGGTGGTGATGGCAAAGCCAGGGTGCCGCCGGGGGGATGTGCGCGTCGGGCCGGCGGCCACGCCCACCAACGCCCACCCCTGACGCGGCGGCACCTCGCGACCCACACGGCCCGGGCCTCCTTGCCCACATGACAAGAAAATGATAACCTTGTCTTAAGTTATCCGTGTGCCGTGTATGGAGGCCCCCGCCCCGTGTCCCGTATCTTGCGCTCCTCGTTGATCCTCCCCGTGGCCCTGGCCCTGGCCGGCTGCGGCTCTGCATCCCTGTCTGCCGTGACGCGTCCGACGACTGGCCCTCAGGCTGCGACGCGCATCGCGCCGGCGAAGGCAGAGAAGGCGGGCGGCGACGACGTCAAGGCCCTCGGCACCTGGAGCGGTCGCATCGGCACCCGCGCGGCGCGCGTCTGGGTGCCCTATGCCGGCGCCGTGGAGGCCGAGATGGACGGCGCCCGGTTCAGCGGCAGCCTCTGGGGCAGCGCCTTCAACGGCTCGCTGCGCCGCGACGGCCGCCCCACGGCCTCGGTCTCGATGTCGATCTTCGGCGCGATGATCGACGGTCGGGTCGGCGGACGGGCCGTGCGCGCCAGCTTCGCGCAGGGCGGCTGGCTCACGGGCCGCGTCGGCGATGATCGCCTGTCCCTCTCCGTGCTCCCCAACGGCATCTCCGGCCAGATGGGGCCACACGCCGTGTGGATGTCGGGCTTCTGGTACCAGCAGGGCGAGGAGTGGCCCCTGGCCGTGGGCCTGCTGGCCCTGATGGGCGGGCTCTGAAGCCCGCCACCCATCAAGCTCAGGGCCGCCTCACTTGCGTGAGGCGGCCCTTTTGGTCAGGGACCGAGCCGGAGAGACTCAGGGCGCCACGAACGTGGGGGGGACCAGCACGGAGTCGATCACGTGCACCACGCCGTTACCAGCCCGCACGTCGGTCGCGACCACCCGCACATCGGCGTTGAGCGTCGGGCCCGTCGTCGGCAGGGCCACCTGAACCGCGCTGCCCTCCAGCGTCGTCACGGCCCCTGCCTGCAGGTCCCGGGCCAGCACGGCGGCCGACACGACGTGGTAGGTGAGGATCTGCTGGAGCTTGGCCTTGTTCTCGGGGCGGAGCAACGCCGTCACGAGGGCCGGGGGCAGCTTGGCGAAGGCCGCGTTGGTCGGCGCGAAGACGGTGTAGGGACCATCGGCCTTGAGGGCATCGCCCAGGCCCGCGGCGGTCACGAGCTGCACCAGGGTCGAGAAGTCGGCGTTGCCCGCCGCCACATCGACCACCGTGGCAGGCGGCACGCTGAAGCCGGGCGGCAGCATCACGCCGCTGAGCACGTGCACCACGCCGTTGGCGGCCTCCAGGTCAGCCGTTGCCACGGCCTGGCCCCCAGCCGTCAGGTTGGCCCCGTCACGGACCACGGCCAGCGTCGGCCGGGTCGGCTCGGCCAGGGTGGGCAGGACGCTGGTGTGCAGGGCCTCGGCGCGCTTCTCGGCCCCGAGGACGTGGAACTTGAGCACCTCGGCGAGGAGGTCCCGGTTCCAGGGCTTGCGCAGGATCGTCAGGGCATCGCCCAGGGCGGCAAAGGCCTCGTTGGTGGGGGCGAACACCGTGAACAGCCCCCCCTCCTGCAGCGCCGACACCAGGTTGGTCTCCTGCAGGGCCGTCACGAGGGTGGAGAAGGTGGAAGGCGCCCCGACGGCGAGGTCTACCACCGTCGGAGGCAGCAGCACCTGGTCGATCGCGTGGACCACCCCGTTGCCGGCACCCACGTCCGTCGCCACGACGGTCGCGGCGTTGACCGTGACGCGGCCGGCCGTGGCCGCAAGCGTCACGCTGGGACCGAGCACCGTGGCCAGCTGGCCTGCCCGGATGTCGGCGGCCACGAGCCGGCCTGGCAGCACGTGGTAACGAAGCACCTTCGCGAGTCGGGCCTGGTTGGCGGGCTGGGTCAGGGAGGCCACGAGGGCCGGGTCGAGCCGATCGAAGGCCGCATTCGTGGGGGCGAAGACCGTGAAGGGCCCCTCGGCGCGCAAGGTGGCGTCGAGGCCGGCTGCCCGCAGCAGCGTCACGAGCGTGCTGAACTCCGGGCGGGCCAGCGCGGCGTCGACCACCGTGGCGGGCGGGGCAGGCGGGGCCGCCACTTCGACCCGGACCCGCTTCACGATCACCTCGGGGGAGTGGCTGGCAGCCGGGGCAGGGGACCCCTCGGGGAGCACCGTCGCCAGCGGGCTGGGGGAGGGCTGGGCCGAGGCCACCTCGGCGGAGGGTGCCGGCGTGGCGGCGGCCCCAGGCGTGGCGGTGGCAACGGGCGTGACGGCGGCAGGGCGGGTGGCGGGGCCCAGCGTGGCCCGCAGGGGCTGGGTGGCCGTGGGGTTCGTGCCGCAGCCGAGCACTGCCGTGAAGGGCAGCAGGAGGGCGAGGGTCTTGCAGGTGCGGGTCATCGGGTCGTTCCTTTCACCCCGGGTTTCGGGGGGGGGCCCAGCCTCCTCGGCTGCGGCGCTGGGGTCCGGGTGGGAAGGCCTCGCTCCGGGGAGGAGGAGGCGGCGGGGCTGACACGATGGTTGTAACTGGCGGCGCTGGCAGGGGGCTGGGGTGCCGCTGGGAATCCACGCCCCGTTCGTTAAGGTTGGGATAAAACGGCCCATTCGGGCCGCGGTGGCAGCCCAGGAGGCCTCGTTGATCCGGCCGCGCCCGAGAGGCCCACCAGCCAGGGTTGGGGCCGTACACCGCTGCTGGCGGGCCTCCCCGGCGGCCAGGAAGGCGGAGCGCGCTTGGGGGATGCAGCCGTGTTGCCTGGAACGCGGTAAGATATGGGCATGCGTGTGACCCTGGCTTGCGCTTTCCTGGCAGCCCTGACCGCCGCGGGCTGCAGCGCCCCACCGAGGACAGCCAACCTGGTGGCGAACCCTGCGCCGGCTGCGGCCGCGCGGCCCTCCCTCGTGACGGTGCAGGGCGTGGTGCGCGTGCCCGCCCGCCTGCTGGCGGAGGCAGGCGGGGCCCTGATCGGCAAGGTCC
>JAYKHR010000173.1:0-70880 GCA_035285125.1 Candidatus Sericytochromatia bacterium | reverse complement strand
GGGGCAGCGAGATGCACACGGCCGCCACCACCACCGCGCGACGGGGGGGCAGGTAGAGCGGCAGCCGTCCCGGCGCACCCTGGCGGGGCCAGTAACATGCCGCGACGGAGGGGGCCAGCACGGCCAGCACGGCCACCGCGGCGAAGAACCAGGGCTCCATGTCGCGCAAGGGGCCCAGGTAAAAGAAGGCGAGCGAGACCACCCCCATCAGGCCGAGGGAGGTCAGCCACAGGCCGACGGCCCGGCCAAGTGGCAAGGGCGACACGGGTTCCGTCACGCGGCGTCTCCCGAGGGCACGATGACCGCCTGCAGCCGACCAGACACGGCGCCATCCCGACGCCAGGAGTGGAACTCCTCCACCTGGCACATTGTGCAGAGGCCTGCGTCGTGGATGTGGTCCTCTCGTAATCCTGCGTGCGCCAGCTGGCGCCGAAGCAAGCCTGGCAGGTCGAGGTGGGGCCTGGCTCCCTCCCGGCGTTGGACGAAGGCAGGCGTGAACCAGGGCGCGGAGGTGAAGGCCTCGACGACCTCCTCCCCGACCTCGAAGCAGCACCCCCGGATCATCGGCCCGAGAGCTGCGACGAGTTGCCCTGCGTCGCAGCGACCCTCACGGACGAGGGCCTCGACGGCCTCGGCGGCCACGCCTGCGAGCGTTCCACGCCACCCGGCATGAACCGCCGCGACCGCCGCGCCCGCGGGTGCCGCCATCAGCACCGGGCCACAATCTGCCGTGAACACCCCGATGGGGCGATCGGCCTGGCTCGTGACGAGGGCGTCCGCCTGTCGGGTGGCCGCAGGCTCTCGGCAGGCGGACGTCAGCACCTGGACCTCGGCCCCGTGCACCTGATGGACGGTGTGGGGGGCGACGGCGAGGCCGAGGGCCTCCCGCCAGCGGTCCCGGTTCGCCATCACGTTGGCCTCTGCGTCGCCGCTGGACAGCCCCAGGTTGAGCGCCGCATAGGCGCCCGTGCTCACGCCGCCCAGGCGCGTGGAGAACCCGTGCCGGGCCGGCAAGGCCCGACAGCAGTAGTAAACGACGCCGTTGGCGGCGGTGACGCGCTCGAAGTGCCCATCCATCACCGCAGATTATAGCCTGTCAGGCGCAGCGCGCGCCTGCTTCGGCCCGGTGCGCCTGGCTGTTCAGAGGTTGAGCTTGTCGCTGGCGATCGTGGGGTTCACCTGCAGGGCGCTGAACCGCTTGCGGTAGACCAGCTGCCCCTGTGCCGTCATGTCGATCAGGGTCGGGAGCAGGCGTTGAGGGTCCAGCGTCATGGTGATGGTGTCCACCGTGTTGGCCATGCGCGCTGGCCGCGTCAGCTGCAGCATGGGCACGCCGCCGGCTCCCTGCGCGAAGGCCACGGCTGCGCCCGGGGCCAGGAACTGCTCGACCTGCGAGGCGTAGTCTGTCTGGTCGAGCGTCCAGCCCCGCAGCGACTTGGAGCGTGCGTCGGTCAGCGTGCCCTTGATGGGCACCAGCCCACCCACGCCACCCAGGCGCGACGTGATCTGACGGGACCGCGTGTCGAACACCGAGGAGCTGCCGTTCTTGATGCTGCTGCTGTGCTGGGCCACCTCGTACCTGTAACGCCCGGGTTTCTTGTAGTAGAAGGTCACGGTGGCCGTCTCGACCTCGCTGCCCTTCGTCTCACGGAGCTCATAGCGGGCGCTCAGGGTATTGACCATCGACCAGGCCTGCTGAAGGGCTTGGAGGGCCTGAGCGGCCGAACCGCCGGCTCCCGGGGCCCCGGGGACGCTGGGCTGCAGGCCGGGCATTCCCCCCGGGGCACTGCCGGGACGCCCGATCGGCGTGGCCCCCGGGTTGGGACCGAACCCGCCGCCTGGCACCCCGACTGGTTCCACGGGGGACTCCCCACCGCAGGCCTGGAGCAGGCAGGCGACGACGAACGCGGCGACGATCCGAATAGCCATATGTCAATGAACCTCGAAAAGGCGGTCTGGGGGACCCTCTGGGCGGGCCAAAGTTTCTATATAGGTCCTTCTGTTTCCGGGAAGGTTAAAATTAGATTTAGGTATTGCAAACCTTCGTTTAAGCTGCTAGGGTTGAGACGTCCCCACCCCACAGCCTGAGGTGTCCCGTGACCAAGATGACCAGCCGCCTGTCCCTCGTCGCCGCCCTGCTGCTGTCTGGCTGTGGGCTGGGAACGGCGCCTCGGGCGGTGTCCCAGGGGGCATCGGCCCAGACGCGCTTCCCTGCCGCCAGCTTCGACGCCGCGGGCGTCTCTCGGCAGCAACTCGTCGTGCGCCTCAAGGGGCAGACCTTGCCCCAGTCCCTGACGCGGCAGGGGCGGGGGGCGCCGCGCGTGACGGCCAAGATCCAGCGCCTCCGAGCGCTCGTGGTCGATGCCGCCCCGGGCACCAACCTCCAGGACCTGCTGGCCGACCTCCAGCGTGACAAGGCCGTGGCCTACGCTGCCCCGACCCAGTTGGTGCAACTCGAGCGGGCGGTCAACGACCCCCGCCTCGCCGAGCAGTACAGCCTCAAGGTGGGTCAGGTCGTCGAGGCTTGGGATGTTCAGATGGGGGTCCCGGAAGCCGTCGTCGCAATCATCGACTCCGGCATCGACATGAACCACCCGGATCTCAAGGCCAAGATCGTGCCCGCCAGCTACAACGTGCTGGACAAGAACAACAACCCCGCTGACGACCACGGCCACGGCACCCACTGTGCTGGCATCGCGGCAGCCATTGCCGACAACGCCGAGGGGGTGGCCGGTGTGGCGCCCGGGGTGGGCATCATGTCCGTGAAGGTCATCGACGCGAAGGGGCGCGGCTCGGATGCGACGATCGCCGAGGGCATCGTCTACGCCGCGGACCACGGCGCGAAGGTCATGTCGATGAGCCTTGGCCTCTACAAGCGGTCCCAGATCATCGAGGATGCCCTGCAGTACGCCCTCGACAAGGACGTGGTGCTCTGCGCCTCAGCCGGCAACAACAACGCCCTCAACGACCCCGAGTCGGCGCCGCACCTGCCGTCCACCTACCCTGGCGTGATCGAGGTGGCCGCGACGGACGTCCTCGACAAGAAGGCGCGCTTCTCCAACTTCGGCAAGACCGTCGCCGTCGCGGCGCCAGGCGTCGACATCGTGTCGACGCTGCCCACCAAGGCGGGGCAGAACACCAAGCCGTACGGCAAGATGAGCGGCACCTCGATGGCCTCGCCCTACGTCGCGGGCCTCGCCGCGCTGGTTCGCAGCCAGTTTCCCATGATGAAGCAAGCCGAGGTCAAGGCCCACATCCAGCGCACGGCGGATGACCTCGGCGACCAGGGCTTCGACCCGATCTTCGGCCACGGCCGGGTGAACGCCTTCAAGGCCGTCTCGGTGGCCCCCCAGCGCTGAAGCCTCCGGCAGGCCTCGGCCCCCTCCCCAAGCTGGGAGGGGGCCTTTTTTGGTGCCGCCGCCCCCCTGCCTGCCACATAACGCCCAGAACGAGCCTGGGACCTAGATCACAACCCCGTCCTCTGCCTGGCGATCGGGGTCACATGCAGCAACCGGGACAATCGGCCGGTTGCAGCCACGACGCGCGTTTTGGGGCAACCCCGAGAAGTCGCGGATCGTGTGGCCGCGCGCACTTACGGCTGCCGGTACAGTTGATAGGATGCGTGTATACCCAACAAGATGACTCCAGGAACTCGTTCCTCTCCCCGAGTGACCCTTCAGATGGCTCTTCCTCCTCGGGAAAGCAATTTCCCAACGTCCCGCCCTGTTCTGGCAGTACTCCCAGGCGATCGCGAGCAGGTGAAATCAAACAGGATGCAGCACAAGATCCGAGAGTTCCTGGACCACCTCCTCGTCGACCGTGGCCTTGCCGAGAACACCATCTCGGCGTACCACAACGACCTCACGCAGTTCCATCACCACGTCGAGGGGATGGGCCTTTCGTCGTGGGCCGAGGCCGGGCAAGAGGCCGTTCAGGACTTCCTGCGCTCCTTGAAGGACAAGGGACTCTCGGCCTCCAGTGCTGCGCGCAAGCTTGCCGCGCTCAAGACCTTCTACCAGTACCTGCTCCAGACCGGCGTCATCTCCGACAACCCCACGGTCTCGCTCGAGCGACCCAAGACGGGCCGGTACTTGCCCAAGGTGCTCTCCCAGGCCGAGGTGGGCCAGTTGCTCAACCAGCCGGGTCTCGCCCCCCGCGAGCGCGCAATCTTGGAGTTGCTGTACTCTGGCGGGCTGCGCGTCTCGGAGCTGACCAAGGTCAACATCGCTGACGTGAACCTGCACGAGGGGCACCTCCGGATGGTCGGCAAAGAGGGCAAGGAGCGCATCATTCCCCTGTCCGAGACGGCCATCCAGGCCATCGAGGTTTACCTCAAGCAGGTTCGCCCCACGCAGAAGAGCCGCCCCCAGGAGCGGGCGCTCTTCCTGAACTACGCGGGTCGGCGGCTGTCGCGGCAGTGCATCTGGAAGATCGTCAAAGAGGCGGCCCGGACGGGCCAGATCCCCATCGACATCACCCCGCACACACTGCGCCACTCCTTCGCCATCCACCTGCTCGAGAAGGGTGTCGACATCCGCTCGGTGCAGGAGTTGCTCGGTCACGCCGACATCTCCACCACCCAGATTTACGCCCACGTGTCCAAGCGGCGCCTCAAGGGCGGCGTCGAGCGGAGCGCCTGAACGCAAACCGCTGCCTGGAGGCCCCCGCCACGGCGGGGGCCTTTTCACGTGCCGTCAGGGCCGGCCCTCAAGTGACTGCCCGTGTCGCGCTCAGCTGTCTGCCGTGAGCCGCTCCACCAGGGCCTCATAAAAGCCGGAAAGGCTCTCGTGGGGACCGAGCACCAGCCGCTTGCGGACGACGTGCAGCGGGAACGCCTCCAGGCCCAGGCGGGTGAAGTGCAAGGAGGCGTGCTCGAGGTCCTGTCGGAAGGTCCAATGGCCGCCGAGCTGCTCCAACACGGCCTGGCCGAGGTAAGCGCCCCAGTTCGCCACGATCGCGTCGAGGGCTTCTTCGTCTTCGATAGGCTCCGGCCACAGCTGGTCCACCAGGCGATCGAGGGCTTCCAGGCTCTCCTCCGAGAGATCGAGCTCGAGCTCATGCTCTTCGAACAGCGCCGTCACCTCCAGCATCATCTTGTCCGCGAGTTCCGCCATCTCCCGCTCGAAGGCGAGGATGCGAGGACGGTCTTCCACGGCGGCGCCGTAGAGGGCGTCGGCCTCGGCCTGGAACAGGAAGTCGGGCGTGCGGTTGATGCGGTTCTTGTCGAGCTTTTCGGTCATGGTTGGGCTCCAGATGCCTGAAGGGCGGCGAGGGTGCGGGCCACGGCGCCGGCGACGTGGTCCACCCCGATTTCCTCGAGGCATGTCAGCGCCTCGCAGGACGTCTGGCGGTGATCCCACAGGCACGGCCGGCAGGCCAGCGCCTCGCGCACGACGGCCACGTGGGGGGTGTTGGGCGGCAGCAGCTTGGCGGGGTCGGTGGGGCCGAAGATGGCGACGGTCGGCGTGCCGACGGCCACGCCCACGTGCATCGGGGCGGAGTCCACAGCCACAACCGCGTCCGCCAGCTGGAGCAGGGCGGCCAGCTGCCCGAGGCTCTTGGTGGCCCCGTAGGCGTCTAGCCTCGGGAAGTCACCCGCATTCCTGATCAGCGCGATCACCTCGGCGTCGTCGGGCCCACCGGCCAGCAGGACCTGATGCCCCGCCGCGGTCAGCGCCCGCCCCAGCGCCACCCAGCGCTCGGGGGCCCAGCCCTTGATGATGCGCTTCTCGATGGACAGGCGGCTTACCCCAGGGTGCAGCACGACCAGACGCCGCGCAGGGTCTCGCCCGTGGTCAGTCAGAAAGGCGCTGGCCCATGCCAGATCCGCCTCTGGCACCTCCATCCGCGGAGGCTGGGGCGCCAGCCCAAGCCAGCCCACCAGGTCGTGATACATGTGGGCCGCGTACTGTTGCTTGACCAGCGGCACGGCATGCGTCAGCAGGGAGGTCCACCGGTGGGCGGCGTAGCCCACGCGGTGACGCGCGCCCGTGAGCCAGACCAGCAGGGCCATCAGGGGGCTGCTGCCGGCTGTCACGGCCATGTCGTAGCCCTCCCGGCGGAGTTGCCACACCAGGCGCGCAAAGGCGCGTTTGCTGGGTCGGTGCTTGGCTTCGAACGTGAAGGTCCTGTCGATGGCCGTGTTGAATCGCATGATGCCCTCACAACGAGGCTCCACCAGCGCCGCCAGGTGGGCGTGCGGGTAAGCCTCGCGCAGGGATCGGATCACCGGGAAGAACAGGATCTCGTCCCCGATGCCGCCGAAGTTGACGATGAGAATGCGGCGGACCGAGACATCGACCGGGGGTGCCGTCATGGCGAGGTCCTCTCCTCCGTGGTGCCTCCCCGTGGCGCCTGCGACAGCGCAACGGCAAGGGCCATCAGCCACCAAAACTGCAGCTGAACCGCTGGGCGGTAAAAGACGGTATCCACCAGGCCCATCACCAGGATGCCCGCCAACCCCGCGAGGATGCCGGCCGCAAGCCAGCGGGCCTCCTGGTCGCCTGCGTGGAAGGTCCGCCAGGCCGTGAGCACCAGCGTGGCGAGCAGCCCCAGGAAGGCCGCCAGCCCTACCACGCCCATCTCCGCGAGGACTTCCAGAAAGATGTTGTATGCCCCCAGGGCCTCGTATCCGCTCACCATGTACAGGCTGTACATCTTGCGAAAGGCCGTGTTGCCGATGCCGATGCCGAAGAGCCAGTTGTCCTGGACCATCTGGACGACGCCGTGCCAGACGTTGACGCGGAAAGAGTTGGAACTGTGTCCCCGCAGCGTGAAGATGGAGGCCAGCCTGTCAAGCAGGGCCTGGTTGGCCAGCACCCGCCACACCACGCCGGCGAGGCCCACGACACCAGCAGCGCCCAGCCCCACGACCAGCCCCCGCCGGCGGGACAGCGCAGGCCAGGCCAGCGACAGCCCCAGCGTTCCGAGCACGGCCAGCGAGGCCGCGAGGCCGAGGTAAGCGCCTCGGCTGTAGGTGAAAAAGACGCAGATTGGCGCCAGCACGGCGGCAGCCAGGCCCACCTGGCGCAGCGTGCCGCGCTGCGTGAACGCCGTCGCGACGGCGAGAGGGAACAGGGGGAGCAGGTAGCCTGCCAGCAGGTTGGGGTTCATCAAGGAGCCATAAACGCGCGTGAGCGGGTTGAGCGCCTCCGGGTCCTCCCAGTTGGCAAGCGGCTCGACGCCCACCACCCACTGGTACACGCCATACGCGCTCTCGAGGGCGGCAGAGCCCAGCAGGGCGAGCAGCACGGTCCGGACGGCCATGCGGTCGGCCAGCACGTGCCGGAAGGCCACGTAGGCCAGCCAGTAGACGAGCATCTTGGCCAGGCCCTTCAGGCTCGCGGCCAGGTAGGGAGAGAACCCCGTCGCCATCAGGTGAGCCGCGGCAAACCCCAGCACGGCGGCGTCCAGCCACGTCACGCCCGGCTTGGGCGCCGCCGTCAGCCGCCACACGACGACCCAGGCAGCCGCCAGCAACACCATGGCCGCGTTCAGGCCGGTGCCGACCCATGGCGAGGCCACGAACAGCAGGCAGACGCTCCCCAGGGCCAGGCGCTGCGCGTGGGGCGCAAGCTGGCTCGCCGCAGACGCCGTGGCCAGCCCCTCGCGCAGGACGTTCCAACCCCGACTCGCCCCCTGGCCCAGCCGGCTCTCGGCCAGGGCCGCCACGAGGGGGGCTGCCGTTCCCTCCCGAGAGGCCACCTCAGCGGGCCCCGCCGGGGGCCGCCGCTTGTTGTGGGGCCACCATTCGCACGTCGATCACCGAGCCCTTGAGCCTGTACTTGAAGCCCTCGACCTCGATGGGCACGCCCAGCTTGAGCTTTTGCCCGCCCCAGACGATGCCGTCCTCGGTCTCCATCCCGTTGTCCCGCAGGGTGAGCAGCACCTCGGAGGCGTAAGGCGTGGTGGGGTCCTGCGTCACGCGCAGCCCCTTGCCATCATTGATGGGGATGGCGATTTCCTGCCGCTTGGCCCTGACGGCGACGATCTCGACGTTGTCGTAAGGCTGGTTGCGGATCGTGATGAAGGCCCGCTCGCCGCCCTTGAAGATCCCCAGGTCCTTGATGTTGGCCCGGATCATGAGATCGATTTCCGCAGGTCCCTGGCGCACGGCCATGCGGGTGACGGCGCTGTAGCCGCCCTTCACGGCGACGACGCCGACGACGCCGATGATCACGGTCGTCATGATGAGGGCGTCGAGCGCGTTGACGAGACCGAAGAGCTTGCCGCGCGCGTCGATGAGGGGCATGGCGTCAGATCCTTTCAGTGGGTTGAAGGTCCTGGATCCTCGCCACCAGGTTGGTGGTCGAGCGTCCTGGCACGAACGGAATGATGGCAATTTCGCCGCCGTAGGCGCGCACCGTGTGCGCCTCCGGGAGGCTGTCGGGGGTGTAGTCGCCACCCTTGGCGTAGACCGCTGGCCGCAACAGCGCCAGCAGCCCGTCGGCCGTGGGTTCCTGGAAGACCGTCACGTAGTCGACGCAGGTGAGGGCCGCGATCACCTCCGCTCGCTCGTCTTCTGCCACGAGCGGGCGGCTGGGGCCCTTGAGCCCACGGACCGAGGCGTCGCTGTTGAGGCCGACGACCAGCCTGTCGCCGCAAGCGCGGGCGGCCTGCAGGTATCGCACGTGGCCCACGTGCAGCAGGTCGAAGCAGCCGTTGGTGAAGACCGTCCGCCCTGGCAGGGTTGCCAGGGCGTGCGCGAGTTCTTCCCGCGCGAGGACCTTGTCGGGGGCACCTGCCATGGCTACACGTCGTCTCCGCCGCCGCCCTCAGCCAGGTTGCCCGAGGCACGAGCCCGCAGGTAGGCGTCGATGAACGGGTCGATCGCCCCGTCGAGCACGGGCTGGATGTTGCCCGTCTCCTCGCCCGTGCGGTGGTCCTTGATCATGGTGTAAGGGTGCAGCACGTAGGACCGGATCTGGTGGCCCCACGCGGCCTCCGTTTGCGGGCCCTTGAGGTCCGCGAGCTTCGCCGCGTGCTCTGCCATCATCCTGTCGTAGAGCTTGGCACGCAGGACGCGCATGGCCGTCTCCCGGTTCTGCAGCTGCGAGCGCTCGTTCTGGCATGACACCACGGTGCCCGTCGGGATGTGCGTGATGCGGATGGCGGTCTCGACCTTGTTCACGTTCTGACCGCCCGCGCCGCCGGACCTGAAGGTGTCGACCCGAAGGTCCTTGGGGTCGATCTCGACATCCGCGTCGGCCTCGATTTCAGGCACCACGTCGACCCCCGCGAAGGCGGTCTGGCGCTTGCCCGCAGCGTTGAACGGAGAGATGCGGACCAGGCGGTGCGTGCCCTTTTCGGCGAGCAGCCGCCCGTAGGCGTAGGGACCCGTCACGATCAGCGTGGCGCCCTTGATGCCCGCCTCCTCGTTCTCGGAGTAGTCCGTGAGCTCGGCCTTGTAGCCGTTCTGCTCGGCCCATCGCGAGTACATCCGAAGCAGCATCAGCGCCCAGTCGGCCGCGTCCGTGCCCCCAGCGCCCGCTGCCACCGAGAGGATGGCCGGGCTGTCGTCGTACTGCCCGGACAGCAGCTGGGTGAGTTCCCAGCGGTCCACCTCGGCCGTGATGGCCTTGAGCGTCTGCGTGAGCTCCGCTGCCATGGAGTCGTCCTCCTCGGCGAGGTCCATCATCACATCCATGTCGTCGACAGCCCGGTTCCAGCGCAGGATCTGCTCCTGCTGGGACTTCAGGCTGTTGAGTTCCTGCATGGTGGCCTGGGCCCGCTTCGGGTCGCTCCACAGGTCGGGGTCTGCCGCCCGGTGTTCCAGCGCTTCAATGCGCTGTGCCAGCCGGGATGGGTCAAAGATGCCTCCCGGCCGTGGCCACACGCTCCGCCAGCGCCTTGACGTCTTGCTTGACCTCGTACACGGTGTTTACTTCCCTTCGTTGGACTCGGGAGCCGGGGCCCCGTCACGCTTGGCTTCCGGCATCAGCAGGCGGGATGCCCCGCCAAAGACGAAGGAGGTCTGGTCGTACTGCATCTCGTCCTCGGCTTCGGCCTCCTCTGGGGGCAGAGGCGGCACCGGAAGGCCAAGGGCGCGCATCTCAGCCGCCAATTGTTCGGGCGACTCAATCGGCGCGATCATCCCCTCGTCGGCCCCCTGGAAGAACTCCGGCATGATCATCTCGAAAGCGCTCGGCGGGGGCTCATAGAGGACCTGCATGGTGAACACCTGGGTGATGAACTCGACCTGGATGGTCCGCATCAGCGCCTGGAACGTCGAGTAGGCCTCGCGCTTGTACTCCAGGAGCGGATCCTTCTGGCCGTAGGCCCGCAGGCCGATGTTCTCGCGTAGGCTGTCGATGTCGTGCAGGTGAGAGATCCAGCGCTGGTCGATGATGCGCAGCAGCACCTGGCGCTCGAGCTGGCGCATCAACTCGGGCTCCATCGTGGCCTCCTTGGCCTCGTAGGCGTTGAGGGCCTGCTCCGTGAGGTGTCCCGCGAGCGCGTCCGAGCCCAGCCCGTCGAGCTCTGCCGGCGTGAGCATCCGCAGGAGCGGGATGGCCTCGCCGAGGGTGGCGATCAGTCCGGCGAGGTCCCACTCCTGAACAGGGACGCCCGGGTTGGCGTACTCCGACGTCGTGTCTCGCACCATCTTCTCGATCATGCGCGTCACGACGGGGCGCATGTCCTCGCCCTCGAGCACCTTGCGGCGCTCGGCGTAGACGATTTTGCGCTGGTTGTTCATGACGTCGTCGTACTCGAGCACCTGCTTTCGGATGTTGAAGTGGTAGACCTCGACCTTGCGCTGGGCCCCCTCGATCGAGCGGGTGACCATGCCAGAGGTGATGTCCATGTCCTCTTCGGCCTGCATCTTGTCCATCAGGCCCTTGAGCCTGTCGCCGCCGAACAGCCGCATCAGGTCATCCTCGAGCGACAGGAAGAACTTGGAGCTGCCCGGGTCGCCCTGACGACCGGCGCGGCCCCGAAGCTGGTTGTCGATCCGCCGGGACTCGTGGCGCTCGGTGCCGATGCAGTGCAGGCCGCCGAGTTCGACGACCTCGCGCCCGCCCGCCTTGCAGGTGTCCACGAACTCGTAGATGGCTTCCTTGATCTTGCCGTAGGTCGCGGCGTCGAGCTCCGGGTACTTCTCGGCGTGGACGCGGTCGGCCCACTCCGTGTCCTTGCGGAGCAGCGCGCGCGTCAGGTCCTCGTAGGGGTACGGCTCGAGGCCAAGCTGAACAAGGAAGTCCTTGGCCATGAACTCGGGGTTGCCGCCGAGGATGATGTCCGTGCCACGGCCGGCCATGTTGGTCGCGATGGTGACGGCGCCCTTCTGGCCGGCCTGTGCGATGATCTTGGCTTCCTGCTCGTGGTACTTGGCGTTGAGGACGTTGTGCGGGATGCCCCGCTCCGTCAGCAACTCGCTCAGGTGCTCGGATTTCTCGATGGACACCGTGCCCACCAGCACGGGGCGACCCGTCTGGTGCATCTGGGCCACCTCCTGCGCGACGGCCCGGAACTTCGCAGCGACCGACTTGTAGATGGAGTCTGCGTGGTCCTTGCGGATGCGCTCCTTGTTGGTGGGAACGACCGTCACCTCGAGGTTGTAAATCTTGCCGAACTCTGCCTCTTCGGTGGCCGCCGTGCCCGTCATGCCGGAGAGCTTGTCGTACATCCGGAAGTAGTTCTGGAAGGTGATGGTGGCCAGGGTCTGGGTTTCTTCCTGGATTTTCACACCTTCCTTGGCTTCGATGGCCTGGTGCAGCCCATCCGAGTACCGCCGCCCGATCATCAGGCGGCCCGTGAACTCGTCGACGATGACGATCTCGTCGAAGCCCTTCTCCTCGTTGTAGCGCACCACGTACTCGACATCTCGGCGGTAGAGCTCCTTCGCCCGAAGGGCCTGCACCAGGTGGTGGGCCAGCTCAGGGTTCGCGGGGTCGTACAGCTGGCTGACGCCGAGCCGCTGCTCGGCAAAGGCGATGCCTTCGTCGTTGAGGAGGATGTTCTTGGCCTTCTCGTCGACCTTGTAGTGCCGGTCCTTCTGCACCTCGGGGGCCACGCGCGCCATCTGCACGTAAACATCCGTGCGCTGGTCGAGTTGCCCGGAAATGATCAGGGGGGTGCGGGCTTCGTCGATGAGGATCGAGTCCACCTCATCGATGATGGCGTAGTGGAGACCCCGCTGCACGCACTCGTGCGTGGAACCAGCCATGTTGTCGCGCAGGTAGTCGAAGCCGAACTCGTTGTTGGTGCCGTAAGTGATGTCGGCGCCGTAGGAGATCTTGCGCTGGCCGGGGTGGTAGTGGTGCTGGATGATGCCCACCTCGAGCCCCAGGAAGCGGTGAAGCTGCCCCATCCACTCCGAGTCGCGCTTGGCGAGGTAGTCGTTGACGGTGACCACGTGCACGCCCTTGCCCGTCAGCGCGTTGAGGTAAGAGGGCAGCGTGGCGACGAGGGTCTTGCCCTCGCCCGTTCGCATCTCGGCAATCTGGCCGCGGTGCAGGAAGATGCCGCCCTTCAACTGCACGTCGAAGTGGCGCATGTTGAGGACGCGGCGCCCGGCCTCGCGAACCACGGCGAAGGCCTCGGGCAACAGGTCCTCGAGCATTTCCTTCTCGACCTGGGCGCGATCCTCGGGCGCCTTGCTGCGCAGGGCGTTCTCGAGCCGCTGGCGGAACTCGCCCGTCTTGTCGCGCAACGCCTCGTCGGAGAGCGCCATCATGTCGCTCTCGAGCCCGTTGATGTGCCGGACGATGGGGTCGAGCCGGTTCGACTTGCGCGTGTGGGGATCGCCGATGAGTCGGCCGAGAAGCTTGAGCATGCGGGGAAAAGGCACCTTTCTGCCGGGCCTGCGACGCGCCGCGTCACGGGTTGCTGCCCGGAAGTTGAAGTATACCAAAGAGCCCGCTCCCATTGCCAGAAAACCCGCGTGTTGACGCGGCCTCGGGCGACGTTTTAAAATGACGAACCGGCCGCGCGGGCCCTCCAAGCCCCCCGCCCCGAGCGGCGGCCCGGAGGCTGCTTGGAAACCAGCCCCCCCCCACGACCCAACGGAGAACAATCCCATGAAGACGGGCATTCACCCCAAGTACGTGCAGGTCAACGTCGCCTGCGTCTGCGGCAACACCTTCACGACCGGCACCACCAAGGGCTCCGACATCCGCGTTGAAATCTGCGCGGCGTGCCACCCGTTCTTCACGGGCACGCAGAAGATCGTCGACACCGAGGGTCGCGTGGATCGCTTCATGAAGAAGTTCGAGAGCCAGAACCGGAAGCTGGCCGCTCGTGCCGCTCAGTCTGCCTCCTCTGCCCGGCCTGCCGAGGCCGCGCCCGCCGAGAGCAAGGCCTGAGCCAGCTCTCGCGACGACAGGGCCTTCGGGCCCTGTTTTTTTTGAGGGTGCCCCGCCTATGACCACGTCGCCCCTCCACGTCCGGCTGGCACGTCCTGGCGAGGCCGCCGCGGCTGCTGGCCTCTGGCTCTCGTTCATGCGGGAGCACAACACCCGCCACGGCAAGCTGGTGCGGGCGACCCAGCGCAACCGCCGGGCCATGGAGGTGCACCTGGCCCGGCTCACGGAGGTCGGGCAGCTCTGGGTGCTGGAGGCGCCGGAGGGCCTGGTGGGCTTCGCCGCCGTCGTCCCCAACCTGGCCGAGGTCGACCTCTTCGAGGCCTCCGCCGCACTCACGGACCTCTACGTCGAGCCTGCCTGGAGAGGACAGGGCTGGGGCAGGGCACTGCTGAATGCCGTGACGCACGACGTGGCCTCTCGGGGCCTTGACGCGCTGACGCTTCGGGTGGCGGTGGGGAACCCCGCGCGCGCCATGTACCTTGCGGCTGGCTTCGAGGTGCGGACCGAGACCCTGGTCCTGACGTTGACGGAGCAGGCGGGGCCAGCGGGGAACTGATCATGACACGCTTCTTCGTCTCGCCAGCGGCCCTCGGGGCCGGCCAGGTCCGGCTCACGGGCGCGGACGCTCACCACGCGACCCGGGTGCTGCGGCTGGGGCCGGGCGACGGCCTGACCTTGCTCGACGGCACCGGCCGCGTGGTCGAGGCGCGGGTCACGGCCATCGAGGGCCGGGAGGTCGCCTTGGCAGTCGTCTCGGAGGCACATGAGGCGCCTGATGGTCCCCCCATCACGCTGGTTCAGGCGCTGCCCAAGGGCGACAAGCTCGACTGGATCGTGCAGAAGGCCACCGAACTTGGCGTGGCGGCCATCAGGCCCGTCGCCGCCAGCCGTTGCGTGGTGCGGCTCGACGCCGACCGCTCGCAGGGGAAGCTGCGTCGCTGGGAGGCCATTGCCCGTGAGGCTGCCGAGCAGTGCGAGCGCCCCGACCTGCCGCGCATCTACCCGCCGGTGAGCCTGGAGGCCCTGGGCTGGGCACCGGGCGACACGGTGCTGGTCCTTGCGGAGCGTGCGAGGGGGGGCACCCTCGCAGCGGTCTTGCCACCGGCCGCGCCGACGGGGATCTGGGTGCTGGTCGGGCCCGAGGGGGGCTGGGCGCCAGAGGAACTCGAGCGGCTGGAGGCGCTCGGGGCACGCTGCGTCAGCCTCGGGCCGCGCATCTTGCGGACGGAGACGGCTGGGTTGGCTGCGCTGGCGGTGATTCAGGCCCGCTACGACGGGTGATGGCCTCACGGACCCTCTGGTGGGGGCGGCATCGTGAACAGGGAGAGCTCCCCGGGCGACAGGTTCGAGGCCGATTCCACGGCCTCGGGGAATTCGTCCGCCCGGATCTCGAGGGCCCGTAATGCGCCTGACGCCTCACCTTCGGGGAGCGTGGCGCCGGCGCCGTCCAGATGCCACCTTGCCTCGAGCGGTTCCGTGGCGTCTCCCACCCGCAGCCTGGTGTGAACGACGGCCGTATTGTCAGGCAAGAACTTCGCAACGGACGTGCTGCGGAGGCGTTGACAGCCGAGGTCTGCGGTTCGGAGCTCCCTCGCTGTCGCGCTGCTGTAGGTGAACGGCGCGTCAAGCGACGCTGATGCCCCGCGACGCACCTCGATGCGTTGCCGCAGGAACAGCTGGTGCTTGCTGCGGCCCACGCGGGCGGGCTCCACCCCCCCCCGCATCGGGAAGGTGGCGATGTCCAGCAGGGCCTCCCCATCCGTCAGGTCGAACTGCCCCCGTACGGCCAGCAGGCCCATGTAGGGCAACCTCACCTGCGCGGCGAAGGTGCCGCGTCGGGGGCTGTGGAAGGTCACCGTGCCAGCGTGACCCAGGCGCCCGGTGTGCTCCTGGAGCCAGATGTGAACCTCGCCGGTGTCACCCGCCCGCTTGACCCGGATCTTCCCCGATAACGCCTGATCGAACAGCTTCACGTCCTTGAACACCAGCAGCCTGCCGTCGGGGGTCGCGAACGTGTAGGCCTTGAGCATCATCCGCAGCGCCTCGGCCTGAACCCCGAGGGGGGAGAGCTCGCGCGCCAGCGGGACCCCCTCGGCACCGGCCTCCTGGCCGGGGGCATCGGCACAGGGCAGCTGACTCACCGGGGAAGAAAGGCCTTCTTCGAGCAGGAGATAAGGGGCCCGGCCCGGGGCGGAAATCGGCCCCCTGACAGGGCCCCCGAGCGGGGCTGCCTCCGCTGCGCTCAGGGCCCCGCCGACCTGACGGGCAAAGGTGCCACCCACCAGGGCGCCGCGGCTCGAGCCCATAAGGGTCCCGCCGTCAGGGCCGATGAGGGTCCCGCCGTCAGGGCCGATCAGGGTTCCGCCGTCAGGGCCAATCAGGGTACCGCCGTCGACCCCGATCAGGCCCACCCCATCGAGCCCCCGCAGCGATCCCCCCGGGGCGCCCGTCAGACCCCCAGTGGCCAGGCCGAACCGCTCCTCGTCCCCTGGCGCGAGAAAGCCGCGGATGCCCATGTGGCCTGCAAAGTCCGTGGGGGTCTTCAGCGCCGGAGGCAACAGCGGCAGCACCGCGACCACGGGAGCCTCCACCGTGGCCGCCGGGCTCGCGCCGGGCTGGACCCCTGTGCCGCTCGGCCTCGGGACCTGGGGCGACGCCTTGGGCTGCTCCCTCGTCGCAGGCTGGGCCTTGGCGCGAGGCGTTGCGGGCAGGCTGGCGGCCGAGCAGCCAGCCACCAGGAGTACGCCGAGGGTCAGAGGGAGGGTGCGTCGCACAAGCGTCCTTTCAGCTGCGCGAAGCCCTCGCGCGGCACGTGGGAGGCCCACCACGGGCAGGGTGGGCGGCCCGCCCGACACGCCCGATCCTGGTGCTGGGAACAGGCTTCACCCGCCCTGCGGCGACGCCCCCCCTCGCGAGCGGGTCGGGCTGCCGAGATGCCCTCAGTGCCCTCCCCCCTCGGGGAAAAGGTTTGCCTCGGCAGGGGTGTCGAAACACCACCGAACCAGGTTCCAGAGTCCGCTTTCTTGGTGTACCCGCATCCGACGCCTTGCTTGCGACGTGAGGCCAAGCGCTCAGGGGCCGACGGGTGGGGCGGGCAACTGAAAGAGCTGTATTTCCTCCACCGGGAGGGCCGCGGCAGAGCCGGGTGCGACGGGCAACTCATCCTGGCTGACCGTCAGCCCCCGCAGCGCAGGGGGTGACGAGCCTTCCTGCAGCGTCGTCCCCGCGGCATCGAGGCGCCAGGTGGCGCTGTTGCCGCCACCCTCGACCTCCCGGCTGACGACCACGGCGGTGTGGTCCTCCAGGAACTTGGCGAGGGTCACGCGCTTGTAGGTTGCACAGGCCGGGCTCGGGTCGCCAAAGGCGCGGGCAAATGCGCTGCTGTAGGTGAAGGCCGGTTCCGCGCCGCGCCCGTCAAGCCGGCGCAGCACCAGGCGCTGTCGGAGGTGCAGCCTGCCCTCCGGCTTGGTCTTCCCGAGGGTCGCGGCGCTGGCGCGGTCGGGGAAGGAGGCGAGATCCAACACGGTCTCGCCGCGGGCCATATCGGCGCTCCCGTGAAGCGCCAGCACGCCTGCCACGGGGAGCTCGACCACCAGCCTGAGGGTTCCCTTGCCCGCGCCCGAGAAGGCCAGCGTGCCCACGTGGCCCAGCTTGCCCGCCGGGTCCTGAAGCCAGATGACGATGGTACCGACGTCTCCCTCCCGGCGGACCTTCAGGCGCCCCGTGAGGGAGTGCCCGAACATCGGATGGTCCCGAAACTCGAACGCCTTCCAGGACGCATCGCCCTGGCTGTAGGCCGCCAGCATCAGCCGCACGGCCTCCGCACAGACCGCCAGGGCTGAGACCTCGGCGAGCATCGGCGGCGTGCTCCCGAGCCCCGTCCCCCCGCCTCGACGCGCACAGGGCCGCGTCGAGGCCGATGGGAGGATCTGGGCCAAGCGCAGGCGCCCCGACCACCGGTGGGCGTCTCCCCCCCCGGCTACCGCGGCGGTGGGGAGGCCACCTGGGGCGAAGCAGGCCCCGCGAGCTCACCGCCCGGCATCCCCGTGGCGGGCTCCGGCCTCGGAGCGCCCCCGAACGGAAAAGTCCTGCACCCGGTGAGGACAACCAATGCAACAGCCAGGGACCACCGAATGCGCATACCGTTCCTCCTGAAGGGCGCGAGAGCGACTTTCCTGGCACGGGGGGCGGTCAGTGCCGCACCGTGACGGGAAAGCCGCGAACGCTGATCTCATCGGCGACGGAGAACGCCCTGCCCCGGTCTGTGAACGCGCCCAGCTGGGCCCGGAAGCTGCCGCCATCCCACACGACGACGGCGTTCAAGCCGGTTGCCTGCAATGCCTCGACCTGGCGCTGGGCGCCTTCCCGCGTGTCGAACGCCCCCACCTGCACGCGGTAGACGGTTCCACCCGACGGCGTGCCCGCCGCTGCGTTCTCTACCGGAGAGCGGAGCGGGGGAGCGGTCGCGAAGCCCGCCTCGGCCTGGGTGGCGTCCCATTGGTCGCCAGGCGGCGGGGGCGCGGGGGGCGCCACCTGGAGGCTGCCTGCGGGGGTGCCGATGGGACCCGGCGCCGGCGTCGGCGTCGGGCTCGGCGTCGGACGGGGGGTGACGGCCGGCAGAGGGGATGGAGACTCGCCAAGCGACACGGGCTGCTTGACGGGGACGTTGGCCGTGGCGCCGTGGGTGTAGTGGAAGCCTGCCGTGAACGCGGCGGCCGAGGCGAGCACCAAGGCCGTCCAGTAGGTCATGTTGGCGAGCAGGTCGGCGCCTCGGGCCATGGTGGCGGGTCAGGCCCAGGACGCGAGCTGCCGCCGCAGCGCCTCGAGCTGCCCGGCGAGCTCGGCCTGCCTCGCCCGCAGCTTGTCGACGACGGCCGCAGGGGCCTTGGCCACGAACGCCTCGTTGCCGAGTTGCCCCGCAACCCGCTGCTGCTCCCCTTCCAGCGCCGCGACTTCCTTGCCGAGGCGGGCTGCCTCCCGCGCCAACACGTCCCCGAAGCCCGCGAGAGGAAGGAAGATCTGGTTCTCCCCTGCCAGGCCGGTGGCACACCGACCCTCCGGGCCCGCCGAGCCCGAAGACGTGACGGACACGCGCTCTGCGCGTCCCAGCCGGGCCACCATGGGGGCCACGCGCTCGAGCAACGCCTGGTCCTCGGCCGTCGCCACGATGACGACCTCTGGGGCCAGCTTGGCGGGCTCCACGCGGAGCTCCGCGCGCATGTTGCGCAGGGCCCGCACGGTCTCGATGAGCAGGCCCATTTCCCGCTCCGCCGCGTCGTCCAGCGAAGCGGCGTCGGCCTGCGGCCACGTCCGGTGTTGCAACGTCTCCGCCGTCGGAGCCCAGCCGCGCGCGACGAGCAGCTGGTTGATCTCCTCGGTGATGAACGGCATGAACGGGTGGAGCAGGCGCAGCAGGGTGTCCATCACCTCGGCAAGCACCCGCCGGACGTCCTCGTCTCCCGCGTCAAGGCGGGCCTTGGCGAGCTCGAGGTACCAGTCGCACAGCTCGTTCCACGTGAACTCGTAAAGGGCCGCCGTCGCCTCCGAGAACGCGAAGGCGTCGATCGCCGCCGTCACCTCGCTCACCAGTCGGTGCAACCGACTGATGATCCAGCGGTCGACGGCGGACGAGAGGGGGGCCCGGGCACCCGGCTCACCCGTCCAGGCGGGGGGCTCGCTGCCGGGGGCGGCGGCCTTCATGAGCACGAAGCGGGTGGCGTTCCACAACTTGTTGGCGAAGTTGCGATACGTCTCAATCTTCTCCTCGCGGTAGCGGACGTCCTGGCTGCTGGTGCCGGCCCCCGCAAGCCAAAAGCGCGTCGCGTCGGTGCCGTACTTGTCCATGACGACGAGGGGATCGACGCCCGTCCCCTTGGACTTGCTCATGCGCCGACCTTCCGGGTCCAGGATGGTCGCGTGGATGATGACCTGGGAGAAGGGGATCTCCCCCCGGAAGGCCAGCGAGGTGAAGATCATTCGCGCGACCCACAGGTAGATGATGTCCCGGGCCGTGGAGAGCACCTGCGTCGGGTGGAACTTCGCCAGCTCAGGCGTCTCGTCCGGCCACCCGAGCGTGGCATAGGTCCACAGCGCGGAGCTGAACCAGGTGTCGAGCACGTCCGCGTCCCGCGTGAGGGACGTGGCCCCACACGTGGCACAGGCCGCCGGGTCGCTCTCGCAAACCGTCAGGTGGCCGGCCTCGCAGTACCACACGGGGATTTGATGGCCCCACCAAAGCTGCCGGCTGATGTTCCAGTCCTTGATGTTGCGCATCCAGTCGAGGTAGACGTCGCCCCAGCGTGCGGGGTGGAACGTCACCTGGCCCTGCTCCACCACGTCGATGGCCGGTCCCGCGAGCTCGCCCATCCGCACGAACCACTGGTCGGAGAGGTAGGGCTCCAGGACGGCATCGCAGCGGGAGCAGTGGCCGACGTTGTGGGTGTAAGGCTCTTCCTTCACGAGGTAGCCACCGGCCTGCAGGTCCGCCACGACTTGCTTGCGGGCCTTGGTGCGCTCGAGGCCCGCATAGGGGCCAGCCAACTCGTTCAACACGCCGCTTGGCGTGAGCGTGTTGCGGGTCTCGAGACCGTGACGCTGTCCGATCTCGAAGTCGTTCATGTCGTGTGCTGGCGTGATTTTGAGGCAGCCTGTGCCGAAGTCGGGTTCGACGTGGGTGTCCGCGATCACGGGCAGTTCCCGGTCCGTCAGGGGCAGCCGCACGTGCCTGCCCACAGCCGAGGCATAACGGGCGTCCTCGGGGTGGACGGCCACGGCGACGTCGCCCAGCATCGTCTCAGGACGCACCGTCGCCACCACGAGTTCCCCGGTGCCGTCTGCCAGCGGGTAGCGCACGTGGTAGAGGGCATCGGCCTGCTCGACGGCCGTGACCTCCAGGTCCGACAAGCTGGTCAGACAAGAAGGGCACCAGTTGATCATCCGGTTGCCCCGGTACACGAGCCCGCGATCGTAGAGCGTCACGAAGGCCTTGCGAACGGCCCGGCTGTAGCCCTCGTCCATCGTGAAGCGCCACCTGTCGTAGTCCAAGCTGGCGCCGAGCCGCTTGAACTGGCCGTAGATGGCGTCGCCCGACTCTTGCTTCCAGGCCCAGACGCGCTCGAGGAAGGCGTCGCGGCCCAGATCGTGGCGGGTCTTCTTCTCCTCGCGGTACAGCTTCTTCTCCACCACATACTGGGTGGCGATGCCCGCGTGGTCGGTGCCGGGTTGCCAGAGCACCTCGAAGCCCTGCATGCGCCGGGCTCGCGCCAGGATGTCCTGGATGGTGCCATTGACGGCGTGGCCGAGGTGCAGCGAGCCCGTGACGTTCGGGGGCGGACACGCGAGGACGAAGGGTGGCTTGGCCGACGCCACGTCAGCCTTGAACACGCCGAGCTCTTCCCAGCGCGCGACCCAGTGCCCCTCGACCCCGGAAGGGTCATAGGCCTTTGCGATCTCTGCCGCGCCCACCTCAGCCGTCGTCTCCATCGTGCTCCTCCACACGCGAGCGGGCTTCGCAACGCCCCCGGGGTCCGGGTGGCAACGAAACCCGCTTCGCCGGTCCTGTCTCGCCGCCAGGCGTCAGGCCGTCTCGCCCCGGGGCGCCTTGGCCGGCGGGGTCGCCGGCTTCTTCTCGCCCAGAATCAGCAGGGTGGCATCAGCCCGCCGCTCGATGAGGTCCCGCGTGATGACGCACTTCTTGAGGTCAGTGCGACTTGGGGCCTCGAACATGACATCGATCATGATTTCCTCGACGATGGACCGCAGGGCGCGGGCGCCAGTCTTGCGCTTGAGCGCTTCCTCGGCGATCGCCTGCACGGCGTCCGGCGTGAAATCGAGTTCGACGTCGTCCATCGCGAGCAGCCGCTTGTACTGCTTCAAGATGGCGTTCTTGGGCTCTTGCAGGATCTTCACCAGAGCAGCCTGGTCAAGCTGATCCAGCGTGGCGATGACGGGGATGCGCCCAATAAACTCGGGAATCATGCCGTACTTGAGCAGGTCTTCCGGCGAGAGCGCCCGCAGGGTCTCCCCGAGGTCCTTCTGCTCGCTGGCCTGGACGTTGGCACCGAAGCCGACGCTTTTCTTGCCGATGCGTGCCTCGATGACCTTGTCCAGGCCGACGAACGCGCCGCCGACAATGAACAAAATGTTGGTCGTGTCGAGCTGAATGAACTCTTGATAGGGATGCTTGCGGCCACCCTGCGGGGGCACGTTGGCCGTGGTTCCCTCGAGCATCTTCAGCAAGGCCTGCTGCACGCCTTCGCCACTGACGTCCCGTGTGATGCTGGGGTTCTCGGACTTGCGGGCGACCTTGTCGATCTCATCGATGTAGACGATGCCGCGCTCCGCCTTTTTGACGTCGTAGTCCGCAGCCTGAAGCAGCCGCAGCAGGATGTTCTCGACGTCCTCGCCGACGTAGCCGGCCTCCGTCAGCGTCGTTGCGTCGGCAATGGCAAAGGGCACGTTGATGACCTTGGCCAAGGTCTGGGCCAGCAGGGTTTTGCCGGACCCCGTCGGGCCGATGAGCAGGATGTTGCTCTTCTGGATCTCGACGTCGTCGTCCTGCGCCGGTGCACTGATGCGCTTGTAATGGTTGTAGACGGCGACGGACAGCACCTTTTTGGCGTTGTCCTGACCGACGATGTGCGAGTCGAGGATCTTCTTGATGGTCGCGGGCTTGGGGATGTCCCGGATCTCCAGTGGCGGCGCATCAGCCGACTTCTGCTCCTCGTAGAGCTCGTCGTCGAGGATCTCGTTGCAGAGGTCCACGCACTCATCGCAGATGTAGACCCCAGGCGCGGTGATGAGCTTCCGCACCTGCTCCTGCGTCTTCCCGCAGAACGAGCACTTGGGGTGCCCCTTCGGGTCGTCGTACTTGGGCATGGTTTCAGGACCCTCCGGTGCCGGTGCTACCGGCCTCCGGCATCGGCACCTGATCCGCACCGATGCGAGGCGTGAGCACGCTGTCGATCAGACCGTAAGCCTTCGCGTCCGAGGGGGACATGAAGAAGTCACGGTCGGTGTCTTTCTCAAGTTTCTCGAGCGCCTGCCCCGTGTGGATGGAGAGCAACTCGTTGAGGCGGCGCTTGATGCGAAGAATCTCCGCCGCCTGAATCTCGATGTCTGTGGCTTGCCCCTGCGCACCGCCGAGCGGTTGGTGGATCATGATCCGGGCGTTGGGCAGCGCAATCCGCTTCCCAGGGGCTCCGGCGGCCAGGAGGAAGGCCCCCATGGACGCAGCCTGGCCGAGGCAGATGGTCGACACCTTGGGCTTGATGTACTGCATCGTGTCGTAGATCGCGAGGCCCGCTGTGACCACCCCGCCCGGGCTGTTGATGTACAGCATGATGTCCTTCTCGGGGTCTTCAGCCTCGAGGAAGAGCAACTGGGCGATGATCAAGGACGCCACCGTGTCGTCGATGGGCGTGCACAGGAAGATGATCCGCTCCTTCAAGAGCCGAGAGAAGATGTCAAACGACCGCTCTCCCCGGCTGGTCGATTCGACCACCATCGGAACGAGGCCCATCTTGAGGTCTGAACCCACGGCGAAACCTCCGCGTTCTAGCACTGGCTGTGGATGCGTATGATGATACAACGGGCTGCGGCGCCCTGGCATCAGGGCTACCGCCGTTCGTCAGGCCTCGCTCCCAGCCGCGGCTTCCTCGGCAGCGGGCTCTGCAGCCTTCTTCTTTCGCGTCGGCTTCTTGGCGGGGGTGGCCTCCGCGTCGGCAGCGTCGCCCTGCTCAGCGGCCGCGTCCTCCGCCTCCGGCGCGTACTTGGCCGGGATAGGACCATCAGTGACCTTGGCCTTCTCGAGGAGCCAGTCGAGGATCTTGTTGGACAGGACCTCGTCGGCCAGCGTGGTCCAGCCACCGCTCTGAATGAGCTGGTTCCGCACGGCCGCCGGGTCGACCCGGTACATGGCCGCGTACTGCACGATCTCCTCGTCGACTTCCTCTTGGGTGATCGCAATGCCTTCGGCCTTGGCGACCGTCCCGAGCGTCAGGCTCGTCCGGATGCGCTTGGTCGCCTCCTGCTTGAGCTCTTCGCGCCAGCTGGTGAGCCGCTCCCGCGTGAACATCTGGTTCACGTCCATGCCCTGCGCCTGCATCACCTGCAGGTACTGGCGCATCAGGAACTCGACCTCCCGGTCGATCATCACCTGGGGAATCTCGACGTCGGCCAGTTCCAGCACCTGGTCGAGCACCTGCTGCCGAAGCACAGCATCGCGGCTCTCCTCGGCTTCACCGGTGAGCTCCTTGGTGACGTGAGCCCGAAGGTCGTCGACGGTGTTGAAGTCGCCAGCCGAGGCGGCAAAGGCGTCATCCAGCGCCGGCACCGTGCGGGCCTGCACCTCGCGGACCTTGATGGTGAACACGGCGGGCTGTCCCGCCAGGTTGGCCGCGTGGTACTGCTCGGGGAAGGAGACCTCGAAGCTCTTCTCCTCGCCAGCCTTCATCCCGACCATGTTCTCCATGAAGCCGTCGATGAAGCGACCCGGAGCGACCTCCGCCCGGAAGTTCTCGGCCGTGCCGCCCTCGAAGGGCTCCTCGGCATCCTTGAGCCGACCGGAGAAGTCAATCATGGCGACGTCGCCCTGCTCGATGGCCTTGTCCGAGGCCACGTGCGCCGCCTTCTGCTCGCGCATCTCGACCAACCGCTTCTCGACGGCTTCCGGGTCAAGCTCGATCTTGGGGGCCTGAGCCTCGAGGCCGGTGTAGCCACCCTTGAACTCGACGTCCGGCCGGACGGGCACCTGGGCCTTGAAGACGAGTGCCTTGTCGGTCTCGAACTCGACGACTTCGACGTTTGGGCGCTCGATCACCTCGAGCGACTCCTGCTGCACGGCCTTCTCCAGCGCTTCGGGGATCAGCTTCTCGAGCGCCTGGTTCTTGATGTAGTCCATGCCGACGGTGCGCTCGACCAGTTGCCGCGGGGCCTTGCCCGTGCGGAAGCCGGGGATGTTCACCCGCTGACTGGCCTGCCGGTACGCATGATCAAGGCCCCGCTTGACGTGGTCGAGATCGACCTCGACCTCCAGATGGACCTGGTTCTTTTCCTTCTTTTCGAGCGTGACCTTCACGTGTGAACTCCTTGAGTCCAGGCGCCTCTCGCGGTCTGCGAGCGCTGGCCGGGCGACCCCCGGCGGGGTGACGATGAAGGGAGCCGGGTGGGGGGGCTCGCGCCGCCCGTGACCAGGCTCCCGCAGTGGACGCTTCTACAAAAGCTCCGAGCAGTATACCACAGACCACTGGGGCGGGCATGCCGGGAGGGCGCTGGGCCGCCGATTGCAGCGGACAGGTGCTCCGATTTGGCGTGATGCCGGCCCCTCATGTAACATGAGGCTGCGGGCTCGGCCTTGCCGTCGTCTGCGCCACCCGTCACGCACCTGCCCGGAAGAGGCCCCCTTGAACCACCACATTCGTAACGTCGCCATCATCGCCCACGTCGACCACGGCAAGACCACCCTGGTCGATGGCCTGCTCAAGCAGGCGGGTGCCTTCCGGGCACACGAGCAGGTGCAGGAGTGCGTCATGGACTCCAACGACTTGGAACGCGAGCGCGGCATCACAATCCTTGCCAAAAACACGGCAATCTCCTATGGCGAGCACAAGGTCAACATCGTCGACACCCCGGGCCACGCCGACTTCGGTGGCGAGGTTGAGCGCGTGCTGGGCATGGTCGACGGCTGCCTGCTGCTCGTTGACGCCTTCGAGGGGCCGATGCCCCAAACCCGCTTTGTGCTCCGAAAGGCCCTGGAGCAGGGCCTGAAGCCCATCCTCGTCGTCAACAAGATCGACCGGGACGGCGCCGACCCGGCGCGGGCCGTGGACCGCGTGCTCGACCTCTTCATCGAACTCGGCGCCGATGACGACCAGATCGAGTTCCCCGTCATCTATGCCTCGGGCATCGGCGGCTACGCCATCAAGCAGCTCGAAGACGAGCGCCGCGACCTCACGCCGCTGTTCGAAGCGATTCTGCACCACGTTCCGCCGCCGCTCGGCGATGAAGCCAAGCCCTTGCAGCTGCAGGTCACCACCCTCGACTACTCCGAGTACCTCGGCCGGATCGTCATCGGCCGCATCCACAATGGGGCCATCAGCCAGGGTGAGAACCTTGTGCTGATCACGGCGGACGGCACCCACGTGAGGGGCAAGGTTTCCAAGCTGTTTTCCTTCTCGGGCCTGAAGCGCCTCGACGTGGAGCGGGCCTCGGCCGGCGACATCGTGGCGGTGGCCGGCTTCCCGGAAGCGAACATCGGCGAGACCCTGGCCTCTGCCTCTGACCCGCATCCCCTCCCGCTAATCCGGGTGGACGAGCCGACGATGCAGATCCGCTTCTCGGTGAACGACTCCCCCTTTGCGGGGCGGGAAGGCAAGTTCGTCACCAGCCGACAGCTGCGCGATCGCCTGAACCGCGAGCTTGAGAGCAACGTGGCGCTGCGCGTCGAGGAAACCGACTCGCCCGACACCTTCTTGCTCTCGGGCCGCGGCGAGTTGCACCTCGGCGTGCTGTTCGAGACGATGCGGCGGGAGGGCTACGAGTTCCAGATCGGCAAGCCGAAGGTGATCAATCGCGACATCGATGGCGTCCCGCACGAGCCCTTCGAGACACTGGTGCTGGACGTGCCCGACTGGGCGGCTGGTTCCTGCATCGAGCGCATGGGATCTCGCCGCGGGATGATGCAGCACATGCACAGCGACGGCACGCGCACGCTGGTCGAGTTCCTCATCCCGGCCCGGGGCCTGATCGGCTTCCGCAGCGACTTCATCCGGATGACGAAGGGCGAGGGCATCCTCAGCCACTCCTTCTTCGACTACCAGCCGCACGCCGGCGAGATCGGCCAGCAGCGCAACGGCGTGATGATCGCGTGGGAGGACGGTGAGGCCACGGCCTACTCGATCCAGAACTTCGAGGATCGCGGCGTCTTCTTCATCAAGCCGGGCACCAAGGTCTACTCCGGGATGCTGGTGGGCGAGCACAACCGCCTGCAGGATCTCGACGTGAACGTCTGCAAGGCCAAGAAGCTCACGAACATGCGTTCGGCGGGCGCCGAGGTGCTCACGGCCCTGCAGGTGCCCATCGAGATGACGCTGGAGCGCTCGATGGAGTACATCGCTGACGACGAGCTCGTCGAGGTGACGCCTCAGTCCATCCGGTTGCGCAAGGCCAAGCTCAGCCGCCACGATCGCTGACGCCCGGGGCGGCTTCCGGTTTTACTGGAGGGAGCCGGCCAGGTCCATGTACCATGGCCCGGCCTGCTCCTTCTTCCAGTAAAGCAGCACCTCCGGGTGCCGCAACTCGGAGGTGTTGAGCAGCTTCACGTCTGCCTTTAGCTTGGTACGGGCCCGCTTGCCCGACTCGTCGACGTCGGCCGTGAGCAACTCGATGTTGTCGAGCTGAAGCAACTCGGGCTTGACCTGGAACAGGCGCTCGATGAGCTTCGGGATGTCAGCCGACTTGCGGTCCTCGGGGGAGCTGTAGCCGGCCGCGGCCTCGAAGTCCTTGAAGCGGATGGCCTCCATGAAGCGCCGGGCCAGCTCGCCCAGCCTGCGTGCCTCGGGGCGCAGCACCACGCTGATGGGGGCGTGAGCGGCCGGCCCCCACGTGAAAAACCACCCGCCGGCAGCGGCGGCGGCAAGCACCAGCGTCAGGAAAAACCTAACCATCCAAGAACTCCCTGGCCCGCAGCGCCAGCCCCGCGGCCGCGACGAGGATCACGGAGGCCCCTGCGAGGGTGGCGAGGGCCCTGACCATGATGCCCCAATCGGGGGGGGACGCCACCACCTGCTCCATGGCCTGGTAGCTCCACTTGGCGAGCGTCGCCTGCTCCATCAGGGCCACCGCGCCCTCCAGCGACCGCTGCGGCATGATCAGCTTGGAGAACAGAAGCTGAGGGATGAGGCAAACGGGCACCAGCGCCAGCGCCACGACGTCCGAGCCGACCACCGCCGAGATGGCGAGGCCCAGGGCCGTGCCGGCGAGCAGGCCGGCATACAGCACCACCACCATCAGCAGGGCTGAGCCGTCGAGCACCAGGAAGTAACGGATGCCCCCAAAGAAGAGGATGGCCTGCGCGAATCCCAGCAGCGCCAGCACCTGGACCTTGCTGGCTATGTAGGCCGGGATCTGCAGCCCGACGAGCCGCTCTCGCTGAAAAATGGCCCGCTCCCTGACGATTTCCCGGCAGGCATTCACGCACCCGAAGAAGATCGTGGCGAACGTCAGCACGAAGTACAGCGTCGGCGTGGGGCGCGTGCCCTGCCACACCAGGCCCGCGCAGGCCGCCACGGCCAGCGGTTGAGCGACGAGGAAGCCCACGCCGCGCGGGTCCCCCAGGAAGACCTCCATGTAGCGATCCGCCAGCACCCGAGCCTGGTAGCTGTCGAGCCACCTCATCCGTTACCCCCCACTCCCCGCAGCCGCTCGAGCACGTACGGCCTGTGGAGCGGGCTCTTCCGGTATCGGTTGGCCCACGTGAGCGGCTCGTCCTCGGCCAGGCGACGAAACACCCCCTCGTAGGACCGGACCTTGAAGTGGTCGAGGAGCGCGGTCGGAGGCCCCACATAGACGAGGTGACCTCCTGCCAGCACCACGATCAGATCGAGCAGCTCCAAGCTGGCCATTGCATGCGTGGTCACGACCACGGTCGTGCCGGCGGCGGCCAGGTCGCGAAAGAGCTGGGTCATGGAGGCCTCGAGGTGCGGGTCCTGGCCGGAGGTCGGTTCGTCGAGGTAGAGCATGGACGGGCTCGCCAGCAGCTCCACAGCCACGCTGGCGCGCTTTCGCTGCCCGCCGGACAGCCGCGAGATGCGAACGTCCGCCCGCTCCGTGAGCCCGACATGCCGGATGGCACGGTCCACGATGGCCTCGCGCTCCGCGGGTGGCAAGGTCGGGGCCAGCCGGAGCTTGGCGGCATAGCCCACGGCGCGGCGTACCGTGAGCTCGGTGTGCAGGATGTCGTCTTGCGGCACGTAGCCGAGGCGGGAGCGCCAGGCCTCCCGGTGCGCGTGGAGGTCCTGCCCGTCGAGCAGGATCTCACCCTCCGAGGGCCGGGTCAGACCGCAGCAGGCCTTGAGCAGCGTGGACTTGCCCGAACCTGAAGGCCCCAGCAGGCCGGCGGTCTCCCCGGGCAGCACCGTGAAGGTCACGCCCGAGAGGAGGGACCGCCCACCTCCCCGCTGTCCCAAGCTGCGGACATCGAGTCGCGCGGCGCCCCTGCCGGGCCGCGCCGGAGGGGCGGTGCTCAGGTGAGGCCCTCCACGTAGACGGTCTTCCACTCGGTGAAGAACTCGATCGCCTCCCAACCCGCCTCCCGGCCCCCGAACCCGGAGTCCTTGTAGCCGCCGAAGGGCAGGTGGGGCTCCGAGTAGGTGGTGTTCACGTTGACGTGGACCATCCCGGCCTCGCTTTCGCGCGTGAAGCGCATGGCCCGCGCCAGATCGCGCGTGAAGATGGACGACGAGAGCCCGTAGTCGCAGTCGTTGGCGAGCGCCAGGGCCTCATCGAAGTCTGCGGCCTCGGTGATCGCGAGCAGGGGGCCGAAGGCTTCCTCCCGGAACAACCGCATCGCCGGGGTGACGTCCGTGAAGATGGTTGGCGCGACATAGTAGCCGTTGGCCAGCTCGCCGGCCGTGAGGGCCTCGCCCCCGGTGAGCAGGCGTGCGCCGTCCGCCTTGGCCTGGGCGATGTGGCGAAGCACCTCGGCCTGCCTGCCGGCGTCCACGCAGGGCCCCATCGTCGTCGTCGGCGCGAGACCATCTCCCGGCACGACGTTGGCGACCTCTGCGAGCAGGGCCTCCTCGAAGGCGGCCCGGACACCAGCCTCGACGATCACCCGCGAGGTGGCCGTGCAGCGCTGCCCCGTGCTCCCGAAGGCGCCCAGCACGGCCTGCCTGGCGGCCAGGCCAAGATCCGCGTCAGCCAGCACGACGAAGGGGTTCTTCCCACCCATCTCCATCAGGCACCGGGCCGTGTGGGCGGCGGCCTGGTTGTAGACGGCCTTGCCGACGTGGGTCGAGCCCGTGAAGCTGACGGCCTTCACGGTGGGGTGCTCCGTGAGTTCCAGCCCGACGTCCGTGGCGCCGTACACCATGTTGAGCACCCCTGGCGGCAGGCCCGCCTCGAGGAAGCAGCTGACCACGAGCCTTGCGGTCATCGGGGTGAGGGGGGAGGGCTTCAGCACCACCGTGTTACCGGCGACCAGCGCCGGCGCGATCTTCCAAGCTGGAATGGACACCGGGAAGTTCCACGGCGTGATGAGCGCGACCACCCCCAGCGGCTCTCGCACCGTGTAGTTGAACGCACTCCCCACAGAGGGGATGGTCCGCCCCACCAGCCGCACGCCTTCCCCTGCGGCGAACTGGACACATCCGATCGCCCGGTCCACCTCGCCGAGCGACTCGGCCAGGGTCTTGCCCTCCTCGAGCGTGAGGGCCCGGGCGAGCTCCATCCGGCGTTCGCCGAGCAAGCGGGCGGCCTCCGCGACCAGCTTGCCCCGCTGCGGAGCGGGCACCTTGCGCCAGCTCGGGAAGGCGCGTGCCGCGGCCTCGATGGCTGCTCGGGCCGCCCCGCGGGGGGAATCCGGGGAGTGGCCGAGCACCTGGCGTCGGTCCGCCGGGTTCACGTTTGCGAGCATCGTCGCGCCCGCCGGGGCCACCCACCGGCCATCGATGTGGTTGCAGGTGGTGTCGATGGCGGTGTCGCTCTGGGCATTCGGCACGGCGTACCTCTCTCGGGGAGACGGGCGGGGGTGGTGGCAGTGATGTACCCGACTTGAAATGGGCTCCCACCCCTGATACGGTGTCGCTGGGCGCGCCAGCCAGGCGCCCAGGAGGGTCCCGCGTTGCACCGTTCCTCGCTCTTGCGGCTTGCCTCGCTCATGGCGGCACTGGGCCTGGTGGTGGCCTGCACGCGCCCGAAGGCCGTCACCCCGGCCACGGTGCCTGCGCCCTCCGCGGTCGTGCCCACCCCCTCGGAGGAGCCGGCCTCACCGGGGGCCTCTCCCTCAGCGGCCCCGGCGTCGCCGTCGCCCACCCCTAGCCCCACGCCGCGGATCGTCTTGCAGGAGCCGACGTCCACGTCGGACTTCTCTCAGCCCGCCGTGGCGCTGGCCTTCGTCGCCACCTCCCCCGAGGGACGCAAGCTGCAGCGGGCCCGGTTCTTCTATGACGGTCGGCTGTTGAAGGAGGTGGAGGGCGAGGGCCCCGCCTTCCGGCTGACGGGCTGGAACCCGAACGTCGAGAACAACATGGTGGAGCCCCCGGAGCTGACCCCGGTGCCCAGCGGCGACCACAAGCTCGCCTTCGAGGCAGAGGACGACCAGGGGGGCCTTGGTCGGGTGGAGGTCAGCTTCTTCAAGCAGCTGCGCATCACGCGCTGGAGCGAGGTGGCCGGTCTGCCGCTGCCGACCAGCCACCACGCTGTGATCGGGGACGGGGCCGAGCCCCCCTCGTTCGTCTCGATCTGGGGCAGCGTCGACGGCGTCGAGACGCCCCTTGTGGCCCGGAACCAGGTGTTCTCCTTCAACCCTGCTGGGCAGGGCGCCTGGTCGACGCTGGTCGTGACGGGCAGCGGCGTGGCTCGGGGGGGCTATGCCAGCGCCACCCACCCCTCGGGGCAGCTCGTCTACCTGGCGGGTGGTCGCGTCGGGCCCCAGGACACCAGCGCGGTCGACGTCTATGCGCCGCTTCGCAAGGTGGCGGAGACCCAGGCGGTGGCCCTCGTCACGCCGCGGTCGGACGCGGCCGCCGTGGTGGTGGATGACCACCTTTACGTGTTCGGGGGGCGCTCGGGGGCGAGCGCCCTGTACGCGGCCGAGCGGGCCCGACTCGGCCCGGACGGCTTGCCGACGGAGGCCTTCGAGGCCCGGCTCGAGGCGCTGAACGCCCGGGTGGGGGCGAACGCTGCCGTCGAGGGCAAGGAGGTCTGGATCTTCGGCGGTGGGCACCGGCCCATCGAGGTCTACGACACCGGGGCCAACACCTGGAAGCTGCTCACCGACGCGTCCGGCCGAACGGTCGGCACCCCGGAGTCCTTCGCCTTCGCTGCGATGGCCACGGTGGCTGGAAGGCGCTTCTTCTTCGGCGGCCTTCGCGACGACGGCAGCCCAACGGATCGCATCTACGAGTTCAACCCCATCCAGCGGGCCTGGCGTGACCTCGGCCCGTTGCCGGTGGTGCAGGGGGAGCCCGCCGGGCAGCGCGCGCTGTCGCGGATGGCCGCGTTCCACCACGGGGGAGCCTTTTACCTGGTTGGCGGACGCACCAGCCCGGACGGCAGGGCCGTCACCCGGGTGTTCAAGGGGGAGACGCTGTAGCCTGTCCCCCGCGGGGAATGGTCAGGCGCGGGGGCCTAGTAGAACTCCGTGACGGTAAGCCTGCTCTCCAAGATGGGGTAGTCCGTGGCGTTGTCCGCGTCGGTGTAAGCAGCCGCCCCGGTCATGGCGCCAACGCCCATGTTGGTCGACACGACGATGGTGTGAAGATTGGTGTTGTTGGCGTAGGGGAAGAAGTGGTGAATGGGCACCACGGGGGCCCAGAAGGTGTCCACCCGCCCGAGGGTGAGCTGGCGTTCCGCGGCCCCGCCGTCCCAGGACACCCGGACGAGCGCCGCGCCCTGTCGTGACGTCGCCGCGGCATCGGCACGGGCGTGAAACCGGATGTAGCCAGTGAGCAAGGCGCCAGTGCCCGCAGAGCGCGACTGGAAGGTCTCGTTGTAGAGCGTATGGCCGGCGTTTTCGGGCACGTTGGTCCCATCCGTGGTGAGGCCGAACGAGTTGATGAAGGCCCGCGTCGTCTGATTGCCCGGGTAAATCGGTGCCAGCAGCTTGTAATTGGAGTTTCCCGCCGGCCCCTGTTGCCCTGCCACCCCGACCTGGGTGCCAGGACCGAACAGCGTGTTCAAGGCTGCGTCGCCGATGTACCCGAGGGTTCGAACCGTGAGCGTGGTGTCGGTGTGCGTGACCAGCCTCGCGTGGCTGCGCGAGGTGCCGCCGACCGTGCTGAAGAGGATGACGGAGCCGTCCACAAAGCCCGCGCCACTGCCGACGGCGACGATCTGATTGAGCGGGTTCAGCGGATCCCCGACGGTGTAACTGGCCGTGTCTGCGATGGTGGTGGCGGTGCCAGAAATCCCCTGCGGCCCCACTGGTCCAGCGGGTCCCACGGGGCCTGCCGGACCGACCGGGCCCTGGATGCCCTGAATGCCCTGGGGGCCCACCGGACCCGTGACGCCGAGGGTGGTGCCGGCATTGAACGTGAAGCCCACGCCCTGGTCCCCGGCGACGGTCAGCGGGGACAGCGTGAGCAGGTTCGTGCCCACCGCCACCACCCGCGCGTGGAACCTGTTGCCGAGGTTGTTGAACTGCACCACGCTTCCCTCCACGAAGGCGCGGGCGTCAGCCACGGGCAGCACGACGTCGCTGGTGCCCACCGTGTAGGCGGCCGTGAGGGTCGTGAAGGGGGAGGGGCCGTTGGGCCCCTGGATGCCCTGGGGGCCCTGGGCGCCCACGACGGCGATCGAAGCGCCCACGGGGAACACCGCACCGTCCGGGGCTGCGCCTGCCGTGGCGAGCGGTGCGATGGTCACGGTGGTGCCCGTCTTGTCGCGAAGCGTCACGTAGAGCAACTGCCCACCCTGGCTGATGAGCAGGACGCTGCCTCTGATGAAGGCCGCGGTGTCGGCCACGTTGAGCGTTGCGTCCCCTGGGGCTACCGTGTACGAGGCCGTCAGCGTCGAGATGGGGGCTGCGCCCGGGGGGCCCGCCACGCCTGCGGGGCCTGTGAGGCCGCGATCGCCCTGGGGCCCCTTCAAGCCCGCGACGCCGACGCTGCTGCCGGCCACAAAGCTCGTGTTGGGGGGGGCGTCCTCAGCGTAGTTGAGGGGCAAGATGCGCAAGGACCGCTCGTCTTGCCGCGTGACCACGGCATGGAAGCTCTGGGTGCCGCCACGCACCAGGATCACGGTGCCGGGGGCAAAGGCAGCCTCTCGTTCGACGGGCAGGCTCGCCTCCGCGGTCCCAAGCTGGAACGGCCCCGTGGTCACGGTGACTGGGGTCGCGCCCGGTGGGCCCTGTTCGCCAACGCCCACCGGGCCGCGCGGCCCCACAGGCCCGGTGACACCTGTCGGCCCCTCGGCCCCCTGGGGGCCTGCTGGCCCGGCCGGCCCGCCAGGGCCCGTCGGACCCACGGGCCCCGGCTCGCCGCGATCACCCTTGGGCCCGACCAGCGAGGTGGACCCGGGGCCAGCGCCGGACGCGAGGCCGTTCGGCAGCCGGGCCGTCCGCACCGAGGTCTTGGCCGCGTCCAGCAGCGCGACGTCCGTGCCACAGCCAGAGGCCAGCGTCAGGCAGGCGATCAGCAGCGTGGCGTCGCGCCGCAAGGGGGGACGAGAAGAACGGCTGGTTGGCTCCACAAGTGGCTTCATACCTGGAATCTCGCGCGGCAAAACGGAGGTGGCTCGGGCTGCCCGCGCCGTCCTGATGGTGCCGCGCCGCCGGCTCGCGGGTCTGCGATCCGGGACACGCCGCGCGGCCCCGTTGCCACGGCGCGCGGATGCCGGGAATAATGAGGCAGGCTACAGGCGCGCGGGCACCCCTCCGATACAGGGGCAAGGGGCGCGCCGCTCCGCCCCGCCCGGTGACCCGAGAGAGGTCCTTCCAACGTGACTGGCAAGTCCACCTCCCAGCGCCCGTCTGTCCTGCCGCCCTGGTCTCCGCGGCGGCTCTCCACCGCCTTGCTGATCACGCTGGTTCTGGCGGCTGGGTGTGAGGACGTCCCGAACGCCGTCAGCTCCTTGCCCACGCCGACGCCTGGCTCGGGGGCGCCCTCGCCAGCGGCCTCCGGGGCGCCCGGCGCCTCGGCCGATCCCGGGGCCTCAGGCACGGTGCCCGTTCCCTCCACGGTTCCATCCGCGGCTTCACCGACGCCGGGCACGGACGTGCCGGAGCAGCCGGACGCGACGCCGACGCCGGCGCCCACGCCGACGGTCAGCCCCACGCCCAAGCCCTCTCCGTCGCCGCTGCCCACGCCCGTGCCCCGGGTCAAGGTGAGCTTCGCCGAGCCCACGCGAGAGGCCGACTTCACCGCCTCGGCCATGGATATCAAGGTGCGCTTCGAGCCGATGGACGCGTCGCCCGTCAAGGTGAACCGGATCGTGGTGACTTACGACGGCGTCGAGCTGTTCGCGAAGGACAGCCCGACGGGCACGGAACTGGTCATCGAGGACTGGAGCCCGCACATGGTCAACAGCATCGAGGAAGCGGACAAGACGCCGGTCCGGGCAGGCGACCATGCCCTGAGGGTCACGGCCGTGACCAGCCAGGGGGCCACCTCCACGGCGGAGCTGCCCTTCCGCAAGCCTCTGTTGCTTCGTGGCTGGGTGACGACCACGGAGGTCACGCCCGCCCGGCCGACGGCCCGGGCCCTGCCGGCCATCAACCCGCCGCGGGCCCACCACGGCTTCGCGGCGCTCGGAGGCCAGCTCTTCTCGTGGTTTGGAGAGAACGCGACGAGCGAGTTCGACGGGCTCTCCCGGTTGCCGCTCGACGCGGTGGAGTTCGGATGGAACGCCATCCCGGCCGTGGGGGCCCCCAGCACGAGCGTGCCCTACCGCCGCCGCCCCGGGCTCGCCGCGCTCAACGAGCGTCTCTACGTGGTGGGCGGGCAGTCTCGAACGGACCCCGCCACGCTGGTGCCAGCCAACGACATGCGCATCTACAACGTGAGCACGGACAAGGTGGAGAATGGCGTGAACCTGCCCGTCACCGTTGTGGACCCCGCGGTGGCGGTGTTGGACCGGTACCTTTACGTCGCGGGCGGGTTCACGGACGTGGATTTCTCCCAGACCGTGCCCACGCTGTACCGGCTCGAGATCGACCCCCGAACCGGCGCCAAGGTCGGCCTGGCGTGGGAGAAGCGGGCCGACATGCCCGAGGGCGTGGGGAGGTCTGGGGCCCGCCTCGTGGGCCTGGACGGCCAGCTATTTCTGGTCGGGGGCATCACGACCACGGGCCTGAAGCCCACGCCGATCCTCCGGTACGACCCTTTCTCCGACACCTGGACGCGAGAGCCCGTGGGCCTGCCGCGGGGCGTCACGCACCCGGCTGCCGTGGCGATGGATGGCCTGGTCTGGGTGTTTGGTGGCGACGCGAGCGTGGGGGCGTCCAAGCTGGTGCTGCGCAACACCGTGGCCTTCGATCCCGTTGCCAGGACCGTGAGGACCTACGCGTCGGATGAGGCGCCCAGCCTGCCTGCCGCCCGGGCCGGGCTCGGGGCTGCGCTGCACGGGCCGCGCAACCAGCAGCAGCTGTACCTCGTGGGGGGCCACTCGTACGACGGCACCGGCGCTGAAGTTTATACGGGCGAGGTCCTGCGCGCGGACATGCTGTAGGCGCCGTCGACGACGCGCGTGGTGACCTCCGGCATAGCGCCGGTGTGCGAGAGGTGCTAGCTTTGAGCGCCCCCCTCGCGCAGGACAGCCCCGTGGACGCATTTCAGGCCATCACCCTCGGCATCGTGCAAGGCCTCACCGAGTTCTTGCCCATCAGCAGCACCGCGCACCTCGCGCTCGTGCCCTGGGCCTTCGGCTGGCAGGACCCCGGCCACACCTTCGACGTCGCCCTGCACGCGGGCACCCTGATCGCCGTGACGGCCTACTTTTGGGACGACCTGCGCCGCATGGCCGTGGCCTTCGCGCGGTCCCTCATCGGGCTGCTGCGTCGGACGCCTTCTCCGCGGTCCCTGGGCGCGGCTGCCCTGGAGGCTCCCTCCGGGCCAGCCGCGCCCGACCCGCACGGCGTGCTCGCCTGGATGGTCGTGGCGGGTTCCGTGCCTGCGGTCCTGGCGGGCGTGCTGATCGAGAAGTGGGTCGAAACCACCCTGCGTTCCCCGCTGGTCATCGCGGGCACCCTGATCGGCGTGGCCCTGCTCATCTGGGTCATCGACCGCCGCGCCTCGGGGCACAGGGCCTGGCAAGACCTGCGCCTGAAGGACGCCGTGCTCATCGGTGTCGCGCAGGCCTGCGCGCTGGTGCCGGGCGTCTCGCGCAGTGGGGCGACGATCACGATGGGCCTGTTGCTGGGACTGTCCCGTGCGGATGCGGCTCGGTTCTCCTTTCTGCTGGGCTTTCCCGTGATCCTCGGCAGCACGGTCTTCAAGCTCAGGCACCTCTTCGAGGATGCCAGCTTGCAGGCGCTGGCGCCTTGGATGGCACTGGGCGCGGCGGCCGCCGCCCTGAGCGGCTACGCCTGCATCGCCTTCCTGCTGCGCTTCCTCGCCTCGCGCACGATGCTGACCTTCGTGCTGTACCGCGTGGCGCTGGGGAGCCTGATCCTGTTCCTCGTGGCCATGGGTTGGGCCCCCAAGATCGGGGGGTGACGCCTTGGAGCCCATCACGGTCTGGCTCGACGGGGTGCCACACGGCTTCCGGCAGGGGGCTCAGGTCTGGATGCTGGTGGGGCGACTGCCCGAGCCCGAGCGCATGGTCATCGCCGCGGGAGACGCCTTCCTGGCGGATGCCGCCGGGCACGAGCTCGGGTCCGGTGGGGCACTCCGCGACGGCCAGCGGCTGAGGCTCGTCAGGCGCCGCTGACGCCCGGCTGGCCGGCTCAGCCCGGTCGCCGCCCGCCGAGCGAGGTCAGCAGCCAGACGCCCAGTACCAAGGAGGCGTTGCGAATAAGCTCGTAGACCGCGAAAACGGTGTACTGAAGCGCCGCCGGGTTGCCGGGGGCGAGGGTCTCGTTGGTGCGCGTGAGCCACACGCTCGTGTCGACGACGCCCCAGAAAAGGAAACCCAGCGCCGCCACTCGCATCAGCAGGGCGATCGAGAGGTGCCTCCCCACGGCGGCGGTCGCGGCCCGCCGGCGCTGCCTGCCCGCGCGGGGCTTGCCCGACAGGAGGGCGCTCGCGTCCGCGCCTGGGGCGACCCCAGCCTCCTGGGCCGGGATCATATCGCCGCCGCATTCCAGGCAGACGTCCGAACTGAACGGGTTGGACTTGCCGCAGGCCTCGCAAACCACAAGAGGCCGCGCGAACTCCAGCAAGGGGTTGGGGTTGGAGCGTTCCATCCGTACTGAGAGGTCGTGGTAGCAGTGCCTGCAGCGGCGCGCCTGGAGGGGGTGGGGCGTGCCGCAACGTGGACAGGGGGAATCCAGTTTCAGGTCCGGCTCGGCCATCCAGGGGCGTTCCTCGAACGGGCTAGCCGTAATGATACCAGCCCGGGCGCGGCTGGTCATCACCTGTGGTCACGTCGGGCCGGCTCTCGCATCGCCTGGGGACCCGGGGGGGGCGGCCCGTCGGTGGCGTGGGCCTGGGGCACCACCCGCTCCAAGGTGGGCGGGACGACGCCCCGAAGGCGGCACTCGTCATCGATGCACCGCGCCAGCGTGGCTGCCACCGCGGGGGCCAGCGTCCCAGCGGCACCCTCCCGGTCGGCCTCGTGACCCGTCAGGTCGCGGACCACGCCGGCAACCGTCCGATGACCGCGCCGCCCCGGGGCGCGCAGGGTCTGTTGCAAGCGTCGATCGTAGTGGGCGATCACGGGCTCCAGGCGGGCCATCAGCCTTTCCAGGTGTGGATACCGCAGGACGAAGCGGGGGTGTTCGCGGCCCCGGTCCAGATCCGCGATGTGGAAACAGGCGATGTCCACGCAGCCCACGAAGTGCCACCGGTAGCCATAGATACGGTGTTGTTCCCTGAAGGCGGCCCGGTCGGCCTCCGAAAGCCACAGCAGCTGGTCGATCCGGCGTCGCAGCCTGGCTGCCGCCGGGGTCCACAAGGCGGGGTGGGTGTGGAAGGCACCCAGTGCGGGAGCCCCAACCGCTTCAGGTTCACACCTGTAGCGGACGCCGACGACCTTATGCCCGTGGGTGTGGAACACGCCCGTCGTGAGATTCTGATAGGCTTGCAACGTGTCGTTGGCGCCTCCCATCACCCCGCCTCGCTCATCGAAGACGTGGATGGCCCGCCGGGCGATCACCCGCCGGTCGTGGCCTGTGAGCGTGTTGATCATGTTGAGACCGAACTCGTCGACGAACCGTTCGTGCAAGGCGGGGTCGATGAACACGCGGACTCCGGGGCTCGGGGGCGGACGTGGATGGCTTCGGCGCTCGGAGGGGTGGGCTTGAGGCCCGCCGGGTCGAATGGAGGTGCCCGGTGGTGAGGATCGGTGCTGACACGGGCGCTCCCGAGGAGCGGCGGCTGGCGCGGGCGTGGTTCCAGGACGCCGCAGAGGTCTCCTACCCGGATCTGGCCTTGTTGGGGCGCGTGACCCGCCGGGAGCGTCTGGACGCCCTGTTCGAGGCCCATTGGCTCCACCCTGAGCGACGCCTCTGGTTCGCCGTGGAGCCGAGCCAGGGCCCCGTGGGGCTGGCCTGGGTGCAGGCCTCCAACCACGCCGTGTCGGACCTGCCTGACTGGCTCGTGGTGTGTCTCGCGGTGGCCCCTGCCTGTCGCGGGCAGGGCATCGGGCGGGCGCTGATGGGGCACGTGCGAGCCCAGGCAGCCTGCCACGGCGTGGCGCGCCTGCGCCTCTACGTGGCCGCGGCCAACGCCCCTGCTCGCCACCTCTACGAGGCGCTCGGCTACACGGCCGGGGTGGTCGAGATGACGTGCCGCCTGGACCCTGCGTGAGGGCCCGCCTCCCTCAGTGACGGGGCCCCTTGCGGCTGCCCATAAACTGCTTCACGCCCTCATAGATGGCCTGCGCGGCGCGCTCCTGGTAGACAGGGTCCGTGAGCAGCTTTTCCTCTTCGGCGTTGGACAGGTAGCCGATCTCGACCAGAGCGGCCGGCATCCGCGTGTGATGCACCACGTAGAAGTTGTTGCGCCGCACGCCCCGGTCGGGCTGGCCCAGCGCCTGCACCAGGGACCGATGGACGGCCCTGGCCAGCGGGTAGCTCTCGTCGCTGAAGTAGTAGGTCTCGATGCCCTTCACGCCGCGCTGCTCGCCGAAGGAGTTGGCGTGGATGCTGACGTACACGTCGGAGTCGTTGCGGTTCGCCATCTCGACACGCGGCCGGAGCAGGATCTCGAGGTCCCGCATGCGCGTCATCTGCACGCTGAGTCCGTTGGCCTCCATCGTCCTGGCGACGCGCGTGGCGATGGCCAGCGTGACGTCTTTCTCGCGGGTGCCGCCGCGCCCGGTGGTGCCGCTGTCGGTGCCGCCGTGGCCAGGGTCCAGCGTCACGCGCATCTTGCTGAGTCGAGAGAAGCTCAGCGCGAGGCCCCGGCGGTCTGGCAGCTCACGGGCCAGGTGGCGCACGGGCTGGTCGAGGTCGATCGTCAGCCGTGTCAGGTCTCCGGGCGCGCGCGTGGCCCTCACGCGGGCAATCAGGCCGTTGTCGATGTACACCGAGTCGCGTGGCACGGCCAGCGAGCCACCCTGGAGCTCCACGTGGAGCCTGTCGTCTCCGACGGGCACGACCCGCCAGCGGACGGGGCGGCTTGTCGCGACGTGCATCGTCCAGCTGTTGCCGACCTTGCGCAGGGTCAGCGGGGCCTCGGGTTGTCCGCGGACAGGCTCGGGGGCGCTCGTGGCAGCCACGCGGGGGAGGTCGGGCGCTCGCTCGGCCGGTGGCAGGTCAGGGGCGGGAGCCGGTGTGCCCGGGGCGCGGGCCGTCGTCAGGGCCTCCGAACGCAGGTACCACCCGTTTTGCCGCTGAACAATCTCGAACGCCGGCGGTCGCGTCATGTCGATGTCGAGCCTGGCCTCACCCTGGGCTTGCGTCGCCGTCAGGCGCTCCAGCCCGTGGGAGCCAATGGCGACCGTGCCGAAGACCCCAGGCCCGAGGGTGGTGTTGGGAAAGATCAACCGAAGCCGGGTGCGACCGCCACCCGCAGGGATCACGTGGCTCCAGTACGGACGGGGCACGTCCATCAGCACGAAGAGGCTGCCGTTTTTGTGGCGGATCCCCTGGATGGATGAGGTGCTGCGGGGCGCTGGCTGGCCCACGGCTGGCGTGGAGGCGCCGAGGCCCACCAGCAGCCCGCCGTCGAACGCAACGAGGCGCGGGCGCACGGGGCGGAGCAGGTCCAGCACCACCCGGGTCGTGCCCGGCACAGGCTGGCCTGCCCGGACTCGGGAGACGCCCATGGCCCGCACCCCGGGGAGCCCGAGGTGGTCTGGCGCGAGCTGGGCCCCCGGAAGGTCGATCACCAAGCGCGGCGGGGCGTCCAGCTGGCTGAGGCGTGGCTGCAGGGGGCCCGTGGCCCGGACGACATAGGCCTCGCGTCCGGCATCCCAGCTGATGCCCGTCACCACCGTCGCCGCGTCGGCAGGGGCGGCCAGGGCCTGTGGGATGGCCCCGAGTTGGAAGCCCAACCCGATCGCAGCGCAGAGGAGCAGGGGGGCCCAGGCGCGTCGCATCATGGCGCCTCCGGCGCGACGTCCCGTCGCGTGAGCGGGGTCGCGAGATCCCGATTGCCCAGACGAACCCCAGCCCGCTGACCGCCGTGCAGGAACTGCACGGCGCGAACCTCCGGAAACTCGGTGAGGCTCAGCACCACCGCCTTCACGAGCCGCTCGGCGTCCGCGCCAGCCGGCAGAGGGCCCCCCAGATCGACGTGCGCCACGCCGTTCACGAGGCTCCCCCAACGAAGCTGCAGCCCTTTGGGCACGACGGGCCCGAGGAACCTGCCCGCCTCGGCGCCAGGGCCCGCCACGAGCCGCTCGAGGGCGTCCTGCGGGGGCAGCCCTGCGTCTCCGCTCAGCGCGATCTGCACCGGCACGAGGTCCCCACCGTCCTTCCCTGCCCACCACAACGTGGTGCGGACCAGGCCCCCCTGGCCCGAGGGCAGCTGGTTGCCAACGTCCGCAAGCGTCAGCGGCGTGCTGAGGTCCAGGTGCTGGGAGGGCAGCGGGCGACCCTCCCGGTCTGTGAGGGCGAGCCGGACCTCCCGCGCGCCGCGCACGGCCCCGAGCAGGGTTCGCACCAGCGACCCGACGAGCAGCCGCTCGCCTGTCGACCCTGGCGCCTGAGCGAGGGAGACCGTCACGCGCCACTGCGTCCCCGCATAGGCCCCCTCCACCCAGCGCGCGTCCGAAGGAATCGCCGACACCCCTGCCTCGGCAGGCGGCGAGCGAAGCGCGTCGAACAGCTGCGCGCCACACTGTTGGGGGGCCCCGCGCAGGGCGAGGGTGGTGGGTGCCGGCACGAGGAACATCCCCTGGCGGTCCGCCACGTACAGCGTCACCGGGACGGGCGACCCGGCTGTGCCCCGCAGCAGCCAGGCAGCGGCCAGGCCTGAAGCAGCCAGCGAGGCGGCGATGGCCGCGGCGAGGAACCAGGTCTTGGGGGTGGCGGGTGGCATCGGCTCGGGGTCGGGCAACGGGGCTTCATCCTAACACCAACGACCGACCGCTGCACCCGCCGGCGGGCGTGCGGCTGCTATACTGGGGACGGAGGTGTCGGGTGACGCGTCGTTGGGTCGTTCTCGCAGTGATCGCCGGCCTGCCCGGCCTGGCCGAGGCCGCCGTCGAAGAGGATCCCGTCGCGTTGCAAAGGCGCCTGGATGCCTTCCAGGAACGGCGCCTCATCATCGAGGGAACGCCAGGACCATCGCCTTCCGCGTCCCCGGGGCAGCCCACGCCGAGCCCCTCCCCGCTGGTGTTGCGCCAGGGCGCAGAGCGCATCTACCACGTCGACTTCGTGGAACTGATGGATGACCCCTCGCTGACGCGGGACTGGGAGGCGCAACGGGCGCGCGACTGGGCCTGGTGGGCAGGCACGGGGCTGGTCGGGGTGCCCCTCGGCGGTGCGCTTTTCGTGCAAAACTTTCGGGGAGAGGGGCCCCTGGCCCTGTTCGCCTCGGCGGGTGGGCAGGGCGGGGCCAACGCGGGAGACTGGCGGGCCTTCAGCCTGAGCCTCATCGGGGCGGGCTTGGCGCTTTACGGCGGATACAACATGGGGCTGTGGCTCGGCGAAAACCTGGACCTGCACCACCCGGACCGGCTGGAGGCGGTCTCGATCCTCAGCCGCGTCAGGGAGTGGAACGACCGCCTGGTGGAGCACTACGGGCTGGAACCGGCGACGCTGCCCCCTGCTCCGACGCCGCGCCCCTCCACGACCCCCACGCCGCCGCCCGCGTACCCTTTTGCGGAGCCCTCGCCCGTCGCCATGGCATCGCCTTTTCAGCCTGGTCCTCCCGCCGACCTGCCCTATGGCGTGGACGTCCCGGTGATGCCGACGCCGCTGCCGTTGGCCTCCCCTGGGGCTTTGCTCGCCCCAGCCGCCGGGCCCACGGGGGGACCCACCCCCGAGCGGCCTGCCTTCTTCGGGCCAGCGCCGTCCGCAAGCCCCTGAACCACGTCTTCCCGCTGCGGCTTCGCCCGGCGGTTCTCGCCCGGGCCGCGGACCATCAGGGGCTCAGCAGCCAGGTGCGGATCTCGTAGGGCCTGAAGGCGGCACGCCAGCTGGTCGCCAGGGGCAGGTCTGCCAGGGGCGTCTCGTCCAGCCGCGCTTCTTGCAGCCTGGAGGCCCTCAGGCCGATGGTGAGTTCGGCTTCCACCGCGGTGTCACCAGCGTTGTACGCCCGCAACACGAGGTGCTGGCCGTCCACGCTGCGCTTGAGCGCACTGAAGGCGATGGCAGGGGCGTCACAGCGCAGCCCTGCGTCGGCCTGGGCGGGGCCCCGGCCCTGCCACGCCCGGGGCGGATGGGCCCACAAGGTGGCAAGGCGCACGGCCTCCGGGTGGCCGTGGCGAAGCGGTGCCAGGGCCGTGCGGAAGACCTGCCCGCCGGCGCACTGCGCGTCCGGGGTCTCGAACCGCGGGCCCGCACCGCCGCCGCGCGCGCGCAGGTCGTCCCGCGACAGCCAGCCCACGGCACGCAGCAAGGTGAGGGTGAGGGGGCCCCCACCTTCCCCCGGCACCGTCACCTCGTGGAGTCCCTCGGCCATCACCGCAAGCCCGGACCCGTCAGGCTCCACGAGCGCCGTGAAGCCTGCCTGGGGGCGCTCCGGTCGGATGGCCTCGGTGCCCTTGGCCGCAGGCAGAGCGCCCGCCGCCACGGGGCTTTGCCTGAACACGCCGAACGTCCCCTCCACCCAGGCTGCCGCCCCGGGGGCCGGGCCACTCACGCAGAGGCTCAGGCGGTGATCCTGCTGGGTGTGCGAGAGGCGAATCTCGACGGCCACCGCTTCGCTGTGGGCCGTCAGCTGGAACCGTGAGACGATCTCAAGCGGGGCCTTGTCCAGGCTTCGGGCCTGCCTGTCGGCCGCCAGCGCGACGGGCACGTCCAGCACGTGGACGACCTCCAGCACGCGCGCGTGCGGCGCCTCAGCGAGCACGCGGTGCCGGGCGAGCGTGGCCGTGCAAGGCCTGTCATCAGCCAGCGGCGAGAAGTTGTAGCTGTCCCCGGCGTCGGCCACATCGACGAAGCCGTGAACGTCTTCGTAGCGCCGTCCCGTGAGGCGGTCCACCAGCACGACGCGACCTGCCGCGACCTCCACCCGGAGGCGGTTGTTCTCGATGCCGCACGCATCGTGGGACAGCCCCGGGGTCACCTCCACGGGGGACCAGGCGGGCACGGCCTCGGCCTGCAAGGCGATCCCGCCAAGGGCCGCCAACCTCACGGAGGCGGCCACGCGGAAGCGCCTGGCGGGGTACCAGTCGGGGAGCAGATCCGGCTCTGCCGCGAACCGGGGGCCGTCCTCGACGGCGAGGGGCACGCAGGGCACCTCGCGGCCCTCTGCGTCCACCAGGCGGATGGCCGCGGGTGCAGGAACCTCGCCATCGGCCCAGTCCAGGGTGACCTCGATGAGGTCGTCGACGGGCTGGGAAGCGCCGTTGAAGACGTAGACAGAGGGGGCTGCCGAGGGCCGCCGCTGCAGCGCGACGGCGTCGGCCAGCACCTCCTCGGCCAGCTGCTGCGCGGCGTCGAAGCGCGGCAGCATCTCGCGGTGGACCTCGTCGATCGAGCAGCCGCAGATCGAGTCGTGGGGGTGGTTCAACATCAGGGTCCGCCACGCGTGGTCCACGCCGGCCGCCATGCGGGAGGCGCCGGAGGCCCGGCCCCACCAGGCCAGCGCCGAGAGAGGCTCCGCGTATCGCTCCAGCAGGGTCTGGACGTGGGCATTGCGCTGCTTGAGGTAGGTGCGCGTCGAGAGCACCCCTGGCAGGATGTAGGCATTCCCGACGGGCTCGCGAAGCTCCCCGTGAAGCGTCTCGGTCGGGGGCGAGCCTGCGAAGAGTGCGGGCAAAGACGTGATGCGGGGGGCCCACTGCGCGTCCGCCCGGGCCGCGAGCCGCGCCACGATTGCGGCGGTGTCGGGCAGGGGGGCCATGTGGTCGGCACCCGAAAGGAGCCAGGCTTCCGGGGCCTCCCCAAAGGCGCTGGCGTAGCTGGCCATCCGCTCGAGCCGCTGATCGTCGGTGAGATCCTCCACCAGCATGGTCTGGTAGTAGCCCTGGGGCAGCCAGGCGGCCCGAACACGGGTGCCGTCCGGCGCCTCCCACCAGAACGCCGGGGCTCCAGGCTTCGCGCCACGCCACACGACGGCGTGCGCCAGGCCGAAGCCGCTCAGCAGTTGGGGCATCTGAGCAATGTGCCCGAACATGTCCGGCAGGTAGCCCACCTCCGCACCCGCGGGGGGGGCTCCCAGCGTGCGGGTGGTGGCCCGCCCCACGAGCAGGTTGCGGATGAGCGCCTCGCCGCTCACCAGGAACTCGTCGACCAGCACGTACCAGGGACCGACGGCAAGACGTCCGTCCGACAACCGCGCCGCGATGTCCGCTCGCCGGTCCGGGCGCAGGGCCAGGTAGTCGTCGACGACGGCCGTCTGCCCGTCAAGCAGGAAGTGCGGCATGTCGCTCTCCAGGACGGCGTCCAGCGTCGCCAGCAGCCGATACCGATACTGCTCGAAGGTGCGGTACCACTCCCGATCCCAATGCGTGTGGGGCACGACGAGAAGTGGGCGAGCAGGCGCGCTGTCGGTGGTCATGACCCGAGTATAATCACGGGGCCGGCCACGCGTGCCACCGCGCCCGTCACCAAGCGGCCCGACCCCGGCCTGCCGTTCGTGGTAGACTGTCGCAGCCAGAAGGAGGATGCGCCATGCAAGAACAGTCTCCCCGGGTTGAAGAGCTCCGCCAGAGTGCCGAGCAACTCGCACGCCAGGCCCTCGACACCGCCGAGCTCGGTCTTCGCTTGGTCCGCAGCCAGATCGAGACCGCTGCTGCCCAGCAGCCGCCCCAGGTGGCTGCCTTCCAGCGTGGCATCCAGGACTCCGCCTTGACGGCCGAGTCCAAGGCCAAAGAGCTGTTCACGTTGGCGACGCAGTTTATGAACCAGCTCAACGACAAGTGGCAGCCCGGGACGTCCGGCCCGTCCGCCGGAGCGCCTGCCGAGCAGGCCAAGCCCGAGCGGGTGAAGATCGACATCGAGTAGCGCGCGGCTCACCCTTCCGCGTCACAGCGCCGCAGAGGCTCCAGCCAGGCTGGGGCCTCTTTGTGTGAGGGGAGGTCGGCGCCCCACACGTCGCCGTACAGCGCGAGGAGGGCCAAGGCAGCCTCGGACGTGCCTGCCTGCCTGGCCCGCTCGAAACCCTCGTGGTCGTGCCACCGGTAGATTTGGAGCCAACGCCCGAGGCCGCCGAGGCGGGGCTCACGCGGAATGGCCTGCAGCCACGGGCCAAGCAGCACCCCTGCCACGCGGGCAGCCAGCCCGTAGCCTGCGGGCTTGCCGCAGTCGTGCAGAAGCGCGGCCTCCAGCACCCAGGCGGGTGCTTCGAGGTCCGCAAGCCGGCGCGCCACCCGCACGGCGTGGGCCCTGTCCGCCTCTCCCATCTCGGCCCAGAGCGCGAGCTGGACCGGGCTCAGCCAACCCAGCGCCCACTGCTCCCCCGCCTCATCGAGGTCCGGGCGCAGGTACCAAGCCACCTGCATCAGCCTGCCCAGCACCCCCAACGCCTCAGACCAGGGCGTACATCGCGGCACGCGCCAGGCCCAGCAGCCAGTCGAGCACGCCACGGAACTGAGGCACGAGGACGAGCAACAGGAGGACCACGATGCCGTAAGGCACGAGGTGCCGGTAGGCCGGCAGCCAGCGGCGCGGCAGCAGGGTCTCAATCAGGTTGCCGCCATCCAGCGGGGGAATCGGCAGCAGGTTGAAGACCAGCAGCATCAGGTTCAGCTCGAAGAGCACCTGGAACCACATCCGGGCCCCCGCACCCAGGTCGGGGGCGTGCTCCAGGACCAGCAAGGCCAGGATTGCCAGGAGAAAGTTGGCTGCGGGGCCCGCCGCCGACACCAGAAAGGTTCCCAGCCTGGGCCAGGCCAGCCGACCTGGGTCGAAGGGAACGGGCTTGGCCCAGCCGAAACCCGCAAGCACGATGAACAAGGTGCCGAACACGTCCAGGTGGGCCAGCGGGTTGACGGTGAGGCGACCGGCCGCACGGGCCGTGTCGTCGCCAAGCGCCGTGGCCGCGGCCGCGTGGCCGAACTCGTGCAGCGTGATTGACACCACAAAGAGCGTGATCAGCGTGACGAGGACGATGGGATCTGTGGCGGCGTGCAGCATCAGGCAGGGTCTCCGGCTCGGTATCGGGTGGCAAGGTCGTGAAGCAGTGCGAGCTCCCCCTCCGGGCCGATGGTGCCCGCGAGGCGAGCCTCCAGCACGTGGGTCAGGATGGCGGCATAGTGCGGGCCCGGGGGCACGCCAAGGCGCTTCAGGTCGTCACCGCCCACCGTCAGGCGCAGGTGGCGCCAGCGGAGGTGGTAGGCGAGCACGGCCCGCCGTGCTGGGCGGGTGGGGGCGAGGGCGTACACCAGGGGCAGCAGGGCCTCAGGCAACCCGGACAGCGCCTTGCAGGCGTCGGAAGGCCGCGGCGGCTCCGCTGCAACGGCCGTGAGCCAGCGCCAGGCGGCGACCAGGCCGTCACACTGGCGCCCGCTCATGTTCAGCCGGCCGAGGACAGCGGCGCCGGCCTCGACCCCGAGGGGCCACAACACGACCCCCAGCACCGGGATCCAGGCTTCGACGCCTCCCTGCAGCCCCAGGCGCCGCTGGGCGTTGCGGACGCCCGCCACGGCGCGGCGGGTGTCGGGGCCTGGCGTGAGTTCGGGGGCGAGCAGCCGCAGGGCTCCGAGGTCCGCCAGCCGCTCCAACACCTGGGTGGGCCGTGAGAGGCTCAGCAGCCGCGACAGCTCGGCCCGGGTGCGCTCCCCTGCGAGCCTGTCGCACGCCCCGGACTCGAAGGCAAACCGGGCGAAGGCCTCCGACCCCGGCTCCAGCCGGAACCCGAGCGTCTGCTCGAAGCGAACGGCCCTGAGCACCCGCGTGGGGTCCTCGATGAAGCTGAGGTTGTGCAGCACTCGCAAGGAACGCTGTGCGAGGTCCGGCAGGCCTTCGAAGAAATCGATGAGCTCGCCCCGACCGTCGCGGTCGATGCGAACGGCCAGGCAGTTCACGCTGAAGTCCCGCCTTGCCAGGTCTTGCTTGAGCGAGCTGAGCGCGACGCGAGGCAGCGCGCCGGGCCGATCGTAATGCTCCGTGCGGGCCGATGCCACATCCAGCCGCTTGCCGTCCGCGGTGTGAAGGTGGGCCGTGCCAAAGGCCCGATGCACCTTGAGGGTGGCGCCCGGAAGGGCCTCCCGCAGGGCCTCGGCAAAGGCGACGCCATCGCCCTCGACGACCAGGTCGGCATCGAGGTTGGGCCGATCGAGCAAGAGGTCTCGCACGGCCCCCCCCACGAGGTAAACGGGCCGGCCGGAAGCCACGTCACTGACGGTGTCGAACACCGTCCACCAGTCGTCGGGCCAGAAGGCTCGCAGCCGCTCCCCGAGGGTGGCCGTGCGCCGCGAGACGGCGGCTCGACGATCCGGGGCGCGGTCATACTGTGCCCTGAGCAGGTCTGACCGGGTGACGATGCCCACCAGCGCTTCGTCGCGCAGGACCGGCAGCCGCCCGATGTCCCGTCGGACCATGGTGGTCAGCAGGGCGTGCATCGGCGTGTCCGGCGAGGTGGTGACGATTCCGTTCGTCATCACGTGGCGCACCTCCGTGCCGACCAGACCGTGACGTGCTGCCCGCTCCAGGTCCCGCCGGGAGACGACCCCCACGGCCTTGCCCCGTCGCATCACGACGAGGCCACTGTGCCCCGTGTCGCCCAACAGGGTGACGGCCTCCGCCACGGGGGCGCTGGCCTCGATGGTCCTGACCGGGCTGGACATCAGGTCCTCTGCGCGGGGTTCGGGCGGCAGGTGTCCCGCCACGTGGCGCTCCGCGTGGGAGACAACTGCTTCCCAGGCCAGGCCATCCGCGTGGGCGCTCGCGGCGCTCAGGTGACCCTGGCCTGCCCAGGGCGCCAGCAGGCCGCGCATGTCGGCACCGTCCAAGCGGCTCCGCGCCACGATATGCGTTCGCTTGCCCGCCATCTCGACGGCCAGCACCACCACGTCCGCGTCGAGGACGAGTTGCAGACGATCTGCCACCGCCGCAATCCCGGCCACGTAGGCGTCGGTGCGCGTGCCGACGACCACCACCCGGGCGCCTTGCACCAGCTGTGGCTGCGCCCCTGCGAGGAGCTGCTCGAGCAGCGCCAGCTGTCCCTTTGCGAGTTCGGCGTCCACCCAGCGGTTGACGAAGGCCAGGTCTGCCCCGCGTTCCAGCAGCCAGGCCACGGCGCGCACGTCTCCGGCCGTGGTGCCCGGCACGCGCATGGCGTCCGTGTCCGCATAGATTCCGAGGGCCATCAGCGTCGCCTCGACGGGGGCCAGCGTTACCTCCGGGAGGGCGGCGAGCGCCTCGACCAGCAGGCTGGTGCAGGAGCCGCGAACCTCTCTGCGCCCGGCGCTCCCGGGAAGCTCGTCAGGGGCCGGCGGGTGGTGGTCGAAGACCAACCACTCCACCTCCGGCCGGTCGAGGGGCGCCCACAGCGTCCCCAGCCTGCTGCGCGAGCGCGTGTCCACCACCACGACGCGTCGGACGCCCTTCAGGTCGACCTCCTCAGGGGTGCGCAGCTGCAGCACGTCGCGGTGCAGCGCTGCCAGCTCGCGCACCTGGGGATCCAGCGTCGGCTGAAGCACGGGCACCGCGCCTGGAAACAGCACGCGCGCGGCCACCGTGGCCGCCAGGGCGTCGAGGTCGCTGTGGATGTGGGTGACAATGACGGTGTCCGGCGCGGGCGCGCCGGGACCTGGCCGGCTCATGCAGGGACGAGGTCAGGCAGCCGAACGACGGTCACCCCCGGATCGACCTCGCGCTCGGAGAGCACGGGGAGGTCCGGCAAGGCGCGCTCCAGAAGCCTGCGAGCCGTCAGCCTGAGCTCGTGGGGCGCAAGCAGCACGGGTCGCTCGTGAGCCTCCCGCCCCGCGTCGATCCGGGCCCGGAGCTGCCGCACCAGGCCGTCCACACGCTCGTCACCGGGCTCGGCGCCACGCAGGGCCTGCCACCGGTCGCCCAGCGGGATGACCTCCAGCACGCCCCCGCCGTTCACGAGCGAGGCCGTCAGGTGTCGCCGCAGGGCCAGGCGGACGCGCTCCGTCAGTCCCTCGGGGGCGAGGCCGTCCTCGGCGGCGTCCAGCAGGGCCTCGAGCACCGTGGGCAGCTGGCGAAGACTCACCTGCTCCCGCAGGAGGTTGGCCAGCACGGCCTGGACGACGTGGACCGGCACGCGTTCGAGCAGCTCCTTGACCGTCCGTGGGGCCTGCTGGGATGCGGCATCAAGCACCCGGTGGGTCTCCTCGCGCGTCAGCAGGTCCGCGAGGTTCCGGCGCAGGAGGGCGTCGAGGTGGAGCGCCATCACGAAGCCAGGGTGAAGCACGTCGCACCCCATCAGCCTGGCCTGGCCCTCGTCCGACTCATCCACCCAGACCCCCTGACGACCAGAAACAGGGTCCTGGTGACGCTCCCCGGAGAGCCCGGCGGCCCCTCCCGGCACGGTCTCGAGGGCGAGCACGCGGCCAGGCTGGACCCGGCCGCTGCCCACGTTCAGGCCTCGCAGCCGCAACTCGTACCCGTGGGGATCGAGCTCGAGGCTGTCGCGCCAGTGGATCTGGGCGGGCGCAAAACCGAGCGCGTCCCGGATGGTTCGGGGCATCTGCCCGACGGTGCCCCGCAAGGAACCGGCGGAGGCCGCCAGCTCAGCCCCGACGACGACCTCGACGTCCGGCAGCGGCGCGGCGCCGTCGAGCTTGCCACGGTTTGGACCGATCGGCAGCCTCGAGGGCTGCGCCACGACAGCCCCGATGAGGGCCCCGAGGCCAAGCGTCACGACGAGTGCGAGCGGGTTGCGGATCGACATACGGCTCCCTCCTGAACCCCCCGATTTTACACCCGGCCTGCGCAGGGCGCGAGGCTGGAGGCTCAGGTGGCCGCGACCTTGAGCAGGGCGATCGGCGGGGTGGAGCCCGGCAACACGTGCCGATGGACCGTCCCCATCACCTGCAGCCCGTGGTGGGCCGAGAGTTCGTCGGTCGCAACCACGGCGATGTCTGGCAGCGAGAGCTGCAGCCACGCAGCGACTCGGGCCCGGTGAGTCGCTGGCACGACCAGTGCCACGCGCCCTCCCGCCGTGCCGCAGGCCGTGGCCCACTGGGCCCTGCAGGCCTGGGTGAGCTCCCGGGCCACGGTTGGGGCCTGCCCCTCCGTGGACAGCGCGTCACCCCAGTCGCCCGCGAGGACCAGCGCCCTGATGGTGCCGGCGGGATCCGCGAGGCCGAGGCTGATGACCAGCGAGAGCCGGCGTCGCACAGCGGCCAGCAGCGCCTCGTCGGAACCCACGGCTGGCCCGACGGCCACCAGCGCTTCCAGCACCTGGGCCAGGTCGCGCACGGGCACCCGCTCGCGCACGAGGCTCTGGAGCACCGCCTGGATGCGCGCCAGCCCAAAGGCTTCGACCGCCAGGGCCACCGTGACGGGATGCCCCTCGCCCACCTCGTCGAGCCAGGCTCGGCAGGCCTCCAGTGTCAGCAAGTCACCCGCGTGGGCCCGCACGGTCCTCACGGCGACCTCGATGAGTTCCCCGAAACCTGCCTCGGCCGCCACCTCGCCGCTGACCCACGTGACGCCGCGGATCGCCAACCTGTAGCCTCGCCCGGGCAGCCCAGGAGAGGCCACCAGCTCGAGCCGGGGCAGGGGCAGCCCGAGTTCCCTGGCGAGCCGGGCCCGCACCTGGGACACGAGGTCTTGCAGGCTCCGCCTGGGCTGCGCAGCCAGCTCCTTACCAAGCTCCAGCACGATCGTGGCAGGCTCGGACGCCTGGCGTGCGTCCTGGGGAGAGCGGGCCCGCGCGACAGCTTCCTCGAGGGCCTGGGTCAACCACTGGGCCAGGGCCGCGGCGACGACCAGCGCCGGCAGGCCGGTGAGCAGGGCCTCGGCCAGGGCGTAGGGCGCGACGGTCGTCATTGCCAACGCCAGCGTCCAGCCCTTCAGCACCACGCCCGAGACCAGCACGGCAGCGAGCAGGGCCAGGGCCACACCGACCGCGAGCCAGGCCTCTGCCCGCAACAGCCGGAAGATCTGCCGCCCCTCCGCCAGCAGTTGCAGTTCGTCCAGCATCGCTGCCGCGCGCGTCACCACCTGGCGGGGGGAAAGCCGCCCCTCTCGCCCGAGGGCCTCGACCCGGCCGACCTCTGCGGTGAGGGTGTTGCGCGCCTGATCCAACCGCTCCGGAAATGGAAAGCCCGACAGCGACAGGCGGGCGGCCGTCAGCGCAATCAGCCCAACCAGGCCGACGCCCGCGTGGCCGAGCAATGCGCCCTGGGCCATCCAGTCGAGGAGGCAGCCGGCGCCGCTGCCCGTCAGCACCGCTTTGAGTAGCGCCACGGACAACGCCAGCTTGTGGATCAGGAACCGCCGCAAAAACCCCGGCACGGTGGCGAGCACCTCGCCGGGGCTCAGGTCATGCCCGACTGCGACGATGAGGGTCGCCAGCCCCACCGAGCCGGCCACAGCCACCAGCACCCAGGCGTCGAGCAGCCACCCTGGCAGGGGCAGCGCAACTGCCGCCGCGAACAGGACAAGGCCCACGGCCAACCTGGCCGCCGGGTTCTGGTCTAGCCAGGCATGGAGAGCCTGGAGGGGGGCGAGAAGGCGAGCGGGCATAAAGCGGGGGCCTGGTGTGACAGAACGCAAGTCCACGATTCTAGCGGACAGGAGGGCCGGTTGTCTCGGGTCGGGTTCAGCGCGTGCCGTGGTGGGCGAGCCAGGCCTCCCACACCTCGAGGAAGCCCTCTTGCTCCACGCTCTGCACGTATTCTTTGCGGTGGCTCCTCACGCGGGTGAGGGCCTGCCTGGCCGTGAGGCCCTCGCGCCACATCAGGTAGCCGGCCAGGAAGGTGCCGGTGCGGCCGATGCCTGCGAGGCAATGCACCGCGACGGCCTGGCGGGCTCGCTCCGCGCCGTCGACGAGGACGCAGAACTGCGCCACCTGATCGACCACTGGGGCGCCCATGTCCGCGACAGGCACGTGGTGGGTGTCGAAGGCCGAGCCCGGCGGCACCTCCAGGGGGAATTCCGTGAGCGTCACAATGTGCCTGACGCCCTCGCCTGCCAGGTGGTCCAGATCGGCGTCCAGGGCCGTGAAGTAACCGGGGCAGGCCATCCCGGCGAGCAGGTTCGGGACGATCCATGTGAAGCGGTAGGCCATGGGGCGCTCCTCTCGTGGCCCCAGTGTACCGGTCTTGAACAGGTTCGGTCACGCCACGAAGCAAGACCCCCACCGGGGCCGCGTGGCGTCGCCCGGCAGCCCTGCGGATCCCCGATCCCCTGTTGCTCGCTTCCGCCTTCGTGATAGGATGCCCCATCCGGCATCCATCGCTTTAGAGAGTCTGCGCACCCATGATTTCTTCGAACGACCTTCGGCCCGGCAAGAACGTCGTGATCGACGGCAACCCTTGGACCGTCTTGGAGTTCCTCCACGTCAAGCCCGGCAAGGGCGCGGCCTTCGTTCGCACCAAGCTCAAGAACTTGCGCGCGGGCAACTCCGTCGAGCGCACCTTCCGCGCGGGCGAGATGCTGCCGGTCGCCAACATCGACAAGCGCGAGATGCAGTACATGTACGAAGGCGCCGGCGAGTGGAACTTCATGGATCAGGAGACCTACGACCAGGTCGCCCTCTCCGCTGAGCAGCTCGGTGACGCTGTGAAGTGGCTCAAAGAAGGGACCATCGCGCAGGTCCTCTACTTCGACGAGGCCGTCATCGGCGTCGACATCCCCAACATGGTGGAGCTCGAGGTGGTCGAGACCGATCCTGGCGTTCGCGGCGACACGGCAACCGGGGGCTCCAAGCCCGCGAAGCTCGAGACCGGCGCTGTCGTTGCCGTGCCCTTCTTCATCAATCAGGGCGAGCGCATCCGCGTCGACACCCGGTCCGGCGAGTATCTTGGCCGTGCCTGAGGCAGAGGCCAGCGCGGCCGAACTCGGCCTGCCGGACATCAAAGCCCTCCTGGCTGCTTTCGATGCCTCCGGCGCCACGTCCTTCAAGCTGAAACGCGGCGACTTCAAGCTCGAGCTGTCGAAGGGGGCTGTCGCACCCCCATCGCCCGTGGCGGTTCCGGTGGTGCAGGCTGCGCCTGCCGCAGCCGGGGCCGTGGCCCCTGCAGCCGCCCCCGCTGCTGCTCCTGTGGTTGCCGCAGCCCCTGCGATGTCCGTCAAGTCTCCGATGGTCGGGACGTTCTACCGCTCGCCGTCACCTGAAGCCTCCCCGTTCATTTCCGTGGGCGACGTCGTCAAGCCAGGCCAGACGGTCTGCATTGTCGAGGCGATGAAGCTGATGAACGAGATCGAGGTCGAGCAGGCCGGCCGGGTGGTGCGGATCCTCGTCGAGAATGGTCAAGCCGTGGAGTTCGGCCAGGTTTTGATCGAACTCGAGCCCGTCTGAGCCAGCGTTCCGAGGTCGGTCGATGATCAAGAAAGTCCTCATCGCCAACCGTGGCGAGATTGCCCTGCGGGTCCTTCGCGCCGCGCAGGAACTCGACATCGAGGCGGTGGTGGTTTTTTCGGAGGCCGACAGGGAAAGCTTGCCCGTCAGGCTTGCACACGAGGCCGTCTGCATCGGGCGCGGCCCAGCCACCGAGAGCTACCTCAACGTGCAGAACATCCTGTCTGCCGCTGCGGTCACGGGGTGCGACGCGATCCACCCGGGGTATGGCTTTCTCGCGGAAAATGCGCGTTTTGCCGAGATGGCGGGCGCTCACGGCTTCAAGTTCATCGGGCCTTCGCCCGAGGCCATCTCCCAAATGGGCGACAAGGCCACGGCCCGTTCCCTGATGCAGGCGGCTGGCGTACCTGTTGTGCCTGGCTCCGAAGGGGTCCTGGCCGACCACGATCAGGCCCGCGCCCTGGCGGAGCGCATCGGCTACCCGGTCCTGATCAAGGCGACAGCTGGCGGCGGAGGGCGCGGGATGCGCGTGGCCCAAAACCCTCGCGACCTGGTGGACAACCTGAAGCTGGCCACGAAAGAGGCCGCAGCGGCCTTCGGCAACGGAGAGGTGTACCTCGAAAAGTACCTCGAGGAGCCCCGCCACATCGAGTTTCAGGTCATCGCCGATGCCCACGGGGCGGTGCTTCACCTCGGGGAGCGCGACTGCTCGGTTCAGCGCCGCCACCAGAAGCTGCTCGAGGAGGCGCCCTCGCCGGCCCTCTCGCCAGAGTTGCGTGCCCGGATGGGGCAGGCTGCCGTCGAGGCCACCCGCGCCGTGCAGTACGAGGGCGTCGGCACGGTCGAATTCTTGCTCGATCGCCATGGGGCTTTCTACTTCATGGAGATGAACACCCGCATCCAGGTCGAACACCCCGTCACCGAGCTGGTCACAGGCATTGACCTCATCAAGGAGCAGCTCCGCATTGCGGCAGGGGAGCCGCTGGGGTACGGCCAAGACGACATCCGCATCCACGGCCATGCCATCGAGTGCCGCATCAACGCCGAAGACCCTGACCGGGACTTCCAGCCCTGTCCTGGCACCATCCAGGCCTACGTGGCGCCTGGTGGTCCTGGCGTGCGCGTGGACAGCCACGCCTACCCGGGCTACGCCATTCCCCCTTACTACGACTCCATGATCGGCAAGCTGATCGTCTGGGCTCCCGACCGCAAGCAGGCCATTGCCCGCATGTCGCGGGCGCTCGGGGAGTATGCTATCACTGGCATCAGCACCACGATCCCGCTTCACGAACGGATCCTGGGCAACGCCTTCTTCCGTAATGGCGAGGTCTACACCAACTTCGTCCAGCGCCGCATCCTGGGGGCGTAGGCCGCCCACCGACCGAGGACCCACCCCCCATGCTCAACACCCGTCGCGTCGCCCGAGAGCTCTCCTTGCTCACGATGGCCCAGATCTCCAACCGGGCCGAGGGGGGGGCTGTCAGCATCCCGGAGATGCTGGGCAGGGCTGCCGACATGCTGGCGGCCGAGGCTCGGGATCGCCTCCAGGAGAGTGGTGGCGAGCTGGTGGCAGCAGAAGCGCGCGTTCACGCGGCTTACCTGGAGGTTGGCGCCGGAGAGGGGCTCTCCAAGGGTGATCTCGAAGAGCTTCTGGGGGCCCTGGACCGCGCCCAGCGCGCCGTCGAACTGCTCGGCTCGGCCCTCGAAATGCCCGCCCAGGTCGCGCTTGCCGATGGCGAGGAGGTTCGGACCTTCGTGCTCGGCCAGGTTCAGCGGTACGTGGACCACGCCGCGGAGATCGACGCGCGGCTCCAGGATGCGGCCCAGAACTGGTCGGTCGACCGCATGGCCAGCCTCGACCGGGACGTGCTGCGCCTGGCCGTCGGGGAGTTGCTCTGGGCCTCCGACACGCCCGTGGAGGTGGTCATCAACGAGGCTGTCGAGCTGGCGAAGAAGTATGGCACGCAGGACTCCGGGCGGTTCGTGAATGGCGTGCTCGCCAGGTTTGCGCCCGAGGCGGCGCGCCTGCGGTCGGGGAAGCCGGAGCATGTGGTTTAGGCGGCGGGAGGCAGAGCCCCCGAAGCCTGCAGAGGCGGAGCTCACGTCGCCCGCTGCGGGAGACCCCTCCGAGCTTCCGGGCGGTCCGTCGCCTGAGCTCGCTGGCGTGGCGCCCCCTGAGTCCGCAACCTCCACGGAGCCTGTGCGCGATCCCTCGCCCCCTATGGCCGAGGCCGCAGGGCCGGAGGCGTCCGATGGAACGCCCCGCAAGAGCTGGTGGGCGCGAGCCTGGGACGCGCTTAACAAGCCCGTTTTCGACAAGGACGAGGCGTGGGCCATCAAGACCCGCGAGCGCCTCTCCGAGACGCGGAAGTTCCTCGTCAACCGCGTCCAGGTGCTGGTGCTCGGGCGCGGCCGCATCGACGACGAGTTGCTCGAGGAACTCGAGGAGATCCTGATCGGCTCCGACGTGGGCGTTGCCACCACCGACGACATCCTGGCCCACCTGCGGGTGCTGGCCCGGGAACAGGCGCTGTTGCCCGAGGGCATCCCGGGGGCCCTGGCGCAGTTCCTCGAGCAAAGGCTTGGGGACGCGCAGCCGCTCCGAATCGCCCCGGATTCGCTCAACGTGCTGATGGTCGTGGGTGTCAACGGCGTGGGCAAGACCACCACCGTGGGCAAGTTGGCGGCGCGCCTGCAGCGGGCGGGCCATCCCACGGTGGTCGCGGCGGCCGACACCTTCCGGGCCGCTGCCATCGACCAGCTCGAGGTCTGGGCGCAGCGGGCCGAGGTCGAGGTCGTGCGCCACCAGCACGGTGGCGACGCCGCAGCCGTCGTCTTCGATGCCATCAAGGCGGCGGAGGCCCGTGGCAAGCGTGTGCTGCTGATCGATACGGCCGGCCGGCTGCACAACAAGGCGAACCTGATGGAGGAGCTCCGGAAGGTCCGGCGCATCATCGACCGGGAGCTGCCCGGTGCCGTCGTGCAGGTGCTGCTCGTGCTGGATGCCACCACGGGGCAGAATGGCCTGCGCCAGGCAGAGGTGTTCAAGGAGGCCGTCGGGCTGACCGGCGTCATCCTGACCAAGCTCGACGGCACGGCCAAGGGCGGGGTGGTGTTCGCCATTCAGCAGGCGCTGGGCATCCCCGTGCAGATCGTCGGGGTGGGCGAGAAGCTCGAGGACCTCGGAGACTTCGACCCGAAGGACTTCGTGCGGGCCCTGTTCGGAAGCGGCGCCCCCGCCGCCTGACGGCGGCCCGGGTGCCCGTGCTAGAATGGGCGCCCCGGGGACGTGGCGAAATTGGCAGACGCGCGGGTTTTAGGTACCCGTACTTCGGTGTGTGGGTTCGAGTCCCACCGTCCCCACTCTGGTCCGCCTTGGCCGTCGGGTGCCGTCGCGCCTGCGGCCGGACGTCAAGCCCGCCGTGCGGCTGCCGGGCCTCGGGGCTTGCGCCTTCCGCCGCGGCTCGCGCCGCGAGCGTGGAACCGGGGCCACGCCCCCTGCGTTGTCGCACCGGGGTGGGTGCGATATGATTCGGTGTCTGCGTCCAAGCTAGCCCAGGAGCCTCTCGATGTTCTCCCTTCGCGCCTCGCTCCCCCTTTGCACCCTCGCGCTGACGGCCTGCCTGGTCACCCCGGTGGCGATTGCCCCCGTCGCCGAGGCGAGCACCACCACCAAGGCGGCCCGCGCCGCCCAGCCCCGTCCTGTGACGCTCGTCGAACTGGAAAAGGCCGCCGGCCACAAGATCAAGACCGGCCAGACCGTCGTGCTCAAGACCAGCAAGGGCACCGTCGAGATCGTGCTGTTTCCCAAGGAAGCCCCCAAGACCGTCGAGAACTTCTTGAAGCTCACGCGGAGGGGCTTTTACGATGGCACCACGTTCCACCGGGTCATTCCGGGCTTCGTCTCGCAGGGGGGGGACCCGCTGTCGAAGACCCAGCCGGCCGGCGATCCCCAGATCGGCACGGGGGGGCCCGGGTGGAATATCCCCGACGAGCACGGCAACGGCCTGAAGCACCTCCCCGGCGTGGTCGCGATGGCCCACTCCGCCGCGCCGAACTCGGCCGGCAGCCAGTTCTACATCACGCACGGCCCCATCCCGCACCTCGACGGAGGCTACACCATCTTCGGGCTCGTCACGAAGGGCTTCGAGCATGCCGTCGCCTTCCAGGCGACGGATCAGGGTGGCAAGCCTGACAGGATCCTCAAGGCGACCGTTCGGTAGGCCCGCCATGCCGCTCTCTCCCCTCCAGCTCAACTTCGGCAACCTCCCCCCCGAGCATGCGGACCCGGCGACGGCCAAGGCCTGCGTGATTCCCTTCCCTTACGAGGCGACCACCAGCTACCGCGGCGGCACCAAGGACGGCCCGGCGGCCATCCTCACGGCGTCGGCGCAGGTGGAGCTGTATGACGACGAGCTGGACTGGTCACCTTACGAGGTGGGCATCGCCACCACGGCGCCGGTTTGGCCCTCTCGCGAAGACTACGTCGCCCCGATGAAGCAACTCGAAGGCGTGGTCGACGCTGCGCTGGACGCGGGGCTGTTCCCGATCGTGCTGGGCGGCGAGCATGCCATCACCGTCGGCTCCGTGCGGGCGGCCCTCAAGCGCTGGCCCGACCTCGCCGTCTTGCAGATCGACGCCCACGCCGACCTTCGGCAGGCCTACGACGACACGCCCCACTCGCATGCCAGCGCGATGGCGAGGCTCGTCGATCTCGGCGTGCCCCTCGTGCAGGTCGGCGTGCGAAACATCTCGGCCGAGGAGATGGCCTGGTGGCGGGAGTCGCGCCCGTCGACCATCTTCTGGGCGCGCGACTACTGCCGCGGCCGGCACGGCGTCGAGGAGGTGCTCGAAGCGCTCGGGAACCGTCCCGTGTTCCTCACGATAGACCTCGACGGCCTCGACCCATCTGTGATGCCGGGCGTCGGCACGCCGGAGCCGGGAGGCCTCGGCTGGTACGAGACTCTGGACCTCTTGCGGGCCCTGTTCCGGGGCCGGGAGGTGGTGGGCTGCGACGTCGTTGAGCTCGCCCCGATCGCCGGTGAGAACGTCTCCGAGTTCGCGGCCGCCAAGCTCGTCTACAAGCTGATCGGCTACAAGTTCGAGGGCCTCAGGCCGGATGCCTGAGGCCCCCGAGCCACCCGCTCAGCCATCGCTGCGGGGCTTGCCCGCCGTCGGCAAGCTGGTCGCAGACCCCCGCATCGTGGCTGCCTCGGTGGGTCTCGACCGGGGGGTGGTGCGCTGGGCGCTCCGGGCCGCCATCGCGGCGGAGCGGGAGCGTCGCCTTCGGGGCGGCGGTGCGGCTGCTCCCGAGGCCATCGTCGCAGATGCCGTGGCCCGGATGGACGGGCTCGCGCGGCCGAGGCTGCGCCCCGTGATCAATGGCACGGGTGTGATTATCAACACCAACCTGGGGCGATCGCCCCTGCCCGCAGAGGCCCTGCGCCAGCTGAGTGAGGTGGCTGGCGGCTACTGCAACCTGGAGATCGACCTCGGAAGCGGCCAGCGGGGCTCGCGCCACGCCGTCGTGGAGGCCCTGCTGACGCACCTCACGGGCGCCGAGGCCGCGGTGGTGGTCAACAACTGCGCCGCAGCCGTGCTGCTCCTGACGGACACCTTCGCGCGCGGCCGAGAGGTGGTGGTCTCGCGGGGCCAGCTCATCGAGATCGGTGGCAGCTTTCGGCTGCCCGAGGTGCTCGAGGCCTCAGGGGCCCGGTTGCGCGAGGTCGGCACCACCAACAAGACTTACATCAGCGACTACGAGCGGGCCATCGGGCCTGACACTGGCTTGCTGCTGCTCTCTCACACCAGCAACTACCGGATCGTGGGCTTCACGGAGGAGCCAGAGCGGTCGGCGGTCGCGGTCCTGGGGCGGGAGCACGGCGTGGTCTCCGCGGAGGACCTCGGCTCCGGGCTGCTGGTGGACCTGGCGCGCTATGGCGTGCCACCCGAGCCGACGGTGCAGGCGAGCCTGGCCGCTGGGCTCGATCTGGTCGTCGTCAGCGCTGACAAGCTGCTGGGAGGCCCACAGGCGGGCCTGGTGCTGGGCCGGGCCTCCCACGTGGCGCGGGTCCGGAAGAACCCCTTGATGCGGGCCTTGCGCCCTGACAAGCTGGCACTGGCTGCCCTGGAGGGCACGCTGCGGGCCTACCTCGATCCCGAGGGCCTGGAGCGAGAGGTGCCCATCTTCGAGATGCTGGCGCGTACCCCGGCCGAGCTGGGCCGCGCGGCAGAGCGGCTGGCTGCACGCCTGGAGCAGGAGCCCGGCCTGGCCGTGACTCGCCGGGAGGGGGCCTCCACCGTCGGGGGTGGCACCCTCCCAGGGGTGGAGTTGCCCACTGTGCTGGTCGGCCTGCGTCCCGTGCACGGCTCCCTGGATGCCCTCGCCCGCGCCCTGCGGACGGGGCGGCCGGCCGTGGTGGGGCGGGCTGCGGATGGCTGGCTCTGGATCGATCCGCGCACCTTGCTCGAGGGCGACGAGGCGCGCCTGGTGCAGGCGGCGCGGCAGGCGGTCGACGCGCTGTGACGACGCCCGTGCGCCCCCCCCTCGTGATCGGCACGGCAGGCCACGTCGACCACGGCAAGACGACGCTCATTCGGGCCCTGACTGGCATCGACACGGATCGCCTCGCCGAGGAGCAGCGGCGGGGCATGACGATCGATCTCGGCTTTGCGGCCTTCACCCTGCCTGACGGTCACCACGCTGCGGTGATCGACGTGCCAGGCCACGAGCGGTTCCTGAAGAACATGCTGGCGGGCGTGGGGGGCATCGACGTGGCGCTCATCGTGATCGCGGCTGACGACGGCGTGATGCCGCAGACCCGGGAGCACCTGGCCATCTTGTCCCTGCTTCACGTGCCCCGGGCCATTGTGGCGCTGACGAAGCTCGACGCCGTGGACGCCGAGCTGGCCGAGCTCGCGGCGGAGGACGTGCGGGCCACGCTCGCCGACACCCCCTTCGCACGCGCGCCGATCGTCCCGGTCTCGGCCCTCACCGGCGTGGGGCTGCCCACCCTGTGCGAGGCCTTGGGTGCGGTGGCCGCCGAGGTCCCTGGCCGCGATGCGACGGGGCCGGCCCGCTTGCCCATCGACCGGGTCTTCGTCAAGCAGGGGTTCGGCACCGTGGTCACGGGCACTGTGCGCGCAGGCACCCTGCGGGAAGGGGACCCGGTGGTGCTGGCCCCATCAGGCGTCTCGACCCGGGTGCGGGGGCTGCAGGTCCATGGCCAGCGCCGGCAAGCCGCGCAGGCCGGGGAACGGGTCGCGCTCAACCTGGTCGGGTTGGAGCGGGCAGAGATCGGGCGGGGTGACTGGGTGGTGGCCCCGGAGGCGTTCGTGGCCTCCAGCTGCCTGGACGTGCACGTGGAGGTGCTGCCGACCGCCGTGCCCGTGACGCATCGGACGCGCATCCGGCTTCACCACGGCAGTGGGGAGGTGATCGGCCGGCTCCACCTGCTTGACGCCGACGCCCTCGCCCCCGGGGACCAACGCGTTGCCCAGCTGGTGCTGGAGCGGCCGGTGGCGGCGGCCTATGGCGATCGCTTCGTGCTGCGGCGCTACGCGCCCGCCGAGCTGCTCGGTGGGGGTGTTGTGCTGCACGGTCAGCCAGGGCGCCATCGGCGCAACCAGGCGGCGGTGTTGCAGCCCCTCTCCCACCTGGTCGAGGGCGACCCGCTAGCGGCCATGGCCGAGGCCTTGCGCGCTGCCGGAGACCGCCCGCAGGTGGAGCCCGCGCTGCTGGGGTTCGTTCCGGCCGAGCGGCGGGCCGAGGCGCAGGCCTGGCTTGCCGCCAACGCGTTCTCGCTGGGGGACGGCACCTACCTGCACGGCGAGGGTGCCGGGGAGGTGGCGGCCAGGCTCGGCGCCACGCTGGATGCCTTCCACGCCGGGCAGGCCTGGCGCATCGGGCTCAGCGTCGAGGAACTGGCCCGCCGCACCAAGGTGCCGCTGCCCCTGGTGCGCCGGGTGGCTGCGGCCCTCGTTGCGCGCGGCGAGTGGGTGGGCCACGGGCGGCTTCACGCCAGGCCCGGCCACGCGCCGCGGCTGCCCGCCGAGCTGGCGCGGGCCGAGGGGGAGATGCTGGGGCTGTTCGAGCGCCAGCCGCTCGCCGACCAGGCTGACTTCGAGTCGCTCGGGGCGGGCGATCGCTTGAACGCGCTGCTCGAGGACCTCGTGGAGGGGGGACGCCTGTTGCGCTTTACCGGCGGGATCTTCGCCACGCCCGGGAGCCTGGCCGTCATCAAAGATCGGCTGCGGGCCGCCTTCGCCGCCGAGGCTCAGCTGACGGCCTCACAGATGCGCGAGGCGATCGGCACCTCACGCAAATACGCCATTCCGTTTCTGGAGCACCTCGACGCCAGCGGGTATACACGGAGGCAGGGGGACCTGCGGGCCTTGCTCGAGCGGCCCCCCGCGACCGAACCCTGATCGGCCGTTGTCGTGGAACTCCCGGAGGCCTGACCCATGTCCCCACGCTCCCATGCCTGTCACGTCTGGCGCCAGGTCGGCGCCCTCGCCGTCAGCTTGGCGCTGGCCACCGGCTGCGTGGCCGCGCCAGGATCGGCGCCCCCGAGCCCCCAAGTCACCCTGACGGTGGACCCGGACGCCGGCCAATGGCGCCCCATCGTGGTGGCGGATGTGGCCAGGCTGTTGCCGGGCGCCCCCGACCCGACCCGCGTGCCTGCCGAGGTGGCAGAGGTGAAGGCCCGCCAGGCTGGGCTGTCTCCGGAGGAGCGGAAGGCCGTCGACTACTGGCACGAGCAGCCCGCCCCGGTGCGCTGGAGCGGCTTCGCCCACGACCTCACGCTGGAGGCCGGCCTGGTGCCGCCGCGGGCAGCCCGCGCCCTGGCCATCGCCCACGCGGCCATCTATGACGCCGTGGTGGCGACGTGGGCTGCCAAACAGGCCGTGCGGCGCGCCCCGCCGAGCGTCTTGGACCCCAGCATCAAGCCGCTGGTGGCGGTGGACGCGGGGATCCCCTCGTTCCCCTCCGAGCAGGCTGCGGTCTCCTATGCGGCCGCGGCTGCGCTGGGCGAGGTCCTTCCGGAGCTGCGCACGGAGCTGCAACAACGCGCCGAGACCGCGTCCGAGGCCGCCATCGCGGCAGGGACCGCCCTGCGCAGCGACGTGGAGGCTGGGCGGACGCTGGGCGAGGCCGTGGCTGCCGAGGTGGTGTCCCGGGCGCGCGTGGACGGCTCTGACGCCCGGCCGACGCTGCCGCTGGCGGTGCAGCCTGGGCAATGGACACACGCGAGCCCGATGGAGCCGCTGGCGGGCAGCTGGAAGCCTTGGCTGATCGGCGACGTGGCAACCTATCGCCTGGATAGGCCCGCGTTTCCTGGCGAGCCGGGCTTCCAGCCTGGCCTGGACCAGGTCCTCGCCGTGGGCCGAGACCTGACGCAGGCGCAGAAGGACATCGCCCTCAAGTGGAACCTGGATGCGCCCGCGGCGCAGTGGAACGACATCATTCGCCCGCTGGCGTTGGAGCGGCGCCTGAGCACGCCGCGGGCAGCTCGGCTCCTGGGCTACGCCCATGTCCTGATGGCGGACGCCTTCATCGCCACCTGGCACAACAAGTACAGCATCCTGCTCCCGCGGCCCCAGATGGCGGCCGGCGGGTTCAAATCGTTCGTGCCCACCCCGCCACACCCGTCCTACCCGTCCGGCCACTCGTCGTGCTCGATGGCGGCTGCCACCTACCTGGGCGCCGTCTTCCCCGACGAGCGGGCGCGCGTGACGGGCCTGGCCGACGAGGCGGCCGTGTCGCGGCTGTATGGCGGGATCCACTACGAGCGAGACAACGAGGACGGCAAGTTGCTCGGCAGGCGCATCGCCGAGGCCGTGCTGGTGCGGGCTCGGGCAGACGGGCTGCCCTGAGGCCGTCAGCGCCTCGCCATCAGGCGGCGCACCAGGCCATTGTGGCGTGCCACGAGGCCGGGCAGGTCCAGGCCGGGGATGGCGCCCTGCTCGACGCGCAGCTCGCCGTTGACCAGCACGTGGCGGGGCGGGGTGGGGTGGCACAGCAGCAGCGCCCCCAGCGGATCCTGCTCGACCGCGCCCGCGTACTCGATGCGGTTCAGATCGAAGAGGGCGAGGTCGGCTGGCAGCCCCACGGCGATGCGGCCAAGCTCCGGCCGGGCGAGCAGGCGGGCGCCACCAGCCGTCGCGAGGTCGAGGGCGTCGTGGGGCGTCATCGACGAGGCCCCCGTGCGCAGGCGGGCTGCCATCAGGGCCATGCGGGCCTCGAGCAGAAGGTTGTTGCCGTCGTTGCTGGCAGAACCGTCCACCGCCAGGCCCACCCGGATGCCCCGTCGCCGCATCTCGACCACGCGGGCGATGCCGGAACCCAGGCGCATGTTCGAGCTTGGGCAGTGGGCCACGCCCGTCCCCGTGTGGGCCAGGTTGTCCAGCTCGGCGTCGTCGAAGTGGATGCCGTGGGCGAGATAGACGTCCGGTCCCAGCCAGCCTAGCTTCTCAAGATAGCCGAGGGGTCTGACGCCAAAGGTTTCCAGACAGAACCGCTCTTCGTCCAGGGTCTCTGCAAGGTGTGTGTGCAGCAGCAGCCCCCGGCGCCGCGCGAGGTCCCGGCTGGCGGTCATCAGCTCGGCCGTGACGGAGAAGGGCGAGCAGGGCATCACGTCGATGCGGACCATAGCCCCCGCCTTCGCGTCGTGGTAGCGGTCCACCAGCCGCTCGGTGTCGGCGAGGATCTCGTCCGGGGTCTGCACCACGTGATCGGGAGGCAGTCCCCCGGCGCTCTGGCCGAGCGACATGCTGCCCCGGCCCGCGTGAATCCGCATGCCGAGCACCTGGGCTGCTTCGATGACCTGGTCGAGCGCCACGTCTGATCCCCGCGGGAAGACGTAGAACATGTCGGAGACGGTCGTGCAGCCCGACAGCAGCAACTCGGAGAGGGAGACGAGGGCGCTGACGTGGACCGCCTCGCCGTCCATGCGGGCCCAGATGGGGTACTGCACCTGCAGCCACGGGAACAACTCGGCGCTCTGGACGGCTGGCATCACGCGCGTCAAGCTCTGGTACAGGTGGTGGTGGCAGTTCACCAGGCCCGGGATGGCCAGGTGGCCTGTGGCGTCCAGGTCTCGGTCGGCGGTGGGCACCTCGGGCCCCACGTGGGAGATGAGCCCGGCCTCGACGCGCAGGTGGACGCCCTGACGCACGCCCCCCGGCACCTCGGCATCGGCCACGGCCACGTTGCGGAACACGATGGACGACAAAGGCAGCTCCTCCACGACGACGCGAGCCCCACCCGGCCATTCTACCCGAGCCCCACGGCGCGGGGTAGAATGACCTCGTTGCGCGGGGGGGCGAGGGTCGCCAGGCGTGACGCCCCGGAGGTCCAGGCGCAGCAGATGCCGTTCATCACCCGGGCCGAAGCCGTCGGCCTCTACCTCTTTGCGGTTGGGGTCTATGGGGGCACCTACCGCTGGGTGACGCGTCACCTGTCTCTCAGCGGCGTCCTGTCGCTCGACATGCTCTACCTGGGCGTGATGCTGATCGGCGCCGGCCTGATGCTGTTCGGCCGGCCCATCGTTCCGGCCGAAGGAGCCTGGCAGGGCCTGCTGCGCGGCCTGCGGCTGGGCATCTCGCTGGCGGCCGTGTCAGTCATCGCCTGGTGGATGCTGTACCGCTGAGCCCGGCGTCAGTCCAGGGCGGCCGCCCTCAGCCGCCCGATCGCCCCGCCCACGTCTGCGGCGCCGAACACTGCGCTGCCGGCCACCAGCACGTCGGCGCCCGCTGCCACCACCTGCCCGGCGGTGTGGGCGTCGATGCCGCCGTCGACGGCGATGCGGAGCGGGGGGCCGGCCAGGCCTGCCAGCTCACGCAGGGCCGTGATTTTCGGCAGCACTGCCGGGATGAACGACTGACCACCGAACCCCGGGTTCACGGACATCACGAGGACGAGGTCGAGCAGGTCCCGCACGTAGGCGAGCCCCGCGATCGGGGTGGCGGGGTTGAGCGCCACGCCCGCCCGCTTGCCGAGTGCCCGGATGGCGGCCAGCGTGCGGTGCAGGTGGGTGCAGGCCTCGACGTGCACCGTGATGGCGTCGGCGCCGGCCGCCGCGAAGGCCTCCAGGTGCTTCTCTGGCTCGACGATCATCAGGTGCACGTCGAACGGCAGGCGGGTGTGGGGCCGCATCGCCGCGATGACGGGCGGCCCGAACGTCATGTTGGGAACGAAGCGCCCATCCATCACGTCGAGGTGGACCCAGTCAGCGCCGGCGGCCTCCAGCCCGGCGAGGGTGTCCCCAAGCCGGGCGAAGTCGGCGGCCAGCACAGAGGGCGCCACGAGGACCGCGGAAGCGTCAGGCACGGTCAGGGTCCTTGCGTTGCAATGCGGCCAGGGCGGCCTCGGCAGCGAGGGTCCTGGCGGCTCGCTTGCTGGGGCCCGTGGCCTGAGCGAGCTGCTGCCCCGCGACGGTGACGGTGGCCTGGAACTCGGGCTGGTGCGGGGGCGCACCGTCGAGGGCCTTGACCTCATAGGTCGGCAAGCTTTGGTGCACGCGTTGCACCCATTCCTGGAGCAGGGTGGCGGGGTTCTTGCGGCCGGCCTCGGGAAGGGCCGCCTCGTACTCGCCCGCAAGCCAGGTCTCGAGGAAGTCGGCAGCCCGGGTAGGGCCGTGGACCAGATGCACCGCGCCGATCAGCGCCTCGAAGGCGCTCGCGAGGATGCTTGGCTTGAGTCTCCCGCCCGACTTCTTCTCGGAGGCACCGAGAATCAGGTGAGGGCCCACGTCGAGCGCGACGGCAGCCCTGGCGAGCGCTGCGTCGCTGACGCAGCGGGCCCGCACCAGCGTCATGGCACCCTCACTGAGGGGGGGGGTGCGCGCATAGAGCCACTCGGAGACGACCAGCTTCAACACGGCGTCCCCGAGGTACTCCAGCCGCTCGTAGTGCGGCTGTCCCTCCGCAGAGGCGTGGGTCAGGGCGGCCGTGAAGAGCGGCAGCCCCTGGTCTGCTGGAAGGCCGGCGCGCACCAGCAGGTCCTCGACGGGTCGGGTCATCTCGCGCGCCGGAAGATCAGGCTGGCGTTGTGCCCGCCGAAGCCCATGCTGTTCGACATCGCGACCTCCACGGCGGCGACGCGGGCGACGTTCGGCACGTAGTCCAGGTCGCAGGCCGGGTCGGGTTCCTCGAGGTTGATCGTGGGCGGCAGCAGGCCGTGGTGCAGGGCAAGCACCGTCGCAATCGCCTCCACGCCGCCGGCGGCGCCGAGCAGGTGCCCCGTCATCGACTTCACGGACGAGACGGGGAGGTGCGGCGCGTGGGCGCCGAAGACCGCCTTCACAGCCTCAGTCTCGATGGCGTCGTTGAGGGGCGTCGAGGTGCCGTGCGCGTTCAAGTAGCCCACCTCCGTGGGCGCCACGTCGGCCTGCGTGAGTGCGGCCGCCATCGCCCGCACGATGCCGGCGCCGTCGGGCGAGGGGGCCGTCATGTGGTGGGCGTCGCACGTCATGCCCCACCCCGTTAGCTCGGCGTAGATGCGGGCCCCTCGCGCTCGTGCGTGTGCCAGGGTCTCGAGCAGGACCACGCCTGCGCCCTCCCCCATGACGAAGCCGTCCCGCAGGCGATCGAAAGGCCGGCTCGCGCGCGACGGGTCGTCGTTGCGGGTTGAGAGGGCCCGCGCCGAGGCGAAGGCGGCGATGCCCATCGGGGTGATGACGGCCTCTGCCCCCCCCGCCAGCATGGCGTCAGCGGCGCCGCGCCGCAGGATCTCGAAGGCCTCACCGATGGCGTGCGTGCCCGAGGCGCAGGCCGTCACGGGGCAGGTGTTGGGGCCTCTGGCGCCCACGGCGATCGCGACGTTCCCGGCGGCCATGTTGGTGATCATCATCGGCACCGTGAACGGGCTGACGCGACCCGGTCCCCGGTCCCGCAGCACGTCGAACTGCTCCTCGAGCGCCCCGAGGCCCCCCATCCCCGAGCCGATGCAAACGCCCAGTCGCTCTGCCGAGCCGGCCGAGAGGGGCAGCCCGGCATCGGCGAGGGCTTGCTTGCTGGCTGCGATTGCGAACTGGCTGAAGCGTGCCAGGCGCCGGGCCTCCTTGCGGTCCTCGACCCAGGCGAGCGGATCAAAGTCGGGCACCTGCCCGGCGATGCGGCAGTCGAGCGCGCTCGCGTCGAAGGCGGTGATGGGCCCGATGCCGCTGCGCCCTGTCACGAGCCCGTCCCAGTAGGCGGCGACGCCGGTGCCGAGGGGGGTGACAGCCCCCAGGCCTGTCACCACCACCCGCACGGGGCCATCCTCCGCCCGGCGGTCGTCGGCATGCGAGGGCGAACGGCTCTCATCGAACGGCATGGGCAGTCGCTCCGGGCCGGGCCCTGCGACACCACGCCGCCTGAGCCAGGTGGTTTCAGTATAGCACCCCCCCCCCCGGGAGTGCCCCGGCGTGGGCGGGTACGTGCACCCTGTGCCGACCTTGATCTTCCACAAGCCTTACGGCGTCCTCAGCCAGTTCTCAGACGAGGATGGCCACCCCGGCCTGGGGCGGTACATCGAGGTGCCGGGGGTCTACGCCGCCGGGCGCCTCGACCACGACAGCGAGGGGCTGCTCGTGCTGACCTCCGACAACCGCCTGAAGGCGCGTCTGACCGAGCCCCGCCACGGCCACTCGAAGGTGTACTGGGCGCAGGTGGAGGGCATCCCGGATGAGGCCGCGCTCCAGCAGCTGCGGGACGGTGTCCCCGTGCAGGGGCAGCGCACCCGACCCGCCGGGGCCAGCCTGCTGCCGGTGGCGCCCGAGGTGCCCCCCCGCGTGCCGCCCATCCGCGAGCGTCGGCACATCCCCACCAGCTGGCTGGAGCTGACGCTCCGAGAGGGGCGTAACCGGCAGGTGCGTCGGATGACTGCCGCCGTGGGCCACCCGACGTTGCGACTGTTGCGCGTCGCCGTCGGGCCCCTCAGGCTGGAGGCACTGCCCTCCGGGACCTGGCGGGCGCTCGACCCGGCCGAGTTGACGGCACTTTGGCAGGCGCTCGACCGACGCTGACCGGGCCTCAGCCCTGCGTGGGCTGCGCCATCGGGGCTCCCTGAGGGCCCCAAAGCTTGCCCTCGAACTCGGCGCGTGCGCGGTCCCCGAGCGTGACCTCCTCGCCCCGCAGCAGGGCCCGCAGAGCTTCCAGCTCCTTGCGGCTGAAGCGCCGCCCCTCGAGCACGTGTTCCTCGAAGGCCTGGTAGCACAGGGGCGCTACGCGGCGCGCGATCCCTGCCATCGCCTCGGCGTACGCCCTGACCTCCGCCTGGGCGTGCCAGTCGAGCCTCAGCCGCAGGAAGTGGAACAGGTTGTGGAGGTCGATCTGCCAGTACCACTCGGTGTAGAGGCTGAGCGGCAGGTTCACCCGCGCCAGTTCCCGGGCCACGTCCTGGGCCAGGAAGCCTTCGTAGTGGGCGTAAACCTCCGCCTGTTCGGCGATCAGCGTCTCCCGAACCTGGTGCGCGACCTCTGGCGGGAGGGCCTCGCCGCTGCCCTGCTTGTTGACCTCGCTCTGGGCCTGGACCCGCTCGGGAGCCGGCACGTAGAACTCGTCCTTCATCACCGAGTAGCGGCCGGAGATCTCGTTGAGGCGAGCCGTGCGGTGGCGGATCACCTGGCGGGCCACGAAGACGGGCAGCTTCATGTGGAAGGTCAGCACCACCTGCTCGAAGGGGCTGGTGTGCGCATTCTTCATCAAGTAGTTGATCAGCCCGGCGTCCTCACGGACCGTCTTGGTGCCCTCTCCGTAGGAGACGCGGGCCGACTGGACCACGCGCGCGTCACCGCCCATGTAGTCGACGAGGCGAACGAAGCCCTTGTCGAGCACGGGGAACGGGTGGTCGACGATCTCGTCTGCCTCGGGGATGCTGATGCGGGCCATGGAACAACCTCCGTCCGGCCATGTTCCCCCGAACGGACGAGGGACGCAAGCAGAGCGGAGGCGAGGACGGGGGGTGGCTTAGGAATGGCTTCAAAAACAATTAACCTGGGCATAACCGAATATGGCGCGATGGCTCCGATACCTGATCACGTGTGTCCCGGAACAGGAAGGTCACGTGCCAGCGCTTCCCGGCTCCTTCAACCTGAACGACAGGCCGGCTCCCCGCGGGGGGGCCCCTGCGGGGCAGCCTGACCTCCTGCTGCCCGGGCAGCGCACCCAGCGGATGGGACGGGACCACCTGGCCGTTGCTGCGGCGGCCCGCAACTCCGTGCCCGGCGCCTCCATCGCCCCGGTCTCCAGGCCGTCGCCTCAGGTTGCGATGGCTGCCGCTTCCTCGCCGTGGTCCACGGGGCTCGAGTCCCTGGTGACGTCGGCGCGGGCCGCGGTGGCCGCGTGGACAGGCGCGCCCTGGCCCGGGCAGCCAGCCCCCGCGCCCCCCCCGACTTCGCCAGCCGTCGGGGCCGCCCCTCAGCCCGCGCCCCCCTCCCCGGCGGTGGTTCCCGCTCCCTCGGTAGCGCCAGGCGTGTCGACGCCCCCCGTGCCCTCGGTTCCGATGGTGCCTGCCGCGCCGGCGGTGCCGATGCCGTCCCCCCTCCCCGCGCCCACGCCCCCGGCCTTCACACCGGTTGCCTTCTCCGGGCAGGGCGCCTGGGGCGCGTCCGCGCCGCCCCCGGTCCACGACCCTGCCTACCGGGCGGCGCTGGACGCCCTGCGACAGCTGCAGGAGCAGCACCATCACCTTCCGACCACCAACCCGGCCTGGCCCCCCCCGGCCGGTGTGCCCTTGCCCCCCGCGCCCGGGGCGCCCCCCCCCCCCCCCCCCCCCCCC
>JAYKHR010000172.1:0-12444 GCA_035285125.1 Candidatus Sericytochromatia bacterium | reverse complement strand
TCTGGTTGTTGGTGTAGAGCGGCGACGTCGCGGCCCGGGCGTTCAGTTCCAGCGCCAGGGTCCCGGCCTCGGCGAGGTCGGCCTCGCCGGCGCGGCGGTGGGTGGTGATCGGGTCGAGCATCCGGGTGCTCACGTCTTTCTCCTCCGGGGGGAGGTCGGCGGGGCTGCTGCCGTGGGCCAGGCTCAGCGGGAGGCCTGGCCGTAGGTCTGATCGAGGTAGGGCAGGATCTTCTCCTCGTCGTCGAGCATCACCTCGCCGTCAACGAGGACGGGGACGGTCCACTGGCCGGAGACATCGAAGACCTCCTGCCGCTGCGCGCGGTCCGAGGGCACCTCCACCTTGTCGTAGGCGAGCCCGAGCGCGTCGAGCTTGTCGCGCACCATCTTGCAGTAAGGGCAGCGATCGAGGTTGTAGAGCTTCATGGCCGTTCCTTTCAGGGGCGGGGAGCAAGCGGCGCAGATGACGAGGCGGCCTCGTCTACCAGGCGCCTGACGAGGGTCATCAGGGTCGCGAACTCGCTGGGGTCGAAGCGTCCGGCCAGCCGGGCGGAGGCCTCGGCGAGCGCCGCCTCCACCGCCGGCTTGAGCCTGTGGGCCCGCTCCTCGAGGCAGATGCGCATCGCCCTGCGGTCGGCGGGGTCAGGGCAGCGCCGCACCAGGCTGGAGCGCTCGAGGCGGTCCAGCAGCGGCGTCAGGGTGCCCGAGTCGATCTGGAGCTCTCGGGCGAGGTCCTTGGCAGAACGGCCGTCGGCCACGAACAGCACGTGCAGGCAGTGCGCCTGGGCCACCGTGAGGCCCAGCGGCTCCAACGCCTCCTCGAAGGCCCGCGCCACGCGTCGGTGGGCAAGCCCGAGGTTGAAACAGGGACACGCGTCGAGACCCAAGCGGGCGCTCCTCAACCTTGGCAGGCAAATTGTCTTATGGGAGATATTTTTTCATCAAAAATACCTGCCTGTCAACCAACGTCACCCCCCGCCCCCGGCGTGGGCGTGTGGCATAATGGTGCGCAGCATGCCTGCCGAGCCCGCCTCATTGCCCGGCCCGGGCGCCGCCTTCGCCGACGTCGTCATCGACGGGCTGAACCTGGCCGAGCAGCGCCCCTACACCTACCGCGTGCCGGAGGCCTGGCGCGGCAAGCTGACGCCCGGCACGCCCGTGCTGGCCCCCTTCGGGGCCCAGGGTCCCGTCGCAGGCTACGTCGTGGCCCTGCGCGACGTGGCGCCGGAGGGGCTGGAGGTGCGCGAGTTGGCCGATGTGGTCGAGGGGGAGGTGCTGCCCCCCACCTTGCAGGCCCTGCTGCCCTGGCTGGCTGAAACCACGCTGGCCTCGATGGCCGACATCGTGACGACGGTGATGCCCCGCGGCACGCTGTCCCGCATCCGGCGAACGGTCGTGCGGGCGGTGAGCGAGGCCGAATTCGCGGCGGGCACGGCGGGGGCACGCGGGGCCGAGGCGGTGCTCGCGGAGGCCTTGGCGCGGCACGGCGGCGCAGCCCCGCTGGCAGCCCTGCGCAGCGCGGCCCGCCGGTCATCCCCGGTGCTGGCGGCCTGGCGCCAGCGGGGCTGGATCCGCACCCAGGCCACCTACGAACCGCCGCGGCAGCGCGAGCGGCGGGTGCTGCACGCCTGCCTCGCCCCGGAGGCCCGGGCCGACGACGTCACGCCCAGGCAGGCCGAGGTGCTGGAGGTGCTCCGGCGGTCGGGTGGCGTCGTGCCGGCGGCCGCGCTGCAGCGAGAGGCTGCCACGACGCCGGAGACGCTGCGCCGGCTGGCCGCCAGGGGGTTGCTCACGCTCGAGAGCCGGCCCGTCAGGCGCAGCGCCGTCGGGCACGCCAGCGCCGACCCGCCCCCGCCGCTCACGCCGCGCCAGCGGGAGGTGGTGGAGGCCATCGTCGACGCGCCGCCGGGCGCCCGCACCTACGTGCTCCATGGCGTCACGGGGAGCGGCAAGACCGAGGTGTACATGCAGGTGATCGCGCAGGCCCTCGACGCCGGCCGGACGGCCATCGTGCTCGTGCCCGAGATCGCCCTGACGCCCCAGACCGTCCGACGCTTCCAGGGGCGCTTCGGGGACACGGTGGCGGTGCTGCACTCGCACCTGAGCGAGGGCGAGCGCTTCGACGAGTGGCAGCGCATCCGCGGCGGCGACGCCCGGGTGGTGGTGGGGGCCCGCTCGGCGGTGTTCGCGCCTCTCGATGATCTCGGGGTGATCATCGTCGACGAGGAGCACGAGAGCAGCTACAAGCAAGACACCGCGCCGCGCTACCACGCCCGCACCGTCGCCGCGGAGCGCGCCCGGCTCGCGGGGGCCATCCTGGTGCTCGGCAGCGCCACCCCCTCCGTCGAGTCCTACGCGGCGGCGCTGGATGGCGCGGCCACCCTCCTCGAGATGCCCGAGCGCGTCGAGGACCGGCCCCTCCCCCCGGTGACGGTGGTCGACATGCGCAAGGAGCTTGCAGACGGCAACCGCAGCATCTTCTCGCGGGCGCTGCGCACGGGGCTCGGCGAGATCCTCGCGGCGGGGGAGCAGGCCATCTTGCTGCTGAACCGCCGGGGCTACAGCTCCCACGTGTTCTGCCGCGAGTGCGGGCACACCTGCAAGTGCGCCCGCTGCTCCGTGGCGCTGACGCACCACGCCAACCCGCCCGGCCTGCGCTGCCACTACTGCGACCACCGCGAGCCCCTGCCGGAGACCTGCCCAAGCTGCCACGGCGCCACCATCCGGCACTTTGGGGCGGGCACGCAGCAGGTGGAGGAGGCCTGCCAGCGCCTCTTTCCCGAGGCCCGCATCGTGCGCGTCGATCGCGACACGACGCAGCGCCGGGGCAGCCACGCGGCCCTGCTGGATGCCTTCGGCAGGGGCGAGCAGGACATCCTCATCGGCACCCAGATGGTGGCGAAGGGGCTGGACTTCCCGCGCGTCACGCTCGTCGGCGTGATGGCGGCCGACGCCGCCCTCAACCTCCCGGACTTCCGAGCCGCGGAGCGCACCTTCCAGCTGCTGTCCCAGGTCGCCGGGCGGGCAGGGCGCCACACCCTGCCGGGCCGGGTGGTGGTGCAGGCCTACGAACCCGGCCACGTGGCGGTGCAGGCCGCAGCCGCCCACGACTACAGGCAGTTCTACGAGGCCGAGCGACCCGACCGCCAGGCGCTGATGTGGCCGCCAGACTGCGCCCTCGTGGTGATGGTGGCGGCCGCGGCCGAGGAGGCGCTCGCGGCGCGGGCTGCCGGGCGCTTCGCCGAGGCGTTGCGGGGCGAGGCGGCCGTGGAGGTCTTCGGCCCGCACGAGGCGCCGCTTGCCAGGGTGCGGGGCCTCGCCAGGCAGCAGGTGGTGGTGAAGACGCAGGCGCTGGACGCGCTGCGCCCACTGCTGCGCCGGGCGGCCGCCCAGGCGGGGAGCGCCGGCGTGCGGATCGCCCTCGATCTGAACCCCTACCACATGCTCTGAGGGGCGCTTGGCCGGCTCCTGCAGGGGGGGCACGCCCGTCGCCTTGACACGGAAACGATGGTTGCCGGTCACACATCCCGCGTGTCGGGTATGCAGCACGCGGCGTGCGACCACGCCCCCATCCCCCGACAACCTCAGGAGGCCTCATGGCAGACGACGACGTGGAGTTTTCAAGCGGCGGCGAAAGCAGCGACAGCGTGACCGAGTCCAGCGAGCAGGGCCTGCTGTCCCGCCTGTGGGACTCGGTCGGCACCGCCTTGCTCGGCATCGTGTTCTTCCTGGCCTCCTTCGTGGTGCTGTACATGAACGAGGGCACCGTCAACGAGGCTGACCTCGCCAAGAAGGCCGCGGCCGTCGACGCGGCCAAACCCGACCAGGGTGCGATCGGCAAGTTCGTGGCGGCCACGGGGCCCCTCGCCACGAGCGCCCGCCTCGGCGACGCCTACCTCCCGGCCGGGAACTACGTCGTGCTCACCCGCGAGGCGGAGATGTACGCCTGGCAGGAGGCCAAGGACACCAAGACGGAGAAGAGCGCGGGCGGCAGCGAGAAGAAGACCACGACCTACAAGTACGACACAGACTGGACCTCCAGCCCGGAAAGCAGCGACGGCTTCAAGAAAAAGGAGGGGCACCACAACCCCCCGATGGCCGTGAAGGGCGAGACCCAGAAGGCCGCCGAGGCCGCCGTGGGCGCTCTCGCGCTGCAGATGAGCGAGGTCTCCCTGCCCGGCGGCGCGCCGGTGCGGCTGGAGGGCGCGACGACCACCGGTGGCACCGTGTCCGGGGAGCACCTCTACGTGGGAAGCGCCCGCGCTGCTGAGCCGAAGGTCGGCGACGTCCGCCTGTCGTACACGGCGCTGGCCCCCGGAGGCACCTACACGGCATTCGGCAAGCTGGAGTCCGGCACCCGCCTTGCGGCCGCAGAGGTCGACAAGCGCACGATGTACCGCGTGTTCGCAGGCTCCAAGGAAGACGCCCTGAAGACGCTCCAGACCGAGTACCAGATCTGGATCTGGGGCTTCCGTCTGCTGGGCTTCCTGCTGTGCTGGGGCGGCCTGCGGATGATGGTGTCGCCGCTCAACACCCTGCTCGATGTGCTGCCGTTCCTCGGCGACATGGGCCGCGGCCTGACGGGCTTCATCACCTTCCCTATCGCCCTCGTGCTCTCGGGCATCACGATCGTGATCGCCTGGATCACCCACAGCCTGGTCGCGATGGTCACCATCGGCATCGTCTGCCTGGTGCTGGGCATCAAGTTCTTCGGCGCCCGCAAGGACGCCGGGCAGGTGGCCTCCCGGGCGGCCTGACGGCCGCGGCCCGGACGGTGGGGCTAGGGTCACGGCCCCGCCTCACCGCCCGGAGGTTGAGCCTCCCGATCCGCGCCGGCGCCCAGCTCCGTCCCGGGCGGGTGGGGAGGCCCACGTTCCAGGGGCCGGACGGGGGCGACCCCAACCGCGCGCGGCCGGGGCCATTGCTAGCGGGCAGCCCACGTGGCACGATGGGGGCGTGCCACGCTCCGCCTCAGGCTCGCCCCTCGCCCCGCTGGTCGCCGCCACGGCCACCCTGCTGCTGGCCTGCGACCCCACGCTGACGCCGGTGGCCCCACCTGAGGCCGGCGACGGCGGCGAGATCCCCGTGGTGCGCCCTTCGGCCGTGGTGGTCGTCGTGCCCACGCCCATGCCCACCCCCACGGGCTCGTTTCCCCCGTTCGCCCTGGACACGGTGTCGGCGGTGGTGCTGGGCACGGGCCTCGGCTACACCATCATCCGCCAGGCCCCCGCGGACGCGGTCGCGGCCAGCCCGGGGACCAGCGTCAAGGTCCACTACACGGGCTGGCTCACGAGCGGCGTGCAGTTCGACTCGTCTCGCAGCCGCGGCGCCCCGTTCTCGTTCACCCTCGGGCAACGCCGCGTGATCGCGGGCTGGGAGCAGGGGGTGGCGGGCATGCGTGTGGGCGAGTGGCGCAAGCTCGTCATTCCGCCCGCCCTGGGCTACGGCCAGGCCGGCACGGGCAAGATCCCCCCCGGCGCCATCCTGATCTTCGAGGTCGAGCTCCTGGGGCTCTGACCCTGATTCCGCATCACGCTCATCTCCGCTGACGCGCCCCCCCCAGCGGGCGAAACCGCTCTTTGGCCCCTCTCCCCCTGGGAGAGGGTGGCCGCAGGCCGGGTGAGGGGCTGTCGCGGAGTCAGGGAGGTGGTCAACAAGCTTGCAGGAAGCCGCGGGCGGGTAAAAACTCGCCAGAAGGAGACCGGCACCGTGGAATGTCCTGCTTGCCTTGCCTGGGTCGAACCCCCTCAGCGGGAGTGTGTCTGCGGCGAGGTCGTGCGGATGGCTGGCGAGGCCCCCCAGAGCGCCCATGCCGCGCTGGAGACCTCCGTGCCGCAAGCGCCCCCCCCGGCTTTCTCGATGGCGCCTGCCGCCGAGGCCGCCTGGACGCTCCCCGGCGAGGCGGAGAGCCCCACATCAGAGGCCGCCTGGGCGCAGCCGGCAGCGGAGGCCAGGTTCCCCACAGGGGCTTCGTGGCCCCCCCCCGATGAGGACCAAGGCCTCGCCACCGAGGGCGCGTGGGCGTCCCCCGAAGCGAAACCGAGCCCCGCCGCCGGGGCTTCCTGGCCGCCCCCCGAAGAGGATGCCAGCCCGGACGAATGGGCGCTGCACCGGGACGGCCCAGCCGCTCTCACCGCGACGCCCGGCACCGCCGAGGCTGGGGAACGCCGCCCCAGCCGCAAGAAGGTCCTGAACCGCCTGCAGTTCGGGGGCGACGGCAAGACGCTGTTCAAGATCATGGCCGTGAACGTGGCGCTGACGCTGGCGACTGTCGGCATCTACCGGTTCTGGGCCCGCGCCAACCTGAGGCGGTACCTCTACAGCCAGCTGTCCCTTCGGGGGCACCGCTTCGCCTACCACGGCACGGGGAAGGAAGGCCTTCGGGGCTTCGCCAAGATCGTGGGCATCGGCGCCGTGGTGGGGCTCGTGCTGGCCGGCGTGGCAGCGGCCTTGGCGCCAGCCTTGTCGCCGGCGCTGGGCAAACAGGCCGCCCTGGCGCTCGCGGGGGCGGTCGCCAACGTGGCCACGCTCTGCCTGGCGGTGCTCCTCGGACCACTGATCCAGGTCTCCAGCTGGCGCTACCAGCTGTCGAGGACCAGCCTCAACGGCGTGCGCTTCTCCTTCCGGGGCAGCTACGGCGAGGCCTACTGGCTCAACCTCCAGGGCGCGTTTCTCTGCGGGCTGACGCTCGGGCTCTACCTGCCCTGGTTCCTCGCCAGGCAGCAGCGCTTCAAGCTCGGGAACACCCACTACGGCAACCGCGCCTTCGCGTGCTCGCTCACCGGGGGGCAGCTGGCCCGGCCGCTGCTCATCGGGTTTTTGCTGCTTCCCTTCACCGGCGGCCTCAGCCTCTTCTGGACGGGCGCGTCGGTGCAGCGAGAGATCGCTGCCTCGACGCGCTTCGGCAAGGCCCGCTTCGAGCACGCCGTGACCGGCTGGGGCCTGCTGAAGTGGGCGGCCGTCGGGCTGGCGGCCAGGCTCCTCACGCTCGGGTTCGCCCTCCCCTGGGCCCGGGCCGCCGCCATGCGCTACATGGCGGGCTGCCTGACGGTGCGCGGCTCGCTGGGGTTGGAGGCCATCCGCCAGGAGGCCCTGGACGCAAGCGCCATGGGCGACGCGATGGTCGAAGACAGCGGCATCGACGACTTCGGGCTCTGAGGGGGGCACCATGGCGCGAACGTGGAAGGGCCACTTCCTGGACGGCGAGACGCCTCTCCGGCGGCGGGTCGTCGTGTCCCTGTCCCCCGCAGGGTTGGTGCTCTCCAACCCTGGTGACCCGGAGGCTCGCGTCTACCCCTTCGAGGCGTTGCGCCTGCTGGGTGGGGACGGCCCTGGCGAGGTCGCCACGATTGCCCTCGCCCCCGGCCCCACGCCCCCCCTGGTGGAGGTGGACGACGCCTCGATCCTGGCCGCCCTTGCCGCGCAAGCGCCACGCACGGGGATCAAGCCTCCGATGTCGACCGGCCTGCTGACCACCCTGGCCGTCGGCAGCGTGGTCGGCTCGCTCGGGGCGCTGGCCCTGGGCGTCGGCTGGGTGCTGCCCGCCGTGGCAGAGCGCGTCGCCAACCACGTCCCCCCCGCCTGGGAAAGCAAGCTGGGCGAGGCGGTGGCCGAGAGCGTCGAGAACAATGCGGGGGCGTGCCCGGATCGGGTGAAGCGGGAGGCCGTTCAGACCATCCTGGACCGGCTGCTGGCGCACAGCGGGACCCCTTACCGATACCGGGTGCGGGTGGTGCACGACGACAGCGTCAACGCCCTGGCCGCGCCGGGCGGGCATGTGGTGGTGTTCGAGGGCTTGTTGCAGCAGATGCCCAGCCCGGAGGCACTCGCCGGCGTGCTGGCGCACGAGATCCAGCATGTCGAGAGGCGCCACGTCACGCGGGCCCTGCTGAGAGACACGGCCACCAGCCTGCTGCTGGCAGGCATCACGGGTGACGCGGGGGGGCTCGCCGCGGCCGTCGGGGCTGCGGGGGAGCTCGGCCAGCTGGCGCTGTCGCGGGCGGACGAGGCCGAGGCGGACAGCCTCGGGATGGCGCGGTTGAAGCAGGCCGGCCTGGACCCGACCGGCATGGTCGCCGCCTATGAGGTCCTTGCCCGCGAGGTGCCCATCAGCGACCGGGCCGAGCGCGCGCTGCGCTTCGTGTCCACCCACCCCCCCACCCGCGAGCGCCTGGCGGCCATGCGCGCCAGCGCTGCCCTGCAGCCGTCGTCAGGCAAACCCCTGGCGCTGTCCCACCCGTGGTCCGTCATCCGCAAGCCCTGCTCAAGGTGAGCCCGTGGGAGACGTTCCGGCCCCCCGCCGGCGGCGCAGCGTGACGCGGGGGGCCGCCAGCGTCGCGTAAAGCGCGGCGTAACGCTCCACCATCAGACCGGCATCGAAGCGGGCCACGGCCTCGGCCCGGCAAACAGCGGGGCTGATGGCTTCCAGCCGGCCGAGTGCGGCCACCGCCTCGTCGACGTCCCGCACGATGAAGCCCGTCCGCCCGTCTGCGACGACCTCCGGGATGGAGCCCAGGGGCATCGCGATCACGGGGGTGCCGCTAGCGAGGGCCTCCACCATGACGAGGCCGAAGGGCTCGGGGAACTGCACGAGGTGAAGCAGCGCCCGCGCCCCACGCAGGACGTCGCGTTTGGCCTCGCCGGCGACCTCCCCGATGAAGCGCACGCGGGTCCCGTCCACCAGCGGCGCGACACGCCCCTCGAAGTACGAGCGATCCTGCGGGTCGACCTTGGCCGCGATCACCAGCGGCACCCCCGCGCGCAACGCCGCCTCGATGGCCAGGTGGGTGCCCTTCTCGGGCGACACGCGCCCCAGGAACAACACGTAGTCACGCCGTGACCCGCCTGCGCTGTAGCGCCGCGTGTCGATGCCGTGGGGGATCGTCGCGCAGACGCGCAGGGCCGCCGCCTCGCGCCGCTGCGACTCGCTGATGGCCACGAAGGGGTGCTCGGGGAAGGAGCTGTAATAGGGCCGGTGGGTGTCGGGCACGGGGCCGTGCAGCGTCGTGAGCATGGAGGCCCCCGCGAGGTCCCCCAGCACCACGCCCGGGTAGCCCACGTGGTTGTGCACGACGTCGAAGGCCTGAGGCTCCCGCAGGGCCAGCGCGATGTGGCGCAGCTCGGCGGCCTGCTGGCACCAGGGCTCGAGCGCCTGGGTCCGCAGCGGCCTGGGCTCGACGGCGCAAAGGCGGGCCGACGTGACGGAGTCGCCGGTGGCGAAGAGGGTCACGTGGTGCCCCCTCGCGACCAGCCCCTCGACCAGCAACGCCACCATCCGCTCGATGCCGCCATAGCCTCGCGGTGGCGTGGCTTCCCAAACGGGCGCCAGCACGCCGATGCGCATCCCAAGCCCTCCCCAGCCCCCGGCCAACCCCACGCGATGATAGCCGCTGGGGGCCCACCAGCCGTCGGGCGAGCGGACGATGCCCCAGGTACCACGACGCGCGGGCCAGCCAGCTCAGCCGGCGCCCGGCACCTCGAGGGCGGCCACCCGCGCCACGGAGGCGGCGTAGGCGCGGTCGCGCACGGGGGCGAGGGGGGCGAGGTGGTGGGCCACGAACAACCCGAGGGCCTCGCGCTCCCCCGCCCGGCGGTCCGCGTCCGGCTCGGCCTCGAGGTCGGCGGCATAGGCCGCAGCAAAGAGGGTGTCCGCCAGGGCCTCCGCGTGGGGCCGCAGCAGGAGCGCCGCCAAGCCGGCGTCGGGCTCCGCCGCAATGGCTGGCCAGGCGGCCTGGAAGGCAGCCAGAGCCGCGGCGGCGGGCGCCAGCACCTCTGCGCAGCCCGGCACGGCCCGCAGCCAACCGGCCACGCCGTTCACCATGGCCTCTCGCAGCGGCGCCCGGTGGAGGTCGCGCAGGGTCTGGGCCACGAGGGTGTTGTGGGTGCCTTCCCAGTTCTCGTACACCACGTTGTCACGCAGCAGGCGAGGGAGCACGGAGAACGACTCGATGGCGCCGTTGCCCCCCAGCGTCTCGATGGCCGTCAGCACGACGCGGTGGGAGTGCTGGCAAGAGGCCATCTTCGCCAGGTTGACGGCCACGCGGACGAAGCCCCGCTCGGCCTCTCCGCTCAGGCCCAGTTCCACCGCATCCAGGGCTGACGCGAGGGTCAGCGTGCCTGCGAGCAGGACGGCATGGGTGGCGAACGTGCGGGCGAGCATCTCCTGCACCAGGGGGTAGGCGGCGATCGGGCGGCCAAAGGCCTCGCGCGCCGCGGCGTAACCGGCGGCCACGAGGTGCGCCCGGTGGGCGATGCCCGCGCAGCCGCTGGTGTTGTAGAGGCGGGAGGTGTTGATCACGTTGTTCATCACGTGTTTGAAGCCATCCTCGACGTGGCCGATAGCGTAGGCCACCGCGCCCTCGAAGTCGATCTCCGCCGAGGGCATCGAGCGCGTGCCGAGCTTCTCCTTCAGGCGTCTGAGCCTGAAGTGGTTCACCGAGCCATCGTCCAGGCGACGGGGCAACAGGAAGAGGCCCAGGCCAGCCGTGCCGTCGGCGCCCCCGGCCACCCGGGCCGTCAGGAGGATGAGGTCGGCCCCGGCGTTGGAGCAGAACCACTTCTCGCCGTGGATGCGCCAGCGCGTGGTGCCCAGCGCCTCCCCGTCCGGCACGGCCACGACGGCGTTGGACCCGACATCCGAGCCTCCCTGCAGCTCCGTGAGGAACTGGGCCCCATCGAGCCGCTCGCACCAGCGCGATGAGAGCACGCCCGGGAGGTAGCGGGCCCGCAGGGCCTCCGAGGCTGGGCCCTGCAAGACTCTGGCGATGCCCGCCGTGCAGGCCACGGGGCAGTTGTGCCCGGCCTCGCCCACATGGCTGCTGAGGTAAAAGAGCGCCTGGGCGTGCAGGTTCGCGGGGGGCTCCGCATACACCGCGATGACCCGGCCAACCTCGTAGATGGCCCGGCCACAGGCCTCGTAGCTCGGGTGGTGCTCGATGCCCTCGGTGCGCTCTCCGATGGGAGACCACCGGTCCAGCCGGGGCGTGTTGCCTTCCCGGTTGTTGGCGATCGCGGCCCTGTCGAGGGTGGTGGCCACCGCCGCGCCGAAGTGGGCGAGGTGGGCCTCGTGGTTCGCGAGGCGGGCCGACGGCATCAGCCGGCGCAACAGCCGCTGGAGTTGCCTGTGGTCCGCGTAGAAGTTCGTCGGTTGGTGTCGCTGCCAGCGCTGGAGATCGGCCCGCCCCTTCTCGTGCCGTTCAGCCACGCGCCGCCGCCCCCCGGGCCCCGCGGCCAAGTCGTCGGCACGCGGGCCTCACCCGTTGCCGTTCCCATTCCCGCCGCCGTTCCCGCCACTGCCGTTCCCGTTGCCGGTGCCGCCGCCGGCATTGCCATTGCCATTGCTGCCGCCGGCATTGCCGTTGTCGGCACCGCCGCCAGCATTGCCATTGCCGATGTTGCCACCGGCATTGCCATTGTCGGTGCCGCCACCGGCATTGCCGGTGTTGCCGCCGGCATTGCCATTGCCATTGTTGCCGCCGGCATTGCCATTGCCGTTGTTGCCGCCGGCATTGCCATTGCCGTTGTCGGCACCGCCGCCGGCATTGCCATTGCCGTTGTTGCCGCCGGTGCCTGCCGCCGGCCGAGCGTTACGGGCGACGGGCGCCTTGTCCGAAGGCTTGGCCGCGCCGGCCTCGCGCCCGGGCACGGGGCGATCGATCCGGACGGTGTCGCCGTTCTTCGCCTTCACCACGACGACCCCGCCGCGCTCAACCGTCACGTCACCGAGCGGAAAGTCGCGGCCGTCAAGCCGCGGGCCACCGCCGCGAGCCTCTCCGGCACCGCCCTGGGAGCCCTTCCGAGCAACGAAGGCGTTGAGCACCTCCACCACGCGAGGCGCCAACTCGCGGTCAAGCTGGCCCTCAGCCGCGGAGCGCTGAAAGGCCTGCACGTCCCGCAACGCGCCACGCGCGTCCACGGCCGCCGCGATGCGGCGAGCGAGGTCCGGGTCTTTCCGGAGTTGGGCTCGCACGGCCCGCGTGGCTTGCCTGGCCTGCACGAACACCTCCGAGAGGCCTGCGGCGCGGGCGCCGGGCTCGGCCAGCTCGAACTGCAGCTTGAGCGCGCCCTCGAAAGCCTTGGCAACGGCCGTGGTGGCCGGGGACAGCTCGACCAGGATGGTGCCACCCGCCTGCTGCAGGCGGTAGCCAGCGGCTCCACCTTCCGAGAGGCCCTGACCGAGGCCGTCCACCACCGTGACCAGCGCCTGGCCATCTTTCTCTGCCACCAGCCGAAAGGCCCGCAGCGCACCGTCCGACAGGTTCGCGCCGCCCGGGACGTTCGAGATGAGCCCGCCCGCCTGGTTCGAGATGAGCCCGCCCGCCTGGTTCGAGATGAGCCCACCCGCCTGGTTCGAGATGAGCCCACCCGCCTGGTTCGAGATGAGCCCACCCGCCTGGTTCGAGATGAGCCCACCCGCCTGGTTCGAGATGAGCCCACCCGCCTGGTTCG
>JAYKHR010000171.1:0-14154 GCA_035285125.1 Candidatus Sericytochromatia bacterium | reverse complement strand
ATCCCTCGGCCGCGCCCGCGAACGCGAGAAGGCTGATAGCTGAAGAGACCATCCCCCCCTCCGTGATGAAGGCCATCGGGTGCCCCGACTTGAGGGCATTTGTCACGTTTGGGCCTGCCGGACGGGGGGCACTTTCGTCCTCGGGGCCCCGGACCCGAGCAGCCCTCCCTTGGCCGCCAGACAGCACGCCGTCAGGAGGACCCTAGCGACTGTGCCGCCACTGCAGTCGCCTCGAGCCCATTGACCCCGTGAGGTCGGGGCCGGCTGGCCCCTCTCCTCGACCCTCCCGCTGCCTCGCACCGCCGTGGTGCTCGAAGGAGTCCCAATCCGATGATCTTCGGCTTCAGCGGCCTGGGCTTCCTGGCGCCTCCCATCGGCATCTTCAGCGCCGCCTGTGGGATGGCCCTGGCCCACGGCCTGGTGGGACGGGAGCCCGGCCCGGATCTGGCGGCGCTGTCGAGTGGCTGTGGCCTGCTGGTGGGGGCCTGGTGCGTCGACAGGCTGGGGCGCTGGCTCAACGGGCCGCAGCAGGTGCTGGTCGATGTGGCCACGGGCGACGCCGTGGTGCTGGGCCCCCGCCACACGTTCATGGGGGCAGGCCTGGAGCACAGCGGCTTCCTGTTCCGGTTGGTCGCTGCTGGCATCTGGCTCTATCAGGCCTGGCACTCCGCTCGGGGGTGGTGGTGGGCGGGCTACCTGGTGCTCGTGGCGGCGCTGGCCTGCTGGCTGTGGCTGCGAGGCGCGGAGGAGGCTCCCCCGACGCAGCCGGATCCCCCGGCCGAGCCAGCGCCGGGCCCGACACCGGAAGCCCCTGCGTGACGCGTCGCGCGGCGCGTGAAGCCGGCTGCCCTTGCTGCGAAGGCAGCGCTCAGCCCCCTCTCGGCCAGGAGTTCTGCCGTGTTCCTCATCATTCACTCCGGCAATGGCCTGCTGGCGGCCGTCCTCGGCATAGCCCTGCCCTTGCTGATCAACGCAATGCTCACCCTCGTGTTCGGGGCCTCGCTGGACCCCGCGCAGGGGAGGCCCGACCTGGCCGTTTCCGTGCTCACCACGGGGTGCGTGCTCTACCTCGTCGGGACGCGGCCCTTGCCACCGGCCAGGGTCCTGCTCAACCCGGCGACGGGCGAGCGGCTCGTGCGGCAGCCGCGTCACACCCTGTTCTGGGTCCCGGTGGTCGGCTGGGCGGGGCTGTACGGGGCGATCGGGGCCGTCGCCCTGGCCGATTGGTGGCAAAACGCGGCCCAGCCCTGGCCTTGGGGCCTGGCTGTCGCAGCCGCCGGCATCGCCTTCGTGGCCCTGGAGGTCCGGCGGGCACGACGCCTGCGGGGTGGCGGCACCGCTGTCCCCGTGGCAGGGGATGAGCCTGGCGTGGCGTTGGAGGCCGCACCCCAGCCGGAGGGGCGCGCGTGAGCAGCCCGCACCGCGCTGGCTTCGTCGCCTTGGGCCTGGGCCGCGAAGCCGCGCCGCTGGGCCCGGGCCTCGCCCTGCTCCTGGCCACCGGGCTGGGCCTGATGACCCCGGCGCCTGCACGGGCCGCGGTGTCGCTGCAGGAGGGCGAGTTCTACCTGCTGGCCCGGGAGCCGGCCGTGCCCGCCGGGTCCGCGTTCGTGCCGGAGCGGCTCTACCGCCACGGCAGCACCCGGGCAGGCCTCCTTGGCCCCGGCTGGGGCTCCACGCTGGAGACTCGCCTCGATCTTGGCCCCGATGGCACCGTGACCCTCGTGGCGTGGGGGCACCTGCCGCGCCAGGCCTTCACGCCCCTGGCAGGTGGGGCGGGGGCCTACCGGGCGCTGGCTCGCACCCACACCCACTGCCCTCAGCCCTGTGAGGACCGGGTGCCAGCCGTCCTCACGCGGACGGCGACGGGGTACGACCTGGTCACCGGCGCCCGGCTGGAGCGCTTCGACGCGCGGGGCCGCCTGGTGGCCGTCGACCTGGGACGGGGCGCCGGCTGGGTCGTGACGCACGACCGCGGTGGGCGCCCCGCGGCGGTGAGGGACAGGGCCGGGCGCACCGCCCGCTTCAGCTACGACTCGGCCGGGCGCGCCACGGCGATCACGGATGCCACGGGGCGCGGCGTTCGCTACCGCTACGACGGGGCCGGCCGGCTCACCGCCGTTGAGGCCACCGGTGCCCGGCGCTCTCGCTACACCTACGTTGGCGCGACCGACAGCAGGCTGGCCACGGCCGCCGGGCCAGGCGTGGCCCCCTTGCGCGTGCGCTATGCCGGGCCGGCGGGGCGCCACCTCGTGGCCGAGGTCAGGGAGGCCGGGGCCGAGCAGGGCGCGTCCTCCTACACCTTCGAGGGGTTCAACGCCTCGCCACCGCCTGGCACCAAGCCCGTGCGTCTGGCCCACACCCACATCACCCGCGGCGCGCTGAAGATCTGCGCCATCGACCGCTTCTGGCTGGAGCGAGACGAGGCCGGGCGGCTCTGGTGTGTCCGCAGCGAGGCCACGGTGGACGGCCAGCGCGTGGTCGACACGATGCACGACCGCACCGGGGCGGTGCTGCTGCGGCGTTGAGGCCGCCTGGCCTCAGCGTCGTGGCCCGGCGGGGTTGGCGGGCCCTGGCCCGGGCGCCGCGGGCCGCCAGCCCGTCGCCCACACCTTGACGACCCCGTCCCGGCCCGCCGTGGCCAGCCGCCCGCCGTCGCGGCTCATCGCCAGGTCGACGAGGCGCGAGGCGTGGGCCTTCTGGTAGGTGGGGCGGTACGCGCTGGCCCCCTGCCAGGTGAGCAGCTCGGTCGACCACGTGGCGGTCAGGGCCTGGCCGTCCGGGGCGTAGACCATCGGCAGGTCGAGGTTCAGCAGCCCGCCGCGCTCCTGGGGCCCGAACAGCTGCCCGGTGGCCAGGTCCCTGGTGAACAGCTGCTTGGCGGTCGTGCCGTAGGCCACGTGCCGGCCGTCCGGGCTGAGCGCCACGGCGTGGATCAGGGTCGGGATGTCCCGCCACTGCGTGAGCGGGCGCATCGTGCGGGCGTCCCACTGGATGATCGCCTTGTACGAGTGGCTCACCAGCCGCCCGCCGTCGGGGGCCCAGGTCATGCCCCTCACGGCCTCGCCGTGCCCCAGCAGCACGCCTCGGGCGCGCCCCGTCGTCACCTCCCAGACCCTGACGGTGCCGTCCCTGCTCCCCGTGGCCAGCCAGCGGGCGTCCGGGCTGAAGGCCAGGCAGGTCACGGTGTCCGTGTGGGTGGGGCAGCCCTCCGGTGGGTACCACCAGCCAGCCAGCCAGGCCAGCAGCCCCTCCTGGGGCTGTCCGGGGATGGTGCGCACCCGACGCCACGTCCGGGTGTTCAGGAGCACGACCCCCAGGGGCGCCACGATCGCGCCGGCCACCAGGCGGCCGTCGGGGGCGTAGGCAAGGCGGGTGCAGCCGGTGGCGTCGCGGTCCCCGCCGGGCAGCCGCTGGCCGGTGCTGGCGTCCCAGGTGGCGACGCCATCGCCCGCGGCGGTGACGAGGCGACGCCCATCGGGGCTCAGGGCCACGGCCTCGACCCCCGTCACCTTGGCCACGGTGCAGACGGCCCTGAACGGCGGGCCGCTGGTTGCCTCGCCGGGCCTTGCCCCCAGGGCGCACCACGTGGCGGTGAGCAGCACCAGGCCTTGGCCGAGCCTGCCCGTTGAGGCCAGGGCCTTGCTCATGGCTCACCCTCCGCCTGCGGGCTGCCCTGGCGGGCCCCCGACCGCCAGACCCACCCAGCTGCCAGCGCCACGACGATGACGGGCACCCAGGCCAGCTGGGGGTGCGTGGCGCGCCACAGCTGGTCGGTCGCGCCGTTGACCGTGGCGTGCATCGCCCGGGCCAGCAGGGCCAGCACGCCCTCGTCCGTCAGGCCTGCCGGGGCCGTGGGGGGCGTGCCCCCGGCCTGCTGGAGCCACCCACGGGCCAGGCTGGTGCGATCGGCAAGGTGCGTGTAGAGCGGTCCTCCGAGCCCCCAGACCACCAGCCAGGCCAGGCCCTGGGGCAGGTCCGCGAGGCCCAGCCGGCTCGCCAGCCTGTTTGCCGGGGCCAGCTGCGCCAGGTGGGCCAGGAGGCGCGGCATCACGAGCAGCTCGCCCAGCGCCACCACCACCACCCCGGAGACTGCCGCGGCGTAGGCCTGGGTGGCCACGGCCAGCGCGATGCCGACGCCCGTCAGCCCGGCACCGAGCTGAAGCGCGGCCAGGGGCCGGAGCTGGCACGTCAGCAGGGCGAGCGGCAGCGCGAGCAAGGCGGTGGCGAACTGCCTCACCAGGCCGAGCCGCTGGCCGATGTGGTCGACGACGCGCGCGTGTTCTGGCGAGGCCGCGTTGGTGATGCCCCACGCGACCGTGTAGGCCGGGAGGTGTTCGTGGGTCTGGAGGATGGCGACGTGCGCCAGCCCGGCGCCCACCAGCAGGGGCACCAGCGAGGGGGCTGCCAGCGCGCGCCAGGCGCCCTCCCGCCCGGCTGGCGCCACCTGGGCCGGGGCTTCACCGCCGGGCGGGCCCGGCTCCCGCACCCGCCACAGCAGCACCAGGGCCACAAGGATCAGGCCCACCCCCAGCCCGGGGCTCAGGCCCGGGGGCGCGATGACGTGCAGGGTCGCGACCAGGGCTGCCACGGCGAAGCCGCCGAAGGCGAGGCTCCAGCCGACGGGGCCGTTGTCCGCGGTGGTGCACCGGGCGATGAGGGCGTGCAGGGCGGGCCGCGCCAGCCCCACGCCCAGCCCCATCAGGGCGGCGCCCGCCAGCACCCACCAGAACGTGGCGGCGAGCCCCAGGCAGGCCAGGCCCGCGAGCTCGAACAGCAAGGCGCGCCTGATGGCAGGCTTGAGGCCGATGCGGTCGGCGATGCCGCCGGTCAGCGCCGGCAGGCACAGGGCCGGCACCACGAGGGCCCCGAGCACGACCATGGCCTCGGTGGCGTGCAGGCCGTACCCCGTGGCCGCGGTCCCCCAGCGCGCGAGGGTGAGCCAGGCCGTCAGGAAGGCGCACCGCTCGTGCCAGGCGACCGCGGTGGCGAGCAAGAAGCCCCTGGCGAAGCCGGTGGCGTGCCGGGTCAGGGCCGGCGTTGCTGACACGGGGGTCACCAGACGCCCAGCAGATCGTCGAGGTGCGACTTCGCGAGCGCACCGACGATGCGGCCGGCGACCAGCCCGTCCCGCCCCACGACGATGGTCGTCGGGAGCGACGGCAGCCCGCCCAAGGCCTCGGCCGCTGCCGCATCACCCCGGAAACAGGCCCCACCCACCGCGCGGGCCCAGTGCCGCCAGGCGGGGTCCGGTGCCCCATCGGGGCCTCCGCCAGGGCGGTCGAGGGACAGCCCGACGATCCGGACGCCACGTGGGCCCAGCTCCCGCGCGAGGGCGCCCGCCTCGCGCAGGCGGGTGCGGTGGTCGGGCATCCGCACCGACCACGCCACCAGCAGCGTCACCTCCCCCGGGCGCACCGAGAGCTGGCCGGGAGCCTCACTGCCCTGACCCGGCCCCACGGGCCACACGCGCAGCGTCGGCGGCAGAGGCGCAGGCCCCCAGACTGGCACGCTCTTGAAGTGCAGCCGTCGGGCAGGGTACCCGGAGCACGTGAGGCTGGGCGGGGGGGAGAGCCCGGGGGGGGGCGGGGTCGGGCCCGGAGATGCGCTGGCGGGGGCCGCCAGAGCCAGGGTGGCGGCCAGGCCGAGCAGGCCCCCCCTGCAGGTGGGTTGTGGCACGTCGACCTCCCCGGTGCGGTGCGGCTGGGCGACCGACGGCTTCCTACCCGCCGGCAGGCCCTATGGCAGGCGCGGCCTCAAACTGAGGGCATTTGTCCCGGCGGCAGGCCGGCCGGCCCGGGTACATTCGCGGGGCCCCGGCTGCACGGAACTTGGCGGTTGGCTGTGGCGTCAAACGGCTGTGGCAAGCCTGGAGGCGCGCCCGAGGAGGGTCCCGATGAGCGGCTCGACGTCACCCGTGACAGCCAGGCCCGTGCTGCGCCAGGTGCTGGGCCTCCGGCGGACGTTCTGGGCCGCCAGCGCCATGGAGCTCATCGAGCGCTGGGGTTACTTCAACATGCGCCTGGCGCTTGGCGCCTGCCTCACCCTGGGGGTGCTCGACGGCGGGTACGGCTTTGACGCCGGCCAGCGCGGGATCATCCTCACGAGCCTGACGGCGCTGGTGGCTTGCCTGCCCGTGGTCATGGGCGGCCTGGTGGACCGGGTGGGCTTCAAGCGCTCGCTGCTGCTGGCGCTTGCCCTGGAGCTGCTCGGCTCGCTCGTCCTGGCCTCGCAGGCCGGGTTTGGGGCGGTGCTGGCCGGCTGCCTGGCCGTGGGGGTGGGCGTGGGCGTGTTCAAGCCGGCCGTGCAGGGGCTGGTCGCGCACAACCTGGGCGAGGCAAGCGGGGCCCTCGGGTGGGGGCTGTTCTATGCGGTCGTGAACGTGGCCGGCATCCTGGCCCAGGTGCTCGTGGGCTCCAGCAGCAATCTCGCCCTGGTCTTCGGGCTGAACGCGGCCCTGGCCGCCTTGAACCTGCTCCCCCTCTGGCTGCTGGTCGAGCCGGCCCCGCCTCCGGGCGCGCCGGCCCGCCCGCTGCTGCCCACCTGGCAAGAGGTTGGGGCCATCCTCAGCGCTACCTGGCGCGACCTGTGCTCCCCCGCCCTGGCGCTCCTTATTGTCGCCATCTCGCTGTTTCACCTGGCCCACGCGCAGTGCCTCGCGTGGCTGCCGACCCACCTGGTCGACTGGGGCACCATGCGATGGGAGGCCCGGGCCTACTACGGCGTGCCGGACTACTACGCAGACTGGCTTGTGAAGGCCAACATGGGCCTGGTGGTGGTGCTGACGCTGCCGGTGGCGATCGTGGCGGGGTGGCTCACGCCGATCCGCGCGATGCAGCTTGGCACCATCGTGCTCGGCGTCGGCGTCGTGGTGGCCGGCTCGACCCAGCTGTTCTCGGTTGCGGCCCTCGGCTTGCTGGTCGTCACCCTTGGCGAGGTGCTGGTGGGGCCGCGCCTCAAGGACCACCTGGCGCGGCTCGCGCCCCCCGGGCAGGAGGCCCGCTACATGGGCTACAGCGACGTGCCTCAGGGCCTGGCCTGGCTGGTCGGGTTGCTCGTCGGCGACGCCCTGTACGCCCGCCTGGGCGACTTCCGGAGCCTGGCCCGCGAGTGGCTGGTGGAGGTGGGGGGCCAGCAACGCGTGGTGGTGGAGGCCCTGCAGGATTGGGAGGTGGGGACCGCGCTCGCGCTGCAGATGCACGTGCCCACGCGCGAAGCCCTCGACCAGCTCTGGCAGCTGGCCCACCCCCAGCAGGCCTGGTGGCTGCTCGCGGCGCTGACCGTGCCAGCCGTGCTGGGGCTTTGGGCCCACGCCCGCAGGCTGGAACCTACGGGTGCCGCCGGCCGCGGCGAGGAGGCCGCATGATGGCTGGCAGGCTGTTGCTTGGGAGGGGGGGCAGGGCCCACCGCTGGTTGGCGCCGGCCGCGGTGCTGCTGATGGCCTTGCCTGCCTGCGCGCCCCAGTTGCCCTGTTGCGCCCCGACGAAGCGGGATCAGCAGCTCGTCCTGGTGCGTCATGACGGCCCGGCGCCGGGGGCGGCAGCTCCTGTCGACGTGTCCCACCGCGATGCGGTGGCCTCACCCGCCTCGCCAGGGCCTGACCAGCCCCCCCGTTCCCCCTAGAGGAGGATCCCGCCGATGCAACTGCCCGACGCCTCGCTTGAACAGGCCACCCTCGACTTGCTGCTGGCCCGCGGCCAGGCGGGCGTGCTCGGCCCCCTGGCCAGCCGCGGCGAGCCCACCGTGTCGCCCACGGATCTCAGCGCCGTGGTACGCGCGTTCGTCGCCCGCTGTCCTGGTGAGACCCCCGACCCTGCCAGGCTGGCCGAGGTCGTCGATCGGGCCTTCGGGCTCGCGGCCGAGGCCTGGCCGCGGGCCTGGGCCAAGCCCTCCAGGATCCACACCTCGCCGGGCATCCAGGCGCTTGCCAGCTTCCTGGCGGCCGAGGCCTGGCCCGCGACCGAGGAGGGTGAGGCGCCGGCGGCCGAGCCGGACTGGAGCCGGCTCGCGCGATCGCTTCAGCAGATGCACCGCTGGGTGGCCTGGAGCCAGGCCGACGCTAGGCGGGGCGAGCCCCTGGCGGCCGAGTTTTTCCAGGAGCTGACGGCCAGCCCCGCCGACGAGGCAGGGGCCGAGGCGGTGGCGCTGAAGCTCTCCAGGCTCGCGGGGAAGCTGCGCGTGATGGCGCGCAGGCGCAACCGATGAGGGGTCACCGCCTCGCCAGCGCCACCCGGGTGCGGCACGGCGCATCGTGGCGAATGCCCTGGCGGTGAGCGGCCACGTGCCGGATCTGGCAGGGCTTGCCCGGGAGGCAGTCATGGACAAATGTCCCTGAAGTAGGCCAAGTCCCCGCTCAACCTCGGTGAAACCCTTGTTTGTGCTCTTGCCTCGTGCCAAGATCGCAACTGCTTCCTGAACGAGGGATCGTCCATGACCCCGGTTGCCGCGCCTCCGCTGCTGCCCCCTCTCGACGCCCGCTACCGCGCGGACGCGACCACCGCGGGACGCCTGACGCGCGCCGTCGACGCGGTCTCCGGCCGTCCTGTCGCCCTCAAGCGGTTCCCCGGCGGCGGCAGCCCGCTGCGCTGGCGGCAGCGGTTCTGGCGCTGGGCGCGGCTGGACCACCCGCGGCTGGTGCGGGCGCTCGACTTCGGGGCGGACGCCGACGGGGCGCCGGTGCTGGTGATGGCCTGGATCGAGGGGCTGGACCTCGCCGCCGTGATGGCCGCGCGCCGGCTCGAGCCCGACGAGGTGCGCGCGATCCTGCTCGCGCTCGCGGAGGGGCTCTCGGCCCTGCATGCGGCGGGCTTCGCCCACGGCGACGTCAAGCCCGCCAACTGCGTGCTCGGGCCTGACGGGCCCGTGCTGCTCGACTGGTGCGATGACGTGGCGGGCACGCTCGCCTACATGCGCCCCGCCCGGCTGCACGGCGCGGCGGCCGAGCCCGCGGACGACTGGCACGCGCTCGGCGTGCTGGGGGCCGAGCTGCTGCTCGGCGTGCCGGTGGCGTCGCTGACGGGGCTGCCGGCGCTCGTCGAGCGGCTGGTGCGCCAGGCCGTGGTGAGCCCCTCGCCGGTGGCCGAGGCCCTGCTGGGCCTGCTCGCCGAGGGGCAGGCCGACGGGGCGGCCGCCCTGGCCCGGCTGAGGGGTGAGGCGCCCGAGGGCCCCGCCGCGCAGCCGGGCTTCCGGGCCGAGGTGCCGCTGGTGGGGCGTGGAGGGGCGCTGGCGCTGGTCGAGCAGGCCCTCGTGGCGCGGCCCGGCGGGCCGGGCGCGGTGCTGGCCTGGGGCGAGGGCGGCACGGGCAAGTCGCGGCTCGTGCGGGAGGCGCTCGCCGGGCGGCTGCCGGCGGCGATCGGGCGGGGCCTCGGGCGCCCGGACCTGCTTGTGCCGATGCGCCCGTGGCGCGAGGCCCTCGCGCCGCTGGTGGGCGCCGCGGAGGCGCCGGAGGCGCTGGCCGGCTGGCTGGCGACGGGCGAGGTGGGGGGCCGCGGGTCCCTTTTCGAGGCGATCGCGGCCTGGCTGCTCGCCCACCCCGAGGCCACGCTGGTGCTGGAGGACCTCCAGTGGGTGGACCAGGTCAGCCTCGACTGCCTCGTGCACGTCGCCGTCCGGCTCTCGGACGCGGGGCGCCCCGGCCAGGTCTGGGCGACCTCCCGCCCCGCCCCGGGCGTCGAGGGCCTCACGGAGACGCCCCGCGTGGCCCTCGTGCCCGTGGGGGCGCTCGACCGTGGCGCGAGCGCGGCCCTGCTGGCCGCCCACCTCGGGCAGGCCCCGGACGACGAGACGCTGGCGTGGGCGCATGACCTCACGGGCGGCAACCCGCTGCACCTCGGGGAGATCGCCGCCGAGCTCGGGCGCCGGGCGGCGGGGACGGCAGACACCTCCGGGCTCACCGCCCTGATCCAGCGGGTGGCCGAGCGGCTCCCGGCAGACGCCCGCACCCTGCTGCTGTGGGGCACGCTGCTCGGCCAGCGCTTCACGCTGGAGGCGCTGCAGGCCCTCACGGGCTGGGCGCCCGAGCGCCTCTTCGCGGGCGTTCAGGCCTTGCTCGAGGGCCGCCTCTGGCAGGAACAGGACAGCTGGCTCGACTTCCGCCATGACCTGCTGCGAGAGGGCCTGCAGGACGCCTGGGAGCCCGAGGCGCGCCGCGAGGCCCATGCCCGGCTCGCCGACTGGCTGGCGGCGGAGGGCGCCCCCCTCGCGGCCCAGGGGCCTCACCTGGCCGGCGCGGGGCGCCACGACGAGGCCGTGGTGGCCTTCACGGGGGCGGGCGACGCCCTGATGGCCGGCGGCGCCCCCGGAGACGCCGTCAACGCCTGGCGCCGCGCCCTGGCCTTGATCGACGCGGACGCGGCCGGCGTCACGCCGGCGCTGTACGCCCTGTGGGAGCGCATCGCGGGCGTGGTCGTCGCCGTGGACGTGGTGCTCGGGCGCGAAGTCCTCGGCCACATGCGCGCCCTGCTGCACGCGCAGGCCCCGGCGGGGGTCGACTGGTCGGCGGCGGCTGCGGGGCTCGAGCGCCTCACGCTGGCGGACCTGGCCCCCGGGGCGGCCCCGCTCGCGACGGGCAGCGCGCCGCCCGAGCACTGGCCCGTGCTGCTGATGCGCCTCTGCCAGGTCACGATGGACGAGGCCATCTGCCACATCCTGCTGGGCGACCTGCCGGCGGCCGAGGCGTGCCTCGCCGAGGCCCTGGCGCTGCTGCCCGGGCCCGACCACTGGCTCGCCGGGCTGCTCGCCATCCCCCGCTGCACGCTGCACGGCTGGTTCGAGGAGACGGCCGCGATGGCCGCGCTCGGGCGCCGCGCCGCCGACCTGCTCGGGGCGGCGCCTGAGGCCCTGCGCCCCGCGCTCGGGCGGGCGCACGCGCACGCCCACGTGTACCAGCTGTACGCGGCCGTCGTGCGCACGGGGCACTGCCCCGAGGACCTCGCCGCCGAGGCCGAGCGGCTGGGCGGCCACGAGCCCTACATGGCCGCGCTCATCGACAGCGTGCGCCTCGCGGGGGCGGCCTACGGTGGTGGCTGGGAGGCCTTCCAGCGCGCCCAGCAGGCCTTCACCGCCAGCCTGGAGCGCTGCGGCCTGATCCGCACGATCCACATCGAGGGGGCGGGCCGGGTCGTCGAGGGCTCGCTGCACCATGCCCAGTGGGCGGAGGCCGAGGCCCGCTTCGCGATCTTTCCGGCGTACCTGCGCGGCACGTTCTACTACACCTGGTTCGGGGCCAGCGCCGCGATGAGCGCCTGCGCGGCGGGGCGGGTGCCCGAGGCCGAGGCGCTGCTGCGGCGGGCCGAGACGGAGAGCCCGAACCGGGGCTTCGGCCTGTCGCTCGGCTGGGCCTGGGTGGCCGCGGCGCGCGGCGATGCCGACGCCGAGGCGCGCCTCGAGGCGGCCCTCGCGCGGGACGAGGCCGAGCCGACCTACCACGCCCTGCGCGTGCTGTGGGGGCTGCGGCTGCGGGCCTGGCTCGCCAGCCGGCGCGGCGACGCGGCGGGCGCCCGGGCGGCGCTCGGCGAGGCGGACGTGCTGGCGGGGCGGCTGGCCCTGCCCGTGCAGGCGGCGATCAACCGGTACTGGGAGGGGCGCATCGCCCAGGACGCGGACGCGCGGGCGCGGGCGCTCGACGCCGCCGCCGAGGCCTTCGCGGCGCTGGGGCACCCCGTCTGGCCCCAGCGCGTGGCCGAGGCGCGCGTCGAGCGCTGGTGGCTGCTGGCGGGGGCCTCGCCGCCCGCGCCGCCGGCCCGGCTCGGCCTCGACGCCACGCTGCGCACGGTGGTCGAGCGCGCGATGGCGACGGCCCACGCGGACCGCGGCAAGCTGCTGCTGATGATGCCCGGGGGGCGCCTCGCCACGCGGGTCTCGCTGGCGCGGGAGGGCCTGCCCGAGGTCGAGGCCTACAGCCGCAGCGTGGCCGAGCACGTGCTCGAGACGGGGCAGGCCGTGTGGCTCGCCGACGTGCGGGACGACGCGCGCTTTGCGGCGGGCCTCAGCCTCGTCGCGCTGGACCTGCGGACCGTCATCTGCGTCCCCGTGCGCTGGGGGCAGGCCCTCCGAGGCCTGCTGTACCTGGACCGCCAGCAGGCGCGCGAGCCCTTCACCGCCGACGAGCTGGCCCTCGTGGTGGCCCTCTCCGACTTCGCCGGCATCGCCCTCGCCCACGTCGAGACGACGGAGCGGGAGATCGCTGCGCAGGCCGAGGCGCGCGCCGCAGCCCAGGCGGCCCGGGCCCGCGAGGCCCTCGTCCGGCAGATTGTCCACGACCTGCGCAACGCGGTGCAGGCCGTGACGCTCACGAACGCCGAGCTGGCCCACCTCACCCGCGACCTGCCCGACGCCGCCGCGGCGGCGGCCGGCATCGACCGGCAGGTGCAGTTCATGGGGGACTTCCTGCGTCACAAGCTCGGCCGCATGATGGACCCCGACGGGGGGCAGCCGGCGGCCGAGCTCCGGCCCGTGGTGGCCGACGTGGTGGCCCGCCTCGGGCCCGTCGCCGCGCAGCGGGGGGTGGCGCTGGCGGTCGCGGAGGTGCCGGCCGCGAGCCTGGCGATCGACGCCGTGGAGCTCGCCCAGGTGCTCGGCAACCTGGCGGAGAACGCCTGCAAGTTCGCCCCGGCCGGGACGGAGGTGGCCCTCGAGGCCAGCGTCGCGAGCGGCTGGTGCGTGCTCGCCGTGGCCGACGCGGGCCCGGGCTTCGGCGCCACCGGCGACCACCCGGCCAAGGGCGCCGGCCTCGGGCTGCGGCATGCTCGCGAGCTGGTGCAGGGCGTCGGTGGCTGGTTGCGCGTCGCCGACCGGGCGCCCGGCGCGCGCGTCGAGGTCGGGCTCCCGACGACGGCCTGGGGTCGGGCGGACGGGGAGGGCTGAGCCGATGCCCCGCGTCCTGATCGTGGAGGACGACGCGCCCACCCGCGACGGGCTGGCGCGCCTGCTGGCCCGCCACGGCTACGAGGTCGAGGCCGTGGCCGACGGCCCGCGGGCCCTGGAGTGCGCCCGGCAGGGCCGGGTGGACGTCGTGCTGATGGACCTCAACCTGCCCGGGCTGCACGGGCTGGAGCTCCTCCGGCTGCTGCGCCAGCTCGACGCGACGCTCCCGGTGGTGGTGCTCACGGGCGAGGCCACCCTCGCCAACGCCGTCGCCGCCCTGCGCCACGCGGGCGCCTACGACTTCCTGTGCAAGCCCGTCACGGACCTGACGGCCCTCCAGGCGGCCGTGGGCAGCGCCTACGTGCACGGCCTCACGGCGCGTGACCCCGAGGCCGCCCGCCCCAGGCCGGGGGCCGCCCCCGCCCGCCCGCGCCTGAGCGAGCGCGAGTGGGCCCTGCTGCGCCTCGTGGCCCAGGGCTGCCCCAACGAGGCCATCGCCGAGGCCATCTGCCTCAGCCCCAAGACCGTGCGCAACTACCTGAGCGCCCTCTACGACAAGCTGGGCGTCTCGAACCGCACGCAGGCGGCCCTGCTGTACCGCTCCTGGGACCTGGGCTGAGCCGCCCCGCCCAGCCGCTTCGTCCCCCCCGGCCCGTGACGCGCCCGGGCACCCGGGCACCATGGCGGGGGAGGTGGCGACGATGGCCGGTGACCAACGCCCCCAGGCTGGGCCGGGTGCCGCGTTGCTGCTCGCGCTCGCCGTGGCGCTCGGAGCGCTGCAGGCCCTGCCCTACCCCCCGGCCGCCCGCGAGGCCCTCGCCCTCACGGCCTTCATCGGGGTGCTGTGGGTCACGGAGGCCCTGCCGCTGGCCGTGACGGCGCTGCTGGTGCCCCTGGGCGCCGTCGCGCTCGGTGGCGCGGGGCTCACGGTCGAGCAGGCCCTGACGCCCTTCGCGGACCCCCTCGTGTTCCTCTTCCTCGGGGGCTTCGCGCTGGCCGCCGCGCTGCACGTCCAGCGCCTCGACCTCAAGCTGGCCCACGGGCTGCTGGCGCTGGCCCGCGGGCACCTCGGGCTGGCCGTGGGCCTGCTCTTCGCGGCCACGGCGGCGCTGTCGCTGTGGATCAGCAACACGGCCACGGCCGCCCTGATGCTCCCGCTCGCCCGCGGCCTGCTCGCGCCGCTGCCCGCGGAGGCGGACGGCCGGACGCGGGCCTTCGTGCTGCTCGGCGTGGCCCACTCGGCGAGCCTCGGGGGCCTCGGCACCCTGGTCGGCTCGCCGCCCAACCTCATCG
>JAYKHR010000170.1:0-2546 GCA_035285125.1 Candidatus Sericytochromatia bacterium | reverse complement strand
CCTCGGCGCCAGCGAGCAGGGTCTCCACCACCCCCGGCAGGGCCTCGAGCCAGGCCTCTGCCGCGTCGCGGCGAAGCCGGCGCGCGCCGAAGCTGTGCAGGGTGATGCCCGGTAGCGCGAGCCGGTCCAGGATGTCGGCCGTGCCCGTGCTGAAGTGCTGGTCGCCGTCGAAGATGGCCACCTGCTGCGCGAGCCCCTCCGCCTGCAGCGCCCGGGCCGCCACCAGCAGCCCGTTGAAGGCGCTGAAGGCGCCGCCGCGGTCGTGGCCCGCCAGCCCGAAGTTGCTCGTGGGGCTGGCACAGGGCTCGCCCGTGCGGGCAGCGTGCCGCGCCGCCGAGACGAAGCTTCCGACCACCCAGGGCAGGGCCGCCGCCTCTTCCGTGCTCATCGCGCCGTACCCGTTGGCCCGGCCGTGCCGCAGCAACCCGGCGACGTAGGCCTCGTCGTGCACCCGCCGGAGCTCCTGGGCCGTGGCCGGGCGGGGCTCGTACACCTCCAGTGGGAGCGCCCGCAGCGACCGCCACGAGGCCATGACGGCGGCCGGCTTGGCCGGCTCTGGCAGCACGCCCCGCCCGCTGCCGGGGAGTTGCCTGGTGGTGAAGAACACGCGCATCGAGCGTCCCGGGGGTGGGAGGAGAGGGGGATCGGTGTTGATGTCAAGAAGACGCCTTCATTTTGTTGTCTCATGGGCCCCAGGGGCCGTCAAGTGGCGATCGGGCCGCGCCCCGATCTGTCAATGGTTTGTGAAATGAATGTGAAATCTATGTTTTTGGGCACAGGCAGGCCGTGGCGTCGGGTGACAATGCCCTTGCAGACCTGGGTGCCTGGCTGGCAGCGCCTTAGATGGGGGAGAAGACCGTGACCGATGTGAAGAAGACCGCGCCTGGTGCGCGCCCCGTGGTGCCTCCGCCCCCGCCGCCCCCGCCGCCCAAGGCCGAGCCTGGTGCCCGCGGGCAGCGCGCCGCCGCGCCGCCGCCGGGCGACACCAACGCGGTCAAGGCCGCGACGGGGCCGCTGGCGCCGCCCAAACCCGTGGATTTGGACCGGATTCTGGCGAATGCGGGCCTGGCCCTGACCGCGGTGGGCAACCTGGCGGAGCCGACGCAGACCGTCGCCGACGCGGCGGCCAACGCCGCTGACGTCGTGCTCAACGCCGAGGAGGCCTCCAAGGTCGTCAAGGCCCTGCCCCAGGTGAACGCGGAGCAGAACGCACGCTTCGCCAAGGCCCTCGACGGCGCGGCCAAGGCCGGCAAGGTGGCGGGCGCCGCGCTGGCGGCCGTCTCGGCCCACGAGCTCTTCAAGGCCGTGCACCCCACGTTCGACGCCGCGGCGGCCGGCGAGGCCGTCACGAACCTCGCGCTCGGTCTGGCGACGGCCCTCGAGGACGTGGCCCCGGCGGTCCTCGGCAAGGCCGGCTTCGGCCTGGGGGCCGTGTCGAGCCTGTTCGCGCTCGGCGCCGACATCAAGGACGCCCAGGAGAAGGGGATGAACCCTTCCAACGTGATGGGCATGGTTGGCAACGCGCTCTCAGCGGCCGGCAGCATCGCCGCCATCATCCCCGGCGGGCAGCCCATCGGCGCGGCGCTGCTGATGGCTGGCGCAGCCGTGAACCTGGCCCGGCTGGCGGTCGACAACTGGGACACCATTGCAGACGCTGGCAGCAAGGCCCTCGCCACGGTGGGCGGCTGGTTCGGCGCCGGCCCCGACCAGGAGGCCGGCCCGCGCCAATCCGTCGTCACCGCTCAGCGGGCGGCGCCAGCCCCGACCTGACGCGCGGCCCCCCGCCGCCCCCGTCCCGTCCTCGACCTCGCAGGAGCCCCGACCCACCCGTGCCACACATCGGTCGCAGCAGCATCATCGCCAACCTTCAGGGGAGCCTCGCGGCCCTGCCCGGCCAGCACCCGGAAGACGTTCTCACGGCGGCGATCGCCGCTGCCGGTCTCGAGGACAAGGACGCCTACAGCCCCGAGGAAACGGCCCTGATCGCCCGCGCCCTGATGGCCCGCGCGGTGAGCGAGGGGGAGGCCGCCCTCGCGGGCTGGCAGGCGGCGGGCGCGTCCGGCGAGGGCTGAGGCCGCCAACCCGGCTGCGCCGGGCCTGCTGCCTCGCGGCGCGACGGCCAGCACGGCCAGGTGCTAGGATGGGACGCCGGGGCGTCTGCAAGGCACTCCCGGCCTGAGCCCTCGTGCCTTGCCCTGATCCGGAGCCTCTTCCCCTGATGCCGCTGGCGAAGCTCTTGGTGGCCGCCCTGGTCGTGGGCCTGAGCGCCGACGCCCCCGTCTCCGCGCCGGAAGAGCCCGTCGCGCCGCCCGTCGACGCGCGCCCGGTGGTCGCGCTGCCGATCGTGGAGCTGGCCTCGCCCCACCAGGACGACCGCCCGGCCACGGCAACGATCGACGCGATCGTCATCCACGACACCGAGACGCCCGGCGTCACGGAGGCGCGCACGATCGTCAACTGGTTCCAGCACCCCCGCTCGTTCGTGAGCGCCCACTACATCATCGGCAAGCGGGGGGAGCTCGTGCAGTGCGTCCCGGACGAGCGCC
>JAYKHR010000169.1:0-3979 GCA_035285125.1 Candidatus Sericytochromatia bacterium | reverse complement strand
GAGACGCCCGGCGTCACGGAGGCGCGCACGATCGTCAACTGGTTCCAGCACCCCCGCTCGTTCGTGAGCGCCCACTACATCATCGGCAAGCGGGGGGAGCTCGTGCAGTGCGTCCCGGACGAGCGCCGCGCCTGGCATGCCGGGCCCAGCAAGCTCGCGGGCCGGGAGAAGGTCAACGACTTCTCCATCGGCATCGAGCTCGTCAACGCTCAGACGGGCCGGGACCCCTTCACCGAGGCCCAGTACCGGACGCTCGCCGTGCTCACGGCGGAGCTCGTGGCCCGCTGGGGCATCCCGCTCGAGCGCATCGTGGGCCACCGCCACGTCACCGACTACCCGGCCGTGAAGCGGGACCCGGCCGACAACTTCGACTGGGCCCGCTACAGGCGGGACGTGACGCGGCTGCTCGGCGCCGTGGCCGTTCGCCGCGACGTCAGGCCCCCGAGCCAGGCGCGTCGCTGAGGGGCTCGAGCCTGACGGCCACCGCCGGCCCGAAGACCTCCAGGACGCCGGCCTCCAGCAGCGCGAGCCGATCAGGTGAGACGTGCCGCACCAGCGGCGCGCCGAGGGCCACCACGAGCGACCCGTCGGCCTCGGGGCCGCGCGGCCGGCCGTGCTGGGCGAGCAGCGCCGCCAGCGGCCGGCTGCGGCCCTCCAACCACGCCAGCAGCCGGGGCCAGCGTGCCTCGGGCGTGGGGGGGCGCGAGGTCGCGGGCGCCGCCTCGCCCTCCTCGCCGCCCAGCGCCGCCACCAGCCGCCAGAACGCCTGTCCCGTTGCCTCCACGTCGCCCATCGCCCGGTGCCGGGGGCCGTGGGCGAGGCCGAAGTGCCGGATGAGGGCGTCGAGGTTGTGGCGCCGCAGCCCCGGCAGGCAGTGGCGCGAGAGCCGGACGGTGCACCAGCGCCCGGCGAAGGGCCACGGGTGGGCCGCTTGCATGAATTCGTGGCGTAAGAAGCGCTCGTCGAACGCCGCGTTGTGGGCGACGAAGTGGCCCGGCCGCCGCGCGAGGTAGGCGGCGAAGCGGGCCACGGCCTCGGCTGGACGCGGCTGGCCGGCCACCATCCCCGGGCTGATGCCTGTGAGCTTGGTGATGAAGGGCGGGATCGGGATGCCGGGGTCGATCAGGGTCTCGAACCGGTCGAGCGGCTCGCCACGCACGTACGAGATGCACGCCACCTCGATCACGCGGGAGGCGGGCGGCGCATGGCCGGTGGTCTCGGTGTCGATCACGTGGAAGACGTCGCCCCGGGCCGCGCTGCGGACGAGGGACGCCCAGCTCGCTGGCAGAGGGGCCTCCCGGCGGCCGGCCTGGCCGCCCGAGCCTTCCATGCCCCGCGCGGCCCCCGATCCCACGGGGCCTTGGCAGGGCCCTTAACCCAAACTTGTTGGGCCCTCCGTCGGGCTGTTGGACACGTGTTGGGGGGCCACGCGACATCGATCGCACAGGCCCCCGGCAGGTGGTCGATCCCTCACCCTCGCGGAGAAAAGCCCCATGCCCATTCATGTCGTTCGTCGTGGCGAGACCCTGTCCCGGATCGCGGCCGAGCATGACACCTCGATCCGCAAGCTGATGCGCCTCAACCGCATCACGGATCCCCACCGGATCGACGCGGGCGAGCGCCTGCGGCTGCCGGCTGACGCCCGCGTCGAGGCGCCCCGGTCGCGCAGCCGCCACGCCCGCTCCGGGCTGACGCCGCCCGGGGTGGCCGCCCCCGGGACGCCAGGCGCGCAGGCGCCCATGCAGCCTGCAGCGCCCGGTGGTGAGTCCGCGGCCAGCGCCCCCCGGCGGCCGCGCCCCCTCGACGAGGACCGGCTGCTGCTGCAGACCGAGCAGCCGCGGCCCGCGGCCAGGGCGGACGTCGACCGGCTCGCGCGGGACATCGAGGGCCAGCAACTCAACCCCAAGAGCCCCTTCCTGCGCGAGATGGTGCCAGCAGCGCTCGAGATCGAGCGCAAGTACGGGCTGCCGGCCAAGGTGATCCTGGCGCAGGCGGCGCTGGAGTCGAACTGGGGCAAGGCCGCCATCGGCACCTACAACGTGTTCGGCATCAAGGGCCGGGGCTCCAGAGGCAGCCTCGGCGTGATGACGCGCGAGCACCTCAAGGGGCGCTGGGTGAGGGTGCGCGAGAACTTCGCGCACTACGGCAGCTACCAGGAGGCCTTCGAGGCCTACGCGCGCACGCTCCACAACGGCTACTACCAGCGCGCCCTCGCCGCCAAGGACAACCCCGTGAAGTTCGCGAGGGCCCTGCAGGGCGTCTACGCCACGGACCCGGGCTACGCCGGCAAGCTGATCAGCATCATGAGGTCGGCGCTGGGGACGTGAGGCCGGCCGGCCTCAAGGGCAGCCCAGGACGGCCCTGTGGCCCGAGCCGGCCCAGGAGGCGGGGCGCTGGGGCCCCGCTCCGGGCCGGCCGGCTCAGGCCGGGGTGACTGCCTGGCCCAACTGATTTTAACAGTAAATTAACGAAACTTTCCGTCGTTGCAACCCGATAGACCTCCAGGCCAGCGGACCTGGCGCAGCGTGGAAAGCAGAGAGGGGCAGGACGATGGGTGTGCTGTTGAACAACGTGGGGCGGGAGATCCGGGAGGCCGTGTCGCAGCGGATCCCCGTGCGGCCTGCCCGCTTCAAGGCTCCGGGCGAGGTCAGGGCCTACGTCGACACGCTCTCCACGACCATCAGGCAGCTTGCGGAGGAGCGGAAGGTGGCCGCCGGCTCGATGCAGCAGGCCCGTGCGGCGCTGCTCGACGGCCGGGCCAAGGCCGACCTCGCCGAGGGTATCGACGCGCTGAGGACCAAGGTCGGCTCGACGGTGCGGGAGCGCCGCATCGCGGTGGCAGGGGCCAAGGAGGAGATCGCGCTGGCGGCGCGGCGCCTCGAGAACACCCAGCAGCCCGGCGCCAAGCTGGCAGCGCATTACGAGGCGCTGGCGGCCAGCAGCCGCAGCGACGCTGGCACCCACCGGATGTTTGCCTCCAGTGCCCGCTCCTCGGCCTCGTCCGCGCAGCTCAACCAGAACCACGGGATGGCTGCCATGTACAACGCGCAGGCCCTCATGCACGACATGGCCGCGGGGAGCGCCGACAGCGATGCAGCCGCCTTCATGACCAAGGCGCTCACCCACCGGACCCGGGCGTTTCCTACCGACAAGGCCGCTGAGGTCGTGGGGCGTCGTCGTGACGCCCTCCAGGCGGCCAGGCAGGCCAAGGCGGCGGTCGAGCGCGATTTCGACGCGGCCCTGGCTCAGGAGATCCCGGTGCTTCAGGGCAAGCTGCAGGCCCGGAACGCCTCGCTCAAGCCCCTCCAGGCCGACCACCTCGCCAAGCGCGAGGGCCACGCGGCGCTGGATGCCGAGGTGCAGCAGGGGTTCGACGCGCTGGGGAAGGTGCGCGAGGGCGTGCCCCGTGGCCTCGGGCTGCTGTGGGTGCTGCGGGTCAAGGACAACCTGGATCTGGGCGACTTCCTGGCCCAGGCGCGCAAGTCCCTGAAGGACAGCCTGCCCTGACGGGCGCGAGAGCGCCCAGTCGCCTGGCTTGCCAGGCAAGCTGACGCCCCGTCAACGCCACCTCGTGGGGGCCAGCCAGGGCCGGGGCTGGCAGGGCTGTGACGCCCTGCCGCCCCGGTTTTGCCTGCGCAAGGTGCCGGGTACGTGCATGTCATGCCGCTGCCACGTACCTCCGGGGCCGCCCTCCTGCTCGCCGCCGCGGTTGCCGCGGCTTGCGGCCCCCTGCCGGCGAGCTCCGGCAGCGCCCGGAAGGCCACCGCCAGGCCCGCCACCACTGTCGCGGGGACGGCCTCGCGTCTCCCCGAGCCAGCCATCCGCACCGTGCCGCAGCTCTCCACCCAGGTCGTGACGCTGGTGGGCAAGGCCAAGCTGCTCAGCGACGCCGGCGGGGGCCTGGTCAGCGATCAGGGGGCCGCCATCGTCAGCAACAACTCGGGCGCGCTGGTCGGCAACCAGGGCGGGGCGCTCGTGG
>JAYKHR010000168.1:0-2725 GCA_035285125.1 Candidatus Sericytochromatia bacterium | reverse complement strand
GCCATCGCGCGCAGCGCCATCGTGCCCACGGCCTCTGGCCGCCTCGTCACGCTGGCTGAGGGCCTCTGGGATGAGGTCGGGCTGTTCGGCGTGCTGGGAGAGGCTGCCATGCGGCGCGTGCAGGACTGGCGCGCCCTTCACCTGGCCGATCGGGGCCTGGAGGAGGCCTGTCGCCTGGTGGGCCGCGGGCTTGCGGAAGCCAAGGTCGACGACATGGAGGCCGTGTTGAGGGCCTGCGCCCCGGAACTCGCCAGGCCGGAGGCTTGCCTGCGGGCCATCGCCCACCTGAAGCAGGCGGTCGGCCAGCAGCCACGGGCCCTGGACACGCTGAAGCGCGTGCCGTGGCTGCCCGACGGCGAGGGGGAGCTCCGCGCCGGCCAGGACGTCTACCTGCCGCCGCAAGAGGGCCTGCTGGCCCCCGAACTGGCGCGGCTGGGCCTGGCCTTTCACCACCTGCACCCCACGATCGCCGCGGCGCCGGATGCCGTCAGCTGGCTGGCGGGCGTGGGCGTCCGGCCCTTCAGCCAGCGGGAGTTCCTGCGGGGCTCGGTGGTGACCGCCATCAAGGCCGGGCGGGTGACGGAGGCCAACGCCGTTGCGATCGGCCGGTTCGTCTTCGCCTGCCGCGGCCTGCTGGAGGCCAGCGACATGGCGGCCTTGCGGCAGCTCCCCCTGCGCACCACCTCGGGAGGCCTCGCGCCCGCTGCCGAGGCCTGGCTCGCCTCGGCCTACGAGCCGGCGGAGGACCTCGAAGGCCTGCTGGCGGGCCAGGCGGGGTTCTCCTTCGTGGACCCCTGCTACGTGGGCCCCACGGAGACGGCCTCCGACTGGCGCGTGTTCCTGCGCAAGCTCGGGGTGAACGATGCGATCACCATCCACATCCTCGACGACGTCGAGCGCGCGACCCTCGAGGCCCAGGGCGAGGTCTTCAAGGCCTACCTGAAGCACCTCGACACCCACTGCTACGACGCCATCTATTTCCCTTACCGGTACCAGCACGTCGTGAACCAGTTCCCGCACACCCCGGTGTTGGGACACCTGCGCGAGCCGGCCATCGCGAAGCGCTTCTGGGCGGCTGTTGTGCCCCAGTGGGGCAAGCAGCTGTTCGAGTCGGATTACCTCGTCAACCGCCGGACGCGGACGGTCCGGGTGCCGTCCTTCGTGCGCTACCTGCTGGAGCACGAGGCCGTGGTGCCGACCAGCGCCGGCGACTGCCGGCGGGCGCGCGAGGTGTACCTTCGCACGCCGAGGCTCGAGGCCCTCGTTGGCGACACCTTCCCGCTGACGGACCTGGAGGGGCCTCAGTTGACGGTCGCCCAGGCCAAGGAGATCGGCCTGAAGACGGACCTGAACCTCTTCGACGCGATGACGCTGCTGGAGCGCATCGCCGAGGAACCGTGGAGTGACGCCCAGCGGGCCCGCCTTGATCAGATCTACGGGTGGCTGGCCAAGGCCCAGCTGACCGAGCTCGGGGAGCAGAAGGTCCGCGAGTGGGCGCCGCGGGCCCGGTTCCTGGCCCAGGACGGCGAGTTTCGCCCCGCCGCCGGGCTTTCCGTCGTGTTGAGCGACAAGCGCCTGCGGGCGACCGCCCCCGAGCGGTGCATGAAGTTTCACGGTAAGCCGGAACACTTCAGCCGCGCAGCCGCCTTTTTTGCCCTGACGGGCGTGCGGGTCCTCGCCGACGCAGACCTCTCCGTGGCGCTCGAGGGCGCCGAGGAGCAGGCCGGCCCGCGCCTGGCCGTCCAGGACCGCGTGCCCCTCCTGGCCCTGGTGCGCCCCGACCTGGTGGAACCCCTGCCCGAGGCCATCGACCGGATGGCCGAGGCCCTGGCGGGCACGCGCTTCATCCAGTGCCGCGACAGCCTCGTCGAGGCCGGGGCGGGGGCCGCCTTCACGATGGTGGACGAGGCGTGGCTGGAGGACTGTCGCCTCTGTTATCGGGGCGACTGGCAGGCCCCCCTGACCCGCTACGCGACCACGGGCCCCCTGTGCGCCCTGCTGCGGTTGTCCGGTCAGGAGCGACGCGTCGAGTTGCTGCTCTCGCTGTCCGTGGCAGAGGGCCTGGCGTGGCTGGCCGGCCAGGGCCTGGACGTTTCCGATGCCCGGCTTTTGCTGGCGGCCGCGGAAACCGCCCCCGGGACGCCCGAGGCGGAGGACGAGGCCCCCGACCCCGACCACGAGGCGGAAGCCTCGGCCGACGAGCCGGCGGGGTTCGAACTGTGGACCCCCGAGTTCGATGCCGACGTGGTGCCCTTGGCCTGCGCCGTCGACGACTTCAGCCTGACGCGGTCGGAAGCGGAGCGGGAGGCGTTCTCGAAGATGCTGCAGCAGATGCTCGCCCGCGAGGGCTCCCGGTGGGGGGGCTGGGTCTACCACGTGACCCACCTCGAGAACGTGCTCGCCATCCTGGCCTCGGGGACGCTGCTGCCCCGCGCCCGGGCCCAGGCCGCCCGCTTCAAGGATGCGGCGGGTCAGCGCCTGATCCACCAGACCCGCGAAGAGGTGAAGGGCTTCGCTCGCTTCTACTTCCGGCCGTTGACCCCCACCCAGTGGCACAACGAGTGCCTGGGGCGGCGGCGTGGAGACATCGTGGCGCTGTGCCCCGTGCCCGTCTTCCTGCGGGTGGACCTCGCCGACGCGCTTCGCGCCCACGGCGCGGCCTGTGCCGTGAGCAACGGCAACCTGGCGGCAGCGGCTTCCCGGTATGGCAACAGCGCGGCCTTCC
>JAYKHR010000167.1:0-47444 GCA_035285125.1 Candidatus Sericytochromatia bacterium | reverse complement strand
CGCCGAGCTTGCCCCGGGCGTCGAGGCCAGCGACGGCCACGTGGCCGACGTCCCCCTGGTGGGCCTGCCAGCGCCCCGTCTTCAAGAAGCGCTGCACCGAGACGGCCAGCCCCCCGAGCGACATGGCATCGAGCAGCTCGCCGTTGCCCCGGGCCAGCACGTCGCCCGGCTTGATGGCCACCCCTGGCGTCATGTCGAGGGCCTTGCCCACGCGGGCCGTCGCCGCCGAGGGGACCCAGGCGTCGTTTTTGATGGTCGGCCTGACCGATGGCACGACCTCGCGCGCCACCTGCCCGGGCTGCTGCACGTACGTCGAAACGCGCACGGGGTGCAGGGCGCCCGGGATGGTCTCGCGCACCTTGAGCCGCCGCGCCACGTCGTCGCTGACGTTGGGGGGGCCGTAGCGCGTGAAGGCCTTCTGGAACCAGGTGACGGCTCGGGTGGTGATGGCGGCCATGGGCTGGGGTCTCCGCGTTGCCGGGGGGGGGGGGCGCCGCTGGCGGGCCTCACGCCCTGGTTGTGCGGGCCGCGGGTTCCCGTGCGATTCCCAATCGAGGGAGTGCCGTTAAGAAAGTTTTAAGATCTTCGCGCGAGATCTGTTAAGATGACCGCCCCCAGCCGGCGGTTTGGGCCCGGGGCACCCCGCCACGCGCCACGCGCGTCGGGGCCATCAGCCGGCCAGCTGATGACCCTGCAGGTCGGCGTTGACGGCCTGCACGCAGCCGACCACCCCCATCGGGGCCGCGGCGAGGGCGGGGCCCCCGCTCACGCCGGCCGCAGCCGCACCTCGAGCCAGCGCGCGAAGAGGCTCGTCGGGTAGCTCAGGCAGAAGTAGATCGCGGCCGTCACGAGCCCGAAGGCCATGTAGTTGTAGGTCTCGGAGGCGATCATCCCGTAGGCCTTGGTGAGCTCCACCATGGTGATCACGCTGACGACGGAGCTGTCCTTGAAGAGCGCGATGAAGTCGTTGGTGACGGGGGGGATCACAATTCGGATGGCCTGGGGCATGACCACCTCGCGCAGCATCTGCGTCCGCGTCAGGCCCAGCGCGAGGGCGGCCTCTACCTGGCCCTTGGGCACGGCGAGCAGGCCGGCGCGGTAGTTCTCGGCCTCGTAGGCTGCGTAGTTCAGGCCGAGCCCGACCACGGCGGCCACGAAGGCGTCGAGCTGGATGCCGAGGTTTGGGAGGCCGTAATAGATCAAGAAGAGCTGGATGAGCAGCGGCGTGCCGCGGAACACCTCCACGTAGGCCGTGGCGAGCCAGGCCAGCGCCCGGTGCCCGTACACCCGCAGCAGCGCGAGGCCAATGCCGAGGGCCATCGCCAGCGCCATCCCGAGCGTCGAGACTGTGATGGTCATCATCGTCCCCTTCGCCAGCAGAGGCGCTGCGTCCCGCAGTTGCTGGGCGAACGTCCGGTTCGTGGGGACAGGCACGGCGGCGCTGTCGGCCACGATCTGGTCGAAGGGGGCCTTCAGCTTGGCCTGGGCCTCGTTCCATAGCTCGTAGCGCTCGAGGATGCGGCGCAGCTCGCCGTTGTCGATCAGGCGGCCAATGGCGGCGTCGACCTCGCGCTTCAGGCGCTCGTCTTCCTTGCGCAGCGCGATCGCGTAGAGGCCCTCACCGAAGGGCTGCCCGGCGAACACGAGCCCCTTCTGCCTGGCGTAGGCCACGGCGATGGGCAGGTCCTGCAGCACGGCGTCGAGGCGGCCGAGCAGCAGGTCGTCGAAGGGCTGCACGCTTGAGGGGTAGATCTTGATGTCCACGCCGCCCACGTGCTTCAGCAGCCGCTCCGCGACCGTGGCGCCGAGGGTGCCGACGCGCTTGCCCTTGAGGTCGCGCAGCCCGTTGATGCCCACGGCGCCCTTCCGCACCACGATCTGCTGGGTGTAGACGTAGTACGGCCGGCTGAAGACGACCTTGTCAAGACGGTCCGGCGTCACCTCGAGGCCGTTGAACGCCATGTCGTAGTTCCGGCGCTCCAGGGCAGGGATCAGCCCGTCCCAGGCGTTGTGGACGGGGCGGCCCTTCACGCCGAGCTCCTTGGCGATCGCCCGCCCGATCTCCGTCTCGAAGCCCCCCACGCCGTCCGGTGCCTGGGCGTCGGGCTGCACGTAGGGCGCGCCACCCTCCTGGTCCGTGCCCCAAGTCAGCTCGCCACGCCGGCGGAGGTCATCGAGCGTGTCGGCCCAGGCGGGTGAGGCCGTGGCCACGGCGACGAGCAACAGGGCGATGACGAGGCGGAGCCAGCGGAACACGAAGAGGCCTCCCTGCAACCGAACGGCTTGCAGTGTACCCCCCCGGGCCCCGGCTTCAACCAGCGCCGGCGCCCTCGGCTGCCGGGACGCTGAAGCCCCAGCCCTGCAGCCCCGCCATGGCCCCCGTGTGCGTGAGGTCGTACTGGATGGGCGTGATCGAGACGTGGTTGTCCCGCACCGCCACGACGTCGGAGTCGGCGGCCTCGCCGAGCTCCTGGGCCTCGCCGGCCAGCCAGTAGAAGGTGCGGCCGAGCGGATCCTTGCGGTGCTCGAAGGTGTCCAGGTAGCGCCGAACACCGAGGCGCGTCACGCGTACGCCAGCGTAGGCGTCACCTTGCACGGGCGGCAGGTTGACGTTCAGCAGGAACTTCGGCGGCAGCGGGCGCCCCGCGAGCTGCCCGACGAGGTGGTGGGCGAAGGCGGCAGCTCGGTCGTACCCCACGTCGCTGAAGGTGGCGAGCGAGAACGCGACGGCCGGCACGTCGTTGATCACGGCCTCCAGCGCCGCGGACACGGTGCCGGAGTACAGCACGTCCGTGCCGAGGTTCGGCCCGCGGTTGATGCCCGAACAGACCAGGTCGGGTGGACCGTCCAGCAGGGCGCCGAGGGCGAGCTTCACGCAGTCCGAGGGCGTGCCCGAGATGGCCCAGGCCCCCGCCACCCGTCCCCACGGCTCGTAGGGTTCGGCCCGCAGCGGGCGGTGCAGCGTGAGGGCGTGGCCGGTGGCGCTGCGCTCGCGGTCGGGGGCCACCACCAGGACCTCGTGGTCCTCGGCGAGCGCCGCCGCGAGCGCCCGGATGCCCGGCGCCGTGATCCCATCGTCGTTCGATACCAGGATGCGCATCCCGTCTCCCTCAGGGCCCCAGCCCAGCAGGCACCCAGCCTACCACGCTCGCCCGCGGGGCGCGTGGACGCCGGTCACGCTGGCTCACCACCCTGGTTCATCATCGCCGTGATGTTGCGGACGTAGTTCTGGGTCTCGGCAAAGGGCGGGATGCCGCCGTACTTCTCGACGTTGCCGGGCCCGGCGTTGTAGCCGGCCAGCGCCTTGCTGGTGTCACCGCCGAAGCGCTGCAGCATCTCGGCGAGGTACTTCACGCCCCCCTCGACGTTTTGCTTGGGGTCCATCGGATCGTTGACGCCGAGCCCACGCGCGGTGTCGGGCATCAGCTGCATCAGACCCTGGGCGCCAGCGCCGCTGCGGGCGTTGGGGTCGCCCCCCGATTCCTGCTTGATGACGGCGAGGATCATCTCGAGCGGCACGCCGTACTTCTTGGACAGCTCCTGCAGGAACTCCTTGGACACGCCGGCGGCCTCGAGCTTGGCGAGGATGTCGCCGAGGTTGCCGGGGTTGGTGGAGTTCACCTGCCCCAGCCCCGAGTGAGTCGCGCCGCCGCCTCTCGCGGGTGCCGCGCCGCCGGCAGGCCGGGTGCCTCCACCGCCGCCAGCAGGCCGGGCGCCACCGCCGCCGCCCGCTTGCCGCCGCTCGCGCTCCTCCTCGGTCTCGGGTGCGGGCAGCGAAAAGGCGCTCGGGCGCCGGCCGTTGCCCGCGACGTTGGCGCCGTCCGGCTGCATCCGGGGCGTGCCGCCGGCCGCGTCGGGCGTGGCCCCACGGCCGGCGGTGTCGACGGCCTGGCCGGCCTCGTCGAAGACGCGCCGGGCGCTGGTCCAGCCCTCGAGCGACGTGATGCGCACGTGGTCACCCGTCTTGGGCGCGTGCAGCACCTTGCCTTCGCCGAGGTAGATCCCCACGTGGTGGGCCGGGTTGCCCCGGAAGACGAGGTCGCCGGGCTTGAGGTCGTTCATGGCCACGGGCTTGCCCATGCGTTGCTGCGTTGCCGCCGTGCCGTCGAGGTTGACCCCTGCCATGCGGGCGGCCTGCTGCACGAGGCCGGAGCAGTCGACGGGCCCGGGGCCGTCGAAGGTCTTGGCGACGTGCCCGCCGCCCCAGCGGTAGGGCTGACCCTGGAAGCGCATGGCGCTCTGGAGGAAGCGATCGGCGGCGTTCTGGGGCCGCTGGCCCCCGCCCGCCGGGGCAACGGCGGCAGCTGGCGTGGTCCCTGCAGTGATCCTCGTCATGCCAGTCGTCCTCTCTCTCCACGCGCCGGAACGCCCGGCGCCGTCTGTGGGGTGGTTATGGGGCCGTGCACGGCCCGCCAAGCTGAATTTGATGCGACATCAACAAGGTTTTAACAATTTTGAAATAATCCCTGCGATCGCATCCTCAGCCACCCGCGGGCGGCTGGGTGGCCCGGGCCGAGGGGGGGCTGCCGGAGGCGGGGGTGATGGACGTCATCCTGGACCTCAGCAGGCTCGGCGGTGGGAGGGGTGACCGGGAGCGGGGGGGCGCGGGGAGGGCCTACCATGAAGTCTACCCGCTCTTTCGGCCGGGCGAACGGTCGGGGCCCGGAACCCGGAACTGAACGAAACACCAAGCCGCCGTCGCCAAACTTGACGCCTGGCCCGTGCCTCCCCCGCGGCAACCTCACCCCCGCTGACGCGGCTCCTCTCCGGGACGGAGTGGGGAACGATGGTGGCTTCAACCCCTTGGCACGGCGTGAGGGCCTGGGTCCTACCTTACTGGCGCATCAGCCCTGGCAGGCCGGTCCCGGCCGAGGGGCCGAGGCCCGGCATCACCCGCCCGAGTTGGGCCGGCGTGAGCCCCCACCCCGCCCCCAGCACGGCGGCGATCACCTGGCGCCAGTCGGTCGTCACGGCGAGGTCGCGGCCCTCGAAGCGGGCCTCGGGGGCCAGGCCCGGCCAACGGCCGTGGACCCTGCCGCCTGCGACGCCGGCCCCCAGCAGCCAGACCACGTTCCCGTGCCCGTGATCGGTGCCGCCGTTGCCGTTCTCCGCGACGGTGCGCCCGAACTCCGACATCACCACGATCACCGCCTGCTCGGCCTCCGCGCCCAGGCCCTGCTCCAGGGCCACCAGCCCCTCGGCCAGCTGGCCGAGGCGGGTCGCCAGCTGCCCGCGCGCGCCACCCTGCCCCACGTGGGTGTCCCAGCCACCCACCGGCAGGAAGGCCAGGCGCAGCGACGGGTGCCGCACCAGCAGCCGGGCGAGCGTGGCGGCATCGCGGGCGAGCCCTGCGGCGCTGCGGGCCCCGCCGTCCGCCGCGACGGCCTCGGCCTCCAGCCCGGCCAGGTCGGCCAGCAGCGCCTCTCGCTGGGTCCGCCCCTGCCTGTAGGCGCGGCTCAGGGGGTCGTCACCCCGGTAAAGGCGGTCGAACGCGGTCTGCACCCCCGGCCGGTCGATCGCGATGGGGGTGGTGGCGCCCCGGCCCGGGGGCACGACCTGGGCTGGTGGCCCGCCCCGCAGGACTTGCGGCAGCGTGGCGTCCAGGGCGACGGCCTCGTGCCCCAGCTGGGCGGCCAGCCGGCCGAGCCAGCCGTCGTCAACGGCCGCGCGGCCCGGCGTGCCGGCCTCCATCGCGGCCTGGGCCTCGAAGTGGGAGCGGCCACCGGCCGGGTCGCCACAGGCGTGCACGAAGGCGAGCCGGCCGCCCTGCCAGGCTGGCAGCAGGGGTGCCAGGGCCGGGTGCAGCCCGAAGGTGGCGTCGAGGGGCAGCACCCCGTTGGCCTCCCCTGGCGCCGCGAGGCCGATGCCGGGCCGCGCGGCGGCATAGTGGGCATCGCGCCACGGCACGACCACGCTGAGGCCGTCCACCGCGCCGCGCAGGAGCACCACCACGAGCCGGGGGCCGGGGCGGGCCTCCAGGCGGGCCCAGGCGCCCCGTCCGAGGGGCAACAAGAGTTCGCCGGCGGCGAGGCCCAGGGCTTGCAGGAAGGCGCGGCGGTGCATGGAGGATCTCCCGCTCAGTGCTGCTGGAACTCGGGAGCGCCGAGCAGCAGCGCCACCCGCAGCCCCGCGGGGGCAGCCGCCACGGCGGCCAGCGTGGTCGTCCCGAAGGGCTCACCGAGCGTCTCCCGCACGGCTTCGGGGGAGGCCTGGGCGCCGCGCGCGCTGGCGGCCGCGAGGCCGACGCGTCGCGCCATGGCGTCGGGGTTCAGCCAGGCGGCGCGCGTCACGGGCCAGCCGTCGGGCGTGACGCGCCCGTGCAGCGGCTGGCCGAGGCGCTCGAGGGCGCGGAGGCTGGGCCCGGCATCCTCCGGCAGCTGGCCGAGGGCCCGGTGGGTGGAGACCACGAGCCTGTAGGGCGTCTTGAATCGGGTGCCTCGGGCCTCGCGCGCCCAGAACCCCGGGTGGCGAAGCAGGGCGTGCAGCGTGGCGTCGAGTCGCCCCCCCGAGCGGGAGAAGGCCTCGGCCACGGCCGTGACCAGGGGCTCCGGGGGGGCGTCACCCACGAAGCGCTGGGCCAGCTTGCGCGCCAGGAAGTGGGCGGTGGCGGGGTGGGCCGCGAGCATGTCGAGCACGCGCTCGCCCTCGTCCACCCCCCCGCCCGGGATGCGCGTGCCGAGCACGCGCTTGTCGCCCGGGACGTGGCGCCGGGGGTCGAAGCGGAAGCCGGAGGCGTCCACGTCAGGGCCCTTGGGGTCGGGCCAGCCACGCGGCAAGCCCCAGCCGGTCAGCACCGTCGCGAGCGCCCCCACGTCCGTCTGCGTGTAGCCGCCCTGCACCCCCAGCGTGTGGAGCTCCAGCAGCTCGCGGGCGTAGTTCTCGTTGAGCCCGCCGAAGCGGCCGCCCTGGCCGGTGGGGCGCGAGTTGCGCCAGTTGTCGAGGTAGTCGAGCATCGCGGGGTGGCGCGCGACGGCCCCGAGCAGCGCGCGGAAGCGTCCCAGGGCCTGCGGGCGCAGCACGCGCTCCTCGAGATCGCCGAGCATCGCGCCGACGGTGCGCTTGCGGGCATACACGTTGAAGTGGTCGGCCCAGAACTCGACCATCACCTCACGCAGCTGGTGGGGGCTGCCCACGGCCCGCCACAGCCGGGCGGCCTGGGCCTGGTGGAGCAGCTCGCGTTCGGCCTGCCGCGCCTCCCGGAGCGCCTCGGGGGCCGCTTGCCGCTCCCGCTTGGCGGCCTTCAGCGGGGCGCGGAACCGCCGCGCCCGTTCGAGGGGCGTCAACGCCAGCGTGTCGAGCGTGTCGAGCCGGGCCTGCAACGCCGGGGGCTCGCCAGCGGCGGGCGAGAGTTGTGCCGCCAGCCACGCGTCCAGGCCCTGCGCCTGCAGCGCCGCGAGCTCACCGGGGGCCGGGCCATAGGCGGCCCGGGCCAGCAGGTGGCGGGCGTCGTCAGGAGACAGGGCCGCCGCCTGGGCCGGCACGGCGGTCCAGGCCAGCCAGGCGAGGAGGGAGAAGGCGAAGCAGCCACGAGCAGGGGGGGGCACGGTCGCATGATACCCGGGCTGGCCCTGCGCCTTCCGGGCGCCGGCGCCGTCAGGCCAGCCCGCGCCCCTCGAGGGCCTCCCGGTGCCCCTGAAGCAGCGCCTTGTAGGCGGGCATCTCGATGTTCTCCGTCCACATCACGAGGGCGTCCTCGTGGTTGTCGTGGTAGTAGCCGCGGCGGCGGCCGAGGGAGGTGAATCCGTACTTCTCGTACAGCGCGATCGCCGCCTGGTTGCTGACGCGCACCTCCAGCGTGAGCCACTTCGCCTCGGCCCGCGTCGCGTGCTCGATGAGGTGCAGCAGCATCCGCTCGCCGAACCCGCGGCCCTGGTGGGTGGGATCCGTTCCGATCGTCGTGATGTGGGCCTCCTCCAGGATCAGCCAGTAGCCCGCGTAGCCGACGATCGCGCCCGCGTGCAGCGAGACGAAGTAGCTGCTCTGCGCGTTCGCCAGTTCGTTCTGGAACGCGGCCAGGCTCCAGCGCTCACCGAAGCAGGCTCGCTCGACCTCCACCACCCGGGGCAGGTCGGCAGGCTGCATCTTCCGGATCTCGAGCATCGGGGCCTTCATGCGGGCGGGGCGGCGGCGGCGGCCTCCCAATTTACCACGGCCTGTGGCTCCCGCAGGTACAGCGGGGCCAGGGCCTCCCCGTCCGAGGGCTCCTTGGCTGCGAGCCTGCGCGCGGCGATCAGGCCCACGCCCACCGCGCCGGCGACGAGCTGGGCCTCGGGCGGCACGCGCCAGCCGTCGCACGCCGCGGTGATGGCCTCCCGGTGCCGGCTCGCGCCCTCGCCCACCCACCAGACGTCGGACCCGTCGTCCCGGGCCGCGAGCAGCGCCTGCCAGGCCTCGAATCGATGGAGCGCCGGCGGCACCAGCACCTCGGGGCCTTGCTCGCCGGGGGCGTAGAGGCCGGCGAACACGAGCCCCCGCCGGGCGTCGAGCGTCGCGCACACGCGCCTGGCTGCCGGCAGCTGGGCCGCCAGCGCGGGCAGGGTCTCGACGCCGTACACGGGGATCGCGAGGGCCTGGGCGACGGTCTTGGCGAAGGCGAGCCCCGTGCGCACGCCCGTGAAGCCCCCCGGCCCGATCGCCACGCCCAGCCCGGACAGCGCGTCCCGCCGGCAGCCGGTCCAGGCGAAGAGGGCCTCCACCAGCACGAACAGGGCCTCGGAGTGGCCGTTGCCCACGTCGCGTCCCAGCTCGGCCACGAGGCGCTCGCCGTCCAGGAGCGCGACGGACAGGTGGGGGGTGGCGGTGTTGACGGCCAGCAGCATCGCGCGCCTCCAGGCTCAGGGGGGGGGCGCGGCCAGGGCCGCGACGGCCGCCAGCCAGCCCGCGGCACGCGTCCCCTCGGTGGCTTCCAGATGCGCGAGCCGGCCCTCCTCGGCATCGGCCACGAGGAACAGCGAGAGGGGCGCCTCGGGGCGCAGGTCGTGGGCGTCGTCCGTCAGGCGCTCGGGCCACTCGATGGCGACCACGCCCCGGCCCTCTTCCCAGACCTCGGGCAGCCCGGCGGCCTCGACCTCGGCCGGCGTCAGGCGGTAGAGATCCAGGTGCTCGAACGGCAGCCTTCCCCGGTAGCCGTGATGCAACGCGAAGGTCGGCGACGTCACGGGCTCCGCGACGGCGAGCCCGCGGGCGAGGCCCCGGGCCAGCGTTGTCTTGCCTGCCCCCAGGTTGCCCACGAGCAGCAGCACGTCCCCAGCCTCGGCCGTCTCGCCGAGCCAGGCGCCGAGGCGCTCCGTGGCCTCCGCATCGGGCAGCTGGAGCTGCCAGGTGGTCATCGCGCCCCCTCGACGACTTCGCCCGCCCCTCGCGGCTGGGCGGGCGGGGCGGGCGGAGTCGTCCACGTGAGCATCACGGGCCTGAAGGCTTTCGAACCCCGGTTCCCCAGGTGGGTTCCCGCCTGAAGGCTTGAGGTTTCCGTCTGCGAGGACGGTTTACGGCCACCTTCAGAGATGTGGGTTCCCGTGTTCAAAGCTGTAGCCGAAAGACATCAGGGGCTCGTGACCCACGTGGACGGGGGTCAGCGTAGCACGCGGGGGTGGGGGCTGTAAACCCCCAGGGCCGCATGGATCGGGCATCTTCACCGTTGGCCGCCGGGTCGCCGGGCCACCCGTTTCCCGCCCGCGGTCAGAGGAACTGCGCGACGGTCAGCACCGCCAGCGCCCCCGTCAGCAGGGGCCAGTAGGCCAGCTGCACGAGAAGGTTGTCACGGTAGGCGACCCAGGCCGGCCGCCGCCCCTCGGGCCGAGCGAGCAGCATCGCGTTGACGCACACGAGGGCCAGGGCCAGGTAGAGCACGACGTAGAACTGCTCCAGGTAGACCAGGGTCTCGGTCTCGAACAGCTCCCGGAGCTTGACCTGCGCCACACCCAGCGAGAAGAACAGGCCCGAAACCATCCCGAACACGCCCCAGTTGGCCGCGCTCCGGGCCTGGTTGAGCAGCGTCGCGAACAGCAGCACCGCGATCATGACCACCGGCATCAGGTTCCCGAAGATGGGCACGTACATGTCGTTCTCGAAGTTCATCACGTACGTGAGCTCGGGGTAGTGGACCTCGCCGGGGAAGCCCGGGTCCCCGAAGGTGGTCCCGAACGCGAGCGACTTCATGCCGAAGTAGGTCTCCTCCAGCGGGCGCGTCGCGACGAGGTGGTCGTCCACGCCGGGGCGGGCCCACGGCGCGAGCAGGGGGTAGGCCCCCAGGTCCGGCACCAGCACGACGTGGCCGGTGTGGTCCTGCGGCCACAGGTGGATCGCGACCAACACGTCGTTGAGCGGGTAGGCCTCGAAGCGCTTGTGGCTGCGGATGACCTGGTCGAAGTCCCACCCGACGAGCTCGTCGGGGCCGATCCGCTTGCGGTACACCTCGACGAGGCTGGCCAGCGACCTGGAGATGGACTCCGGGAAGCGCACGCCGCGGCGGAGGTCGTCGTCTTGCCCGAGCCGGAAGCGCTGCCAGACCGTGCCGCCCACGCGCACGTCTTGCTCGGAGTTGAATTCCACCGTCCGGACGTAGAGCCCCGTGGGCACGAAGCGCGGGGGCGGCAGCTTGGCCGTCTGCGCGCGGTAGGTCAGCTCGTGCTGGTGGTGGGCGAGGGCCTCGTGGTCCAGCAGCGGCTTCAGGGCATGGGCCTTGGGACGGGCCCCGGCAGCCTCGGCGCCAGGCTGCTTGGCGGTGTCCTCGTCGGTGTGCACGGGGCCGTGGGCCCAGGTGACGGCGACGACCAGCGCCAGGCCGCTCGCCGCCCCGATGCTGGCGCGCCACAGCACGCGCTCGTCGGCCCAGTTGCGGTTGCGCCACAGGGCCAGCGCCGCGAGCAGGGGGCCCAGCGCCAGCGCCGCGAGGATCAGCAGCCGGCGCTTGCGCGGCGCCGTCGGGGCGAGCTCGCCCTTCACCACGCAGACGGCCACCGTCAGGTCCGAGCCGGGCACGGCCTGGAAGGCAAGCCAGGCGGGCTGACGGCCCAGGGTGGTGGTGAAGGGCACCAGCCCGGCCTGTTGCTTCGGCAGCAGCCCCGCGAAGATTGCGAGCCCCTCGTTCTCGGTCTCCTCGGCCCGACTGCGCAGCGTCTGGCCCTCGGCCACGACCTCGCGGATCGGGTGGCTGGCGTACCGTCCCTGGCGGTCCACCGTGACTGCGTAGCCGCCTTCCCCGAGCTTCAGCCCGAGCAGGGCCGTCTGGAGCCGCGCGGCGCGGGCGAGGGGCTCGGTCGGCGCGCCCTTCCCCAGCGTCGCTTGCTGCACGATCGCGGCAGCCTCCGTCGCGAGCGCGCGGCACTCGGCCTGCTCCCGCGTCGTGCCGACGGCGTCGGTGGTGGCAAACCCCCAGAGCAGCCCCCCCTCGAGCACCACGAGGGCGAGCAGGACGAGCTGGACGAGGGGGTGGAGCAAGGGCGTGGGCATCGAGGGCCTCGGGGGAAAGGGGGGGCGTGGGGCTGCCGGGTGGGCTCAGGGTGGGGGGGCCCCGTCAGTGCCCGAGGCCCCCCCGTGAACGCTCAGGCGGGACGGCCGGGCTTCGGGCGGGCCCGCTCCCAGGGGCGCCGGGTGCGGGCGCTCACGGCCTGCAGGAGCTGGTCGCTGTGCTCGAAGAAGGCGGCTGGCAGGCGGACGCACTGGTCGCGGAGCCACACCTCGAAGATGTCCTCCTCGCGCTCCTTGCGGACCGTCAGGCGCGTGACGTGGCTCCAGGGGATGCTGGCCTCGACCTCGTTGCCCTGGAGCAGCAGCAGCCTGTCGTCGTCGACCACGACGCGGGAGCGGGTGAGGCGCTGCGCGTAGATGGCCCCTGCGCCGATGGAGAGGGCCGGGAAGGCCATGAACAGCGGGATCATCCACCACATCGGCAGCACGGCGCGGAAGAGCCAGGCCAGCCCGCCGCCAAGCGCCACGGCGCCGGCGAGGCCCGCGAGGATCAGCGGGAAGAAGGCCTGGAACTTGTAGACCGAGGCCCGCGGCTTGAACACCTGGCGCCCGGCGGGGGGGCCGCCGGGGGCGGGTGGGGTCGGACGGATCGCCATCGGGGCACCTCCTGGGCGGGCTGGGTCAGGCTCCGGGGGAGCGACGACGTTTGGGGGAGGCCTCGGGGGCCTGCTCGGCCTCGGCAAGCCGCTTGAGGGCTGCCTCGCGAGCGCCTGCGCGCTCCCACGGCACCTCCTCGAACACGGGGGCGACCACCGGAAAGTCCGGGCGGCGCACCGCCACCACGTAGGACGACCCGGCCTCCAGGATGTGCAGCGGCTCGTCGGCCAGCGCCGCGAGGGCGCCGCCGAGGGCCTCGGGCGTGACGGGGTGGTCCCCCACGACGATCGCCACGCGCTCGTAGCCCTGGATGAACAGGAAGGCGTAGGCCTGCTGCAGCCGCTCGCCGAGGCGCTTGCGCGAGGCCTGGGGGAAGAAGCGCGGCGGTGGCCCCCCGACGTGCTGCCGCAGCCGCTGGCTGGCCGTCGCGTCCCCGTAAGCCACGAACGCGGTGGCGTCCGGGGTCGCCATCGCAGCCTCCACCGCGGCTCTCACCGAGTGTTCGCCCGGCGAGCCGGGCGGGTGGGCCTCCGCGAAGATGATGATTCCCTGACGCATTGAAACTCCGGACGGGGCCGGCCCCTCAGCCGGACGCACGTCCCGAGTTTCCTACCCCCGCCACGCCTCGGGGAAACAAGGTGGAGGCGCGGGAAGCTGCCCGGCTTCCACACCGCCTCACGGCGTCAGCGTGAGCGGCCCGACCACCTGGGGGGTGCCAGCCCGGCTGCCGCTGGTTCCGGTCATCCGCAGCCACAGGGGCGTGTGGTTCGGCAGCCCGGTGATCAACATGACGTGACGCGTGGCCGGATCCTTGCGGTTCTCCGTGCGCAGCAGCAGCGAGAAATCGGGCCTGCGGGAGATCTCCACGCGGGCCGTCGTGGCGACGGCCGTGTTGAAGGCGACCACCAGGCCCGGGCCCGTGGGCAGCACGAGGAGGTCCGTCAGCGGCAGCCCTCCGGCAGTGGGGCCCGGCGTGGCGGTGGGCGTGGGGCGTGGCGTGGGCTTGGGGGTGGCCGGTGGCCGGGTCGGGGCGGGCATGGGGGCGCTTGGCCGCGGCGAGGGCGTCGGCGAGGCCCCGGCCGGGCCCGCGCCCGTCACGAGGGTGCCCACCGCCCCGTGGACCCGCAGGCCGCGCTCGTCGAGGAAGGACACGCGCCACCGGTAGGTGGTGGCGGGCGCGAGGCCGTCGAGGGTGAGCCGGTGGTGCAGCGACGGCTCGGCGTGGGAGGCCGCCAGCACGTCTCTGGTGAAGCTCGGAGAGCCGGCCGTCACCTCCAGGCGGCCGTCCCGGGGCACGAACGTGCCCCACTCGGCCCAGACCGAGGTGCCCTTCGCCCCCGCGCCCGACCAGCTGAACTGGTCCGGGCGCGTGGTCTCGGTGGGGGCCGGCGAGGGCGTGGTGCGGCGCCGCACTGCCTCGGCGAGGGCGCGATGGGCCGCCGCGGCATCGAGGCCCCGGACCCAGGCGTACGGGAAGCCCGTCACGGCCGGGCCGCTGGTCGTGAGGGCCTTGTCCAGCTCCGCGGCCGTGGCCTGGGGCACGAGGCCCCACAGCGCCGCCGCCACCGCGCTCACGTGGGGCGCGGCCACGGAGGTGCCGGATTCGACGTGCCACCCGCCCGCCAGGCACGAGGGGATGTCCAGGCCGGGGGCCGCGAGGCGGATGGTGCTGCCCTTGGTGGACCAGCTGCAGCGCGCGCCCTGCGCGTCGACGGCCCCGACGCCGATGACGCCGGCGTAGCCCGCCGGGTAGGTGGCGGTGGCGTCGCCCGTGTTGCCGCCCGCGGCGACCACCAGGCACCCCTGCTGCTGGGCCTCGGCGATGGCCACCCGCATGGCCGAAGACGGGTAGAAGCTTCCCAGGCTGAGGTTCAGCACCTTCGCCCCGGCGCTCGCGGCATAGCGCACGCCCTCGATGACGCTGGAGCCCCGGCCGCGGCCGGTGTCGTCCAGCACCCGCACCGCGAGCACCTTGGCCTCGGGGGCGATGCCCGCCATGCCCTGGCCGTTGTTGGCGGCGGCGGCGACCACGCCCGCCACGAACGTGCCGTGGCCCAGCGGGTCGTTCGGCTCGTCGTCCTGGTCGATGAAGTCCCGGCCCTTCACGATGCGGCCCGCCAGGTCGGGGTGCGTCGCGTCGACGCCGGAGTCGATCACGGCCACGAGGGGGGCCTCCTTGCCGCGCGTCAGCGCCCACAGGGCAGGCACCTGGATCGCCGGCAGGGACCACTGCTGGCGATGGAGCGGGTCGTTGGGCGGCCAGCTGGTCGCCTGCACCTGCACGTCGGGTTCGGCCAGCTCCACGCCGGGGTGGCGCTCGAGGCGGGCGAGCCAGGCCGTGGCCTCGGAGGCCGACGCCGCCCGAAGGGCCCACGTGCGCTCCCCGATCCGCCGGGCCCCGGCGGGCGCCGCCACGCCGGGCTTGAGCACGGCGATCACGCCGTCACAGGCGGCGAGGGCCTGCAGGCTGAAGCGCCGCTCGACGGCCGCGATGTCGGCCTGCGCGGGCGGGGAGCCGGCAAGGTCCTCCCAGCCCAGCGTCAGCCGGGCCGTCACGCCCCCTGGCTGCGGCTGGCAGGCGGCCACCGCCACCGCCAGCGAGATGCCACCCAGGCCACGCACGTCACGCATCGCCACCACCTGTCCTCTTCGAACCAGGCGCCCCAGGGCGCGAGTCGGCCACTGAGGGACGGCTCGGCGCCGGCCCTGTTCAGAGGCATACCCGGGTTGGCTTGTTTGTCAACAGGGTGGGGTGCCCGCAGGGCGGACGGCTGCGGGCCCCGACATCAGCCCAGCGCGGCGGCGAAGTCCGCGTCGCGGCGGGCGAACTCCCACGGCCACATGGGCGCCCGGCCTGTGGCTGTGAGGCGCACCCACTTCACGGGGTCGGTGGCGAGCCGGTGCAGGGCCTCCCGGCTGAGCTTGCCGCTGCGGACGGCCATGTCCCGCACGGCCCACACCGGGTCGGCCGAGAGGTCTTCCGCCAGGAGGGCGGGCAGCTGCGGCCGCTGCACCAGCTCGAACCGGACGGGCGCGAACGGCGAGGCGGCCAGGCGGGCCAGCACCCGCGGGGACAGGCGCGGCCGGCGCAGCACGGCATGGTGCACGTGGAGGCTGCGGGTCTCGAGCAGGGCCACGAGCACCTCGTCCGGCGCGTGGGGGTGGCACGCCAGGGCGACCTTCAGCGTCGCGTCCTGGCCGAACGCGATGGCCTCGAACACCGCCCGGCTGATGGGGCTGCGCGACAGCACCGCCAGCCGGACGTCCTCGTCGGGGTCTGCCAGCAGGGTCAGGAGGGTGGCCTCGGGGGTGTCCGGGTGGCGCGCGACGCTGGCCCTCACCCGGCGGGCCGGGTCGCTCGCCAGGCGCACGAGCACCCGCTGGGAGACGCGCGGCGAGGCGAGGATGGCCTCGCGCACCGCCTGGCCCGGGGCGCGCTCCAGGATGGCCTCCAGGCCCCCGGCCGTCAGGAGCCGGTGGCGCAGGCTGGCTGCCAGCACGGCGTCGTCGCCGTGGGCGAGCAGGTGGGCGAACATCGCGGCGTCGAGGCGAGGGTGCCGCAGCAGCGCCGAGGCGATCGCCGGGGTGGCCGCGGCCGCGAGGCCGGCGATCTGCGCCTGCGTCAGCGCGGGGTTGCGGGCCACGCCCTCGCGCCGGGCTTGCGGCCCCTCGAGGGCCTCGGCGATCGTCTCGGGGGCCAGCTTGGGGTGGCGCAGCGCCGCGGCCTGCACGGGGGCGTGCGGGGAGGCTGCGAGGGTCTCGAGCAGGGCCGGCGGCGTCAGGGGGTGGCAGGCCACGGCCTCCTGCACGCGGGGGCTGGCGGATCCGGCCAGCACGGCCAGCAGGGAGGGCGTCATCTGGGGGTGGGCCGCGACGGCCACCTGGGCCTCTTCGTGGCCCGTGCGGGCAATCAGCTCGAGCACGTTCCGGGTGGCGCGGGCGTTGAGGGCCACCGCGACCTGGATCTCGACGTCCCGCGACTGCACGAGCTTGAACCAGGTGCCCTCGTCCGCGAGCGGGCTCATCGCAAGGTGCAGGCGTTCCTCCCGGCTCTGGGGCCGGGCCACGGGCGCCAGCATCGAGGCCCCGAGCGGGGCCCCCGTCTGGCGGGCGCTCTGGTAGCTGTCGAGCCCGAGGCGGGCCGTGGTGTTGGGGCGAGGGGAGTGGAGCGTCATGGGCACGTTCTCCTGCCACTGTTATCGCTAATAAGCAGAAAAGATTGCGTTAAGAAATGCATAAATAACCCCGGCCCCAGCCCCGTTCACCAGCCGTCAAGGACCCGCATCGTCCCGTCTCGCGCCATTCTCTGGACCTCCGCCTGGCCCCGGTGCTATGGTGCCAGCCCAGCCCCCCCCTTGCTCGGAGAAGCCCCTTGACCCACCGCGATCTGCGCCAGGCCCGCCTCGTCCTCGCCTCGGCTTCTCCCCGCCGGTCGATGCTGCTCGGCCAGCTGGGGCTCTCGCCCCAGGTCGACCCGAGCACCTCGGCCGAGCACGTGCCGCCGGGGATCACGCCGGCCGGGTTGGTGGAGGCCCTCGCCCTCGAGAAGGCCGAGGAGGTCGCGGCCCGGCACCCGGACGCGGATCTCGTGCTGGGGGCGGACACCGTGGTGGTGCAGGCCGGGCTGATCCTGGGCAAGCCTGCCGACGCGGCCGACGCACGCCGGATGCTCAGGGGGCTCGCCGGGGCCTGGCACCAGGTGTTCACCGGCTACGCGCTGCTCGCGCCCCGCGAGGGGCGGCGCGTCGTCGGCCACGCCGTGAGCGACGTGGCGATGCGCGCCCTCTCCGACAGCGAGATCGCGGCCTACGTCGCGACGGGCGAGCCGCTCGACAAGGCCGGCTCTTACGCCATTCAGGCCCTGGGCGGCGCCCTCGTCACCGAGATCCGGGGCGACTACACCAACATCGTGGGGCTGCCCGTGCCCAGCCTCGATGCGGCCTGGCGCGAGCTCGGCTGGAGCCTGCTGTGAGCCGGCGGGTGGGGCTGCCCGCGCGCGGCGGACGGCCGCCGCGCCGGCCGGTCGCGGGTGGGGTGGCTGCGATGCCGGAGGCCGAGCTCCTGGCGTTGCTGCTAGGCCCCGGGAGCCGGGGCCGGCCAGCTGCCGCGCTGGCGGCGGCCTGGCTCGGGCAGTTCGCCGACGCCACCGACCCGACGGGCCTGACGGGCCTGCTCGGGGCCACGGCCGAGGAGGTGGCTGCGTTGCCGGGCGGCGGCCCCGGGCGCCACGCCCGGCTGCGGGCGGTCCGGGAGATCGCCCACCGGCTGGCCGCGCGGGCCTTGCGGCCCCCCAGGCGCGTCCAGGGCCCCGAGGATGCCTGGCGCCACCTCGCCCCGCTCGTGGGGGGCTCGGAGCGAGAGCGGTTCGGCGTGCTGTGCTTGGACCGCAAGCACGGCGTGTTGCGGGCGGAGGTGGTGGCCGTCGGCTCCCTCGACGCCGTCATCGTGCACCCGCGCGAGGTGTTCCGGCCGGCCATCCGGGCGGGAGCCGCGGCCGTTGTGGTGGCGCACAACCACCCGTCGGGTGATCCGACGCCCAGCCAAGAGGACCACGCACTCACCCGCCGCCTCTCCGAGGCGGGCACGCTGCTGGGCATTCCGCTGCTCGACCACCTGGTGGTGGGCCGCGCGGGCTTCGTGAGCGTCTGCGGCGCCCCGACGCAGGCGCGGGTCGCCCCCGGCGGGGCCGGGCCGTGACGCTCAGGCACGCGTCGGCCCGCCTGGACCCTTGTCGAGACGCGCCTCGCGGCATTGGACGGATGCGACGGCAGGGGGCATAATACGCTGTCCCCCTCCGCCGCTGCGGCGAGCGGGGACGGCGTCTCGAAAAGGCGCGTCCGTCACAGCGGCCCGCCCTGCCTGCCCCTCACCATGGAGGGAGGCCCCGGCCCTTGGCCGGAAGGCGCCCGCCCCGGACCTGGAACCCTCTGAAAGCGAGTCATCATCGTGTTCAGCCTTTTCGGCCGTTTCTCCCGCGACATGGGCATCGATCTCGGCACCGCCAACACGCTGGTGTTCGTGCGGGGCAAGGGCATCGTGCTGCGGGAGCCCTCCGTGGTGGCGATCCAGCAGGGCCAGCGCAACGTGGCCCTCGCCGTCGGCGAGGAGGCCAAGCAGATGCTCGGCCGCACCCCCGGCAACATCGTGGCGATCCGGCCGCTGATGGACGGCGTCATCGCCGACTTCGAGGTCACGGAGACAATGCTCAAGCACTTCATCACGAAGGTGCACGAGCGCCAGGGCGTCTTCCGGCCCCGGATGGTCATCGGCATCCCGTCCGGCGTCACGGGCGTCGAGCGGCGGGCCGTCATGGACGCGGCGTTGCAGGCCGGGGCCCGCGAGGTCTACCTGATCGAGGAACCGATGGCCGCGGCGATCGGGGCGGGGCTGCCCGTCTCGGAGCCGATGGGCTCGATGATCGTGGACATCGGCGGCGGCACCACCGAGGTGGCCGTCATCTCGCTCGGCGGCATCGTCGTGGCGAAGTCCGAGCGCATCGCGGGCGACGAGCTCTCGGAGGCGGTCTCCCATTACATGAAGAAGGTGCACAACCTCAGCATCGGTGAGCGCACGGCCGAGGAGATCAAGATCCGCCTCGGCTCGGCCTACCCGCTGCGCGAGGAGCTCAAGATGGAGGTCCGCGGCCTGAACCAGGTGTCCGGCCTGCCCCGCACCGTGACCATCACCTCGGGTGAGATCCGCGAGGCCATGCTCGAGCCGGTGAACAAGATCGTCGAGGCCGTGCGCGACACGCTCGAGAAGTGCCCGCCCGAGCTTGCGGCGGACATCATCGACCGCGGCATCGTGCTCGCTGGTGGCGGGGCCCTGCTGCAGGGCCTCGACGAGATGATCAGCCATGACACCGAGGTCCCGGTCCACATCGCCGACGACCCTCTCTCCTGCGTGGTGCTCGGCACGGGCAAGGTGCTGGAGGACTTCGACACCCTCAAGCGGGTGCTCGGCACCGGCGTGGAGCACTGAGCCTGGCGGCATGGCGTCCCACCGACGCGGTCGCCGCGTCCCAACTCGGGAGCTGACCTTCCTGGCCGCCCTGCTCGGGGCGGCCGTCGCCGTGAGCTGGATCTCGGGCCGCACGATGGTGCTGCACGAGCTGTTTCGGCCCTTCCTGGGCGCGGTGGACCACGTCACGGGGGCGACGAACCAGACCATCGATCGGGTCAAGGACCTGCGCACGCTGGAGCGGGACAAGGCGCGCCTCGAGGCCCGCGTGCGCGAGCTGGAGGCGCTGCTGGACACGCGCATGGAGCAGGGCCTCGAGAACGCCCGGCTCCATGACCTGCTCAAGCTGCAGCTGCCGACGGGCGTTGAGCCCCTGGTGGCCCGCGTCGTCGGTCGCAACCCCGACAACTGGCACCAGCGGATCGTGCTCGATGCGGGCCATGACCGCGGCGTGCAGCTCAACGGCGTCGTGGCGACGCGCAAGGGGCTCGTCGGGCGCGTGGTGACGCTGGCGGCGAACACCGCGATGGTGGCCTTCGTGACGGACCCTGCCAGCGCCGTCTCCGTGCTGAACACGCGCAACCGCTACGCGGGCGTGATGCAGGGGCAGGGAGACAAGTGGCCCGTGCTGCGCTACCTCGAGCGCCCGGACCGCTGGCGCATCGGCGATCGCCTCATCTCCAGCGGGCTTGGCGGGACCTTCCCGAAGGGCCTCCCCGTGGGGCGCATCGTGCAGCTCCAGAACGAGAAGGAGCGCCCTGGCACCTCGGTGCAGGCGATGCTCTACGCGGACCTCCGCGTTGTGCCCGCCGTCGACCTTGACGCCCTCGAGGAGGTGCTCGTGCTGCCCGCCGGGCTCCCCGCGATGCCCGCCCCCCCCACGCCAGCCCCCCGGCCGTCGCCTGCCGCGGGTGACGCGGCCAAACCCTCCGCCGCCAGGCCCGGGGCGGCCCCCGCCAAGCCGGCGCCGAAGCCCTCAGGGACGACGCCATGACGCTGCTGCGGGCGCTGTGGTTGCTCCTGCCGCTCGCGCTGGTCTGGGAGTCCAGCGAGCTCGCGGTGCTGCCCTACTTCGAGTGGCGCCTCGACCCCGTGCTCGCGCTTGTGCTCCTTGCGGGCCTCATGCTCGGGCCGCGGCAGGGTGTCTGGCTCGGCCTCGTGGCTGGGGGCTGCCAGGACCTGCTGGTTGGCGCGGGGCTCCTGTACGGTGGCACGAAGGCGCTCGCGGGGCTGCTCGCCGGCCTCGTGCAGCCCCACATCTACCGGCTCGACGCGCTGAGCCTGGCCACCGTGGGCATCCTCGCGTCGCTCGGCGAGGGGCTGCTGATCGCCCTGTTCCTGTTCGCGCAGGGCCGCACGGCCGTCTGGGACCACTTCGCCTCGATGTCGCTGCCCCTCGGCCTCGTGAACGCCGCCTTGCTGGTGTTGCTTTACGTGGTGGTGGGCCGGCTGCCCGCCCCCGAGCTGCGCGAGGGGTGACGCGGCGTGGATGAGCGCGAGGAGCGGCAGCTCAGGGCCCTGGGGTTCATGGCGGTGGCCTGCCTGATGGGCGGGGTGCTGGTAATGCGGCTGGCGCAGCTGCAGATCTACGAGGGTGGCCGCTTCCTGAAGCAGGCCGAGGGCAACCGACTCCGCATCATCCCGCAGCTCGCCCCGCGGGGCGTCATCCGGGATCGGCACGGCAACGTGCTCGCCAGCAACCGCCTCAGCTACAGCGTGGCGCTTTACCCGCTCAAGATGAAGCGCGCCCAGGTCGGCGAGGTGATCGACCGGGTCGCCACGCTGCTCGGCGTGGACGCGCTGGAGCTCCGGCGGCGGGTGGAGGCCTTCGGCTACCAGTCCTCCCACCCCATCAAGCTGATCCCCGACATCGACCAGCGGGCTATCGCGCGCATCGCCGAGAACCAGGCCGACCTGCCAGGGGTGTCCATCGAGCCCGACACCGTGCGCTCCTACCCCCGTGGGGCGCTCGCGGCCCACGTGCTCGGCTACACGGGTGAGGTCACGGAGGGGGACCTGACGAGCCACCCCGAACGCGGCATGCGGCGGGGCGACGTCATCGGCAAGGCCGGCATCGAGCGCATCCAGGACCCCCACCTGCGCGGCCAGAACGGCTTCCAGCGCGTCGAGGTGGACTCGCGGGGGCGCCTGGTGCAGACCATGGGCGAGATCCCCGCGGTGCCGGGCAAAGACCTGCGGCTGACGCTGGATGCGGACCTCCAGGCCGTGGCCGAGAAGGCCCTCGACGAGAAGAAGCTCACGGGCGCCGTCGTCGCGATGAACCCGCAGACGGGGGAGATCCTGGCGATGGCGAGCCGGCCGACCTTCGACCCCAACATCTTCAGCCAGAAGGTCCGCGCCCGCGACTGGCTGCGCCTCCAGCGGATGAACTTCCCCTTTGTGAACCGCTCGATGTCGGCCTACCCCCCGGGCTCGATCTTCAAGATCCCGATGGCGCTTGCCTCCCTGGAGTCCGGCGTCTGCTCGCCGGGACGCCTGTTCAACTCCACGGGCTCGCTCAGGGTGGGCAACCGCGTCTTCCACGACTGGAAATCGTCCGGGTTCGGCACCGTCAACCTGGTGAAGTCACTGCAGTGGTCGATCGACACGGTGTACTACCAGCTCGGCGTCGAGATGGGCGGGACGACGATGGCGCGCTACGCCCGCGAGGCGGGGCTGGGGGAGCGCACGGGCGTCGGGCTCGGCGGCGAGAGCCCCGGCCTGGTCCCTGACCCGGAGTGGAAGCAGCGCGTGTGGCACGACAAGTGGTGGCCCGGAGACTCTGCAAACATGTCGATCGGGCAGGGGGCCGTCAGCGTGACGCCCCTGCAGGCGGCCGTGATGATCAGCGCGATCGTGAACGGGGGCAAGGTGCTCGTCCCGCGCCTCGTCGAGGATGGCAAGCCCCACGAGGTCCGCAAGCAGAGCCGCTGGCGGCCGGGCAACGTGGCCGTGGTGAAGCAGGGCATCCGGGCCGTTGTGGCCTCTGGCACGGGTGTCGTCGCCGACGTTCCCGGCAAGGGCATCGCGGGCAAGACCGGCTCGGCTGAGAGCGGCAAGCCCAAGACCCACGCGTGGTTCGTCTGCGCGGGGCCCGAGCAGGCCCCGTCCATCGCGGTGGTGACCTTCGCGGAGGCGGCGGGGCACGGCGGGGACGTGGCCGCCCCCGTGGCCCGCAAGGTCCTCGACCAGTACTTCGGCCTCAAGGAAGGCACGATCCGCCGCGCCACGGTGATCGACTGACGACGGCCCGTCGAGAGGTGCGCCACGTGGCGGGGTTGGCGCGAAGGCAGTACAATAGGGAAGTTTGCGCCCTGGCGCTCCCGCCCCGAGGTCCTCGTGCCTGTTTCCTCCCCTCTCATCGATGCAAAGGCCCGCTGCCATGGCTGAGGTCACCCTGAAGGGCACGCCCCGCGGCGTGGTGCTGTGCGTGCCGGACGGCGGCGAGTGGCCGGACGCCGAGCAGGCCGTCGACGCCAAGCTGTCGGCCGCCCAGAGCCTGCTCGCAGGCGCACGGTTGATCCTCGACCTGGGTGGCCGGGCCGTCGGCGCCGAGGACCTCGCGGCGTTCAAGACCCGCCTCGCTGAGCGGTTTTCCGTCGAGGTGGCCGCGGCGCGCGCCGATGCCGACGAGACCCAGTCGGCCGTCATCTCTGCCGGGATGGACCTCGTCGAGGCGATCGCCTCGCCCGACGAGCGCCTCGAGGGCCTCGAGGGAGGCCTGGTGCTTCCCAACAACGCCCACTTCATGCGGCAGACCATCCGCAGCGGGCAGTCCATCCGCCACTTCGGCACGATCGTCATCTGCGGTGACGTCAACCCGGGCGCCGAGGTCATCGCGACGGGGGACATCATCGTGTTCGGCACGTTGCGGGGCGTCGCGCACGCCGGCGCGGCCGGCGACGAGGGGACCCAGATCGTGGCGATCAACCTGCGCCCCACCCAGATCCGGATCGCGAGCTTCATCGCCCGCAGCCCGGACTCCGCGGCGCCCCCGCTCTCCAAGTATCCCGAAGTCGCGCGCATCCAGGCCGGAGAGATCCACATCCTGCCGCTGCGCGACACCATCTAGTCGTCGGTCCACGCCCTACGGAGGCTCACGTTCATGTCCGCGGAAACCCCTGAGCAGCTCACCCCCGGTCGCGTCATCGTCGTGACGTCCGGCAAGGGCGGCGTGGGCAAGACCACGACCACGGCCAACATCGGGATGGCGCTGGCCTGGATGGGCAAGCGGGTGGCCCTCGTGGACGCGGACATCGGGCTGCGCAACCTCGACCTTGTGCTGGGCCTCGAGAACCGCATCGTCTACAACTCGGTGGACGTGGTCGAGGGCCGCGCCAAGCTGAAGCAGGCGCTCATCAAGGACAAGCGCACGCCGAACCTGGCCTTCCTGCCCGCCGCACAGACCCGCGACAAGAGTGCGATCACGCCCGACCAGATGCGGGAGATGATCGACGAGATGAAGCTTGAGTACGACTTCGTGCTCATCGACTGCCCCGCCGGCATCGAGCAGGGCTTCAAGAACGCCATCGCAGGGGCTGACGAGGCCATCATCGTCACGAACCCCGAGGTCTCCTCCGTGCGTGACGCCGACCGCGTCATCGGCTTCCTGGAGACGGCGGCCATCGCCAACAACCGCCTGATCGTCAACCGCGTCCGGCCGGCGATGGTGAAGTCGAAGGAGATGATGAGCGTGGACGACGTGCTCGACATCCTCGGCTCCAGCGTGAAGCTGCTCGGCGTCGTGCCGGACGACGAGAGCATCATCACCTCGACCAACCGGGGCGAGCCCGCCGTGCTCAGCAAGAACGGCTCACGCGCCGGTCAGGCCTACCTGAACGTCTCGCGGCGCCTCCTCGGGGAGGACGTGCCGTTCATGAACCTGGACGCGGGCAACGGCTTCATCGACAAGCTGAAGAGCCTCTTCAAGTAGGCAGGAGGACACGATGGGCTTGAGTAGCTTCTTCGGGCGCCTGCTGGGTCGCCCCGAGGCCGTGAGCAGCCGCACTGCGGCCACGGACCGCCTGAAGCTCGTGCTGATGCACGACCGGACGGACATCCCCGCGACGATGATGGAGGCGATCCGCACCGAGATGGTGGCGGTGCTCTCCAAGTATGTCGAAATCGACACCGAGGCCCTCGACGTCCAGCTCGAGCGCGAGCAGGGGGCGATCGGGCTGGTCCTGAACATCCCGATCAAGCGCGTGAAGACCGAGCTCGAGGCCAGCGAGGCCTTCGAGACGATGCACGCCCTGCAGCGGGAGCAGGACGGCGAGGCTGGTGGCGACGAGCAGGCTGCCGAGGCGGCCGTCGCGCCGGCAGACGCAGCTGACGAGGCCGCCACGCCCGAGGCGCCTGCCGAAATCCCCGATGCTGAGGTCGGCGAAGCGGCCGAGGTCCAGCCCGAGCCCGCTGCGGCCGAGGCGGAGGCCGAGGTCGACGAGGCCGTCGTGGCCGAGGCGGGCGAGCCAGCTGCGGCCGGCGTCGGTCGGTCCGGGGCCTCGGCCATCGAGGTCGCCCAGCCGGCCAAGACCGTGACCCTGCCCGTGCGTCGGTTCAGCACCCTCAAGAGCCCCGACGTCGGGGCCCTGCTCCACAAGATGGATGACGAAGGCGACGAGCGGCCGAAGCTCGTCCGCGACGCCTGGTACTCCGCCGAGGCCCTGCTGGCCCAGACCCCCAGCGAGCGCACCGAGCCCAGCGACTAGGGGCGGGGCGGTGGCGACGGCGCTCAGCGAGAACCGGCAATGGCGCAGCTTCGACTGGAGCCTGCTCGTCGCCGTCTTGATGCTGCTGATCACGGGCCTGGCCGCCATCTTCAGCGCCACCCACGGGACGGCGGCGGGGCCTGAAGAGGTCAAGCGCCAGCTCATCTACGTGGTGCCGGCCGTCGTCGCCATGCTCGCGATGTTGTTTTACGACTACGCCTGGCTCTTCAGCCTGTCGCGCTGGGTGTACTGGGGCAACATCGGCCTGCTGGCCGCCGTGCTGGTGACGGGGCACAGCGCCCTCGGCGCCCAGCGCTGGATCAACCTTGGCTTCATGACCATCCAGCCCTCGGAGTTCGCCAAGCTCGCCCTGATCATCACGCTCGCCAAGCTGCTGTCGATGCGGCCAGCCCGAGATGCCGGGGTGCTGGTGCCGGTGGCGCTCCACGTCGCGATCCCGTTCGCGCTGATCTTCAAGCAGCCCGACCTCGGCACCTCGCTGGTCTTCTGCGCGATCACCTTGGGGATGCTGTTCTGGTCCGGGCTGCCGGGCGCCACGATGTTCGCCCTGCTCTCGCCTGCCCTCAGCGTGTCGGCGAGCCTGATTGGCTGGCCCCTCTGGGCCGCTTACCTCGCGGGGCTGGGGGTGTGGGCCTGGCGCTTCTTCAAGGCCGCGCCACTCTGGCGGGGGCTGCTCGTGGCGGGAAACGTGGTGGCGGCCTTCGCGATCCCGTTGCTGTGGGGCCTGCTGAAGCCTTACCAGCGCCAGCGGCTCGTGGTGTTCATGAACCCGGAGGCCGATCCGCTCGGCTCGGGCTACCACATCATCCAGTCCAAGGTCGCCATCGGCTCTGGCGGCGCCTACGGCAAGGGCTTCCTGGAGGGCACCCAGACCCAGCTGCACTTCATCCCCGAGCAGCACACGGACTTCATCTTCTCGGTGGTGGGGGAAGAACTCGGCTTCGTCGGCGGCGTGGCGCTCGTCGCGCTGTACCTCTTCGTGGTCTGGCGGGGCATCGCCATCGCGTCCCGCGCGAAGGACGACTACGGCAGCCTCATGGCCGTCGGCATCGTCAGCATGTTCCTGTTCCACTTCTTCGTGAACATCGGCATGACGATCGGCATCATGCCCGTCACCGGCATCCCGCTGCCCTTCATCAGCGCGGGGGGCACCAGCCTCCTGACCAACGCCGCGGCCATCGGGCTGCTGCTGTCCGTGAGCATCCGGCGGCGCAAGCTGGTCATCACCCCGGGCGGGTGAGGGGCCGCCGGCCACGCTCAGCGCAGCGGCTGGTCGGCCCTGACGGGGATGTCGGCGCCCGCGCCGCCCTGCAGGTGGGCGACGTAGCCGGGGGGCAGCTGGCAGGCCGTGCAGGCCAGGGCCAGGCAGGCGAGCAACGTGGCGCGGGCAACCATCATGGTCCTGTCTCCTCGGGGGCTCGGGGCTCCAAGAAGTACGTCGGACCGTCGTCCCTCAGGCTTTAGGGTCGGCCGTGCGCCCGGTCACAGACGGCGTCAGCGCGTGCCCGTGAAGACCGTCCGGACCTGGCTGCGCAGCATCTGCACGAGCTCTGCGGGGTTCTCCGAGTAGCTCATGGCGGTGTCGAAGTCGACCACGCCCGCCTGGTAAAAGTTCAGCAGGCTCTGGTTCATGCTCTGCATGCCTTCGAGCAGGCCGTTCTTCTCGACCTCGTAGAGCTTGTCGATCTGGTTCTTCAAGATGGCCTCGCGGGCCGTGGGCGTGCAGATGAGGAAGTCCACCGCGGGCACGCGCCCGGGGCGGTCGCAGCGTGGCACCAGCCGCTGCGAGAGCACGCCCTTGAGCGCGTTCGCGAGCTGGATCCGCACGGGCTCCTGCTCGTGGGGCGGGAAGGCGTTGATGACGCGGTTGATCGTGAGCACGGCGTCGTTGGTGTGCAGCGTCGAGAAGACCATGTGGCCGGTCTCGGCGGCCTTGAGGGCCAGCTCGATCGTCTCGCGGTCGCGCAGCTCGCCGATCAGGATGATGTTGGGGGCCTGCCGCAGCGCGGACTTGATGGCCAGCGTGAAGCTCTGCGTGTCCTCGCCCACCTCGCGCTGCGAGACCACGCAGCGCTTGTGCATGTGCTTGACCTCGATGGGGTCCTCGATCGTCACGAGGTGGCCCGCCTTGGTGCTGTTGTAGAGGTCGATCAGGGCCGCCAGCGTGGTGGTCTTGCCCGAGCCTGTGGGGCCCGTGACCAGGAATAGCCCCTGCCGCTCGAAGATCACGTTCTTGACGGCGGGCGGGAGCCCCAGGGCCTCGACGCTGCGGATGTTGGGCAGGATGACGCGGATGACGGCCGCGACCTGGTGGTCGTTGTGGAAGAGGTTCACGCGGAAGCGGCCGACGCCCGTGACCTCGAAGGAGGTGTCGATCTCCAGCCGCTCCTCGAAGAGGCGCTGCTTGGCCTCGGGCAGGACGCCGTACATGAGCTGGCGGGCCCCCTCCGGCGGCAGCGCCGGACAGCCGGCCATCGGTGTCACGGCGCCGTTGACGACGAAGAGCGGGGGAAGGTTGACCTTGATGTGGATGTCGGCCGCCCCCTGGGCGATGGCCGCGCGCATGACGGCGGCAAGCGGCGAGTCGTCGATCTGGGCCTGGAAGGACATCGGGCTGCGCCTCTCTCAGTGCTGATGGGCGAGGGTCACGCGGGTCGGGGCGAGCAGCTGCTCCTGGCTGGCTGCCGCCGCCTGCGCCTCGGCGACGACCTCGGGCGGGCAGGCGCTGTCGGCCAGCACGCGGGCAAGCTCGGGGAGGTTCAGCCCCCGGGTGATCTCGGCGACGCGGATGCCCGACGTGTTGAACTGCGACTCCGTCACCACGAGGTGCCCGTGGGCCGCAAAGGCGTGCACGAGCACGGTGTCGCAGACGGCGGAGCGCCCGGTGGCGGCGTTGTTGAACTCCATGTAGTCGCCGGCGTAGGTGGCCTGGCAGGCCGGGCAGGTGCGCTCGGCCCCCTGGTTGAAGCGCGTGCCGTAGATGGCGCGGCGCGCCTTCAAGTCGTTCATCACGTCGGCGTGCAGCCGCTCGAGCACGACGCGCTGCTCGTCCGAGTTCACGGGGGCCTTGCCTGCCCCCTTCACGGCCTCGGCGAGCAAGTCGGCGAGCACGGGCACCTGGGCCAGGTACTGCTGGAGCTGTTCCACGGGTGAGGTCCTCCGGCGCGCGGGGCGGTCAGCCCCCCGCAAGCGTACCCCCGGGCGGCCTTGGCCTAACGGCGCGGGCCGGCGTGGCCCGGCAGGCCACGGCGTGGCCCAGGCCGTGGGCCCGCGGCGCGGCTGGCGAGGAGGCGGGCCTTCCATGTGTTACCATGAGGCGTCTCGTCTTCACCCAAGGAGGTCCCGCGCGGTCCTGCTCCCAGCTGGAGCCCGCCCGCCTGTATGTCACCCGCCGACCCAGCCCTGTCCGTCCCCCCCCTCGACCTCGCCACCATCGCCTTCAACCTGACGGTCGTGCTGCTGCTCGTGGCCGCCAACGGCTTCTTTGTCGCTGCCGAGTTCTCGCTCGTCAGCGTCAGGCAGACGCGCATCGACCAGCTCGTCGAGCAGGGCAACCGCCTCGCCCGCATCATTCAGCGCGCCAAGGCGGACCCCAACCGCTTCCTGTCGGCCTCCCAAATCGGCATCACGCTGGCCTCGCTGGCCCTGGGTTGGGTGGCCGAGCCCACCGTCGCCACGCTGTTGACCCACCTGTTGAACGTCCTCGGCGTGGCGGGCCTGATGGGGGCCACCCTGCTGCACTCCGTGGCCGTGGCCGCGACCTTCGTGATCATCACGTACATGCACATCGTGCTCGGCGAGTTCATCCCGAAGGCGATGGCGTTGCAACGCACCGAACCCACGGTGCTCTACACGGCCCTGCCGCTGGAGCTGGTCGCCTCGGTGTGCACGCCGTTCATCCACGTGCTGAACTGCTCCGGGCAGTTCTTCCTGGATCGCCTCGGCATCCCGGCTGCGCCTCACCACCACCTGGTCTACACCGAAGACGAGCTCAAGCGCATCGTGAGCGCCTCGCACGAGGTCGGCATCCTCGAGGCCCAGGAGCAGGAGATGCTCCACAAGGTCTTCGCCTTCTCCGATCGGCGCGTCCGCGAGCTGATGGTGCCGCGCACCGACATGCAGGTGCTGCCCGTGACGGCCACCTTCGCCGAGGTTGTGAAGCTGGTCGTCTCCGAGCAGCACACGCGCATGCCCGTCTACGGGGACTCGATCGACGACATCATCGGGGTGCTCAACGCGAAGGACCTCTTCCAGTTCCTCGCGGACGACCGCAGCCCGGCCGACTTCAACCTGCGCGGCCTGTTGCGGCCGGTGCCGTTCGTGCCGGAGAGCAAGCCCGTCGACGACCTGCTCGCCGAGATGAAGAAGAGCCGCACGCAGATGGCCATCGTGATGGACGAGTTCGGCGGGACGGCGGGCCTGATCTCGCTCGAGGACGTGCTCGAGGAGCTCGTCGGTGAGATCGAGGACGAGTTCGACGAGCCCGAGGTCGAGATCGTGCCGCTCGAGGCGGGGGTGTACCGCCTCGATGGCAAGGTCCGTATCGTCGACTTCAACGAACGCTTCGGCACGGAGCTCTCGAGCGAGGACTACGACACCATCGCCGGGCTGGTCTTCGGCCAGCTCGGGCGCGAGCCCCTGCTGGACGACGTGGTCGAGTTCGAGCGCCACCGGCTGGTGGTGGAGGCGATGGAGGGGCACCGCATCACGATGTTGCGCCTCCAGCTCTGCCCGGAGGAGCCCGCGCCCGAGGGCGAGGCTGCGGGGACGAGCGAGGAGCCCTGAGGGCTGGCGGGGGCCGCCGAGGGTTTGCCTGTGCGGTGGACGGGGAAGATGTCGGGTATGCGCCTGCGATCGCTTTTTCCCCTCGCCGTGGCCCTCGCTTGGCTGGCCCCCCGGCCAGCCTTGGCGGCGGAAGACCCGCGGGTCCGGCCCCTCGTGCAGGCCTTCCTGAAGGCCTACGAGGCCGTGCGGACCTACCAGGGCCGCATCCGGTCCGAGACCCGCGTGGGCAAGCGGGTCGACGTCACGCGCACGCGGCTGTGGCTGGAGAAGCCCCACGGCACGGCCTTCGAGATGCTGGAGTCCACCGCCATCCCCGCCGGCGTGGGCACCAAGCTCGTCTGGTACGGGGGGGAGACGTGTGACGTCAAGACGCGCTTCTTCGGGCTGCCCGTCAAGCTCACGCCGGCCGCCGACGACCCCCGCCTCGCGGGCATTCGGGGCTGGAGCATCCGGGAGATCAGCATCGCCAGCGTCCGGCGCGTGATGGCGGACCCGCAGACCAGCTTCCGCTACGTCGGCCCCGACACCTTCCTGGGTCGCCCGATGACGGTGCTGGAGGCCCGCGGGCCGCAACTGCTGCGTGGCACGGATCGCGAGCTCATCTGGCTCGACGACAAGCTCCGCCTCCCCTTCGCGCTGGAGGCCTATGACGGCCCCGAGCGGGCCTTCCGCGTGGAGATCGAGACCTTCCAGTTCGACGCGCCGCTGCCGGCCGGGGCCTTCAAGCTGGACTGACGGCCGCCGGCGCCGGGCGGCCAGAAATGTTATATTTAGATTAAATGGTCGCAACGGCGCGACCGGCCATCCCCCGCGCGTGGACGCGGCTCGTCGAGGAGCCCTCCCCCGCCAGCTGCCGGCGTGCGCCGGCTCGGAGCCCGCCGTGTCCGCCGACTGGGCGCATGACGCCATCGTCTACCACCTCTACCCCCTGGGTGCCCTCGGGGCCCCGGCCCGCAACGACGGCCACGCCGCGCCCGTGAACCGCCTCGACGAGCTGGAGGCCTGGATCCCGCACTGGCAGGCCCTGGGTGTGAACACGCTCTACCTCGGGCCGCTGTTCGAGTCCGTCACGCACGGCTACGACACCACGGACTACTTCCGTGTCGACCGCCGGCTCGGCGACAACGCCGCGCTGGCCCGCCTCGTGCGCACGCTGCACGCGGCCGGCTTTCGCGTGATCCTCGACGCCGTCCTCAACCACGTCGGCCGCCGCCATGTCGCCTTCCGCGACCTCCAGCGGCACGGGGCGCGGTCGCGTTATGCCGCCTGGTTCAAGGGGCTGCGCTTCGACCGTGGCAACCCGGCCGGGGACCCGTTCGACTACGAGACCTGGGCGGGCCACCACGAGCTGGTGAAGCTTGACCTGACGCACCCCGAGGTCCGCGCCCACCTGTTCGAGGCCGTCTCGGCCTGGATCCGGGAGTTCGACATCGACGGCCTTCGCCTCGATGCCGCCGACGTGATGGACCACGGCTTCCTGCGGGACCTCGCGGCCCACTGCAAGGCCCTGCGGCCCGACTTCTGGCTGATGGGCGAGGTGGTGCTCGGCGACTACAGCCAGTGGGCCAACGGCGAGGCGCTCGACGCCACCACCAACTACGAGGCCTACGACGGCCTCCACAAGGCCCACAACGCCCGCGACTACGGGCGCATCGCCCACGCGCTCGCGCGGCAGTTCGGGCCCCGCGGCGTCTACCGGGGGTTGCCGCTGTACGCCTTCGCCGACAACCACGACGTCGACCGGATCGCGAGCCTGCTCGAGCGCCCCGCCCACCTGTTTCCCCTGCACGTGCTGCTCTTCACGATGCCGGGCGTGCCCTCGGTGTACTACGGCAGCGAGTGGGCGCAGCCGGGGCGCAAGGGGAAGACGACGGACGCCCCGCTGCGGCCGGCGGTGCGGCCCCCCCGGCCCGGCGACCCGCGCACCAGCCACGACCTCGCCCGGGCGATCGCGCGCCTGACGCGCCTGCGCCACGAGCTGCCGGCGCTGCGCCGCGGCGACTACCACCCCATCGCGGCGACGCCCGAGCAACTCGTCTTCGAGCGCCGCTACGCCGGCACGGCCACGCGCGTCGCCGTGAACGCGGCCGATCGGCCCGTGACGATGACGCTCGAGCCACCCGACGGGCGCGAGGGGCGCTGGGTGGACGTGCTGAACCCCGGCGAGGCCTTCCCCGTGCGACGGGGCCGGCCGGCCGCGGCGACGCTGTACCCGACGTGGGGGCGCGTGCTGGTGTTCGAGCCGGCGCGGGTGGGCTAGCCGGGAGGCCCTGAGGCCGGCTGGCCCGGGACGGGCTGCGGGGCGTCAGGCCGGCGCCGCGCAGTTCACCATCCACTTCAGGCCAAAGCGGTCGGTCAGCGAGCCCCACAGGGCCCCCCAGAACATCTCCTGTAGCGGCATCTCGACCGTGCCGCCCTCGGCCAGCGCGGCGAACAGGCGCTCGGCCTCGGCGCGGGTGTCGGGCTCGAGGTTGAGGTGGACGTTGTTGCCCATCGTCAGGGCGTGGCCCATCGAGGCCACGGCGTCCGTGCCGAGCAGCACGTGCCCGCCCAGGATGGGCAGCTCGACGTGCAGCACGAGCTGCTGCTCGGCCTCCGAGAGCGGCGGGCCCCCGGCGGGCGCAGCGCCCATGCGCTGGATCGGCTGGGCGTACTCGGTGCCGAACACCTCGCGGTAGAAGGCGAAGGCGGCCTCGGTGGTGCCGGGGAAGTTGAGGTAGGTGCTGGTGCGGGCCATGGGGAGACCTCCTGTCAGGGTGCCGGTGGCATACCCGCCGGGAGCCGTCGAGGCACCTGCCAGAGAGCCGTCACCCGCCCGCCGTCGGCGCTCCCGCGTGCCAGGCGGCCACGAGGGCCGCGACCTCCAGCTTGCCCATCGCCATCATCGCCTGGAACATCCGGCCGTCCGCCACCGCGTCGCCCCGGCGCTGCAGGGCGACGAGGGCCTCGGGCACGATCTGCCACGAGACGCCGAAGCGGTCCGTCAGCCACCCGCAAGGGCCCGGCTGCCCGCCGGCCGTGAGGGCCTCCCAGAGGCGATCGACCTCGGCCTGGTCCGGGCAGATCACGCTGAGCGACAGGCCGTCCGTGAAGGTGAAGCCGTGGTCGACGGGGCTGTCCATCACCACGAAGGGCTGCCCGCTCAGGCGCAGCCGCGCGTAGGTGATGGGGCCCTCGGCGGTGCCGCCCGGGCGATCGACGTGGAGCACGGCGCTGTCCGGGAAGAGGCTGGTGTAGTGGGCCAGGGCGGCCCCAGCTTGCCCTTGCCGGGCGTCGGAGAACATGAGGCTCGGCACGATGCGCGGGCCGGCGGGGGCATCCTCCACGAGGCGCAGCTGCCATGAGACGCCGAAGCGGTCCTGCACCCAGGCATAGCAGGGGCTCCAGGGGTAGGCATCGAGGGGCATCAGGACCTTCCCCCCCTCGGCCAGCGCGCCGAAGAGGGGCGCGATCGCGTCCGCCGTGCCGGCTTCCACGAAGAACGAGAGGCTGGGCGTGAGGGGGAGTTGCTTGCCGCCGTTCAGGGCCTGGAAGGGCTGCCCCGCCAGGGTGAATTCGACGAGCAGGACCGTGCCGGCGGGCATCGGCATGCCCTCCGCGTAGTGGCTCGTGTGCTGGATGGCCCCGTCGGCGAAAAGGCCGGTGTAGAAGGCGGCCACCTCGGTGGCGTTGGTGTCGCACCAGATGCAGGGCGTGATGGGGGGCAATGGGGGACCTGCGAGGCGGGGGCGTACCGGGGGCTGGCCGGTAGACGTTCCAGGCGCGATTGTAGCACGGCCCCTGTGGCAGCTCGTTAAGGCAGGTTTCAGGGACGGGGACTCAGTTTTAACGCAAGGGTGCCGCCTGGCGGGCGATACCAGCCTACCGGCGGCAGCCGGTGGAGGCGCACGCCTACGCCAACGCCGAGGCGATCGTGCGGGGGTTGCTCGGGCCTTCAGGGCGCCGACGGCGGCGAGGCCAGCCGGCTGCCCGGCACGCCTGCTGCGAGCCCTGGGGCGGGCCAGAGGCTTCAGGGCGTCACGCCCTGCACCGCCCGCTTCAGCCATCAAAGCCGCCCGCGTCAAACCCACCGTCGTAGCCGCCCGCGTCAAACCCACCGTCGTCGTGGCCCCAGCCGTCCGCCTCGTCCCAGGCCGCCCCGTCTTCGGCCCAGGCGGGGGCATCGTCCTCGCATTCCTCCGGGTCCGCGCCCTCCCAGGCCTCACCGGGCGGGTCGTAGGCCTCTGGCACCCAGTGGAGGCCGGCCAGTGGGTGCGCGTTCGCACCGCCGGTCTCCAAGGGGGATGCGTCGGGTCGTGCGCCGGCGGCCGTCGTGAGGCGATACAGGAAATAGCACGCCAGGCCAACGCCCCCCAGGAGCAGCCAGCCAAGGAACAGGAGCATTCGGGGCCTCCGCGCCCTTGGGGCGCTCGGCGGGCAGGGGCCCGCCCGGTCACGGGGTACGCCTCGTTCATTCCCCTGCTTCACGCCGTTCTAGACGTCTCCGAGGGCCGGGACGCTCCTGGCCGCAGGGAGGCCACGCGTGGGCGCAAGTCGGGTCACGGTGTGCCGCGCACGTACTTGAACAGGTAGAAGCCACTCGATGAATCCTGAAGCAGCCAGAGGTTGCCGCGGCCATCTACCATCATCGCCTTGGCCGCCTGGGTGGTCTGGCGGAAGACCTCCCGGCCGCTGCGATCCACCAGCACGGCGAGCCCCTTTTCGGGGGTCAGCACCCAGATGCCGAGCGGGTCGAAGGCAAGCGCCGTGCCCGTGACGGGCAGCTTGAGGGTGCCCACCTGGAGGCCGTCCCGGACCTGAAGCAGGGAGCTGCTATTGAGGCCCCACAACAGGTCCGCCTCATCGATCAGCAAGGCGGTCACCGGCAGCTGGTACGTGGCGAGCACCTGGCCGCTCGGAGAGACCTTGGTCAGCCCACCGCCCGCCAGCCAGCCGTTGCCCTGGCTGTCTCCCACCATCGCCACGGGCTCGATGTCCCGGAGGTCGGCTGTCGCCAGCACCTTGCCGTCCGGCGTCATCCGCTTGGCCCTCCGGGTGATCTGCGCCTGTTGATAGATGTTCGGGCGGTACTCGTGGTTCACGCCCACCCAAAGGTTGCCGCCGCGTTCCAGGCCGAAGACGCCGGTGCTGCGCTCCCCGCTGGCCCCGGGCGCAGGCCACGGCGTCGCCGTCGTGACCTTCCGCGTCACCTCTCCGACCTGTCCATGCGCCTGCAGGCTGCCAAGCCCGGCCGTGGCGGCCAGCCAGAGCTCGTCCCGGCTGTCGGACGTCCCGCCGCTGAAGCCTCCGTTCAGCGGGTAGCGCACGGTGTGATTCCACACCACGGCGGGGGTTGGGGTGGGCGTCGGGGTTGGCCTGGGCGTCGGCGTCGGCGTTGGTGTCGGCGTCGGCGTTGGGGTTGGGGTGGGCGTGGGCGTTGGTCTGGGCGTCGACGTCGGTATCTGAGCTGGAGGCGGCGTCACCGCCACGATCCCCGGCGTGCTGGAGGCCGCGGGCGACGCCAGGCGCCCGGCGGCGCTGCTCGGCGTCGCCGTCGGAGTGGGCCGGGGGGAGGGCGTCGGGGCCGACACCACCGTCAGCTCTGTGAAGGCCTTGTGGCGCGGGTTGGCCGCGTAGGCTGCCACGAGCGTCACGCGGCCCGGCCGGCGCGCCTGGACGCGGCCGTTCTCGGGCTCGATGGTGGCGATCGTGTCGTCTGATGAGCTCCAGCGGACGCTGCCGTTGATCTGCCCGTCGGCCAGCGTGACCTCGGCCGCGAGGGCGAGCTGCTCGCCCACGTGGGTGGTGGCGCTCGCCGGCCGGGTCTGGAGCGCGCGCACCTCGGGGCGGGGCTCCACCGTCACCTCGATGGCCACGCGCAGCGCGGCGTTGTCCGTCGCCACGCCGGTGACGACGGTGGTGCCGGGGCCCACCCCCTGCACCTTGCCGTGCGCCTCAAGGATGGTGACGATGGCCTCGTCGTTGGAGCGCCATGTGAGGGGGTAGGGGAAGACGGCGCCCGCTTGCGTGCGGACCATCGCTGCAAGGTCGGCGCTGGCGCCGACCTCGAGCACGCGGGTGTCGACGGTGACGCGGATGCCGCCGGAGGGTCGTGGCGCGGGGGGGCTCGCGGGGAGAGCGGCGCTCGGCGCCACGAGGGGGGCCGGGGCCGACGGCGCGGGGGCCACCCCAGCGGGGATGGCCGGCGCCAGCGAGGCCGGGGCCTCGAACGAAGCCGCGAAGCGCGCCATGGGCTCATTCTCGACCTGCCGCCCGAACGCGCGCGGTCCCGTGCTCGTCGGCTGCTGGCAGGCGCCGAGTAGCATCAGGCCCGCCACCCACGCCCCGACGTGTCGCCGCATCGCTGGTCCTCCTCCGCTCCGGGGCCGCTCAGCGCCGCGACCGCCACGGATGATCGTGGCCTGGGGCCCGGTCGCCTCCGCTTCTGGTAGCCCTACTCCGTGACCGTGACCTCACACGAGGCGCGCCGTGTCCCATCCCCCGTCGAGACGGCCGTGATGGTGGCGCGGCCGGGGCCCACGGCCGTCACGAGGCCGGCCCCGCTCACCAGGGCCACGGCCCGGTTGGTGCTGGTCCAGGCCACGTTGGGGGACAGCGTGCCGTCCGACAGCTGCACCGTGGCCGTCAGCTCGGCCGTCTCGCCGACGCGCAGGCTGGCGCTGCGAGGCTCGACGCGGACGAGGGCTTCCTCCACCAGGCCGCGGTGCACCGTCACCGTGACCAGCGCCTTGCGTTCCGGGGCCAGCGCGGAGGCCGCCACCACCGTTACCACCCCCTCCTGACGGGCCTGGACCTGGCCGGTGGTGGGGTTCACCGTCACGATCCGGTTGTCGCTGGAGGCCCACGTCACGTTCCCGTCCAGCGTGCCGTCCGCGTAGGCCACCGTGGCCTTGAGGCCACGGGCCTCGCCGGCCGTCAGCACGAGCAGGGCGGGGGCCACGCGCACCTCCGCGGGCAAGGGAGCCCGCGGGCTGGGGCTCGCCACCGGGGGGTGCGGCGGGGGGGGCTGCCAGGGCGTGGGGGCTGGCTGCCAGGGCGTCGGAGCGGGCTGCCGCGGCGGGGGCAGGGGGGCGGGGGCTGCCTCCGGGACGTGCGCCTGCGCCCGGGGGAACTGGCGCTCGGCACGGGGCTCGGCGGCTGACAGGGGAAGGCCCACCTGGGTGTGGCAGCCCGTGAGGAGCAGCGCCAGGGTCAGGCGAAGGGCAAGCGCGCAGGGACTGGGCACGGGCAGACCTCCCATCGAGCGAGCGGTGGCAAGTTGCCTTTTACGCACTGCCGCGCATCGCGCAAGGGAGGCTGCATCAGCTGAACATGCGCAGCACGCCGGCCTGCACGTCGTTGAAGAAGCGCGTCTGCCGGAGCCAGGCGTCGGCCAGCACGTAGCCCGCGATGCCGAGGCCCGCCGCCGTCAGCCACATCATCAGGCCCGTGCCGAGCATGCCCCCGAGCAGCGCCGTGCCGGCGGCTGAGGCCACCGCGCCCGCGGCACCGCCCACGGCGGCCCCCATCACGTCGCCGACGACGTTCGCGCTGGCCTGAGCGCCCGTGATGCGGCGCTCGGACAGGGCCCACAGGTTGAGGCCCGTCGAGATCACGGCGCCCCAGACGACGGAGGACCGCACGGCGTTGGCGAGGCGATCCACCACGCGGGTGCCAGCGCCCACCCCGACCTGGGCGTTGCTCCGGCGGCTGTAGCCCTGGCGGTAGTGGCCCTGGCGATCGTAGCCGCCGTACGACCCGCCATAGTCCCCCTGGTAGCGTGGGCGGCTGCTGCGGCGCGACGCGCTGAGCGATTTCTGCCAGGCGCGGGCGCTCTGGAGGCCGGCCGCCGCGCCCGCGAGGAGCTGGGTCGGGCCGACGGCCGCCGGCGCGACCGCGGGGCCCGATGGCCCGGCCAAGGGCGGCTGGGCGGGCATCACGGGGTAGGTGGACGGCATGGTGTACATGGGCAAGCTCCTCTTGCGCGCTCCCCATCCTTCTCGTGCGCCGCGGTTTCGCGCGGGTCCCAAGATCGGCTCGCGGGGGTAAGGATGCGTTAAGGACGTGTCATTGAATGTCGCAGCGGGGGTGGCTGGTCGGCCACCTTTGCCAGGCCCGGCCCTGGTTGCAGGGTTCTTTCACTGTTGGGGGCGGTGCTGGGGGCAGCGGGCCGCCCCATGGCCTGTTACCACGGGCCTGCCGCCCTGTTGCAATGCGGGGGTGCCCGGCCGGCGAGGCGTCGCGCCGGCGCGACGCTGCCCGGTGTTGACAGCACGGGCGAGGGACGCCACGATCTGGGCGCGGGCTGGGTCCGCGCTAGAAAGGGACGGTTGATGCGACTCTCGAGCTTGGCTGCCTGGTTCGACGCGGGCTCGGGAGGCACCGCTGCCGGTGCCCGGGTGGACTGGGTGCGCTGCCTGCCCTTCGTTGCCGTGCACCTGCTGTGCGGCCTGGCCTGGTTCACGGGCGTCAGCCCGACGGCCGTGGCGATCGCCGTGGGGCTCTACCTCGTGCGGATGTTCGCCATCACGGGCTTCTACCACCGCTACTTCTCGCACCGCGCCTTCAAGACCTCGCGGCCCATCCAGTTCCTGATGGCCCTGCTGGGCAACACCGCGGTGCAGCGCGGGCCGATCTGGTGGGCCGCCCACCACCGCCACCACCACGTGCACTCGGACCGCCCGGAGGACCTGCACTCGCCCGTGCAGCACGGCTTCTGGCGCAGCCACACGGGGTGGTTCATGACCGGCGCCGGCTTCGAGACCCAGGCCCGCTACGTGCCGGACCTGCTGGCTTTCCCGGAGCTTCGCTGGCTCGACCGCTTCGACTGGGTGGCGCCGCTGGGCCTGCTGGGGGGGCTCGCCCTGCTCGGGGCGGCGCTCGAGGCCTGGGCCCCCGGCCTGAGGACGAACGCCGGCCAGCTGGTCATCTGGGGCTTCGCCATTTCCACCGTGGTGACGTGGCATGCCACCTACACGATCAACTCGCTGTCGCACCAGTGGGGCACCCGCCGCTTCGCGACCCCGGACGACAGCCGCAACAACGTGTGGCTCGCGCTGCTGACGCTCGGCGAGGGCTGGCACAACAACCACCACCACCACCAGGCGTCCGCGCGGCAGGGCTTCTACTGGTGGGAGATCGACCTCGCCTACTACGGCCTGCGCCTGCTCGCGGCCGTGGGGCTGGTGTGGGACCTGCGCCCCGTGCCGCCCGCGGTGCTGGAGCGGAACCTGCTGCCACACACCTAGGGCCGGGCCGCGCGCCGCCCGGCCTCAGCCCGCGGCGCCGGCCGGCAGCCAGGCCCCGTGGAACGCCAGCGGCAGCAGCGGCAGCGGCACGCGGGCGACGGGGCCGCGGGCGAGGGCCGTGGCGTCGAAGATGGCCAGGGTGGAGGCCTCCCGGCCGCCGTCTGTCAGCATCGCGAGCACGTGCCCTGCGGCGGGGTCGGCCGGGTCCGGCACGAAGATGGGCTCGCCGACGAAGGTGTGGGGGTCCGCGACGGTGTAGAGGTCGGCGGGGCGCTCGCGGTCGCGCAGGTCGAGCCCGATCACGGAGTCGAACGGGTCGCTGAAACGCGGGTCGCGGCGCGTCGCCCCGAAGAGGCGCGGCGTGTCCAGCCCGTCGTGGGCCGGGTGGATGCGCGGGAAGTCCACGCCGTGGGGCGTGAGCAGCTCCCAGGTGGCCTCGGTGGCGCCCGCGGGGATGGTGATGCGGTAGAGGCGCTGCGGGCCCCGCGCCTCGGGCAGGGCCGGGTCGAACAGGGTGTCCGGCCCGGTGTAGCCGAACTCGTCCCCGAGCGTGAGGCGCGAAAAGGCGCAGGCGTCCACGATCACCGCGCCGTCCCGCTCGAAGGCGTTGCTGAAGTGCAACACGTGGGCCCGGTCCGGCAGGCGCACCGCCCGCGTCCGCCCGGAGCCGTCGCGCGCGACGAGGTGCAGCCGGCCCGGCGCCCCGTTGTCTGGCGTCACGGCCCCGAGCAGCGTGCCCGTCCCCACCAGCAGGCCCACGAGGCCGGCCGGGCGGAGGCGCAGGGGGTTGTCGCCGACGACGAACCAGCCGGGGGTCAGGGCGAAGTCGTGGGTGAAGCGCATCCCTGGGAGCGTCGCTGGGTGCGTGGCGACCACGCGGCCCGCCGCGTCGTGCTCGCGGAAGGTCAGGCCCGTGTCGCGACCCATCTTGAGGGCACACGAGACGAGCCGCCCCTGGCCCGCGTCGTGGCGCATGTGGGCGAGGATCGCCTGCCCCGCGAGGGTGCCGTCGAAGGTCTCCTCGCCGAGGGTGGCGAGCGTTTGCGGGTCCAGCGCGTGGGGCAGCCCGCCCTCCCAGGCGGCCAGCAGGCGCCCGGCCCAGGCGTAGATGGACGTGTTGGCGACGTTGCGGGGCTGTCCGGGGCCGAGGTTGTGCCAGAAGCGCGGGCCGCGGTTGGTGGCGAGCCCCCGGTGCAGGAGCCGGCCCGCCGCCGCCTCGTCGCGGTAGACGCGGGTCTCGACGAAGCGCGCGCGCAGCCGGCAGCCGCCGTCGGGCAGGAAGTCGAAGGCCCGCACGTAGCCGTGCCCATCGAACGGGTGGGCGAGGCGCCCCCCGATGCGCGTCCAGCCGGGCCCGTTCGCGAGCAGGGTGCCGCCCCGGAGCGCGGCCGGCACCGTGCCGGCGATGCGGCCCGCGGCGACGGTGAGGTCGAGCGCGCCCGGGGAGGCCTCCACCGCGCGGTTGAAGGCGAGGGTGCGGGTCGCGGTGGCAGGTGCGGGCATCGGCGGAGATCCTTCCGAGGGAGTCTTACCCCGGGCGAGCCTGGGGGCGTCGCGCCGGGTATGAGCCCGGGGCGGGCCGGTGGCTCGCGCGTCGCCCGACGCTTGGCCGCGTGGAGGGAGCTGCTCGATGGAGAGACGCACTGCAATCCGGTGGCTGCTGCCGCTGGCCTTGGCGGGCGTGCTGCTGCCGGCCTTGCCGGCCCGGGCCGACGCCGAGTCCTGGAACGTGCTGGAGGTGCGCGTGCCGGTGGAGCGCGCGTCGCCCCTGAGCCCCCGCGCCCTGCGCGCCGTTTCCAGCAGCCGCTTCGCCTACCGCTACGGCGGCCTCGGCGTGTCGAGCCTGCGCGTCGGCCCGCTGTGGCAGGTCACGCCGTGGCTGCTGCTCGGGCTGCAAGCGAGCGCCTACGCGGAGCAGGCGCCCACGGGGCTGTTCAACCAGATGCTGCGCCTCGAGGCCGAGCCCAACGTGCAGGGCGCCGTCGGCGATTGGCACCTCAACGACCGCAACCGCCTCGAGTGGCGCATGACGCCCACCGAGGCCTGGCTGCGCTACCGGAACCAGCTGCGCGTCACCTACCAGCCGGCCGCGTGGGGCTGGTGGCCGACGGCCTCGCAGGAGCTGGCCTGGGACCTGCGCCCCATTGCCCCTTACGCCCTCGTCCAGAGCCGCCTCACGGTCGGCGTGGCGCGCGTGCTGAACCGGGGGACGCGCCTCACGACGGAGTACATGTGGCGCCAGCGGCCGGACGCCGTCCTGGGGTGGGCACACGACCACGTCGCCGTGCTGACGCTGCTGTTCGCCCCGGACGTCGGGGCGGAGCCGGGGCGGGGGCACGCGGGCGGGGATTGAGGCCGGCCGGGCCCCACCCCTCGACAGCAGCGAGCCGCCGACGCCCGCCGTCAGCGTCACGAGCAGCCACTGCCCGACGGGCAGGTCCGGGTTCACGGCGAGCACGGCGAACAACGCGGCGATGGCGCCGAAGGGCGAGAAGGCCCCGGCCCGCGTTGGCGGCGACCACGATGTTGACGCAGGCGGCCGCGACGCAGGCCGGCTGGCCTGCCCCGACGGCGAGCAAGCGCCACCCGTCCACGCCGGGTTGCCAGGGCAGCCTGCCGGGCGGGGACAGGGCCGCGTCACCCCCCGGCAGCGGGCCCGGGGGGGGGCGTGCGCGATGCCCCCCCAGGTGGTTCAATGGGGCTCAGGGCAAGCCGCCCTCTTGCCACCGCCCCGAGCCAGGAGCCACCCCGATGCTGATGCCCCGCCCCCTGATGTGCCCCCCGGAGCTGCTCGCCGCCGACCTCGCTGGGCAGACCCACGTCGTGACGGGGGGCAACTCCGGCATCGGCCTCGTCACGGTGCAGCAGCTCGCGAAGCAGGGCGCCCGCGTGATCCTCGCGTGCCGCCGGCCCGCCGAGGGGGAGCGGGTGCGCGCCGAGATCCTCGCCGGGTCGCCGCGCGGGAGCGTCGAGGTGGCCACGCTCGACCTCGCCAGCCTCGCCTCCGTGCGGGCCTTCGCGGCCGGCTTCCTGGCGGCCAACGCTCGCCTCCACGGCCTCGTCAACAACGCCGGCGTCATGAACACGCCGCCGGGCAAGACCGTCGACGGCTTCGAGACCCAGCTCGGCACCAACCACCTCGGCCACTACCTGCTGACGGAGCTGTTGCTGCCCGCGCTGCAGGCGGGTGCCCCCTCCCGCGTCGTGAACGTCTCCAGCGCCTACCACGACAAGGCCTTCGGCCGCGAGGGCGTGATCGACTTCGACGACCTCCACTTCGAGCGCCGGCGCTACGACGGCTGGACGGCCTACGCGCAGTCGAAGCTCGCCAACGTGCTGCATGCCCGGCACCTGGCGAGGCGGCTCGCGGGCACCGGCGTCACGGCCGTCAGCGTGCACCCGGGCTGGGTGCGCACCAACCTCATCGGCCAGTCGATGCCCGTGTGGGTGCAGGACGTGGCGCTCAAGCCCTTCTTGCGCCTGGCGGGCATGCTGGAGCCGTGGGAAGGCACCCAGAGCACCCTGTACGCGCTGCTCTCGCCGGAGGTGCCGGCCCACGCCGGGGCCTTCTTCAGCCAGACCGGGCTTTACCGGGAGCGCGCGGCCAACGCGGGGGGCTGGCCGCTGCATTCGCCGAGCCCCCACGCCCACGACGATGCCGCGGCCGAGCGCCTCGACGCGGTGAGCCGGCAGCTGGTGGGGCTGGCCTGAGGGGCGGCGCGCCGGCCGGCGGCCTCGCCTGTTGCGTGGGTACAACGCCGGTGGCGCGGGGGCGCTGGCCGGTGCTTCCCGGCGGTGAAGGCCCCCGCTGCGAGGGGCGATCGGCCCGGGTGGCGGGCGCCCGATGACGGAGGAGGCACGAAACGTGGTGAGGTCCAGCAGCGCATCGGGGGGCGCGCGGCGCACGTGGTCGGCTGCAGCGTTGGCTGCCGCCATCCTGGCCGCCGGTTGTCAGGGGCCGGCCGAGCCTGCCGCGCCGACGCCTGCGCCGGCCAGCAAGGCCCCCCGGGCCACGCCAGCGCCGCGGGTGGCGCTGACGGGCACGGTGGAGGTCGCTGCCGACGAGGCCGCCGCCTACGCGCTGCGCCAGGCTGAGGCCGGTAGGCCGCTGACGCTGCGGCCGGCGGCCGGGGTCCGCGTGTACCTGGCCGATGCCGCGGGCGCCGCGCTGCCGGGCCTCGCGGAGGTCCGTACCGACTCGCAGGGGCGCTACACCTTCGCGCAGGTGCCGCCGGGCTACAGCTACATGGTCGTGGCCGAGCTGCCGGCGACGGGCGGCAAGCTGGCGAGCCTCCGGACCCTGGTGAAGGTCACGGAGCTCGGCGCGAGCGCGGCCATCGACCCTGCGAGCACGATGGTCACCTCGGGGGTGCTGGAGGGCCTGCCCGGCGGCGACCTCGGGGAGCTCAACCCGGCGCGGTTCCAGGCGCTGCGGGCGCGCGTCGGGGGCCTGCTGCGGGCCGGCAAGGTGCCGGACTTCACGGACGCGGCGCAGGTCCGCGACCAGCTGCGGCAGCTCGTGCAGCAGCACCAGGAGCTGCGCACCACCCTGACCCAGGTGCAGGAGGAGCTGCGCGTCGTGAAGGCGGGGATGGAGGCCCTGCGGGCCGAGCTGGCGCGCGGGCCCGCCGGGACCGGCGCGGACGCTCCGCCGGTGGCCCCCGGGGCCTCGCTTGCGCCGCCCGCCGGGTCGGCGTCGCTGCCCCCTGTCGGTTCCGCGTCGCTGCCTCCCGCGAGCCCGCCGCAGGCCGCCTCCGCCGCGCCCTCGGCCGCCCCCCAGCCCGCTGGCGCGCCCGCGCCCACGCCGCAGCCTGACGAGTTCGCCTGGGTCCGCCAGGCCGTCACGGGGCCCGGGCTGGCCTACAAGACCTTCCGCAGCGCGGCCGCGGGCGCGGACGTGAGCTACCACGTCTACACGCCGCCGGCCTATGCGGCCGAGCCCACGCGGCGCTTCCCGGTGGTGTACTGGCTCCACGGCACGGGGGGCGGCGAGGGCGGCCTCGCGCAGCTCGCGAAGCTGTTCGACGACGCGATCCGGGCGCAGAAGGTCCCGCCCATGATCGTGGTGTTCCCCAACGGGCTGCCGCGCGGGATGTGGGTGGACTCCTTCGACCAGGCCCGGAAGGTGGAGTCGATGGTCATCGACGATTTCATCCCCCACGTCGACCAGGCGTACCGCACGAACGCGACGCGGGCCGGGCGGCTGCTCGAGGGCTTCAGCATGGGGGGCTACGGCGCCGGTCGCCTCGGCTTCAAGCACCACACGCTGTTCGCCGGCATCTCGATGTTCGCGGGCGGCCCGCTCGACCTCGCCTTCGAGGGCGCCAGGGCCAGCTCCGAGCCGGAAAGCCGCGCCTTCCTGATGGCCTACGTGTACGGCGACCTGCCCTTCTACCAGGCCGTCAGCCCGTGGCGGCTGGCCGAGGCCAACGTCGCGGCGCTCAAGACCTTCGGCCCGCTGCGGGTGGTGGTGGGGGACAAGGACGGGTCCTACGCCAAGAACGTGGCGTTCCACGAGCACCTGCAGGCCCTCGGCGTGCCGCACGATTACCACATGGTGCCGGGCGCGGCCCACGTGGTGCCGGCGCTGATCCAGGGGCTGGGCGACACGCACTGGGCGTTCTACCGGAAGGTGTTCGGGGGGCCTTGAGGGGGGGGCTGGCCCTTGGGGCCGTCCCCCTCTCAAGGCACGGGGTGCGGCTGGCTGGGGTTCGGGTAGCCCTGAGGGGGCTGGCCTCCGGGGCTTACACCCGCTCGGGTAGCCGGGCGGCCGAAGGCAGGGAGAACCGGAGGGGGCGCGTCGGGAACCCTCGCCCCCGGGCGCTATGATGGGGCTGCCCCGGCCCTGAAAGGACCCCTCTTCCGCCATGATCGCCCTGATCACCATCGGTTTGCCGGCCGCCGGCAAGTCCACCTACGCCCGGACACTGGAGGGCTTCGAGGAGCTCAACCTCGACGCCTGCCGCGAGGCCGTCAGCGGGGACGCCGGCAACCAGGACGTGACGCGCGAGGCGCTCGCCCTGCGCGACGCGCGGCTCGCGGCCGCCGTCGCGGCGGGGCGCCCCGTGGTGGTGTCGGACACCAACCTCGTGCCCGCCCACCGCAAGGACCTCGTGGAGCGCTTCCGGGCCGCGGGCTACGAGGTGCGCCTGGTGCTCCTCGACACGCCCTACGACGTCTGCCTGGCCCGCAATGCGGCGCGGGCGCGGGTCGTGCCGCCGCACGCGATGGAGCGGATGGCGGCGGCGCTGGCCGAGCACCCGCCGGAGCGGTGTGCGGGGGCGTTGGGGGTGGGGTTGGTGCGGGTGAGTGGGGGAGCGGGGGGGCGAACGTAGGGGTGCCAGGGATCGGTGCGAGGCCCTGTTGCCCTGCTGGCAGGGGGCCGTTTCGCGCCTTGGGGCCGTGGCCGGCAGTTGAGGCACCAGGAGAGCACCGCCGGGGGGGGCTTCGCAGGCGCATGAGCTGCACCACCAGCGCCTCGGCTGCCTGGGCGGGCGAGATCTTGCGGTCGGGCCGTCAATCACGCGAAGTGTTTTTGCCGGATTGGATTTTTATTTTCATATCTTCTCGCTTAAACGCGTTTCCTTGTTTATTTATTTGGGGATCGTCATGGTAGAGTGGTGTTTCCTGTGAGGATTTTATGCCAACGCTCTACCTGGCCCAGGATGGCGTGCGCGTCCAGCGCGAGGGCGAGCAGCTGGTGGCCCGCCTCGATGGGGACGAGGCTGCGCGCGTGCCCCTCGAGTGGCTCGACCTCGTCGTGCTGCAGGGGACGTGCCACCTGACCCAGCCGGCGCTGCTGGCCTGCCTTGCGCGCGGGGTGCCCGTGGCCTACCTGTCGCCCGGGGGAGAGTTCCTGGGCCGGCTGGAGCCCCCGGCCCCCCGGGTCGCGCGCGTGCAGCGGGCGCAGCTGAGGTTCTGCGAGGACGGGCCGGCCTGCCTCGCGCTGGCGCAAACGGTGGTGCACGCCAAGCTGCGCAACGCCCACACGGTCCTGAGGCGCTCGGCGCGTGGCGCCGAGGGGGAAGCCGCCCTGGCGCGAATTGCGGCCGCAGCCGCGGGCACGGGGCGGGCCGGCGATCTCGATGCCTTGCGTGGCTGGGAGGGGGCTGGGGCTGCGGCCTACTTTCAGGCCTGGGTCGCGGGGCTCGAGGCGCAGTGGGGGTTTGCCGGGCGGCGTTACCGTCCGGCGCCAGACCCGGTGAACGCGGCTCTCAACTTCGTGTACGCGCTGCTTCGCTCGCGCATCGCCGGGGCGATTGCTGCGGCCGGGCTCAATCCCTACCTCGGGTTTTTCCACGCGGATCGGGAAGGCCATGCCACGCTGGCGAGCGATATGATGGAGGAGTGGCGCCCCGCGGTGGCGGATCGCGTGGTGCTGGCGGCGATCGAGGACGGGTTGCTGCGCCTGGAGCACGCCGACCTCACGCCCGAGGGCGACCACAGGCTCGGGATGGAGAACCGGCGCGCCCTGATCGCGTTGTGGGAGCGCAAGCTGGAGGAGCGCATCACCCTGCCTTGCAGCGGGACGCCAGGGCCACTGCGGGCGGCGTTTCTGCAGCAGGTGCTGCATCTTTCGCGCCACATGCAGGCACCAGCGGACGAGCCCTACCAGCCGTGGCGGGTGCGCTGAGGTGAGCGGGCGGGAGGCGCGCGCGCCGGAGCGGCGGTGGTTCGCGGTGGCCTTCGACGTGGCGGACGACCGCCGGCGTCGGCGGCTGGTGAGGCGCCTCGGGGCCTGGGGCCGGCGATCCCAGTTCAGCGTGTTCGAGTGCCTGGTGGCACTGCCGGACCTTTCCCGGTTCGAGGCCGAGCTCAGGTCCGAGCTCGATCCCGAGGAGGACAGGCTGGCGTTCTACGAGATGTGTGTCGAGTGTCGCCGCAAGGTGCGGCGGCACGGAGTGCCCTACGGATTTCTCGAGCCGCCGGGTGACGGCTGCATCGTGGTGTGAGGACAGGAGGCGGAGCTATGGAAGTGAGGCGATCGCGTTGGGATGGGGTGGCTGCGTGGGTGTGCGCGGGGGCGAGCGTGCTCGCGCTGGCGATGGGGCCCTCGGGTGGGGGCGTGGGGGTGCCGGCGGCGGGCGCGACGCTTTCGCCCCAGGCGACGCCACAGCCCAACTCGCCGTGGCCCGACCGGGTCTGGTTCAACCGGCGCAGCGGCATCTTCCACACCCCGAAGTGCATGTACTACACGCAGACCAAGGACGGCCTGTTCCTCGCCACGGAGGAGGCCACCCGGATCGGCAGCGCATGCGGCCACTGCCTGCGCCCCCCGCGGAGAGGCGCAGAGGACCGGGACCGAAGGGCCCGGGGCGGCGTGCGGGCGTGGGTGATCCCCTGACGCCTGCTCGGGCGGGTGGCGGCGGCAGCCTTGGTGTTGTTAAGATAGAAACAAGGCTGGGGTGTGGTTGCTGCCGTTTTTCTTAACCTCCGCGCGCGTCGCTCTGGGACTTGATTTCCCGTCGATTTGGTGGTGTAATGTTCGCAGGTTTCAGCCGTTGTCCATTTGATTGCGCGACGAGCCGATTTTGTCGGCATCGCAGGCGGGTTTGAGGGTGGGCAGCCGCGGCTGGGGCTCTTCCCCGTAGGGGACTGAAACAGGTACTCCTGGTCCTCCTCCCACCGCCCGACGAGGGCGCCGCGGCTGGGGCTCTTCCCCGTAGGGGACTGAAAC
>JAYKHR010000166.1:0-25946 GCA_035285125.1 Candidatus Sericytochromatia bacterium | reverse complement strand
GGGCGGGGGCTGGTAGCCGCCGTTGGGCGGGGGCTGGTAGCCGCCGTTGGGCGGGGGCGGGTAGGCGCCGTTGGGCGGGGGCGGGTAGCCGCCGTTGGGCGGGGGCGGGTAGGCGCCGTTGGGCGGGGGCTGGTAGCCGCCGTTGGGCGGAGGCGGGTAGCCGCCGTTGGGCGGGGGCTGCATGCCGCCATCGGGGGGCGGCGGGGGCTGCGTGCCGCCGGTGGGTGGGGGCTGCACTGCGCCACCGGGTGGGGGCGGGGGTTGGGTCCCGTCAGCCGGGGGCGGCGGGGGCGGAATTTGGGCCAGCCGGTACGAGGTGCCCGCGGCGGCATCCGCTGCGATCTCCACCTGCTCCATCCAGGAGTCGATCGCCATCAAGAAGTCCATCAACTCGTTGGCCTGAGGCTCGGCCGCCGCGCCTTGGTCGGTGAAGGCTGGCAGCCCGCCCGACGTGGGTGGCACGTAGTAGCCGGGTTGCGGTTGCGCCGGACCGTTGGTCGGCGCGGGGGCCTGGCCCCCCTGGCTGGGCCTCATGGCCCCGATCATCGCGGGATCGAGCGCACACCCGGACAGGGGGAGCAGCGAGAGCGACGAGGCCATCGCGGCTCGCCAGAGCTTGGAGCGTAGGTTCATCGGGTCAGGGAAGCCTTTCTCTCACGTGGGACGTGCCGGGGTGCGGGTCGCCGAGGTTCGGCCGGCTGCAAGTCACCCGGGCGGAGTGATGGTTTCTTGATAAATGCCCTAACCTGACCTTGACCTAACGGCCCGCACCGGGTACCCCGTGGCCTTTTGGCCCGCAGGTGCCACGGTGCCGCCCTGACGTCGGGCTGTCGTGGGACCCCGTCAGGATGCCGGCCCGTGACCAGCTCGCGTTGGCAGGCTGCATACGTGTGTCCGTGGGGCTGTCGGGGCATGATGCCGTCGGAGGATGTGGACGCGTGAGGGTGTTGTGGGCTGTTCCCCTGCTGGTGGCCTGGTTGGTGCTGCCCGACGCTGCGGTGGCGGCCTCGGCGCGGGCGGCCAGCCCCACCGTGGGGCCCTCAGCCTCGCCTCTCGCGTCGGGTCGTCGCTCCGATGCGGAGTGGCGCAAGCGCCTGAGCCCCGAGGCCTACCGCGTGACGCGCCAGTGCGGCACGGAGCCTGCCTTCACGGGGGCCTACTGGAACCACCACGCACCCGGCACCTACGCCTGCGTCGCGTGTGGCGCCGCGCTGTTCGCCTCTGGCGCCAAGTACGACTCCGGCAGCGGATGGCCGAGCTTCTTCCGGCCGGTGGCCGCCGGCGCGGTGCGTGAGCTCGCCGACACCTCCCTCGGCATGGAAAGGGTGGAGCTACGCTGCGCGCGCTGCGATGGCCATCTGGGTCACGTGTTCGAGGATGGCCCGGCGCCGACAGGGCGGCGCTACTGCATCAACTCGGCCGCGCTGGCCTTTCGAGGCAAGGTTGCGCCGACGCCTGCTCCCTGAGGCGGCACGCGCGGCGCAGCCCCCTGCCGAGCAGGGGCCGAGCTTCCCGTGCCGCCTGGGTGCTCAGCGGTTGGGATGGGGGTCGTAGGCTGGAAGCCTCACGGGCTGGGCCAGGTGCTGGTTGAGCCAGGACGCCTGGCGGTGCTGAGCCAGCGAGAAGTCGCCCTCCAACAGCTTGGCGATCATGGCCTTCTTGTGGCTGTCGGGCAGCCCTGACAGGGCATCGCTGAGCCCGATCATCGGGTGTCGCCAGCCCAGCGTGCCGACGAGGTCAGACACGGCGTCCGCATCCATCGCCTGCACGATCCCGCTGTTCTCGTACAGCCCTGCTTCCTGCAGGAGCTTCGCCATCTCCCGGCCCTGATCGGACCCGCTCATGCTGCGGATGGCGCTGCTGAGCTTCTTCTGCTCGTGGAGCTGGTTCATCACGCCGAGCAACTCGCCCTGCGCGTGCGCCGCACGCAACACCTTCAGCGCCGCCGCCCGATCGGCCTTGTCAGTGAACACGGCCGAGAGGGCCTGCCGGACCATCCTCGCTTTTTGAGGCAGGGTGGCCGCTTCCAGGTATGCGGGGTGGCTCTCCGCGAGGCTGACGATGGCGCTGCTGTTTTTGTGCTCGCCGAGGTACACGTCGAGTTCTTGCTGCAACCGCTGGCGCCTGAGGTCGTCCGGCTTGGCGGGGGGCTTGTCGCCCGCGGGAGGCTTGTCAGCCGAAGGCGGCTTGTTCGTGGCGGGGGGCTTGTCGCCCGCAGGCGGCTTGGCGGCGGTGGGAGGCTTGTCGCCCGCAGGGGGCTGCTCGGTCGTGGGCGGCTTGTCGCCCGGGGGCGCAATGGCCGTCGGCGGTTGCGAGGGCGCCTGCTGTGCGTCCCGCGCGCGCCACCGGGTGCGCGTCACGGTTTCGGCGGCGGTCACGTCTGTTTGCTGGCGGGAGGCCGTGGCCTTGCCGTCCGGCCCGACCTCCCAACGGGTGTCGGTCTCGGTCTCGACGGCTTCGACGCGCGTCTCCTGGCGTTCCACGACGAAGCCCCTGGTCGGGTCGAAGCCTGGTATCCCGAGATCGGCGGGGTTCGGGACGGCCACCGGCAGCGGCTGGCCAGATTGCGCAGCTGGGCGCTGCTTGGCGGCCTGCCCGGTGGACGCGGGCTCGCCTGCTGCCTCGGGCGGCAGCACCTCTGGCACGACGGCCCGGGGTTCCGGCTTCGCCTGGTTTGCCGGTCGCGGCGCGTTCGGCTCGCCCGAAGGACGACGCGACCGGCGCGGCCTGGTCGAGGGGGCTTCCGGCTCGCCGGCAGGCGCGGCCCCGCTGGTGCCCGCGGGCCTTGACGCCGGGGGCTCGGGCTCGCTGGTTGGTCCAACGGGCTTGGCGCCTGCGGGCCTGGCCGCAGGGGCTGCGTCGCCGGGTAGGGTGAGGGCCCAGCCTGGCCGGAGGAAGTCGGGGCTGGCCTCCAAGCTAGGAAGGGCCTCCCGGTTGAGGGCAATCAGCTCGCGGAAGCGCGTGGGGTCGCCGAGTTGCCGTCCGGCGATGGTCCAGAGCGTGTCCCCGGGGCGCACGGTATAGGTGGTCGGCTGAGGCTGACGCGCCGGGGGCGGCGCCGCTGACGCCTGGGCGCGGGCGGGGGCCGGCGGGGGGACCGGAGGCAAGGCTTCACGCCACACCTGGCTCCCCGTGCGCGCGAGCGCTCCGAGGGGCACGGGGGCGAAGCTCTCCTCGTTCGCGAGCGTCGCCACCCGCCTCTCGACGGCCGTGATGCGCGTCTGGAGCTGGGCCACCAGGGACGCCAGGGTCGCAATGTCCGTGCCCGAGTCCTGACGAACGAAGGCGTCCGACGTCGGGGTCGGTGCCGCCGGTGCAGCCTCGCGGGGGGCTGGCGGCGCGTTGCGGGCCGTGGGGGTGCCTGCGCGAGGGGCGCTGGGGTTGATGCTGTCCGCCATGGGTCGAGTTCCTCCGCTGCGCCACCGACGCCCCGTCTTTATCCAGGGATAACCTGTCGTTGGGTGGCCCTTACTTGATCGCATACCCGCGTCGGGAGGCGATTTTTTGGTCATCTGTTAAGGGATCGTGAAATGTTCATTCCGCTTGCGAATCTCGCCGACGCATATTTTTTTATCCTGTGCTTAATTTTATTTTAACCTTTTGTCGCAGAGTCCTGGCCCGTCGAGCCACCTGCACCGCTGTCCTGCTGTCCCTCGTCGGGCTGGGGTGCTCGGCGAACCCCCAGCCGCTGCCTCCTGCCTTCCGAGCCCCAGCGCCTGCCCCGGCCCTCGCTGCCGCGGGCCTGCCGCGTGCCCTGGGCTACGATGCGGAGCGCTACCGCTCCCGGTTGGCAGCCACCGCCCGCACGGTGGCCCTGCCGCGGGAGGCCGAGCGGCCTGCGCGGGTGGATCTGCGCAGCCACTGTCCCCCGGTTTACGACCAGGGAACGCTGGGGGCTTGCACCGCCTTTGCGATGGGCAAGGGGCTCCGGGAGTATCTGCAGCGACGCAACGGCGAGCGTCAGGTGCCGCTGTCCGCGCTCTGGCTTTACTACCAGGAGCGGGTGCTGCGCGGCTCGGTGGGCGAAGACTCCGGGGCCAACATGGTCGATGGGATGACGGTGCTGGCGCGTCAGGGCAACGCGACGGAGGAGGCCTGGCCCTACCTTCCGCGACGCTTCAAGCTCGAACCGACGGCCGAGGCGAACGCGACGGCAGACGCCTGGAAGGTGTCGGACGGGGTCGAGTTGCGATCGTTCGAGGACGTCCGGACGGCGCTGGCGAAGGGGCAGCCGGTGGCGTTCGGCTTCATCGTCTACCTGCGGTTCCAGTTCATCGGCCCTGGTGGCAAGATGCCGTTGCCGCTGCCGCTAGAGCCCCGGATGGGGGGACACGCGGTGCTGGCGGTGGGCTACGACGACGAGGCGGAGCACCTTGTCGTCCGGAACTCCTGGGGTGCGCGGTGGGGCGACAAGGGCTATTTCTACATGCCGTACAAGTTTGCCCGGGACCCGGAGCGCGCGATGGAGTGGTGGACGGCCTGCCGCTAGCGGTCAGTGCGGCAGCGTGTCGTCGTCGGCCAGCCTGAGGCTCGCCCGCCAGGCCTCGAGCCAGGGCCGCACGCGCGCCGCGGCGTCGGGAGGCAGCGAGGCCCGCGCCGGGTAGCGGGCCCAGGCTGCCTCGGGCGGGAGATCGGCCGCCACGCACCAGAACCCGAACGCCACGAGTGGGGTGGCCGGCACCCCCTCGCCCGCCTCGAAGGCCCCGGCCAGGTTGGCGCACGCCAGGCGATCGCCCTGCGCCGCAGCCCGGAACCACCAGGTGGCGGCCTCTGCGGGGGCCTCCTGTCGCGCGAGCCTGTGCCCCTTGGCCGTCTGGGCCCAGGCCTCGCCCACGGCTGCGAGCACGTCGACCTCGGGCGTCCCCGCTTCCTGCCCCGCGGGGCGGGCCGGCGGGTGGGCGCGAGGCCCTGGCGCAGTGCGCTTGATGCCGGCAGCCTGGGCGAGGGCGAGGCGCCTGGCAAGCCGCGGCAAGCGGCCCACGGCCTGATGCCAGCGCTCCGAAGCCCCGGGTTGGCCTGTCAGCGCGGCCCGCTTGAGCCATCGGACCCCTTCCAGGCGGTCGCGCAGGGGCCTGTCAGCCCGGCTCAGCCAGGAGCCGAGGGCCAGCTGAGACGGCCCGTGGCCCCGCAGGGCATCGAAGTTCAACAAGCGGCGGCCCCAGAGCACGTCAGCCTGGCCCCTCGGGGCCTGCAGCAGGCGCCGGGCGGCTGCAAGCCTCTGCGCAGGGCCGCCACTGAAGGGGGGCGCGACGCGCGACGCGGAACGCGCCTCGGCGGCGGCAGGCCAGGCCAGAAGCCCGAGCAGCGCCGCGACCGCGAGCCAAGTAGCCGCTGAAGGTGGGGGGCGCATCTCGGTTCTGCTCGCAGAGGGGGGCGCCGGGCACGGGCTCCGGGACACCGCCCGGCGAGCATTCTGCGTCGGCCTGCCCGGCCAGTCAAGCCGCCCGGCCCCGTGGTATGCTAGGTCCCCGCCGCCGGAGGATGCCCCATGAGCCACCCCACGCTCGAGCCCCCCTTGAACCTCGTGAAGCCGAGCGCGCCCTTTGAGGCCACGGTGCTCGAGAACCGCGACCTGACGCCTGACAGCGCCGATGATGTCCGCCACGTCGTGCTCGACCTCTCGGGCAGCGGCCTGCGTTACCTCGACGGCCAGGCGCTGGGCGTCATCCCCCCCGGTCAGGATGCCGCGGGGAAGCCGCACAGGCTGCGTCAGTACTCGATTGCCTCGCCTCGGGGGGGGGATGACGGAGACGATCGGACGGTCAGCCTGACGGTCAAACGGGTGGTGTATGCGGACGAGGCCGGCGAGACCGTGCGAGGCGTCTGCTCCAACCACCTCAACGATGCACAGCCAGGAGACAAGGTCCGGGTGTGTGGGCCCTTCGGCAGGCACTTCATGATGCCAGCGGAGCCTGTCGGGCCTCTGCTGCTGATCGCCACCGGGACAGGCATCGCGCCGTTTCGTGGGTTCCTGCGCCAGCGGGCGCGGACGGGCCCGGCGACGCCAGCGATCCTGGTGTTCGGGGTGCGCACCACGGCGGACCTGCTATATGCGGACGAGCTCCGCGGCCTGCTGACGGGCCCGGAGGACCAGCTCTTGCTGGCGATCTCCCGCGAGCAGACGAACGCAGCGGGTGGCCGGATGTATGTGGGCGACCGCCTCGTCGAGCTTGGAGACACCCTTGCCCCGCTGCTGCGCGAGCAGCGGCTTCACGTGTATCAGTGCGGCCTCAAGGGCATGGAAACGGGCGTAGAAGCTGCCTGCGAGGCGTTGCTGGCGCCGCACGGCCTCACCTTCTCGGGCCTGAAGCCAGAGCTCGTCAAGGCCCGGCGCTGGCTGGTGGACACCTACTGACCGGGGGCCGCAGCCCCTGGCTTGAGGCGGCTTTTGTAGGCCTGTTCCAGCTTTCTGACCTTCGGCGCGACCACGGACACGCAGTAGGGCGCCTCGGGGTTCCTTCGGAAGTAGTCCTGGTGGTAGGCCTCCGCCGGCCAAAAGCGCGTCAGCGAGACCACCTCGGTCGTGATGGGCGCGGGGAAGGCGGGTTTCGCCTCCGCCAGCACCCGGTTGGCCTCGCGCGCCTCCTCGGCGCTGCGTGTCAGCACGATCGAGCGATACTGGGCGCCGACGTCGGCGCCCTGGCGATCCCGCGTGGTCGGGTCGTGGATGGCGAGGAAGGCACGCAGCACGTCACCGTAGGACCATTTCCGACGGTCGAACGGCACGCGGACCACCTCGGCGTGCCCCGTGGTGCCGGTGCAGACAGCCTCGTAGCTGGGGCCAGCCACATGTCCGCCGGCGTACCCCGACGTGACGTCGCCGACGCCGTCCAGGCGCTCGAAGGCGGCTTCCATGCACCAGAAGCAGCCGCCGCCGAGGTATGCCTCGCCCCGATGCGCCGCGGGGATGGCGGGCGGAGCAGCCCCCGCTGGGTGGCTGGCCCGAGACACGCCAGACAGCGCAGACAGAGCGGCCACGCTGAGCACGAGCGCAGCCACCACGCGGATGCCTACGGCGAAAGAGGTGGGGCCGCCACGCGGGGGCTGCGTGCCCGGGTCGTCCTCAGCGACCGAACGCCAGCTCGGCCTCCGTGAACTTGGCTTCTGGCGTTCCGTGCGCCTTCGCATACTGCTTCACCCCGTAGCTCAGCCCGAGGAAGAAGGTCCTGAAGCCCTTTTCCTTCATCTCTGCGTAGGCTTGATCGAACTTCCACCCGTCGTGGGCGATGCGGTAGATGGCCACCATGGTGCCCGTGCGGTCCCGGCCGTGCTGGCAGTGCACGAAGACGGGGCCTTGCGCGGGATCGAGGGCCACTTTCAGCCACGTCTCGATCTGGACCTGCTTGGGTGGCAGGAGCCAGCTCATCGGGAGGTGCGTAAACTTCATACCCAGGCCCTCCACCACGGCCTTCTCATGGGCGGCCTGCTTCCGGTTGAAGTGAAGGTAGACGACGTGCTTGACGCCCATCTCCCTGAGCTGGCTCAGTCCCTTGTCCGAGGGCTGCTGGCCGCGGAACAGCTGGTCATCGACCTTGAAAAAGTGGCCGAGGTCTTCCCGGGAACCCTGGGTCGAACGCCAGCCTGGCTCGTCCTCCTGGCGGCGCTCCGCATCCGCGGCCTGGGCCATGGGGGTGGTGGCCGCGCGGCTGAGGCCGGCAGGCGCGGGGATGCTCACGGCCGGTTTGCCGCAGGCGCTGAGCGCCATCGAGGCAGTCACGGCAAGGACCAGGGTGGCGCGGGAAAGCATGGGCATGGCTGGGCCTCCAGGTGCACGTCGTCGTCGAGGTCCTTATCGGGAGGGGGGAGGGGGGACTGACGGAAATTTGGTTAAGTGATGATTGTTTATGGTTTAAAAGTTGGCAGGGGCGGCGGCCGGGCCCTGCCTCATTGAGCATCCGGGCGAACCGGGCAAAGGGCCGGGCTCGCGGGGCGTTGGCGGGGGAAACGCGGGCGAGGCGGGTGGAGACAGCCCTGAGCCCGCGCGGTGCACCGGGGGGCTCCGATCTGTTGGCCCCTTTACAGGCTGGGCAAGTTCCGCTATCTTTCAGAGAGTTGCCTGCGCAGGTGGCGGAATGGCAGACGCACTAGTTTCAGGTACTAGCGCCGCGAGGCGTGTGGGTTCAAGTCCCACTCTGCGCACTCGAGCCCCGAGACTGTTCACCAGTCGCGGGGCTTTTTTTGTTCCCACGTGGCCGGCCACCGACGCCCACTCAGTACCTGCTCAGAGCCGTTTGGGTCGTGTCAACGGGCCACGCCTCGCCCTTGCGCGCGGCACGCGAGGATGTGGTCCCGGCTCGGGGCTGCACCGCGTCGGCGGCCATCACTTCACGGGGGGCGGGAAGCCGGCCGCGAGGCTTCAGTGCCCGCTGCCCGGCTGCGGGGGACGTCCCGGCGGGCGCGGCTCGATCGTGAGCTCGCGGTAGCCGGTGCACGAGTCGAGCACCCGCGCGAAGCCCAACCCGACGAGTTCCACGAGCACCACCTCGGCCGTCGTGAGCACAATCGCCCCGTCCCCGAGGTGTCCGCCGCGCGTGGTGCCTGCGCTGTCCGCCAGCGCCACGTGCAGGTGGCACCCCTCGGCAGCCAGGGTGCCCGTCAGCGAGACAATCTCCAGCGGCCCCGGCCAGTCGCTGTAGGCCTCCTTCCCGGCGCAGCGCACGCTGGCCCGGGCGAGACTTCCCACGACGGTGGTGATGGCCCAGGCACCGCCGTGCTCTCGGGCCCACGCTTGCAGCGCCTTGCGCAGATCGACGCCAGGCCCCCAGCGTAGCGCCTGCGCCCTCACGGCCTCTGCCGCCCCGGCACTGCGGGGGGCGAGCTGGGCATCCGGGGAGGCGACCCTGGCCTGAGCTGCGGGCCCGGCCGCAACGAGGAGCGACATCGAGGACGCCATGCAAAAGAAGGGTCGGTGCACCGGGTGGCCTCGCTGGCTGACACCTGCGCTTGTTCCCCTTCGTCTGGTCCGCGACACCTGGGGCGGGTGGCCAGGGGCCTTGCTGGCGGGCTATGATGACGCGCGTTGCGCCCCGGGCGGGCCGCTGCCCGCCTCCGGAATGGAAGGACCCCGCGTGATCATCGCGATCGCCAGCGACCACGCCGGCCACCGGCTGAAAGACGACCTCGCCACCCGGCTCGCGTCAGCGGGCCACGACGTGCTGGACCTCGGCGGCAGCGCCGAACGCTCCGACTACCCCCACGCCTCGGAGGCCGTGGGGCGTGCCGTGGCGGAAGGTCAGGCCGCCCGAGGCGTGCTGGTTTGCGGCTCAGGCATCGGGGTGGCGATCGCCGCTAACAAGGTGGCCGGCGTGCGTGCCGCCACCATCGGTGAGCCTGTCTCGGCGAGGCTCTGCCGGGAGCACAACGACGTGAACGTGATCTGCCTCGGTGAGCGCCTCATCGGCCCTGAGATGGCCTGGGAGTGTGTCCGGGCCTTCCTGGAGACTAACCACGCCACCGATGGGCGTCACGCCTTGCGCGTCGCCCAGATCGCCGAGATCGAGCACGGCCGCTGACGGCCGGCCGCGAGCCAGGAGAGGACCCGATGATGCAGCCCACCCCCCTTCACGCCCTGCAGGCCGGCGATCCTGAGGTCGCAGCGGCGATCGCGGCCGAGGTGGGCCGTCAATCGCACCATCTCGAGTTGATCGCCTCCGAGAACTTCACGAGCCAGGCTGTCATGGCGGCCCAGGGCTCCGTGCTGACGAACAAGTACGCCGAGGGCCTTCCCGGCAAGCGCTACTACGGGGGCTGCGAGCACGTCGACACGGTGGAAAATCTCGCCATCGACCGGGCCCGAAGGCTCTTCGGCACGCCCCACGTCAACGTGCAGCCCCACTCGGGGGCGCAGGCCAACATGGCGGTCTTTCTCTCGATGCTTCAGCCAGGCGACACGATCCTCGGGATGAATCTCGCGCACGGTGGGCACCTCACCCACGGCAGCCCCGTCAACTTCTCGGGGCTGCAGTACAACGTCGTACAGTATGGCGTGAACCCCGAGACCGAGCGCCTCGACTACGATGGCCTGCGCGAACTGGCCCGGCAGCACCGCCCCAAGCTCATCATCTGCGGCGCCTCGGCCTACTCCCGCGTCATCGATTTTGCCGCCTTCCGGGCCGTGGCCGACGAGGTGGGCGCGCTCCTGATGGCCGACATCGCCCACATTGCGGGGCTCGTGGCGGCCGGGTTGCACCCGACCCCCGTCGGCCAGGCCCACTTCACCACCACCACCACGCACAAGACGCTGCGGGGGCCGCGCGGCGGCATTGTGATGTGCGGAGAGGAACACGCCAAGGCCATCGACAAGGCCGTGTTTCCGGGCCTGCAGGGTGGGCCGCTGATGCACGTGATCGCGGCCAAGGCCGTCGCTTTCCACGAGGCCCTGCAGCCTTCGTTCAAGGTCTATCAGCAGCAGGTGATTGCCAACGCGCGGGCCATGGCCGAGACCTTCCAGACCGAGGGAATCCGCATCGTCTCGGGGGGCACCGACAACCACCTGATGCTGCTCGATTTGCGGGGCGTGGGCCTCACGGGCAAGCAGGCAGACGCCCTGCTCGGGGCCGTGGGCATGACCGTCAACAAGAACACCATCCCAAACGACCCGCAAAGCCCCTTCGTGACCAGCGGCATCCGCATCGGCACGCCGGCGATCACCACGCGGGGCTTCGACGAGGCTGCGTGCCGGCAGGTGGCTGCCGCGATCGCGCGGCTGCTCCGGGAGCAGGGCACGGAGGCTGCCTCCGAGGCGGCCCGGCGCACGGTGGCGGAGCTTTGCGAGGCTCACCCCCTCTACCCGCCTGCCGCAACCGCGCAGGTGGCCTGGTGAGCCGCCGGCGTCCCGACTGGGACACCTACTTCCTGAAGATGGCCGCGGTGTGCGCGGAGCGCGCGACGTGCGATCGCAAGTACGTCGGGGCCGTCATCGTGCGGGACAACCACCCCATTGCGACGGGATACAACGGCTCCCCACCCGGCCTGCCGCATTGTGACGAGGTCGGCCACTTGCTGCGCGAGGTCGACGGCCGCCCCTCCTGTCAGCGCGCCACCCACGCCGAGCAGAACGCGATCCTCACGGCGGCGCGCTTCGGGCACCGCACGGAGGGAGCCACCATCTACGTGACGGCTCAGCCCTGCCTCAACTGCGCCAAGGCTATCATCACCTCGGGGATCCGCCGGGTGGTGTGGACGGAGGGCTACCCGGACCCCGTCAGCCTCGACTTCCTCGAGGCCGCGGGCGTGACGCTCGTGCACGTGCCGCCCCTGGAGGCTGCACCGCCAGCCTGAGACCGCGGCGTGCTGCCCGCACTTGAGCGGTCAGAAGGCGTGTGTTACGCTCAACCCGGCCCCTTCCGGCTTCCGAGGATAGCTTCGTTGCGCGACCACGCGATGCCCTTTCTGCTGACGCTGCTGGTGGCGTGGCTGGCGACGGACCTGCTCATTCCGTGGGTGACGCGCCTGGCCCACCACTTCGGGCGCGTCGATACCCCGGACGCTCGCAAGGTTCACACCGTCCCCATCCCTCGCCTCGGGGGCATCGCCATCTTTGCGGGCTTCCTGGTGGCCGTGGCGGCGATCGAGTTGCTTGAGCCCGGGCCCGTGTTTCCCCGCACGGGGCCCTTCATGGGCCTCCTGGTGGGGGCCGCGATGATTTTTATGCTCGGCATCGCGGACGACCTCAAGCCCTTGCCCGCTCGGTTCAAACTCGTCGTGCAGATTTTCGCCGCTGCCGTGGCGTTCTGGCTGGGCGTCCGCATCGAGGTGCTCAGCAACCCGGCGGGCGGGGTCATGATCTTGCCGATGTGGGTCTCGATGGGGCTTACGGTCTTCTGGCTCGTGGGCATCACCAACACCGTCAACCTCATTGACGGCTTGGATGGCCTCGCGGGGGGCGTGAGCCTCATCGCCGCAAGCACCACGGCCGTCATTGCGCTTCAGACGAAGCAGCCCGCGTTGGCCCTGCTGGCGCTGGCCCTCGTGGGCTCCACCGTCGGGTTCCTGCGTTACAACTGGAACCCCGCCAAGATCTTTATGGGAGACTCAGGCAGCCTCTTCCTCGGCTTCACGCTCGCGGCCATTTCCGTCGTCGGCCTGCTCAAGGTGGCGGCGACGGCTGCCGTTCTCGTGCCGGTGCTGATTTTGGGCGTGCCCATCTTCGACACTGCCTTCGCCATCGTCCGGCGGGCGCTGCAGCGGCGGCCCATCTTCTCTCCTGACAGGGGCCACCTGCACCACCGCCTGCTCGGGCTCGGCTTCTCGCAGCGTCGCGCGGTGGTGGTCATTTACGCCTTCTGCCTCCTGCTGGGTGGCACTGCTCTGGTCTTGCTCGGCTTCTATGAAGGCGTCGCGGGCATTCTCACCGGCTGCGGCATCCTCATCTGGGCTTTTTCAAGCCACTTCGTCCGCTCCCCGAAAGTCACGACCGAGGAACCATGAAACCACTGGTGATGACCGTGTTCGGCACCCGTCCGGAGGCGGTCAAGATGGCCCCGCTGGTGCTGGCGCTCAAGGCCTGCCCGGACCTGGACACGGCCCTGGTGGTGACGGCCCAGCACCGGGAGATGCTCGACCAGGTGCTGGACCTGTTCGGCCTGGTGCCGGACCACGATCTCGACCTGATGAAGGCCGGCCAGACCCTGACAGACATCACCGCCCGCGTGCTCACCCACCTCGGGCCCGTGCTCGATGAACGCAAGCCCTCGCTGGTACTGGTTCACGGGGACACCACCACCACCTTCGCCGCGAGTCTGGCGGCCTTTTACCGGCAGATCCCCGTCGGGCACGTCGAGGCGGGCCTTCGGACGCCGGACCGTTACAACCCCTACCCGGAGGAGATGAACCGGCGCCTCACGACCCAGTTGGTAAGCCTCCACTTCGCCCCCACCGCCACCTCCGAGGCGCAACTCCTGGCCGAGAACGTCGCGCCTGACAGCATCTTTCGGACGGGCAACACCGTCATCGATGCGCTGCTCGCCACGGCTGCGAAGCTGCCTGCTGCGCCCGGAGCCGGTGGGCGCCAGGTCCTTGTGACGGCGCACCGACGCGAGAACTGGGGTGAACCGATGGCCAACATCTGCCGGGCCGTCCGGCGGCTGGCGGAGGCTTACGCCGATGTCCGCGTCCTGTTCCCCATCCACCGGAACCCGGTGGTGCGGGAGACGGCGCAGGCAATCCTCGGGGATCACCCGCGCATCACCATGGTCGAGCCCCTCGACTATGCGCCCTTCGTGGCGGCCATGCGCGACTCCACGCTGATCCTCACGGACAGCGGCGGGGTGCAGGAAGAGGCCCCGTCTCTCGGCAAGCCTGTGCTCGTCATGCGCACTACCACGGAGCGTCCCGAGGCCATCGCAGCTGGCACGGTGGAACTGGTGGGTGTGGATGAGGACGTCATCTTCACGACGGCCAGCCGGCTCCTCGACGATGCAGGCGCCTACGACAGGATGGCACGCGCCGTGAACCCCTATGGGGATGGTCGGGCGTGTGGCCGCATCGTCGAGGCCTGCCGGCACTTCCTCGGCGTCCGGCACGACCGGCCGGCAGACGTGTTCGCCCCCTAGTTTTCCAGGAGGCGGAAGCGCGTGTCGAACCCGCCCACGAGCGGGCGCAGCGTCACGTCCAGCGCGAAGCAGTTCCAGCGGTATGTGCCCACCAGCAGCGCATCCTCCGGCAGCCAGGGGCCCTCGTTCAGCATCCGGCTCCAGACGCCCTCGACGCGGGTGCTCACGCGCGGGTGCCAGCGGTGCTCCAGCCCCAGACGCAAGCGGTCTGCCGCGATCAGCCGGTCGTGGATCATGGGCGTGGCGCCTGAGGTGCGCAACGTTTCCAGCATCTGCGTCACGCTGGTGTCCGCGCTGAGCTGTTCTCGGGCATGCCAGGCCGCCTGCACGCCGGTGAAGTGGCCGTGCTCCGTGTAATGGGCTGCCCAGGGCGCAGCGACGCCCCAGGTGCGCCAGCCCGGCAGAGGCTCCCACGTGCCCGTCGTGCAAGAGGCCGCCACGCGCCCTCGCAGCGTCCGAACTGCACTGAGCTCCTCCCAGAGGTATCCGGCCCGCACCTCGGGCGTGAGGCTGAGCCAGTTCGACAGGGTGAGCGTAGGGCTGGTAGCCGTGAGCTCGGGCAGTCGGTGGACGGCCGTCTCGTTGAGGTTGGCACGGTAGTCTCCCGCCAGCTCCAGGTGGCCCCCCACCTCACCCCGCCACGTGTAGCGGTTGAGGGCCCTCAGGCCGCCCTGCCCCGTGGCCCAAGGCGTCTCGTAGCGGACGGCGTTGCTGACCTCCCCGGGGCCCAGCCGAAGCGCGTGCTGAAGCCCCGAGGCCAGGCCGCGCCCCGTGGTGGCGAGGAACTCCAGCGACCCGGTGGACCCTGGCCCCAAGTTGAAGGGCAGTCGCGTGCCCGAGAGCCAGCCCTGATAGGCGTCGAAGCCCAGGGATGGCAAAACCCACCCATCGAAGCCGGCGTGGTGGCTGTCGTCCAGCCGGGCGCGCCACTCTGGCACCGACAGCAAGGTGGCGACCGAGGCCCTCAGCGAGAGCCCCTGCATCACCAGGTTGGCCTCCCGGGTGCGGGGATCGAAGGCGAAGCGGCGGGCCTCCAGCAACAGGTCGGGCTCGTCGTGGGTGCAGGCCGCTGCGCTGGCTGCCTCCAGCTCGATCAGCGACTCGCTGAGACGCAGGCGTCGGCCCCAGAACCTTCCGCGGTCGGCCCAGCGTCCCTTGAAGGCGAGCAGGTCCGCCCAGCCCTCCCCTGTATGGAACTCCGCACCCTGGGCCTCGAGCTCGAACTGCAGTCCAAGGGCCTTGAGGGGACCCTCGAGGCGCCCGGTGCCCCGCCGCCTGTCGTAGACGAGCTTGCGAGCCTGAACCCGCAGGTCTCCCCGGGCGATGACCACGTGGCCCTCGGCCTCCAGCCTCCCCGTGCCCTCATCGAGGATCAGCCTGTCGGCGTCGATCGAGACGGCCCCCACGATGACGGGGGCGGCCCCCGCGGGTAGCGTCAGGCTCCCCCAGAGGGCCACTGCCCAGAGCGTGCGGCCCACGTCAGGGCTGGGCGGCGGCGCGGAGCTCCCGGATCTCCTGATCGGCATCCCGCAGCCGCAGGCTCACCTTCTTTACCAGGTTCCGCAGCAGCGTGGCCGCCAGCGAGGGCGTCCGGTCCAGCACGACGTCCAGGCCTGGGCCAGGCAGGCGCCACACCACCGCATCCACGAAGGCCGTCGCCGTGGCGGAGCGCGGGAGGTCGTCGAAGCAGGCCAGCTCGCCGAAGATCTGCCCTCGGTCGAGCAGGGCCAGCCTTTGCTCTCCTGCCCGACGCACGGAGGTCGTCAACTCGATGGCGCCGCTGAGCACCAGGAACAGGTCTTGCCCGGGTTCGCCCTCGTGGAACAGCGCCGTGCCACAAGTCGTGCTCTCCACGGTGCCCGCCGCGAGCAGGGCCTCGAGGACTTCCGCCGGGACGCCCGCGAAGACGTCCGTTTCGCCGAGGATCTCCCGCAGTTCGCGCGTGTCCACCCTGAGCACCTCCTGGTCGTTGATGGGGATGGTACCACGTCCGTGGGCTCCCCCGAAACTCTGGTATCATGCGGCATATGCCTTGGGAACAACGCCACGAGCCGTCACAGGAGCGATTCAGCCGTCAGCTCGCCCTGCCCGAAATCGGGACCTCCGGCCAGGCGGCGCTCGCGGCGGCGACCGTCGTGGTCGTGGGCGCCGGGGGCCTCGGGCACCCTGTCCTGAGCTACCTCGCCGCCGCGGGCGTCGGCCACCTCGTCGTCTTCGATGCGGACAGGGTGGAGGCCTCGAACCTGCCCCGCCAGCTGCTGTTCACCCCCGCCGACGTCGGCAGGCCCAAGGCCGCCGTCGTGGCCGAGCGCCTGGAAGCCGCCTCGCCGGGCTGTCGCGTCACGGCGCTGGGCCGACGCTTCGAGCCGGAGCTGGCGCTCGGTGCACTGGTAGGCGTGGATGTGGCGGTGGATGCGAGCGACAACTTCGCGACGCGGTTTTTGCTCAACGACGCCTGTCGGCTCGCGGGGGTGCCGCTCGTGCACGGCGGCCTGACGCGTTTCGGGGGGCTGGTGACCACCTTCCTGGAGGCTGGCCCGTGCTACCGCTGCTTTTTCCCGGAGCCCCCTCTGGCCGGCCGCATCCCAGCCTGCGGCGAGGCGGGGGTGCTCGGTCCCGCTGCTGGCGTGGTGGGAGCCTGGCAGGCCCTCGAGGTGGTCAAGCTGCTCGTGGGAGCTCAAGCCCAGGCGCTCGTGGGCCGGGTCCTGGTCCTGGACATGTGGGCGGCGGGCGTCGACACGGTGTCGCTGCCTCGCTCGCCGGGCTGTCCGCTGTGCGGGGAGGCCCCCGAGATCCGCGCGATCGACCCCCGGGAACCCACCTACACGGGGGCCCGGCTTGCGGGAGGCGCGCGATGATGCGACTTGGCCTGGCGACCGTCGTGACAGCCCTGGCCCTGGGCTCCGGCTGCGCTGCGAACTCGGGGTGGGCTGACGCGCCGATCGTCGCCCCCTCGCGGTCAGTGGAGCGCCCCGCCGTGGCCGAGTTGCCCCGGCCGGACGCCTACATCGACGCGCTCGAACGCTGGCGGCGCGAGACCCGGCTGGGCATTGGCGGCCATGTCGAGGGGGTGCTGCGCGACCCTGCGCTCGCAGCTGCGGAGGTCTCGCACCAGGCCGCCGTGGACAGCCTCGGGAAGGCGGCCACCGCCGACCTGCTGGCCCACCGCTGGCCCGTGCTGTTTGGCCCTCTCGGGGATCGCTTCCCGATCGATCTCAGCTGGCGTTTCGACGAGCAGTTCATTAGCAGCCGTCGGGTGCTGGACCCGGTCTCGTGGCGATTCGCGCTCGAGACCAGTGAGGGCCTTCGGCTCGAGCCGCTCGCTGCTGCCGTGCTGCAGGCGGCCTCGACCACCCGTGACGGCATGTGGTGGGGAGAGGTGCGCCTGTGGTTCCCGTGGCGGCACCCCGACACCCGCGTGCCCGTGCTGGCGGGTGGGGCGCGCTGGGCACGCCTCACGCTGGCGCACACCAGCGGCACCGGGGAGCTGTCCTGGCGCTTTCGCGGGGCCTGGTGAGCCCCTTCCTTCCGGGGCCAATTGCGGTTAAGATCGGCTCCAGCCCGGGGGGCCGCGCTGGACGGTTGGCCCCGGACACCCTCGGAGGGGACGCATGCTCAACAAGATTCTGACCAATGTCGTCGTCACCGAGGAAGGCGTCGCGCGGATTCACGAGATCCTCGGCGAACTGGTCCGTGGGGTGGACGCGACGGCCGCATTGCTGGTCGAGAAGAGTGGTCAGATGCTTGCCACGGAGGGAGAAATCCGCGGCCTTGACACCACGGCCATCGCCTCGCTCGTCAGCGCCAGCTTCGCGTCGACCCGCGCCGTCGCCAAGCTCATCGGCGAGAGCGAGTTCGAGGCCATGTTTCAGCAGGGCAACCGCATCAGCGTGTTCCTGTACTCGCTGGCCACCCAGGACATCTTGGTGGTGATCTTCTCTGATCTGAGCAAGACCGGCCTGGTCAAGGTGCAGGCGCAGCAATGCGCCAAGGCCCTCACCGAGGAACTCACCCAGATGGGGGCTGTCGAGGGCGCGTGAGGACACGGTGACCTCCGGGACGAGGGCGGTCACCGACGCAGGCCGGGGAGCCCGGGCAGGCCGGCGCTTTCTTGCGATTAATACTCGGCCGTGATACGGTTAAGCGTCTCGGCACCGTCTCGAATGCGTGATGGGGAAGCAGCCTTGCAAGGCATCGGCGCCGCCTATGGCCTCCTGGTTTCCCTGCTGGTCGGCACGGCTGCCGGCTTCGGTCTGGACCGCGCAGCCGGGACCGCTCCCTGGGGCCTGTTGGGTGGTTGCCTGCTGGGCTTTGGGGCCGGGATGTACAGCCTCTACAAGTCCATGTTTCCCCCCCGATGACCCCTGATTCCCCCCGCCGCGACGAATTGAGCCTTCTGGAAGGTCGCCTTTATCGGCACCTTCTGGTGATGGCTGCCGTCGCCTGCTTGGTCGGGGCTGCGGCCCTCGGCCCGGCCTGGGGGGTGGCTGCCGCGTTGGGACCTGTCACGGCCATCGGGTACTTCCGCCTGCTGTCGGCCCAAACCCGGCGGGTGCTGGCGGCTGGACGCGTGCCTGCCCCTGGCCTGCTCGCAGTTGCAATCGCAGGGCGGCAGGCTTTCTGCGTTGCCGTGCCCGCTGCCTGCTGGCACTTGCTGGGCGAGCCCTGGCTCGCCTGCGTGGCCACCTTGGTGGTCGCCCGACACTGGATCGTCGTCACGGCCCGGCCATCGGCCCAGCCGACCACCGCCTGACCCCTCGCCGCCGCCCCTGGAGCCAACGCCTTGAACGCCACCCTCCTCGCCCAGTCCGACATCACGCACGACGCGGCCTCCGGCCACGCCGCCGCCAGCCATGCGGCTGGGGCGGCCGGTCATGCCGCCGGGCACGGCGGTGGCGGCCTCACTATCGGCCAGCACTGGCAGGTCAAGCTCGAGGGCCTGGGCACCGTCAACATGGACACCGTCCTCTACGGCGGGGTCGTGATGCTCTTGCTCTTGCTGGTGTTCGGCGCGCTCGGTCGTTCCGTCAATGCCGTGCCCACGGAGCGCTCCGGGGCAGTGGGAACCGTGGTCGAGGAGCTCGTCGGCTTCTGCCAAAAGATGATTCACGACTTCATCGGGCCGTCGACCACGCCCTACCTGTGGTACATCGGCTCCATCTTCACCTTCATCCTCGCCGCCAACTGGCTCTCGTTGCTGCCTTGGAAGGCCTGGGAGATCTGGGCGGGGCACTCGCTCGGGGCCGCTCTCGGCATGCCGCACGGCTTGGTCTATGAGGCGCCGACGGCCGACCTCAACACCACGCTTGGCCTCGCGCTGATCACGCTGGTGTTGTACTGGTACTTCGGGATCACCAACAACGGCCTCACGGGCTTTCTGGGTCACCACTGGTTCGATAAGCCCGCCCTGTTGTTCCCGCTTCGGATGCTTGAGGACGTCACGCGGCCGCTCTCGCTCGCCCTGCGACTTTTCGCCAACATGACGGCCGGGCACGTGATCGGCCTGGTTCTTCTCTCCCTCACGCTTTTTGTCGTTCCGGCGGTGCTGCTGCCCCTCGAACTCTTCGTCGGGGCTGTCCAGGCCTTCGTGTTCGCTGTGCTCTCGGCGTCGTACATCGGTGCGGCCGCCGCCGACCACTCTCACGGTCACTGACCCCAAGACGGTTTCGTTCTCTCAACCTCGCAACAGCTTCGGCTCGATTCGAAAGGAGTCACCACCATGGCAGATCCTCAAGCCCTCCAGGCCCTTGGCAACGTCGCGGGCATGGCCTTGCTCGGCGCCGGCCTCTCGATGGGCCTCGCCGCGATCGGCCCTGGGGTCGGCGAAGGCACGCTGTTCGGCAAGACCATCGATGGCATCGCCCGCCAGCCCGAGCTGGAGGGCCGGCTGATGGGCCGGGCGTTCACCTTCTTCGCCATCATCGAGGTGCTGGCCCTGTTCGGTTTCGTCGTCTCGATGATGCTGATGTTCCTGTTCGCCACCCCGGCGATCAACCAGATCAAGTGATCGCCTCCCGGGAGGGGGGGCTCGCCCCTCTCTCCCGGGCCCGGCCTGCTGGCGGCTGCCGGGCTGCCCGGTAGCCGCTGCACAACCCAAGAGAAAGCACACGCGCTCATGCTGGAAATCAACCTGACGCTCCCCATCATGACGGCCATGTTCCTGGTCTTCGCGATCGGCATGAACCTCGCCTTCTTCGGACCCGTGACCCGGGCCCTGGAGGCGCGCAAGGCGCACATCGCGAGCCAGCAGGCTGCGACCTCGGCCTCGCTCGAGGCGGCCCGGGCCCTGCAGGCTGACTACGAGGCTCGCCTCAAGAGCGCCCAGGCTGAGGCCCAGGCCGCGATTCAGGCTGCCCTCAAGGCTGCTGACGTGAACCGCCAGGAACTGCTCGGCCAGGTCAAGGCAGAGGTGGCTGACGAGCTGTCAGCTGCCCGGGCCACGATCCGCGATGAGCGCGACCGGGCGCTCGCCACCCTGGCCGGAGAGGCTGGTGGGTTCAGCGACCTGATCCAGCGCAAGGTGCTTGGAGAAGCGTCGCCTGCGTCACTGGCTGCCGCTTCGGCTCAGCAAGGAGGGGCCTGACCCCATGGAATTCACCAACTGGCACGCGATTGCCAACGTCGTCAACTTCCTGCTCTTCGTCATCGTGGTGGCGAAGTTCGCCGGCCCCGTGATCGCCAAGACCCTCGAAGACAGCGCCAACGCCTCGTGGTCCGCCCTTCGCTCGGCGGAGGACGGCCGCACCGCGGCTGAGGTCGCGCTGTCGGAGACGCGCGAGCGGCTCGCGCACGTTGATCGCGAGCTCGCCGAACTCGTCGCCGAGGCCCGTGAGATTGCCGCCCGGCAAGCGTCTCGCCTCGAAGCTGCGGGCCGGGACGAGGCCGAGCGGTTGCGGGCGTCCGCCCGCGATGAGGTCGCGCGGGAGCGGCAGGCGGCGGTGCAGGAGCTTCGGCGGGCACTGCTGGAGCAGGCCTTCGACCGGGCCGCGCGCGAGATGCGTGGCGTAGTTTCGGCCGAGCGGCAGCGGTCGCTCGTCTCCGAGCTCATTCAGAAAGTGGGGGATGGGTCATTAGCACTCAAGTGATCGCGGACCGCTACGCGGACGCACTGTTTCAGGCCGCCACGGCGCAAGGCGATGCGGTTGTCACCCGCGTCGACGAGGATCTCGCCGCCATCTCGGGCCTGCTTGCGGATCACCCCGCGCTCGCCGAGCTGTGGCAGAGCCCCGTCTCGAAGGTGAGCCAGAAGCAGGCTGCTGCCCGTTCCCTGTTTGATGGGCGCGTGCACCCCCTGACGCTCAACACCCTGCTGCTGCTCTTCGAAAAGAAGCGTGGGATGCTGGTTCGCGAGCTCCAGGTCGGCTTCCGCCGCTTGCTGGATGCCACCCGTCGCCGCGCTCAGGTGCAGGTGGTCAGTGCGCAGGCCCTTGCCGATGACCAGTCGGCTGCCCTGCGTCAGCAACTCGAGCGCCAGCTTGGGCTTGCCATCGATATGGACACGGCGGTCGACCCGGACCTGCTGGGCGGGCTCGTCGTGAAGATCGACGACCAGGTCATCGACCATTCCCTGCGCGGTCGGCTCGACGCGCTCAGGCTCTCCCTGAGCTGACCGCAGTCTAACGGACACACCCGGACATTTCGTCGCACGGCCCCTGGCCTGGCGGTTTCGACAAAAACGAGAAAGAGGAGCCCATGATCGGCATCAGTCCCGCGGAAATCAGCGCCGTTTTGCGTCAGCAGATCGAGAACTTCGAAGGCGAGTCGCTGGTCACCAACACCGGCACCGTGCTCGAGGTGGGTGACGGCATTGCGCGCATCCACGGCCTCAAGAAGGCCATGGCCGGCGAGATGCTCGACTTCGGCGGCGGCGTGACCGGCCTCGCGCTGAACCTCGACGAAGACATCGTGGGCGCCGTCATCCTCGGCGACTACAAGCGGATTCGCGAGGGTGACACCGTGAAGACCACGGGCCGCATTCTCGAAGTGCCCGTGGGCGACGCCCTGCTCGGCCGCGTCGTGAACCCCCTCGGGCAGCCGATCGACGGCAAGGGCCCGATTGCCGCCTCTGGGTCCCGCCCGGTGGAGGGGCCGGCCCCCGGCATCGTCGACCGCAAGTCGGTGCACGAGTCCATGGCCACCGGCATCACCATCATTGATGCCCTGATCCCCATCGGGCGCGGCCAGCGCGAACTCATCATCGGGGACCGCCAGACGGGTAAGACGGCCGTCGCCGTCGACACGATCATCAACCAGAAGGGTAAGGGCGTCATCTGCATTTATGTGGCGATCGGGCAAAAGACGTCCACCGTCGCCCGCGTCATCAAGGCCCTCGAGGACAAGGGTGCGATGGAGTATTCCATCGTCGTGTCCGCAGGCGCCGACGAGCCGGCTCCGATGTCCTACCTGGCGCCCTACTCCGGCGCCGCGATGGGCGAGTACTTCATGTACAACGGCAAGCACGTGCTCATCGTGTACGACGACCTGACCCGCCAGGCGTGGGCTTACCGCGAGATGTCCCTGCTGCTTCGCCGCCCGCCAGGGCGTGAGGCCTACCCCGGCGACGTCTTCTACCTCCACAGCCGCCTGCTTGAGCGCGCCGCCAAGCTCTCCGACAAGATGGGTGCCGGGTCCATGACGGCCCTCCCTATCATCGAGACGCAGGCGGGCGACGTCTCGGCCTACATCCCGACCAACGTCATCTCGATCACGGACGGCCAGATCTTCCTGGAAACCGACCTCTTCAATGCCGGCATCCGGCCGGCTGTCAATGCCGGCATCTCCGTGTCCCGCGTTGGCGGCGCCGCGCAGACCAAGGCGATGAAGAAGATGGGCGGCCTTCGCCTCGAGTTGGCCCAGTTCCGCGAACTCGCGGCCTTTTCGCAGTTCGCGTCCGACCTCGACAAGGCGACGCAGGCTCAGCTTTACCGCGGTCAGCGCCTGCAGGAGCTGCTCAAGCAGCCCCAGTACAACCCGCTGTCCGTTGGCGAGCAGGTCATCTTGATCTTCTCGGGCACGTCGGGGCTCCTTGATGACGTGGCCGTCACGGATGTGGGCCGCTTCAAGAGCGAGCTGCTGGCTTACCTCGGCAGCCAGCGCCCCGAGCTCGAGCGGACCATCACGGAGACGGGCGTGTTCGACGACGCCTCCGCCGCCAACGTGCGGGAGGCCATCGAGGCCTTCAAGAAGACCGCCTTCAGCGGTTCTGCTGCTCAGGCATAGGGGGGCGATATGGCAGGCAACGCCCGCGAGATTCGGGCGCGCATCAAGAGCGTCAAGAACACGGAAAAGATCACCCGCGCCATGCAGATGGTCGCGGCGGCCAAGGTCCGCCGTGCCCGGGAGCGGGTGGAGGCAGCCCAGCCCTACGCCCAGGCCATCGAGACCGTGTTCAAGCAGGTGGCGGCGCAGGTCCCCCCGAGCGAGTACCGGTCGCCGCTGCTGGAGCCGCGCAAGGTCAAGCGCGTCGCCCTGGTGGTGGTCACCTCCGACCGGGGACTGTGCGGCGGCTACAACGCCAACGTGTTGCGCACCGCCGTGAACCGGCACCGCTTCTGGCTCGATGAGCACGACGAGGTCAAGCTCGTCGTGATCGGCACCAAGGGGGTGCAATTCTTCCGACACAGCAACTTCGACGTCGCGTCCCGATTTCAGCATCTCTCTCAGATTCCGACCTATGCTGAGGCGGCCGAGATCGTTCGCACCGTTCGCGAGCTCTACGAGTCTGGCGAGGTGGACCTTGTGGAGCTCATTTACACGAACTTCCGTTCGATGGTCAGCCTCGTGCCCACCGACACGGTGTTGTTGCCCGCCACCGTGCCGGGCAGGGAAGACCCCAACGCCCTCGACCTGCCCCCCTCGGAGCAGGGCCCTCAGGCCCAGTACATCTTCGAGCCGAGCCCCGAGGCCGTCATGGACGCGATCATCCCCAAGTACTTGGAGACCGTCGTCTACCAGGCGTTGCTTGAGTCTGCCGCCTCGGAGTTGGCGGCCAAGATGACGGCGATGAGCGCGGCATCTAAGAACGCCAAGGAATTGGCAGCCGAGCTCTCGCTCGTCTACAACAAGGCCCGCCAGGCCTCCATCACCCAGGAAATCCTCGAGGTCGTCGGCGGCGCAGCCGCCCTCTGAGTCGGTTCATACAAGGAGAAACGCCATGACGGCAGTCGCCACCGAACAGCACATCGGCGAAGTTACCCAGGTGATCGGACCGGTCATCGTCGTCAACTTCCCGTCCGGGCACCTGCCCGCCATTTACAACGCCCTGCGCGTCGAGGCCGTGACCGAGACGGGCAAGCAGATCGCCCTCACGGCTGAGGTCCAGCAGCACCTCGGAGACAACCGGGTGAAGGCTGTCGCCATGAGCTCTACCGACGGCGTGCAGCGCGGCATGAAGGCCGTGGACTTGCGCGCGCCGATCTCGGTGCCCGTCGGCGCCGTCACCCTGGGGCGGATCTGGAACGTCCTGGGCGAGGCCATCGACCAGCAGGCCGAGCCCGCCGTGCAGGAGCGCTGGCCCATCCATCGGGCAGCCCCTCCGCTCGTCAACCTGGAGGTGGCGCCTCAGGTGTTCGAGACGGGCATCAAGGTGGTTGACCTGCTCGCCCCCTATGCCAAGGGTGGCAAGATCGGCCTCTTCGGTGGCGCGGGCGTCGGCAAGACCGTGCTCATCCAGGAGTTGATCCACAACCTCGCCAAGCAGCACGGTGGTGTCTCCGTCTTCGGCGGCGTCGGCGAGCGCACCCGCGAGGGCAACGACCTCTACCACGAGTTCATCGAGTCGAACGTCATCGACAAGGTCGCCCTCGTGTACGGCCAGATGAACGAGCCGCCTGGGGCCCGCATGCGCGTCGGCCTGTCGGCGCTGACCATGGCCGAGTATTTCCGCGACACGCAGAAGATGGACGTGTTGCTGTTCATCGACAACATCTTCCGCTTCACGCAGGCGGGTTCCGAGGTGTCGGCTCTGCTGGGCCGCATGCCCTCCGCCGTCGGCTACCAGCCCACGCTGGCGACCGAGATGGGCCAACTGCAGGAGCGCATCACGTCTACCAAGGACGGCTCCATCACCTCGGTGCAGGCCATCTATGTGCCTGCCGACGACCTCACGGACCCGGCGCCCGCCACGGCCTTTGCCCACTTGGACGCCACGACCGTGTTGGACCGCAAGCTGACGGAGATCGGCATCTACCCCGCCGTGGATCCGTTGGCCTCGACCTCGCGGATGCTCTCCAAGGACATCGTGGGCGACGAGCACTACACCACGGCGCGTGAGGTGCAGCGCATCCTGCAGAAGTACAAGGAGCTCCAGGACATCATCGCGATTCTCGGCATGGACGAGCTGTCGGCAGAGGACCGGCTGGTGGTGGCTCGCGCCCGCAAGCTGCAGCGCTTCCTGTCGCAGCCGTTCCACGTGGCTGAGGTCTTCACTGGCAACCCCGGCAAGTACGTCAAGCTTGCTGACACCATTCGGTCCTTCCGGGAGGTGGTCGAGGGCAAGCATGACGAGCTGCCTGAGCAGGCCTTCTACATGGTCGGCACCATCGAGGAAGCAATCGAGAAGGCCCAGAAGATGCAGGCGCAGGGCTGATCATGGCGCGGACCTTCACCCTCGAAGTCGTCACGCCCGATCGCCGGGTCTTCAGCGAGCCGGTGTCGTTCTTCTCTGTGAGGGGCGCTGCTGGTGAGCTCGGCGTCCTGCCTGGGCACATCCCGATGTTCACCACCCTCGCGCCCGGCCTGCTGCACTTCAAGCGGGAGAACGGGGAGCAGGGCGTCCTCACGGTCATGGGCGGCTTCCTTAACGTCCAGCCTCACATGGCGACCGTGCTCGCTGAGGTGGCCGAGCGTGGCGAAGAGCTCGATGAGCTTCGGGCCCGTGCGGCCAAGGAGCGAGCGGAGGCCCAGCTGTCCCGCCAGCACGACGTCACGTCCGAGCTGGCGCTGCAGCGCGCCATCGTCCGCCTGCGGGCCTTCGAGATCCTCGGGATGCACGCGCAGCGCTGAGGCTCCCGCTCGCCACGCTGACACGTCTGGGCCCCCCGGCCACCGCCGGGGGGCCCTTTCCTGCGAGGACCTTCCCCCTATCGGTAGGTTATATTTGCTTTAAAGCAGGCCGATCATCGCGTTGACACCTGCTCAAGCGGTGTGATAACTTGAAGGCGCACTTGTCAGCGCCTGGCGCTCAAAACCTGGGGTTCACAGGGGGTGACACACCCCCTTTTTGATTGAGCACCTCGTGTGCTCCCCCCGGCGCCCGGCACCTCTCGCTTCCGAAAGGGAAAGGCACGACCATGCGGGTCATCATCACGCTGGCTTGCAACGAATGCAAGCGGCGCAACTACGTCACCACCAAGAACAAGAAGACCACCCCGGATCGCCTCGAAAAGAACAAGT
>JAYKHR010000165.1:0-134340 GCA_035285125.1 Candidatus Sericytochromatia bacterium | reverse complement strand
CTTCCGAAAGGGAAAGGCACGACCATGCGGGTCATCATCACGCTGGCTTGCAACGAATGCAAGCGGCGCAACTACGTCACCACCAAGAACAAGAAGACCACCCCGGATCGCCTCGAAAAGAACAAGTACTGCCGCTTCTGCCGGGCGCACCATCCGCACAAGGAAACCAAGTAGGTTCCGCCCGCCAAGTACAGGTTCATCGTGGCCCATACGGACGATCCCCATCTGAAACCCCCTCACGTCAGCGACCCGGCCGCGCCTAGCGCGCCGGCAGATGGCGGCGAGGTCGACGAGCAAGACGTTGCGCGACAGCGCTCGTTGCAACTCGGCGGTGGCGTTCCGGCGGGCAAGTTTCTCGGGGGCTACCTGCAGTTCCTGGGCGATGTGCGGGACGAGATGGGCAAGGTCACCTGGCCGACGCGCAAGCAAGTCGTCACGGAGACCATCGTCGTCATCTGCGTGGTCATCGTGTTCACGCTGATGATCACCAGCTTGGACCACGCCCTTGCAGCGTTATTCAACTGGTTCTTGTTCGGCAAGCAGCCCGGGCAAGGCTAGACCAGAGGAGCCACCATACGAATGGCCAAGAAGTGGTACGTCATCAACACCTACTCGGGCTACGAGGACAAGGTCAAGGAGAACCTGCTTCGTCGCGTGGAGACCATGAACCTCACGGATCGGGTCTTCCATGTCGAGGTGCCCGAGGAGACGGTCGTCGAGATCAAGGACGGGAAGCGCGTCGAGAAGCCCCGCAAGGTCTTCCCTGGCTACGTGCTCGTCGAGATGGATCTGGATGAGGAGTCGTGGCACGTCGTGCGCAGCACGCCGGGCGTCACCAGCTTCGTCGGCAGCCAGTCCAAGCCTGTGCCGCTGCAAGAGCGGGAAGTTCGGAAGATCTTCCGCCGGGCAGCCAGCAAGCAGAAGGTCCAGATCGACCTCCACGTCGGCGAGCACGTCAAGGTCATCTCCGGGCCCTTTGCCGAGTTCAGCGGTGACATCATCGAAATCAACGCCGAACGCGGCAAGCTCAAAGTTTCCGTCTCCATCTTCGGGCGTGCCACGCCTGTCGAGCTGGAGTTCTCTCAGGTGGCGAAGGTCTGACGACCTCGCCCACGCCCGCTGCCTGGCAGCGGGCGACGCGGTTCTGGCCCTGACGGGCAGAGTCGCATCCGACAATCCCGCGTCCCCGAGGCCTCACCATACGGGACGCACTGGTACCAGGAGCACGCATCCCCATGGCTAAGAAAGCAACCGGCTTCATCAAGCTCCAGTTGCCGGCCGGCAAGGCGAACCCGGCGCCCCCCGTGGGCCCCGCGCTGGGTCAGCACGGCGTCAACATCATGGAGTTCTGCAAGGCCTACAACGCCGCGACCGCGGAAAAGGCCGGCACGATCATCCCGGTCGAGATCACCGTTTACGAGGATCGGTCCTTTACCTTTGTGCTCAAGACGCCGCCCGCGGCCGTCCTGATCACCAAGGCGCTCGGCATCGAGCGGGGCTCGGGCAAGCCGAACAAGGACAAGGTGGGCCGCCTCACGCAGGCGCAGGTCACCGAGATCGCCAAGACCAAGATGCCCGACCTCAACTGCACGACCCTCGAGTCTGCTGAGCAGATGATCCGCGGCACCGCCCGGAGCATGGGCGTCGAGGTCGAGGCCTAGTTCTTCCCCCACGTGGCAGGCGGGTTTCTGGCTCGCCGCGACGACCACAAGAGGTACTTCCAAAATGGCTAAGCTTAGCAAGCGTCAAAAGGCTCTCGCCGAACTCGTGGACCGCCACGCGAACCACGGCCCTCAAGAGGGTGTGGACCTCGTGAAGAAGGCGGCCACCGCCAAGTTCGACGAGACGATCGAAGCCCACTTCCGTCTCGGTATCAACACCCGTCACGCCGACCAGCAGGTTCGGTCGACCGTGGTGCTGCCCGCCGGCACCGGCAAGACCGTCCGCATCGCCGTGATCACCAAGGGCGAGCGGATCAAGGAGGCCGAGGCCGCCGGTGCTGACTTCGTCGGCGCCGAGGAGATGATCGCCAAGATCGAGGGCGGTTGGATGGATTTCGACCTCCTCGTTGCCTCGCCCGACATCATGGGCGCCCTGGGCAAGCTGGGCAAGGTCCTCGGCCCTCGCGGCCTGATGCCCTCGCCCAAGGCCGGCACGGTCACCACCGAAATCGGCAAGTCCGTTCGGGAGTTCAAGGCTGGTAAGGTCGAGTTCCGTGCTGACAAGCAGGGCATTGTCCACGTCCCCGTGGGCAAGGCCAGCTTCGAGGCTGAGCGCCTGTACTCGAACCTCGGCGCCCTGTACGACGCGATCAACCGCTCCAAGCCCGCCGCGGCGAAGGGCACCTACATCAGGAGCGTCTTCCTGACCTCGACGATGGGTCCCAGCGTTCGTCTGGACCTCCAGCGGCTCAACGAGCTGGCTGGCGCCAACAAGTAGTTCCTGGTATCATTTAGTCTCTCAACTTTTCTCAGCCGAAGACAGCAGGTCGTCGCAAGACGTTAATGGGGTGAGGCCCCGCCCGCCGAGGTTGCGATTCCCACCGGTCCTGAATCAGGGGCGGGGAGCGCAACGTCGCTCCCCGCCCCTGTTGTTTTCGGTCCCCTGGTTTACCCCCCCTACGGAGGAATCTCCCTTGCCGACGAAAGATCAGAAGCAAGCGTCCGTCGCCGAGCTTCAGCAGGCGTTCGGTCGCGCGCAGATGGCTGTCGTGACGGACTACCGCGGCCTCAGCGTCGCGGAACTCACCGACCTGCGCCGCCGGGTGCAGAAGGCCGGTGGCGATGTCACGATTGCCAAGAACACGCTGCTCAAGGTCGCGACCAAGGGCCAGGAGAACTGGGCTGCCCTCGATGACCTGCTTGCAGGCCCCACGGCGGTGGTGTTCGGTTTCGACGACGTTGTTGGGCCCGCCAAGGCGCTGTCCGACTTCGCCAAGGAAAAGCGCGCGGTCAAGATCCAGATCCGTGGTGCCGTGCTGGAAGGCAAGCCCGTCAGCCCCGCTGGCGTGGAAGGCCTTGCCAACCTGCCCAGCCGCGAGGTGCTCCTCGCCCAGCTGGCAGGCGTGCTGCAGGCACCCATTCGCAACATCGTCGGCGTTCTCGCCGGCCCGTCGCGGAAGATCGTCTACGCGCTCGAAGCCGTTCGCAAGGCCAAGGAATCGGCCTAGTTCATCTGCCCCACGACCAACGGGGCGCGGGTCTCGCGGCCTGAGCCCCCGGTACATCCCCTTTGACCCCGCGGTGGCGCCCCGGCGTACACCCTCCAGGAGAAAAACCGATGCCTACCATCACCAAGGACGACATGATTTCCGCCATCGAGTCGATGACCGTGCTCGAGCTCAACGAGCTGGTCAAGGCCCTCGAGGACAAGTTCGGCGTGTCCGCCGCGGCCCCTGCCATGATGATGGCTGCCGCTCCGGCCGCTGGTCCGGCCGCGGCTGCTGAGGAGCAGACCGAGTTCGACGTGATCCTCGAGTCCGCCGGCGAGAAGAAGATCAACGTGCTGAAGGTCGTCCGTGACGCCACGGGCCTGGGCCTCAAGGAGGCCAAGGACCTGGTCGACAACGCGCCGAAGCCTGTCAAGGAAAAGATCAAGAAGGACGAGGCCGAGAAGATCAAGGGTCTGCTCGAGGCCGAGGGCGCCAAGGTCTCGATCAAGTAAGATCGGGTTCTTCGGAACTTCAGGGGCTCCCCGCGCAACGTGCGGGGAGCCCCTTCCGTTGTTCGGGTGCTGCCCCGTGGGGAGGCCCTGTGCCCCTGATGGTCAGATCAGGTCCAGGGCGCACTGAACAGCCAGCGCGACCTCTTCGCCGCCGCCGGGTCTCGCCTGGAAGGCCTCGAAGTAGGTGGTGGCTGCCTCCCTCTCCCCAATGGCGAGGTATGCGAAGCCCATGTTGGCCTTGATGACAGGGTCGTCCGGCGAGAGGCTCTCTGCCACGCGGTAGTGATCGATGGCGTCATCGAACAAGCCCAGCCTGTACAACACGGCGCCCATCTCGCACTGCGCCTCCAGCCACTCCGGGGCCAGGCGACAGGCTTCGGCGAGTTGTTGCCGGGCGGCGTGGAGATCCTGACGCTCGTGGGCCAGTTTGCCCAGCTGGTAGCGCACCTCGGCGTTCTGGGGAAGTCGCTCGGCGAGGGCGAGGAGCCGCTCGGCCGCTTGGGTGTGTTCGAGCAGCGTCATGTGTGACCGCGCGGCCATGATCTGGGCGGCTGGCTGGCTCGGCTCGACCTCCAGGGCATCCAGCGCCCAGCGGAGGGTGGCGTCCGTGTCTTCTCGGGCCCGCGCCAGATCCGCGAGGGCCAGCAACGCGCCGAGGTGTCGCGGATCGCGCTGCACCACGGCCAGCCAGCACGCCTCGGCCTGCTCGAACTCGCCCAGCGCGCGGTGGAGCACGGCGAGCTGGTTCAGCACCGTCGCGTCGTCGGGGCTCAGGGCGCGCAGTCGCTGAAGCACCTCCAGCGCCTCGCCGTGGCGTTGCTGTTGTTGTAGCAGCCAGGCCAGCGTGCCGAGGGCCATTGCATGCCCGGGCTCCAGCGACAGGACGTGGCGCAGCTCACCCATGGCCCGATCCAGCTGTCCGAGGGAGGCGTAGACCACCCCGAGGTTGAAGCGGGCCTTCACGTTCAGCGGGTGCGCCTCCAGCAGCTGTTGATATTGCTGGATGGCTGCATCCGACTCGCCGAGCTGGTGTAACGCCTGCGCGAGGTTGCCGCGTGTCAGCTCCAGGCTCGGGTCAATGGTGAGGGCGGCTTCGTATGCCGCGACGGCTTCCCTGAGGTGCCCCGCCTGCTGGAGTTGGACGCCGTGTTGGTGGTGGGCGATAGCCTCCGGCTTCATGGGCCCATTATAGGTCATTCCGCGCGGATGCCGGGTCACTCGGGTATCATGGCGGGCTCATGGCCCTGCCTTCTCTTGCCTCCCGTCCACGGCCCCGACCGAACGCCACGGGGGCGCCCGCCCTTTGGTTGCTGCTCGCCGTTGTCGCCGCTTCGCGGCTGCTGGGGTGGTGGATGGGGCTGCGGCTCGACGTGACCAACCTGGTGCACGGGTGGCACCTCCTCGACCCGGCCTGGCTTCAGGGCGACCTCCTCCGCAGCGTGTGGCACCTCCATGCCACCCCCCCAGGCCTCCATCTGGCGGTGGGCGGGGTCCTCAAGGCCTTTGGGGAGGCGGGCCTCGCCCCTGCCTTCTGGCTGCAGGGGGCGGTCCTGGCCGTTGCGCTGTGGGGCCTGCTGGGCGCGCTTGGGCTGCGACCATGGCCTGCCGCCGGCCTGGCCGGGCTGTTCGTCGTGAGCCCGGCCTGCCTGCTCTACGAGCACTGGCTCTTTTACACCTACCCCGTCACCGTGCTGCTGGTGGTCGGCGCCTGGGCCTTCCACGCCTGGCTCGCCAGCGGTCGGGTGCGCCTGGCCTGGCTGTGTTGGGGCAGCCTGGCCGCCATCTCCCTGACGATGGCGGCGTTTCACCTCGTCTGGCTGGTGGCCCTGGGGGCCTGGGGGTATGTGGCCGCACGGCGCCAAGGGGTCGACGGCTGGGGAAGCCGGCTCGCCTTCCTGGTGCCGACCTCCCTCGTGGTGGCGTGGTACCTCAAGAACCTGGTGCTTTTCGGCGTTTTTGGCCCGAGCAGCTGGCTGGGGATGAACCTGTCGCGCGTTACCATCCGGGAGATTCCCCTCGCGCGTCGCGTCGTGCACGTGCGGGAGGGGCGTCTCGGCCCCATTACTCTCAGGCCTGAGTTTTGCGGCGTCGCGACCTATGCGGGCCTCTACCCGCCCGTGCCGCCGACGGGGGTGCCGGCGCTGGACGCCACGGAGAAGGCTGGGGGCGCCCCGAACCTGAACCACCGCGACGTGGTCGCCATCTCGCGGGCCTTTGCCGCCGAGGTTCCCCGGGCGTTTTGGCTCGAGCCTGCCCGCTGGGGGCGTTCCGTGGTGCTGGCGCAGGTCTGGTACTTCTCGCCCGCCGCGGATTTTCCCTTTCCCGGGGACAACAGGCGCCTGCTGGCGCCCTGGGAGGGCCCCTTTGACGCGGCCCTCAACGGGTGCCTGAGGCCCTACGTGACGCCGGCTCCGCCGGATGCCGGCGTGGTGCGGCGGCTGCCGGGCCAGGTGGCCTGGTGGCTGGTGGTGGCGACGCCCCTGCTGCTGCTGTGGGGCACGCGGCGGGCTGGCCCGTCCACGCCCCGCGCGGCCACCCTGGGGCTGCTCGTCGCCTGCGTCGTGTTCGTCTGGGCCCTCGGCTTCATCGAGCAGGGCGAGAACAACCGCTTCCGCTTTGCCACCGACCCCCTGCTACTTGCGCTGCTCGGCGCTTGGCTGGCGGCCCGGCGGAGGCCTGCCGAGCCGGTATAATGGGAGCGATATGTTCGGTCAGGCGTTCCTGAATCAAGTCTGCCTCGCCCTGGCCACCCTGGCCCGCCGCCTGCCGCGTGACCGCGCCCTGGCGATTGCGGACGGCGTGGCGGGCGTGCTCTGGCGCGCCTACCGGCTGACGCCTTGGCGGGGGCACCTGCACCGCGTGCTGCGGGGGGCGGCGCTGCCAGAGGCCGACCTTGGGCGCGTGGCGCGGGCCCATGTCCGCGAACTTGCTCGCAACATCGTCGAGTTGCTTCGCCTCCCCCTGTTTCCGGTGGAGCGCCATGCCGTTGTGGCCGGGGTCACGGGTTGGGAGCATGTGGTCGCCGCCGTGTCCGCCGGCCGGGGCGTGATTGTGGCGACGGCGCACTACGGCAACTGGGAGGTGCTCGGCGCTGAGCTGGCAGCCCGTGGGCTCGTCCTGCATGTGCTCGTGCAACCGCCCAGCCAGCCGGCCTTCGATCGTCTGTTCCAGGAAGCTCGAGGGGCCGTTGGGGTGCGGACGTGGGCCAACGCTGGCGCGGCTTCGCTGCGCCCTGTCGTGCGAGCCTTGCGGGCTGGCGAGGCGCTCGGCCTGCTGGCCGACCAGCACGGCGAGTCGCAGGAGGCCATTGTTCGTCTCTTCGGGCGGCCCGTCTCAGCGCCCACGGGGGTGTTTGCCCTCGCGCGGCGAACCGGGGCGGCCGTGCTGCCCATGCGCCTCGTGCGCGGGGCCGATGACCGCCATTGGTTGCATGTGGAGCCCGCGCTCCCGCCGAGCGGGGACGTCGAGGCCGACATGCAGGCGCTGTACGCCGCTTACGAACGCTGGATCCGTGAGCGCCCGGAGCACTGGCTCTGGGTTCATGACCGCTGGGCGCGCGAGGCCGAGCTGCGGTCTGTCGGCCCGGAGCCGCGCGTGGCCGTTGCCCCAGCGCCGGCGGGAGGCCCCGCATGATCGTCACCCGTCCGTCCTTCAGCTGGATCACCGTGGGGGTCTGGCTGATGCCCCTGAGCTTCGCGGCCACGGCTGTCAGCCTCATGGGGGCCTTCTGGCGCGAGGCCTTGCTTCGCCTGCAGGCCCGCGAGCTTACGTGGTGGCCCCGCACGCCCTTGGGGCAGGCCTGGGGGCTGCTGCTGGCCTTGGGCCTGGCCTCGACGGCCTGCTCCCTGCGCCCGGCGGAGAGCGTCTTCGGGTGGCTCGGGGGCGTGGGCTATGCCATCACCTTCGCCGTCGCCTCGTGGACCATCGTGACGCCTGGGCGCCTCAAGCAGCTGCACAAGGCCCTGTTTCAAGTTGCCGTGGTGATGGCGCTGTTCGGGCTGGCCGTGTACGCGGCGGACCTCCACTGGCGCTGGCATCTCTCGCCCGAGCTGGAGGTCGTCATCGGCACGGCCGACCGCCGCGTGAACTCGGTCATGTACCACCCCAACCTGTTCGCGGGCTTCCTCGTGCTGGCGATGGGGGCTGGCCTGGGGCTGTTCCACCAGATGGCCTCGCGGCCCCGCAAGGGCCTGATAGCCCTGGGCCTCGCCGTCGTGGCCCTGGCCCTCGTGCTGACTGCGTCCCGGGCCGGCTGGATCGGGGCGGGCGTGATGCTGGCGCTCTTCGGCGTGCGGGTTGACCGCCGTTGGCTGCTGGTGCTGGTGGGAGGCGCAGCCTGCGCTGTCGCCGTCTTCCCGCAGATGGTGGTCGCGCGCCTCGCCGCGCTGGCCTGGGACAACCCGGCCTTTGACAAGTTTCGCGTGATGGGCTGGGTCTCCGCGCGCGATATGGTGGCTGCGCGTCCCCTGACAGGTTGGGGGCCAGGCACCTGGGAGGTGGCGTACCCGCCGTACCGGTTGCCGGAGGAGACGGTCCATCTGCCCCATGCCCACAACTACTTCCTGCACGTGGCGGCGGAGTTCGGCATCCCCGTGATCGCGGTGCTGACCGGCATCGTCGCCTGGGTGCTGTGGCGCGGCCTTCGGGAGACGCGGCAGACGCAGTACCACCTGCCGGTGGCAGCCACGGCGTGCGCGATGGCTGGCTACCTCGTGACCAACATGTTCGACTACACGCTCTCCGAGGGGCGTAACGCGATGGCCTTCTTCCTGATGCTTGGTGGGGTGGAGGCGGCCAGGCGGATGGCGCTTGCCGATCGCCCGCCCGAGTTGCGCGGCGCGCCGCCCGCCTCGGGCGCGGTGCGGCCCGGGGAGCCCGCATGACGACGGCGCCGGCTCTCTCGGTGGTCATCGCCACCTACAACCGGGGCCCCATCCTGGAGAAGTGCCTGCAGGCCTTGCTGGACCAGACGCTGGCCGCCGGGCTCTACGAGATCGTGGTGGTGGACGACGGCTCCACCGACGACACGCCCGAGCGCATCGCGCGGCTCCGCACCGAGGCGCCGGCCTGGATCTACCACCGGCAGGAGAACGCAGGCCGAAGCCGGGCGCGCAACGTGGGCGTCTCATTGGCCCGGGGCGAGCTCGTCGTTTTCATCGACAGCGACGTGGTGGTGGTGCCCGAGTTCCTGGCGCTTCACCTGGCCCTTCACCGGGGCGCCGAGGGCCGCAAGGTTTTCGTGCAGGGCCTCGCCGTCGACACCGACGATTTCGAGCGCCCCACGCAGACGCCAGTCGGGCCCCTGGACGCGTCAGCCGCTTACTTCGCCACCAACAACGTCTCCGTGCCCCGGGCCTATCTGCAAGCCGTCGGCGGCTTCGACGAGGGGTTCGTGGAGTACGGCTGGGAGGACCTGGAGCTCGGCCTTCGCCTTCGTGCCCAGGGGGTGGGCATCGTGAGGTCCCGGGAGGCTCGGGGGTTCCACTGGCACCCCCGGTTCAGCCTTTCGGAGCTGCCCGCCATGCGACGCACCGAGGAGGAACGCGGCCGGATGGCCGCCCGCTTCTACCGCCTGCACCCGACGTGGGAGGTGCGGCTGATGATCCAGCTCACGCCGCTGCACCGGGGGCTCGACTGGCTGGTCCGGCTCGGCGGCCTGCTCGACGAGCAGCGCATCGAGCCTGCGCTGCGCTGGCTGCTGGCACGTGGTCAGCCGATGGTCGCGCGGCGCCTGGCGGCGCTGATGCTCAACCGCCATAACCTGCGCACGTTGCACGCCGCGCTGGCGGAGGTGAGGCACCTTGCCTAGGCGGCTGCTGGGAAGCCTGGCCACGCTGCTGGCCGCGGGCGGCCTGGCCTCTCCGCCCGCGGCGGCGATGGAGCTTCGCCGCTGGGCGGCCCCGGAGGCACAGGCCGCCATCCGCACCCTCACCCGCGGCGCCCTGCTGGGGGACCCCACTCCGCTCGCCTCGGTCCCGCCGGCCCTGCGCGCCCCGGCGGGCGTCTTCGTCACGCTCAGCCGGGATGGCGTGACGCGCGGCTGCTGGGGCACGGCCACCGGCCGGGAGGCGAGCCTGGCGGCCGAGCTGCGCACCATCGCACCGCGCGCGCTGACGCGTGACCGCCGGATGCGACCCATCCAGCGGGCCGAGCTGGTGCATCTGGTGGCCCACGTCTCTGTCCTCGGCCCGCTCTCGCCCTTGCCGTCGCTGCAGAGCCTCGATCCGCGTCGGCAGGGGCTGATGCTGACGGCCGGCAGGCGCGGGGCCCTGGTGCTGCCGGGCGAGGCAGCGACCCCCGCCTGGGCGGCTGTCCTGTGCCGGCGAAAGGCGGGCATCGGTGACCGGGTACTTACGCGTATGTACCGGTTCGAGACGGTGGTGGTCGGTCCCATCGCCCTCGGGCCCGAGAGGACCTCGCCTTGAGCCTTGCCCCCGCCCCCTTCCAATGCTCCTGGCGCACCCTGCTGTCGGTGCTGGCCGTCTTGTGCTTGCTGGCCGGGCTCGCGGCCGGGGCGATCGCCCTGGAGCCCCCCACTGCGACCCTGGCAGGCCAGGTGCTCGATGCGGACGGGCGCCCGCTTGGGCGCGCGCGCGTGGTGGCGAGCGGGGCCGTCACACGCGTAGCGACGGCCCTCGACGACGGGCGCTTCACGCTCATAAACGTGCCGATCGGCGAGTACCTGGTGTCAGCCAAGGCGCCCGGCCACGAACCGCAGCACCTCGAGGACGCCGTCACGCTGCGCGAGGGGCAGCGCCTCGACGATGTGGCCTTCAAGCTGACGCGGACCGAGCCCTCGCTCGCGATCACCAACGTCCAGCGGGTGCTGTTGCCCGGCAAGCCCGTGCGGGTGATGGCACGGGGCAACCAGCTAGCCCACCTGGCCGTCACGCTGCATCGCCTCGACCTCGCGGCGGTGGCGGCAGCGGACCCCCGGCTGGAGACGCTGCGGGACGATCCGGACCTCGCGGCGCTGGTTCGGAGCGGCCGTGCGAAGCCTCTGCGGGACTGGCACCTGCCCGTGGCGCGGCATAACCGCGAGGACGAGGACTGGTTCCACCAGCCCGTGGAAATCGCGGACCTTGGCCCTGGCGCCTACGTGGTCAAGGTCAGCGGCGAGCCCGGGCCTGATCGGCACGGCGGCTACCGGAAGCCCGTGCATGACGCCTGGTATTTCACGGTGGGGTCTCTCGCCCTCGTGTGCAAGCGGGGCGACGACGGCCTCCTCGCCTGGGTGGTCGACACCGTCACCAGACGGCCGGTGCCGGGGGCTGCCGTGAGGGCGCACGGCGCCGGGATGGCAGGCCGCACCTGGCATACGGATCGCGACGGCCTCGTGCGTTTGCCCGTCAGCACCGTCCGCGAGGCCGTCACGGTGGTGGCGGAGCACCAGGGGGCGATCGCCCTGGCGCAGGCTGGCTGGTGGGGGACGGGGCGGTCCCGGGAGATTTACGCCTTCACGGACCGGCCAGTGTATCGGCCGGGCCACACCGTGCACGTGAAGGGCTTCGTGCGCGGCCACGAGAAGACGGCCTTTGCGCTCGCCAGCGGTCTGGCGGTGCAACTCACGCTGCGCGACGCGCGCGGGGAAGAGGTGGGCAGCCTGGAACGCTCCACGGGGACGGCCAGTTCCTTCGAGGCAGACGTTCGGCTGCCTGAAGAGGCCAGCCTGGGTGAGTGGCGGCTCGACTGCCGGATCGGGGGGGAATACACGGAGTCCGTCTCCTTCCAGGTGGCGGACTACCGCAAGCCCGAGCTCAAGCTGGAGGTCACGCCGACTCGGCCGCGCTGGATCAGGGGGGATACGGCCGAGGTCGGGATCGTCGCCAGCTACTATTTTGGGGCCCCCGTGCCGGGTGCCAAGCTCCAGGCCACGGTCTACGCCACGCCCGACGAGGGGGCACGGCCCGCTGCCGAGCAGTTCTTCGCGGGGTTCCTTGGCGCGGGCTTCGAGCCCGAGTGGGGGCTCGGGGACGTGGTGCAGAGCACGGAGCTGGTCGCGGACGGGGAGGGCAACGCGCGGCTCGCCGTGCCGCTGCCCGTGCCCGCGGAGGCGGACGAGGCCGCGCGCGAGGGGGATCGCCGCTTCACCGTCGTGGTCGAGGGGGCCGACGCCACGGGGCGACCCGTGAAGGCACAGGCGGCCTTCCAGGTGGTGCAGGCCGACGTCCGCGTGCGCGTGTCGGCAGAGCAGGAGCTCTACGACGGGGGGCGTGAGCTAGGCCTGGCCCTGCACACGGAAGACCAGGAGGGGCGGCCGCGCGCTTTACCTGTCCACCTGAGGCTGGTGCGCCTGGAGAGCGAGCAGCGTACGTCGGCGGGCGGGGACGTCTACCAGGAGACGCGCCGCGTCGAGGTCGGCAAGGTGGAGGTGAAAACAAGCGCTCAGGGGCTGGGGCGCGCGGTCTTCCCCGCCGCGGCCGCGGGCTTCTACGAGGTCGAGGCCGAAGTGGCGGACGGCAGGGGCCGTCGGGCCCGGGACCTCGCCTGGACCTGGGTCGCGGCTGCCGACGAGACGCCCTCCACGTACCGATACGGGGGCCTTCAGCTGGCGTTCGACCGGCCCGTCTACCGCCCCGGCGACACGGCCAAGGTGCTCGTCATCTCGCCCGTGCCCGACGCCCACGTGCTGGTGACGGTCGAGGGGCGGGGCATCAGCGCGCCGCGGGTCCTGCGCCTGCGGGGCACCAGCGGCCGCCTCGACGTGCCCGTCACCCGGGCCATGACGCCCAACGTGCACGTCTCGGCCGTGGTGGTGAACGGGCTGGAGTTCATTCCGGCGGAGCGCTCGCTGAACGTGCTGCCCGAGGAGCGCTTCTTGCAGGTCTCCGTCGAGGCGGACACGGCCCGCGCGCGCCCCGGCCAGCGCGTCGGGTGGACCGTCACGACGCGGGACTGGCGGGGGCGGCCCGTGGCTGCAGAGGTGGCGCTCGGCGTCGTCGACGAGGCGATCTACGCCATCGAGCCCGATCGAACGCCAGACATCCGACAGTTCTTCCATGGGCCTCGCTGGAACGCCGTCTCCACCGTCTACTCCTTCGCGGAGGACTACTCGGGCGGGCTCGACAAGTTCGGCCCGGATCCGCGGGTGAGGGCCCGGTTCGAGGACACGGCGGCCTGGTTCCCCTCCCTGCGCACGGGGGCGGACGGCCGGGCGCACGTCGAGGTCGAGCTGCCTGACAACCTCACGACGTGGGTCGCGACGGCGCGCGCCATCACGGCCGACACGCGCGTGGGCGCGTCGAGCCATCGCCTTGTCGCCACCAAGGACCTGCTAGTGCGGCTCGAGGCCCCTCGGTTCGTGCAGGTGGGCGACGAGGTCCGCCTCGTGGCCGTGGCCCACAACTACACGGCTGGTGCCCTGCCCGTCGAGCTCAGCCTGGAGGCGACGGGCCTGACGCCCCAGCACCCTGAGCCGGTGCGGACGACGATCCCGGCAGGCGGCTCTGGCCGGGCGGCGTGGGAGGTCCGGGTGCCGGCGGTTGGCGAGGTCGGCCTTCAGGTGAAGGCGCGGGCCCCCGCGGTGGAGGGGGACGCGATGGCCGTGGCGCTGCAGGCGCAGCCCTTCGGGCTGCCAGAGTTTCAACCCGTGACGCTCGCGCCGGGGGCTGCGGAGGTGGTGCTCCCGGTGCCCGAATCCCTTCCTGGGGCGCGCCTCGAGGTCACGATCCCCGGCTCGCCGGCCGCGGGGTTGCAGGCTGCCGCGAGCTACCTGGGGTCGTACCCCTACGGCTGTGCCGAGCAGGAGAGCAGCCGCCTCGTGCCGGGGGCCGTCGTGCTGCCTCGCTGGCGGCAGGCCGGGCTGCCGCCCGAGGCGCTCGGGCTGACGCAGCCAGAGCGCGCGCTGAGACAAGGCTTGCAGCGGCTGCTGAGTGCCCAGCATGGTGACGGGGGGTGGGGCTGGTGGGCCCATGACGTCAGCCGGCCGCCCCTCACGGCGCACGTGATGGGGGTGCTAGCGGCCCTGCCCGAGGCAGGCGTCCCCGTGCCCCAGGCCGCCGTCACGCAGGCCTTGGCGCGTCTGCGGGCGGATCTGGCGAGCACCGGGCGTCATGCCCACGAGGTGGACACCGTGGCCCACCGGCGCGGTCCGGACGTGCGGGCCCAGCTCCTGCAGGCCCTGGCGGCCTGGCGTGTGGCGCCCGACAGTGAGCTGGAGCGGCTTTGGCGGGACCGCGAGGCGCTCTCGCCGCAGGGGCTGGCGCGGTTTGCCATCGCGCTGCAGGCCTCCGGCCACGTGGACCAGGCCGCAGAGGCTGCCCGAGCCTTGAAGGCGCGCGCCTCGATCTCCGCGGCGCAGGCCTTCTGGGCACAGCAGGGGGACGAGTCGGCCTGGGTCGGCTCCACGACGGAGGCCACCGCCTGGGGCTTGCGGGCCCTGCTGGCGGTGGACCGGGACGATCCGGTGGCCCCGAAGGTGGCCCGCTGGCTGATGTCACGGAACGCGCGGGGCTGGTGGGCGGACACCCGGGACACTGCGGCGGCAGCCTGGGCCCTGGCCGAGTGGCTGCGGGTGCAGCCGCCGGGGGCGAGCGCCCGATGGGTTGCGACCCTGACCCTCGACGGGCGGGCCGTCGCCGGCTGGGAGCACCCGGGGGCTGCGGATGCGGTGCCTCCGCGCTGGAGCGTGCCCGTCACGTCGGGGGAGCACCAGTTGGGGCTCCAACTCGCCGGGGAGGCCCCACCCGCGGCGGGGCTCGTGGGTGGGCTGGCCTACATGCGTGATGCCGCGGGCGTGGTCGCCAAGGACGGCCCTGGAGGCCTCTCAATTCGCCGTCGCTACCTGCGGCTGCCCGGGGCGATGCTAGCCAAGGCCCGCGGTGCCGGGTTCACTTTCGACGACAAGCTGGTGGCGCGGCTGGCGGAGTGGCGCGGCGAGGCACGCCTTGGCGAGACCATCCTCGTCGAGCTGCGGCTGTCCTCGCAGCAGACGCGGCGCTGGATGTGCCTGCGCGATCCCCTGCCCGCCGGCTGCGAGGCCGTCGCCGATCAGCCTGAGGGCTGGCCCTACTGGTGGGAGCACCACGAGTTTCGAGACGAGGAAGCCGTCTTCTTCTTCTCGGACCTCCGGCCCGGGGAGCGGGTGCTGCATCACCTGATCAGGCCTGCCTCAGGGGGGAGATACAGGGTGCTTCCGCCACAGGCCTGGGCGATGTATGACCCGGAGGTGCGGGCTCACGGGGCGCCGGCGGTGGTGGAGATCGGGGACGCCCCGTGACGCGCCTGGCTTTCTCGCGCCGGGACTGGGGCCTCGTCCTCGTGCCCGTGGGCCTGGGGTTGCTGGGGCTGCTCGCCTGGACGCACCAGCAGCGCCCCTTCCGGGACCTGCTCTCCCACCGGGCCGTCTCCGTCACGCAGCTCAGCGAGCCCCAGCTGCGCAACGTGCGCCAGGCCGCCAGCCGCCTCGATGGCTGCATTGTCGGGCCCGGAGAGCGCCTCTCGTTCAATGCGGCCGTGGGGCCTCGCACGCGGGAACGAGGGTTCGTGGAGGCCCCTGCTTTCCTCGAAGGGGCCCGCATTCGCAGCGTGGGCGGGGGCGTGTGCCTCGTCGCCTCCACCCTGTACGGCGCCGTGCAGCCCACGCCGTGGCGGATCTGGCAGCGGGTGGCGCACCAACGCCGCTCGGCCTCCGTGCCGCCCGGGCGAGACGCGACGGTCTGGTACGGGCAAGCAGATCTCGTGGTGGAGAACGCCTGGGCCTGCCCTGTGACGGTGCGCGCGCGCGTGGACGCGCTGGCCTGCCGCGTTGAGCTGTGGGGGCGCTTGGCCCCCGGCCAGCAGCGGGCCCTGCGGTTCGCGTACTTCCCCGGCGCCCGTCGGGGTGAGCAGGTGGTGCAGGTCTACCGCCAGGACGGGGGCAAGATGGTGTTGCTTTCGCGAGACACCTACAGGCCCTGACCGGCGGGCCTTACTCGACCTTGCGCAGGGCGTGGTTCTCGGTGTCGGGCACGATCAGCACGGCCCCGTTGCGAACAGCGGGCGCGAAGGGGGTGCGGAAGCGTGCGCCGGTGCCTGTGCCGTTCTGGAAGCCGGCGGTGCCGTCCCCGGCCACCGCCTGCGCGTCGTAGTTGCCGTCGGTGTCGCGCGTCAGGCGATACACCGTGTTCAATTGGTCGTCCGTCGCGAACAGTACGGTGCCGTCTGCGTTGCGGTCACACGTGATGTTCAGCGAGAAGAAGACGGTGTCTGCACCGGCTAGCGTCACCTGCGGCGTGCTGACGACGCCAGCCGACGTGATGCGGCGCAGGGTGCCCCCATCGCCCACGTAGACGTTGCCGCTGAAATCGCACGCGATGCTGCGCAAGCCCCGGAACGATGCCGCGGCCCCCGTCCCGTCAGCGGTGCCGACCGCCCCGCTGCCGGCCAACTCGACGGCCGTGTTGCTGCCGGCGGCAATGCGCAGCACGCGGAAGTTGCCGGTGTCCGCCACGAACAGGTTGCCGAAGCGATCGGCGCAGATGCCACCCGGTGATGCCATGGTCTTTCCGTTGGCCGCGGTGGCGACGGTGGTGGTGGTCGTCTGCCCGTTCGTGATCCGGCGGACCCTGTTGTTGCCCGTGTCGGCGATGAAGACGTTGCCCGTGGGATCGACGGTCACGCCCCCGGGTTGGCTGAACTGAGCGTTGGCGCCAGCGCCCTCGGTGGCCCCCACAGAGCCGCCCGCCACCAGCGTCGCCACGCCCGCGAAGGTGACGCGGCGGATGGCGTGGTTCCCGGCGTCTGCCACGACGATGGTCCCGTCTGGCGCCACGGCGACGGCGGAGGGGAACTGGAACTGGGCTAGTTCGCCCGTTTCGTTGGCCAGGCCGGGCACCCCGGCTGTGCCGGCCAGCAGGGAGGTGGAACCCGTCAGCGTAGGCCCTCCCACCGTGGCCGTGCCGCCACCGGGGTTGGGCGTAGGCGTAGGCGTAGGCGTAGGCGTAGGCGTCGGGGTGGGGGTGGCGCCACTGGGCGTCGGGGTGGGGGTGGCGCCACTGGGCGCCGGGGTGGGAGTGGCGCCACTGGGCGTCGGGGTGGGGGTGGCGCCGCTGGGCGTGGGGGTGGGCGTCGCGCCGCCGGGTGTCGGGGTGGGGGTCGCGCCGCTCACGCTCGGCACTGGTGTGCCAGGGGACCCCGTTGGCGCCTTGGTGGAGGGCCTTTTCGAGGGGGTCTTGACAGGCGCCACAGGGGGAGGCGACTGGGGGCAGCCGGCAGACCCCGCGACGACGCCGAGCATCACGAGGGAGACAATCAGGCTGTTGGGAGCCTTGGGCGACACGCCGCGCATTCCTCCGGGCAGGGCCGTGCGCTCACGTGGCGCCAGAGGCCCACGATCAATCTACCCGGGGTTGGCCCGGATGGACCGTAACGCGCGACACCCTTGCGGGGTCAAATCCACGACCGGCCGAACCAGATGTGCTTGTTGTAAAAATCCCAGGAAATGGGGGACGCGGAGAGCAGCGGGTAGTAGAACACGAACCAGCCAACCACCAGTGCGGCATGCGCCACCACCAGCGAGCGCCGCACCGTCCGCCACTCGACCGCGCGAATCCAGGCTGGCAGGAAGCCCAGTCCCGAGAAGGGGCGGGTCGCCTCGGGCGACTCCCCGTCGGGCGTGCCGTGCCAGAACACGTAGCCGATGTAGGCCAGGGCGATGCAGGCGAACGGGATCGTCTCGAACATATAGTGCATGTACAGGAGCGGCCGGGGCTGCACGCCCCACATCACCCAGAGGCCGAGGCCGAGCACGGCCGTGGCGCCGAGGGCCACGAGACGGTCGCGCCAGCCCAGCCAGGCAGCGTAGAGCAGCGCCGGGATACAGGTCCACCAGATCGCGGCGTTCCCGATGGCCCAGACGCCGGATAGGCCTGCGACGGGGGCTCCCTTCCAGTCGTGGAAATAGTACCAGGTGGGGCGTAGCATCAGCGGCCACGACCACCAGGGCGAGCTGTAGGGATGCGTGGCGTTGAGGTTCGCGTGGTAGCCCCACATGTCCTTTTGCCAGTAGACGACCTTGGTCCAGCCGCGAGACTGGTCGCCCAGCGAGAACAGTTTGTAGACCCAGTTGCCGTCGCCCTGTAGCACGTAGGGGATGTAGGTCAGCAGGTAGATCACCACCGGGATGCCTCCCATCGTGAGGACCACCAGCAACGCATAGCGTGCCATGCCGCGCAGGTCCGCGGCCTTCACGTCCTGCCACAGGCCCCGGACGTCAGCCGAGGGCGACGCCACCCACTGCAGCCGCCGGACGCGCCAGGCGTGGTACAGCAGCAGCAACCCCGTCAGGCCCCACGCGTAAAGGCTCGACCACCGCGTGGCGAGCGCGCAGCCCAGCCCGAGGCCCGTGAGCATCAGCCAGCGGCCGTCGTCGCGCTTGAGGAACAGCCAGGTCCCGATGGTGCCGACGAGGATGAAGGCGACCTCATAGATGTTGGTCATGGCCGTGCGAGCCTGAACGAAAAACACGCCGTCGAGAGCCAGCAGGGCCATGGCCGTGGTGGCGATGGTGCGGTTCCCGAACATGAGGCGTGTGAGCGCGTAGGTGGCGAGGAGCGAGACGCCCCCGAACAGCACGCTGGTGAAGCGCCAGGCAAAGGCCTGCTGCTCGGTGAAGGTCTTCGCCTCAAGCTCCCAGCCGCCGCCGAGGCCCAGGATGCCCAGGGCTGCGATAAGCTTCGCGAGCGGGGGGTGGGTCCACTCGTAGGGGCTGACGCCCTTGATGTACTCCATCGCGGTGCGCGCGTGGTAGACCTCATCGAAGATCTGCTCGTTCGGCGTGCCGAGGCGCCACAGCGCCAGCGCGACGAACGTGGCTGCGAAGGCTACGGGCACCAGCACGTCCAACACCGTCCAGGCGTGGAGGCGGACCTGCGCCGTGATCGTCCGGAGCGTCCTGACGAGGGGGCTCTCCCCCAACTCCTGGGCGACGTCCGCCTTCTCGAACATCACGGCGACCAGTTCGCCGAAGAGCCACACGTTGAGCAGGGAGATGAGCACCATGCCCGACAGCTTGAGGTTGCCGAGCAACTGGCCGTTGTTCATCATCGCCTTGAGGCCCTCGACCCAGGCGCTCTGGTCGTTATAGAAGAAGAAGATGTATGAGATCGAGACGAAGGACGTGAGCGAGAAGGCCCAGTAGAGCCAGCTCAGTCGGCGGTTGAAGGCTTGCGCAAGGCACAGGAAGGCGATAGCGGGAAAGATGTACCGCTCGTGCATGCGCGTCGCCAGCATGTAGTAGCCCGTCAGCGCCACTGAGGCGCCGAGCACGTAAGGCGAGGCAACGGCCTGGTGGCGGTTCCGCCAGAGGTACCAGGCGATCACGGCCAGCGTCAGCGCGACCAGCCCCATGCCCCACTGCGCGTGGGTCAAGAAGAGCAGCACCCTGTCATCCGGCTTCCAGGACTCATTCGGGGGGGGCAGCATCCAGATGTTGAAAGCGTTGACGGTGCTGTACGGGTAGTTGTTGCCAGTCTGCTTCATCAGGTTGGCGAACCAGTAGAACGGGCCCGCGAACAGGGCCTGCAGGAACCCCGCCACGCCGCTGTTGACATCGATCACCTTCGTGAGGTTGGCCGGGACCAGGATGAGCCAGGCCGTGATCAACCCCGTCCCGATGGCGAGGGGCCACCGGCGCAGGGGCTGGCGGTGCCACAGCGCGAAGACCGCAATGGGAATGAGGAAGATGCCCTGCGGCTTCACGAAGACCGAGGCGCTCGCCAAGGCGGCCGTGAGCAGCAGGCGGTTTTGCAGCACCGCGAGGCTCGTGAGCAGCATCGAGCACGTGATGATGGAGTCGACCTGACCCCAGATGGCAGACACGAACAGCACCACCGGGTTGAACAGGTAGAACGCGGCGGCCCGGAACGCCGACCGGATGGCGACGCGGCCCCGCAGCAGGTGGAAGATCAGCCAGCCGTTGGCCACGTCAGCCAGGCAGCCCGGGACCTTCGCCCACTGCACGCTCATCATGGCGTCGCCCGTCAGCAGCTTGACGAAGCTGGCCCAGGCCCACAGCCCATACATGAACAGCGGCGGATAGTCGCTCCAGGTTTGCCCATAGAAGTTGTGGGGGCCAACCTTGACCAGCGTGTCACCCCAAGACCGGAAGGTGTTGACGTCCAGCGTGAACTGGTAAGGGAAGCGGATCAGGAACAGCCGCAGCAGCAGCGCTCCGAGCAGCACGTACCAGATGACCTTGCCGTAGTCTCGGACGGTGGGCTCTGCCCCCGCTCTCGGGGCGGCGTCCGCGGCGTCGGTGACGGGGGTGACCTCGGGTCCAGGCGTGGCGGGCATGGTCATGTTTGTGATCCGGCAGGGGGCTCAGGTCGTCTGCTTGACGCCCAACATCCGCCAGGCGGACAGCAGCTGGCTGGCGTTGAAGATGCTGGAGTAAGTGCCGACCGCAATGCCGAGAAGCATCGCCAGCACGAACCAGCGCACGGTCTCACCGCCGAAGATCAGCATCGCGATGAGCGTCAGGCAAACCGTCAGGGAGGTGTTGATGGAGCGGGCGAGCGTCTGCTTGATGCTGCGGTTCGCCACGTCGTCGAAGGTGTCGCGCTTGCCGGCCGTCCGCATGTTCTCGCGGATGCGGTCGTAAATGATGATGGTGTCGTGCACGGAGAAACCGACCACCGTCAGGACGGCCGTGACGAACAGGCTGTCTACCTCAACGCCCAGCGCGAGACCCAAGATGGCGAACACGCCGAGGATGAACAGCACGTCGTGGATCAGCGCGGAGATGGCGCACATGGCAAAGTCGAACTGGTACCGGAACGAGACGTAGCCGATGATGCCGAGTAGCGTGAGGCCCACGGCGGAGAGTGAGTTGAGCAGCAGTTCCTTGCCCACCGTCGGCCCGACGCTCTCGAACCGGTCAGCCTTGAAGGCGCCGAGCTTGCCCTTGAGCGCGTCGAGCATCGCCTGGCGCTCAGGTGACGCCATCGCCTTCGTGCGGATGAGGGCCGTCTTGCCGTCTGCGATCTGGACCTGCACGTCGGGATGGCCCGTGCCGGCCACCACGGTCTTCACGTCCTGGGCCGTCACGCCCTTTTCGAAGGTGAGCTGCGCGAGGGTGCCGCCCGTGAAGTCGATGCCGAGCTTCACCGGGGCCCCGAACTGCAGGAAGCACATCACGATGGCCACGATGCCCGGCACGAGCAGCAGGCCCGAGATGCCGAACCACAGGGCCTTCTTGTTCATGAAGTTGAAGGAGGAGTCTTCGAAGCGCATCGCCATGGGGAACAGGACCTCGTCAGGAGCAGGACCGTCAGCGGATCTTGGAGGGGAGCGCCACGCCGAAGAGCTTGGGGCTCTTGAATCGGGAACTCTCCAGCGCCCAGTGGAGCAGGTTCCGGGACGCGGTGATGGCCGTGAACATCGAGATGATGACGCCAATCGCCAGCGTCAGGGCGAAGCCCTTCACGAGCCCGGTGCCGAAGTAGAACAGCACCGAGCACGAGAGCAGGGTGGTGATGTTGGAGTCGAGGATGGCCGAGAAGGCACGCTGGAAGCCCGCCTCGATGGCCGCATAGATGGTCCGGCCGCCCTTGAGCTCTTCCTTGGTGCGTTCGAAGATCAGGATGTTTGCGTCGACGGCCATGCCGACGGACAGGATGAAGCCAGCAATGCCGGGCACCGTCAGCGTCACGGGGACCATCTTGAAGATGGCGAGCACCAGGAAGCCGTAGATGACCAGCGCCAGCGTCGCGATGAGGCCGGGGACCTGGTAGTAGCCCACCATGAACAGCATCACGAGGCCGGCGCCGATGAAGCCTGCCACGATGCTGGCCTCCACGGACTCCTTGCCGAGGCTGGCGTCCACAGACCGGTTCTCGATGATCTCGAGGGGCACGGGGAGCGACCCGGCCCGCAGCACGATCAACAGCTCGTTGGCCTGCTTGGCGTCGAAGTTGCCCGTGACCTGCACGTTGCCAGTGTCGAGCACCGATTGCACGATGGGGGCGGAGATGAGCTTGTTGTCGAGGAAGATGCCCATCGGCTTGTGAAGTAGCTGGCGCGACACATCTGCCAGGATCCGGGCCCCCTCCGAGTCGAAGTCGGCCGTGACGGCCCAGGCCGTGCCGAGGGGGTCTACCCGCGCCGTCGTGATCATCCGCCCCTCGACGCCGGTCAGGACCCAGTCGTCGCCGTCGCGGGGGTCGACCTTGGCGCCAGCCACGGGCTTCCGCTTGGGGGCGGGCTTGCCGCTCGGGAAGTCGCCCTTGTGGGCCCGGAAGGTGAGCACGGCCGTTTGGCCGAGCACCCGCAGGGCCTCGTCCTTGTCCTTGATGCCGGGCAGGTCGATGATGATCTGGTCTTGGCCCTTGGGTTGGATGAGGGGTTCGGCGACCCCGAGCCCGTCGACGCGGGCCCGCACGACGGCGATGGCAGTGGACATCACGTTGGGCGTGATGATTTTGATGTCGTCTGTGGGCTGGGCCTGGGCGACCAGATGCATGCCGCCCTGGATGTCCAGCCCCTTCTTCCACTCGAAGGGCCACCTGGCTTCGTTCCGGATGACCATGTAAGCAGAGCCGATGGCCAGCACCGTGATGACGAAGAGCAGGAGTTTGCGGATGTCCACGTCGGTTCCTCCGAGCGGCGCGTGAAGCGCCCATTAATGAAGGATGAAGTATACCCCAAAGGGCAGGCGGGGGAAAGGCAGAGCCTCGGGCCGGCCGGGCCAGCCACCCGGCGGGGTGCTATGATGACCTCCCGTGCCCTCGTTCCGTGTGGGGAGCCGTGTCCCGCATCCTCTTGCTCCTCTTCCTGACCACCCTGCTCGCCTGCAGTGCCTTCGTGGCCGTGAAGGTGCCCTTCTTGCTCGTGGGGCCCCCGCGTCACCTCCCCACGGCAGAGACGCTGTACCAGTTCAAGGGCCTCGTCTTCGGTTCCCACGTCATCACGGCCCAGTTGCCGGCTGTCTGGCTGACGGCCGCCGTGCTGGGGCCCCGGTGGGGCGTCGTGGCCATTTGCTTCTACCTCGGCATCGGCTTCGGTGGCCTGCCCATCTTCACCCACGGGGGAGGCGGCGAGTACTATACCCAGCCGACCTTCGGCTACCTGATGGCCTGCGTCCCCGCCGTCTGGGTCGCAGGGCTGCACACGGGTAGCACCCGCTTCGGCCGCATCTGGCTCGGACTTTTCTGGGCGCTGGCGCTGGTGCAAGGCATCGGGCTTGTCTACGAGTTGTTCCGCGAAGATATGCTCGGCTCGCTGGCAGCCTGGCACCAGCTCGCCTTCAATCAGGTTTTCCAGTACCTGCCGGGCCACGTGGCCTTGATGACGGTGATGGCCACGTGCCTCGCAGCCTGGCGGAAGCTGGGGGCGCCTCCCGCGCCGGTGGTGGAGGCGCCTCGCCGCAGCCAGCCACCCGTCGATGAGGACGGGTGGCCGCTGGGGTGAGGTGGGCCGCGCTCAGGCGCCCCCGAGCCTCCGGATCAGCGCCTGCGTGGTGGCCTCGTCGATGAACGGGTGCACCGCGGCTGCGCCGTCGCCTTGCTTGTAGGGCGCCACCAGCTGGTTGGCCCGCTTGAAGGCCACGACGGCAGCCTCCGTGGCGGCGTCGAAGGCCCCCGTGACGGGCGCCACGAACCCGAGTTGAGTCAGGACCTGCTGCAACTCTCGGACCATGTCGGCCTGGGCGGACCCGGGCCCCAGGGCCCGCGTGGCCTCCAGGCGCTGCGCCTCCGCCGCAAAGGCTGCCACGTTGTCACGGGTGGGCAGCAGGTTGTGCTGCTGCGCCAGGCGTGCCTCCTCGGCCGTCAGCGAGGGGACCGCCAGCGTCGTCGGGGCGGGCGCCGAGGGGAGTGGGCTTGCGGGCGCGGGGGCGGGCGGGGCCGCCGGCGTCGGGCTCACGGCGCCCGTCTCCAGCTTGCGGATCATGGCCTGCTTCGTGGCGGCGTCAATGAACGGGTGCACGGCTGGCTGCCCGTCGGCCGCCTTGTATGATGCGACGAGGCCGTTGTCCCGCTTGAAGGTGGTCACGGCCTGCGTGGTGGCCTCATCCCACTGGCCGCTCGGGGTGACGGCGTGGCCCCAGGCTGCGAGCAGTTGCTGGAGCTCCATCACCATATCGGCCTGGCTGGAGCCGGGGCCCAGCGCGTCGGCAGCCTCCAGCGCCTGCGCCTCTTGCAGGAAGGCCGTCATGTTCGCCCTGGTCGGCAGCAGGCCATGCTGCTGGGCCAGGGCCTGCTCGTCGGCGGTGAGATCGGGGGTGCCGGGGGTGCCGGGGGTTGGCTGGGTCGGCGATGGCGTGACGGGGGCTGGGGCGGGCGTCACGGGCGTGGGAGTTGGTGTGACGGGGGCCGGCGGGGGCGTGACGGGGGCCGGCGGAGGTGCAACCGGGGCCGGCGGGGGCGTGACGGGGGCCGGCGGAGGCGTGACGGGGGCCGGCGGAGGCGTGACGGGGGCCGGCGGAGGTGCAACCGGGGCCGGCGAGGGGGTGATGGGTGCAGGGCCCGGCGCCGGCAGGGTCGCAACCCCAGGGCCCGGTGTCGGCTGCGCGGGGACGCTCGTCGGGGGCAGCGTGGTGGGGCTCGGTGGCAGCGACACCACGGGCTGCGGCGGCGTCGCGGCGGCCTGCTGAAGCGACCGAATCAGCGCCTGCTTCGTCGGCTCGTCGATGAATGGGTGCACGGCCGGTATACCATCGGCGAGCCGGTAGCTGCCGACCAGGCCCTGCGACCGCTTGAAGGCCAGCACGGCGTCGGTGGTGGCCTGGTCCCACGCCCCGCTGGGGGCGACCCGGAAGCCGAGGCGCTGGAGCGCCTGCTGCAGTTCGGCGATGGCGTCGGGGGTGTTGCTGCCGGGCCCGAGCGCGTGGGTGGCCTCGAGGGTCTGGGCCTCCCGCAAAAAGGCGTCAAGGTTGTCGCGCGTCGCCAGGATGCCCTGCTGCTGGGCCAGCGCCAGCTCGTTGGCCGTGAGGCCGTTGAACGTCGGGGCGGCTGGTTGGGGCACGATGGGGCCCGGGGCCGGGTAGATGGGCCCCGGCGTACCGACGGGCCCAGCGGGCCCAGCGGTCCTGGCGTTGAAGAGGCGCTTGAAGAAGTTCAGGATCCCCTCGAAGACGCGCCCGATGGCACCTAGCACGCCGTCCACCACGCTCGCCACGCTGGGCTGACTCTGGGGTGCGTAGACGGCGTACCCGGGCTGCGGCTGCGGAGCAGGCGCCGCGGGGTAGCTGCCACCCAAAGGGGCGCGGGGCGCAGGGGACGCAGGCCGGAACGACGGGAGCGGCAGGGTCATCGCAGGCACCTTTTGAGACGGGGGAGCCACGCTACTTATCGCCCCCTCTGACCCGGGAATCGGTAAAGGCGTCAGTAAGGTTCGCTGGTGCCGGCGTTAAATTATCGGGCACCTCAGGTGGTGACGATGCACATCTCGCTGCGCCCGCCCCCGACGGGCGTGACGCGCACCTGGATGCCGAGTCGCTCTCCGAGCCCTGGCACGTGGGAGATGAGGCCGACCTGACGGCCCGTGGCCTGCAACGCGTCCAGCGTCGCGATCGCGTCCTCTAGGGTCTGCGGATCCAGGCTGCCGAACCCCTCGTCGATGAAGAGCGAGCGGATCAGCCGCTTGTTCGAGGCGAACGACGAGAGGGCCAGCGCCAGCGCAAGCGACACGAGGAACGTCTCCCCCCCGGACAGGCTCTGGGTGCTGCGCACCTCATGGGCCATGTCCCGGTCGACCACCTGCAGTTCGAGGGCCTCGTCCCCGCGCACCCGCTCCAGCCTGTAGCGCGGCCGCAGCTCCCGGAGGTGGAGGTTCGCGAGCTCCAGCAGGGCGTCGAGCGTCAGGCTCTGGGCGTAGGTCCTGAACTTCTTCCCGTCGGCTGACCCGATCAGGTCTCTCAGACGCTCCCAGACCAGCGCAGCGGCCCGCAGCCCGTCGAGCGCGGCGAGCTCGTCTTGCTGCATCTGCCTGGCGCGGAGGTCCTCGTCGAGCTGGTAGCGCGCCTGGCCGAGCGTGTCCACCGCGATCTGGTGAAGCTGCTCCGCCTGGCCGAGGGCCTCTGCCGTGGCCGCAGCCTCCCGGGAGGGCACCCCGGACCCGCGGTGCCTGCTGGTACGCTCCTCGCATGACGCCAGTGCCGAGCGGGTCTTGGTGACCTCTTCTCGCAGGGCGTCGAGGGCCGCGGCCTCGGCCAGCAGCCACGCCTCGGGCCTGGCGAGCCGCTCCGTGACTGCCTCCAAGGTGAGGCCAGCGGCCTGGAGGCGGGTGTCGCGGAGCGCCTGCGCCGCGGAGAGCCGTTCAGCCAAGCGCAACGCGGTTTCTTGCAGCTCCCGCGCCCGGGTCTCTCGCGCCACGCGTACCTCGGAGGCCAGCCTGGCCGCCTCCTCGCCTGCCGCCTGGCCCGCCTCAGCGGCCCTCACGCCCCCCTCGAGGTCATCCTCGACGGCCTGGGCCGGGCGACCGCCGAGCAGGGCCTGCCGCTCCGACGTCAGGCCCGCGTGCAGGGATTGGCCCGCCGTGAGGCTGGCCTCGGCTTCGTGGAGGCTGGTTTCCGCTCCCTGGGCGGCCTGCTTCAGCCCCTCCAACGCCCGCTCTGCGGCTTGCCTGGCCTCATCGGCCGCGCGCGCGGCCTCGGTGTGGGCCTCCCAGGCCCGAACGCGCTCGGCGCAGGCCGTCTCGAAGGCCACCGGGTCGCGCAGCACCGCCTCAGGCCAGCCCGGCTCACCCCCGAGGGCGACGGTCAGCCGCTCGATCGCCCCCTGGCGACCGGCCAGCACGGCGGCCTCCGCGGCCGAGGCGAGCTGCGCCTCGGCGAGGGCTTGCTGGCTGGCGGTGCGGGCCAGGGCCAGCTGCCTGCCGGCCCCCGCCTCCCTGGCCCGGGCCTCGTCCAATGCCTGGCGTGCGGACTCCAACCCCTTGCGGGCCATGAGGGCCTGCTGCGCCAGCGCGGCGTGGGCGGTTTGCCGGCTTTCGAGCGCGGTGCGAACCTTTTGGAGGTGCGTCGGCGCCTCGGCGTCGAGCCGCTCAGGCAGTGCGGTGCCTGAGGTCGTGGCCCGGAGCGCCGCGTACCGGGCCTCGACTGCGCTGAGGCGCTCGCCGCTGGCGGCGGCCAGGCGCTCGGCAGCCGCCAGCCGCTGCTGCGCCCCTAGCCTGGCCTGCTGAGCACCGGCCTCGTCGCGTTCGAGCGCGGTGAGGACCCCCTCGAGCTCTCGCAACCGCGACGATAGGGCCTCGAGAGCCCCGTCGACGGCGGGGGCTTGCGTGGTCCACGGGTGCTTCGCCGAGCCGCACAGCGGGCACGGCTCCCCATCCACCAGCTCCCCCCGTCGTGACGCCAGGTCTCGCGCGGCCTCGACGGCCCTCAGGGCCCCGCGCCCCTCCGCGAGGCGGGCGAGGACCTCGGGCCGCTCGCCCGCCAGCCGCACGAGGGTGGCCTCGGTGGCGGCGTCCTCCGCCAGGGCCGCCAGGCGATCCGCCACCGCGAGGCTGCTGGCCTCCCGCTCCCGCTGGGCGTCCGTTGCCAGGCTCTCTGCCTCCTGCAGGGCGGCCTGGGCGTCAAGCAGCTCCCGCGCGGCGGCCTGCAGCGCCTCCTCGTCCTGGGCCAGCGTGGCGGTCAGGGCCTCGGCCGCCAGGGCTTCGGCTGCTGCAAGCGCCTCGGCGGCACCCCGGGCCTCCTCTTCGAGGCTTGCCAGGGCCGTGTCGGCCGTTGCCACGGCAGCCTCGGCCTTCGTCTTGCGGGCGGCGGCGAGCTCGAGCGCGGCCGCTTGACCCGCCAGTTCTTGGAGCTGCGGCGCCAGCAGGGGCCATCCCGCCGCCAGCTGTTCGTCTCGGGGGTTGGCCTCGCGGTGGCGGCGGGCCTCGTCCAGCGTCGTCCGCGCCAGCTGCAACGCCTGCTCGCCGAGCCGCAGCTGGTGACGGGCAGCCTCGAACTCCCCCTGGCGGACGACGAGCCCGTCGCGGGCTGCGTCCAGCTGCCGGGCCGCCTCTGCAAGCCGGCCGTCGAGGTCCCTGGCCTGGGCCAGGGCTGGCCGGGAGGCCTCCCGGGCAGCCCTGGCCTCGGCGGTGGCCCGGGTCGCCTCGGAGGCCTTCATGGCGGCCTGCTGGGCGTCTTTGCGGGACGCTTCCGCCAGCGCCTCGGCCTGCCGCCGGTCGGCGTCGGTTTCGGTGAGTTCTGCCGCCAGGCGCGTGGCCTCTTCCACGAGGCCGCGGAACGGCTGGGCCTCGCGGACCTCCTGCAAAGCCGCCACGCGGGGCGCTGCGGCCTCCCACGCTGCCATGGCGCCCCCGAGGCGGGCGGTCGCCGCCTGCTCCTCGGCCCCGAGCGCCTCGAGCTGCCTGTGCCAGTCCTGCTCGCGGCGGAGCACCTCCACGGCGGCGGCGGCCTCGCTGCATTCTTGCTGCAGCGAGGGCAGCCGCGCCTCCAGGGCGCTCCGCGCCTCTGCCTCCAGCACCCGCACGCCGCCGAGCCGGGCCTCCTGCGCCCTGATCGCCTGCTCGTGGCGGGCCGCGCGCAGGTGCGCCGCCTTCGACAGCTGCGCGTAGATGGTCGTGCCCGTGACCTTCTCGAGCAGTTCTGCCCGCTCGTCGGGCTTGGCGCGCAGGAAGGCGGCAAACTCGCCCTGGGCGAGCAGCGCCGAGCGGGTGAACTGCTCGAAGGTCAGCCCGAGGCGCTCAGGCACCAGATCCTTCAGCTGCGCTGGGCGGTCGGCGAGCACGGTCCCGGTCGCGAGGTCCGTGAGGCTGCGATCCTGGTTTTGGAGCTTGCCATCTGCCCGGTTGCGAGCCCTCCGGACCGACCAGCGCGCCATGCAGCGGCGATCTTGCTGGTCGAGGAAGTCGACCTCGACCCAGGCCTGGGTGGCACCCCGGCGCACGAGGTTGCGCGTGTCGTTGGCGAGCAGCCGATGGTCCTCGTCCTCCCCCCCCACGAGGCTGCCTCCGCGGTCCGACAGCCGTGGGGTGCGCCCGAACAGCGCCAGGCAGATGGCGTCCAGCAAGGTGCTCTTGCCCGCGCCCGTGGGACCGGTGATCGCGAACAGGCCCACGTTCGCCAGCGGGCCCGTGGCGAGGTCGAGGTCGAGGCGGGCAAGGCTCGCGAGGTTCTCTCCGCGGACAGCCAGGATCTTCAAGGGCTTCGTCTCCGTTTCGTGGCGGGCTCAGCCCGCCTCCAGCTCGTCGAACAGCGCGTGAAAGGCCTGCACCAGGTCGGGCGGCGGCTCGGTGTCGTACCGCGACATATAGAGCGAGTTGAACACCTCGTTGGGGGCCAGTTCCGCCAGCTGCACGCCGGCAGGCAGCGTGCCGGCTTCCTCCGGCTGAGCGGGGTGCTCCGTCCGGATGGTCAGCAGGCGATGGGCACGGCCCTCGAGGGCCGCCTCCACCTCGGCCTTCAGCCTTGGCTCCGGCCCGTCGAGCCTCACGCGCACCTCCAGGTACGGGCGCAACTCCTCGGCGGCCACGGTGGCCCTCGCGGGGAGCTGCCGCAGCAGCTGAACCACCTCGGGCAGCGTCGCCGAGCCCCGCGCTGGCACGCGCTCGAAAGGAACGAGGCGCGGCACCGTCAGGTGCCGCAACGTCGCGGGCCCTTCGCCCTCCAGGGTCGCCACCGTGACCTGGTGCCTGTAATCGAGCTCCGCCATCGAGAGCGGCAGTGGCGACCCTGCGTAGCGCACGTGGGGGCGCCCCACCACCTGGGCCTTGTGGAGGTGCCCGAGGGCCACGTAGGCGAGGTCCGGCGGGAAGATGTCGGCTGGCAGCGCGTGCTGGTTGCCCCCCAGAATGCGCCGCTCGCTGAGCTCTGAGAGCTCCGTGCCCACCATGTAGCAGTGGCCGGTGGCGATCAGCGCCTGTCCCCCTTGACGCCGCGCGCGAGCCTCCGCCAGCACGGTGGCGTAAACCTCTCGAACGCCCGCTGCGAGGTCTGCCGTGGCCGGGTCGCCCGCCATGCGGAGATCCGCCGTGCGAAGGAAGGGCACGGCCGCCACCCAGGCTTGCGTGTCGCCGGCGCGGTTCCGCAGCGGCACCAGGAGCCGATCGAGATCTAGGGCGTCGTCCGGGGTGCGAGGTAGCCCCCCCACGATGTGGATCGCCATCCGCGTGAGCAGCGGCTTGGGGGCGTCCAGGCGGTCGGCAGAGTCGTGGTTGCCGCCGATCACGACGATCTGGAGGTCGGGCAGGCGCTGCTTGGCGCTGGCGAGGAAGCCGTACCAGGCAGCCTGAGCCGCAGCCCCGGGGTTGTGCGTCTCGAAGACGTCCCCGGTGATCAGCAAGGCTTCGATGGCCTCCTCCTGCAGGGTGTCGAGGAGCCAGGCCAGGAAGGCGGCGTGTTCCTGGTCACGCGCCACGCCGTGCAGGGCGTGGCCGAGGTGCCAGTCGGAGGTGTGGAGCAGGCGCATGGGGTGGGTCCTCAGGCAGTCGCGTGAGTCGTCACATACCCCGCGCCACCCGGGAAGGTATCCCCGTTGCCAACGCACGAGCAAGGCCCCGGCGACCGATCGCCGGGGCCTTGCTGGGCTTGGGGGCGGCTCAGCCGCCGAGCAACTTGATGAGGTGGGCCTTGGTGCGGCCGTCGACGTAGGGGTGCACCCCCGGCGTGCCGTCAGCCATCACGTAGTCCTGCACGAGCCCCTGGGCCTTCTTGAAGGCCAGCATCGCCTCGACCGTCGCGGCGTCGAAGCTGCCCGTCAGCTGGAGCCGGGCGCCGAACTGGTTGAGCACCTGCTGCACCTCCAGCATCGTGTCCCGCGTGTCGTTGAGGCCGGGCCCCACGATGCCTAGCTCCAGTTCGAGCGCGGCCGCGGCGGCGAGGAACTTGGCGACGTTGTCCTTGGTGGCCTTGATGCCGGCTTCTTGGGCCACCTTGGCTTCGTCGGCCGTGAGCTGCGTCGACGTGGCGGCGGGCGAGGTGGGCGTCACCGGGGCAGGGGTGGGCAGCGGCGCGGGGCTGACGGGTGCGGGCAGCGGGGCCACCGGGGCAGGCGGCGGGGCCGCCGGCGCGGGCAGCGGGGCCACGGGAGCCGGCGGCGGGGCCACTGGCGCGGGGAGCGGTGCCAAGGGGGCCGGCAGCGGGGCCACCGGCGGCGGGCTGACGGGGGCCGTGGTCATGCCATTGGGGCCCGGGTGAGCGGGGTTCCCCGACAGCACCGCGATCATCTTGGCCCGGGTCCGGGCATCGACGAACGGGACCGTGCCCGGGCGGCCGTTGGCGAACCTGAAGTTTTCTGTGAGGCCGACGGAGGTCTTCCAGCTCATCAGGGCCTCGGCCGTCTTGGCGTCGAACTGCCCCGTCACGGGGACGGGATGGCCGAGCTGGGTCAGGACCTGTTGCAACTCCCCCACGGTGTCGGGGCCGACGAAGCCGGGACCGATCACGTTCGGCTGCGCCTTGACGCCGGCCAGCGTGGCCTTGAACGCCGCGACGTTGGCCGGGTCGGCCAGCAGGCCGAACTGGGCGGCGAGCGTGGCGTCGTCGCCGGCCAGGCCACCCGGGGCGGGGGGGGCCGGGGTGTTGGTGCCAGCGCTGCCGAACAGGCGCTTGAAGAAGTTCACGACGCCGGTCCAGACGTCGGAAAGGACCTGCAGGATGCCGCCGCTCTGCGCGCCGGGGGCCACGTTGACTGCCACGGGCTGCGGAAAGGGCCCTGGGGCGACGGGCTGCGTGGGCGCCGCGTAGGGGGCCGGGGCAACGACCGGGGGCATTCCGACTGGGCGCACGGGGTTGTACATCGGGCGGACTCCGGGGTGAGCGGTGGGCACGCCGCTCTTATCCCGGCCAGCGCCGGAAATCCGGTTAACGGCGCAATAAAGTCATCTCAAATTGGCTTTAAAGATCTGGGGGTTGGCGCGGCGCGGCCGCTGGCCGGCGCTCGGCGTTGGGGCGGCCCCTCGGGCGGCTGTGGTACGCCGTCAGCCGTGTGTTCTCCTCGATGGCCAGCTGGACGCGCGCGAGCTGCACGGCGAACAGCAGCAGGAGCCCCCCCGCGATGGCGCCACCACCGATGATCAGGGCGTTGGCGGCCCGCTCCACCTCTGCGCCGTTCTTGGTGGCGTACCAGGCCAGCGCCCCGTGTCCCACTCCGAAGGTGATGGCCGCCAGGGCGACGAGGGAGAAGGTCCAGCACATGACCCGAAGGACCCAGAACCTGATCCGGTCCGGGCGGACGTCGGGGAACTTGTCCGGGTCGAGAGGGGCTGTCACGGCATGGGTCCCGGGGCCGGGGGCAAGGGGCGCGTCAGGTCTGGCCTCAGCCCTGTATACCCCATCACCGGGCGACGTGGCGCAGCCCTGCCAGGGTCAGGCGTGTGTGTCCGTGGTCGGGGCGTGGGCCGGCCACTCGTCCTCCACCACGGCCGCGAAGACCACCGTGAAGTAGGTCACCGTGACGATGTGGCAGGCCACCCCGACCATCGCCAGCAGCGGGTGCATCGTCGCGATGAGGAACCTGGCGCCCACCATGGAAACCCCGAACAGCAGGCCCACGGCCACCACCTGGCCGAACCGGCGGAAGACCAGGCCGATGCTGCCTGCCCAGGCCTTGAGCCAGCCAAGGCCCTGCAGGACGACGAGCGGCTGCCAGAACAGCAGCAGGCCGTGCAGGGCCGTGGCCGCCACGAGCCAGGCGGTGGCGAGGTACACCCAGCCCACCACGGCCGCTGGGATGCGGGCGGGGTCGAGGGCGGCCTGTTGGGCCTCCGGGCCGAGCTTCACCAGCGCCGTGAACCAGGTCGTCAGGGCTTCCAGCCCGTAGGTGCGCGTGCCCTGGGCATAGGCGAGCCCCGCCAGGCCCGCGATGACGGCCCAGAAGCAGAGGGTGCCGAGCAGGATCGAGCCCCACCGGGCGTTCACCCCGTCCGCGAAGTCCCGGAAGGTCGGTCCGCCGCCCCGAAGGGCCCGGCCTATCATGGCGAGCCAGCCCGCACCCACGAGCACCGCCCCGAGCAAGGCGCAGAAGCCCGCCAGGGCCTGCGCGGGGGACCCTCCCTGCGCGGCCATCGGAAACATCGCGTCCTGCAACAGGATGACGGTCAGGGCGGGCGGCCAGAGGATCGGGTGGCTCGCGAGTGTGTCCCGGGCGGTGTCGAGAAGGTCTTGAGTCTTGCGCATCGGCCCACCAAGATACCAAATGCCGGCCCCGGCCGCTCGCTGGATCAGATGCCGCCGGCTTGGTATCCTGGCGGGCCCGCCCCGGAGGTCTGCCCGTGCTCAAGCCTTACTTCGTCGACATCATCCTGCTCGCCTTCCTGCTCGGGCTCACGGGCAAGGGCTACGTCACGGGCTTCATCCGAAGCGCCGTCACCGCCGTCGCGGCGTTCGGGGCCTACGTGCTCGCGGTGGCGATGCCGACGATCGCCGCCGTCGGCATCCATTACCTGCTCCCGCCGAGCTCCCCCAACTACATGGTGGTGAACCAGCTGGTCGCGTACGGGATATTCTTTGCTGGCCTGCAGGGCATCGGGTTTCTCCTGACCGGCCTCTTCGAGAACATCGGCCTCGGCGGCATCGACAAGGCTGCCGGGTGCCTGTTGGGCGTGGCCACGGGCATCTTCATCGGCATGCAGCCAGGCATTGCGATGCTCTCGCACGCGGCGGCCGCCAAGTACCCGGCCAACCAGCGGTACTTCACGCAGACGCTGCTCATGAAGGCTTACGTGCCGCTCATCAAAGGCTTTGCTCGGGGCTCGCGCCGTCCTGGCTGAAGCTGGGGCTCAGTTGTGACATAACTCGCTGACGTGGCCGCTCGAACCGCCTATGCTGCGCGCAGCGACTATATTTTGGCGGGGCAGGGTGGCCGATGCGGCCACGCCCCCGGTCCGGGTCGCGGAAAGGGCCAGGCCAACCAATGGAAATCGGCGCGATCACGGTTGAACGCAGCACGGAACATGGCCACTGCGGCACGCTCGCCTTCCGGGAAGGGTCGCGGGCGGGCTTCGTGCTCTTCGTCGCCTCGTTCCAGCCCGGCCACCGGATGCAGATCGAGTTCGTGCCGGGACTGGCCGCGCACCAGGCGGACATTGCGGCTCACCACGACGCCATGAGCGATGCCGTGGCCCGGAGGCTGTTCGAGACCGTGAGCCGCAAGTCGCTCTTTGCCCGGCGGCCTCAGCCCGGCCTGTACCTGCCCCCGATGGGGCCCAGCCCCGAGGGCTGGTACGAGCGCTGAGGCTGCTCCCGCCGTTTCAGGGGATGTTTCAGATCGGCCGGTCGCCCCGCGGGGTGACCGGCCGATGCCTTCTGCAGGCTGGTTTCGCAGGCTGCGTGCGGCACCGCGCCCGAATCCAGCTGGTCGGCTTCACGCGATTTTCGTTATACTTTAACCTGGTTATAAGCAAGTGCCGGTCGGGCTTCCCCGATAAAACCCACGTAGCTTTTAACAGCGCGTTAATGATTCTCCGAGCAGAGAGGGTGACCGCGATGCCCCAGACGTCCACCATCCGCCGTTGTGCGAGCCTGGTCCTCCTGGCCGGGCTGCTGACCGGGTGCGGCCGTTACCAGGACGTGCCTGCGCTGCCTGCCTACGGCGGTGATGGCCTGCTCTCGCCCGTCAACGGCCCCTTCAGCAGGCTGGCTACCGGCACGGTGACGGGGCGCGTGATCGACGAGCGCACCAAGATGGGCATCCCCGATGTGTTCGTCGAGGTGCAGAACGTCCAGCCGCCCGTCACGGCTCGCACCGACTCGTCGGGCAACTTCGTGCTGCAGCAGGTGCCGCAGGGCAAGCAGATCGTGGTGGTGAACCGGCCCGACTACGTCTTCCTGGCGACCCAGGGCTCGGTCATCGCCGACGTGATGCCCAACACCACCGTGTCCCTGCCTCAGATCTTCCTGAGCCCCGCCATCGCGGCCGCCTCGAACGCCTTCCTCACGTCCATCGGCGGGCTGATCGAGCCGTACGGGCTGGCCCTCGACAACAACCGGGGCGCCATCTACGCCCTGGACCGCATCGGCTACGGCACGCTGCTCGACCGGCGTTGCGAGGTCAAGAAGTACAACCTGACGGGCGGCTTCGTGAAGCGGTTTGGCGGCGAGAAGTTCAGCATCAGCTCCGGCAACCAGTCCGGGCGGGCCTTCGACCTGTTCAACCACCTCTCGTGGTCCTACGGCCTGGATGTCGACGCTGGCGGCAACGTGTTCGTCTCCGAGACGAACCGCGACCGCGTCGTGAAGTTCAGTGCCGAGGGTGACTACATCACCAAGTTCAGCTCGGGCATCCGGAACAACTTCGACGTGGCTGTCCTCAACTCGGGCCAGGTGGCCGTGAGTTCCTCGGGCACGAGCAAGATCGCGCTGTTCGACGTGAACCTCGCGGCCTCGTCGCGTGACTTCGCGGGCACCGCCGGCAACGCGTCCGTCAACGGTGGGCTCCGCGGCATGGCTGTCGACAACGCCAACTTCATCTACGTCCTTGACAACTCCGGCGGCCCCGGGGCCGCGGTGAAGAAGTACGACGCCCGCAGCAGCAACCCCGTGCTGCAGTTCGGCGCCAACGCCGGGGCTGGGCCCAGCCAGTTCCGCGGCGCCACGGACCTTGCCATCGACAACCGCAACGGCGACGTTTACGTGGTGGATTCGGGCAACAACCGGGTCCAGCGGTTCGACCGGGACGGCCGCTTCGTCTCCGAGTTCGGCTCGGCGGGCCGCGGCAACGGCCAGTTCGACCGGCCCTACGGCATCGCGATCGACAAGGACGGCTACCTCTACGTCTCCGACACCGGCAACAAGCGCATCCAGAAGTTCGCCCCCGGCCGGATCTTCAACCAGCCCAACTCGTTGAACAACGTGTACTACCCCACCAAGTGAGGCTGGTCCGCCCGGCGCGGCGCCCCTCTCCACCCGGTCGCGCCGGGGGAGAGGGGCGCTTTCGGCTTGCTTGACGGCGCTGCGTCGGTGCTTCAGAATCGCCCCGTCAGCGCCGCGCCCCCCTTCCGCGCTGGCCCGCATCCGTCGCTGCGTCGGCCCTGGGGTGCCTTCCCCCGCGTCCGGCGTCGCGTACCCCCTTCCCGGAGGTGTCCGAACATGGCCAGGAACGTCCGCTGTGGGCTCTTGCAGGCGGCTTGCGACGTCGCGAGCGATCGCCCCCTCGAGGCCATCAAGCAGCACATGATCGACAAGCACGTGCGCTTCGTGGAGCAGGCGGCTGCGCAGGGCGTGCAGATCCTCTGTTTCCAGGAGATTTTCTACGGGCCGTACTTCTGCGCTGAACAGAACACCCGCTGGTATGGCTCGGCCGAACGCGCCGACGGCCCGACGGTCCAGCGGTTCCAGGCCCTCGCCAAGCAGCACCAGATGGTGATCGTGTTGCCCTACTACGAGGAGGTCGGCACCGGCAACTACTACAACACGGCTGCTGTCATCGATGCCGACGGCACGGTGCTCGGACAGTACCGCAAGCAACACATTCCCCACACCCACCCGGGCTTCTGGGAGAAGTTCTACTTCAAGCCCGGGAACCTCGGGTACCCCGTCTTCAAGACCCGCTACGCGGATGTGGGCGTGTACATCTGCTATGACCGGCACTTCCCCGAGGGGGCCCGGCTGCTCGGCCTCAACGGTGCCGAGATCGTCTTCAACCCATCGGCCACCGTGGCCGGGCTGTCCGAGTACCTCTGGAAGCTCGAGCAGCCGGCCCACGCCGTCGCCAACGGCTACTTCGTGGGGGCCATCAACCGCGTCGGCACCGAGGCCCCCTGGAACATCGGCGAGTTCTATGGGCAGAGCTACTTCGTGAACCCCCGCGGCCAGTTCCTGGCGACGGCCTCCCGCGACCAGGACGAGCTCCTCGTGGCGGAGCTGGACCTCGACGACATCAAGGCGACCCGCCACACGTGGCAGTTCTACCGCGACCGCCGGCCCGAGACCTACCAGGATCTCGCCGAGCTGTTGCCCTGAGGCTGCTGGCCCCCCACCGCCAGGGGGCCCACCGTGGCCCACCTGAGGACCCCCCCATGGCTGCTCCACTTCAAGGCCTGCGCATCGTCGATCTCACGCGGGCCCTGGCCGGCCCCTACGCGGCGATGATGCTCGGCGACATGGGGGCCGACGTCATCAAGGTGGAGGCGCCCGAGCGCGGCGACGACGCCCGGGGCTGGGGGCCTCCCTTCCTCGAGGGGGAAAGCAGCTACTTCCTCTCCATCAACCGCAACAAACGGAGCGTGGTGCTGGACCTCAAGTCGGACGCCGGCCGGGAGGCCCTCGAGGCGCTGATCGCCACGGCCGACGTGCTGATCGAGAACTTCTCGCCCGGCGTGATGGCCCGACTGGGCTTCGCTCCCGAGGCCCTGCTCGCGAGGCATCCGCGGCTCGTGATCGCCTCCATCTCGGGTTTCGGTCAGGCGGGGCCGCACCGCGATCGCCCGGCCTTCGATCTCGTGCTGCAGGGCATGGGGGGCCTGATGAGCCTGACGGGGGCGCCGGGCGGTCCCCCCACCCGCGTCGGCGTCCCCATCGCGGATCTGACGGCCGGCATGTTTGCCTTCAGCGCCATCATGCTGGCGCTCTACCACCGCGAGCGCACGGGCGCGGGGCAGCTCGTGGACACCTCCTTGCTCGACGGGCAGCTGGCCTTGCTCACCTTTCAGGCCGGGCGCTACTTCGCCACGGGCCAGGCGCCTCACCGGCAGGGCAATGAACACCCCAGCATCGCCCCCTACGAGACCTTCCGGTGCGCGGACGGCCATCTCAACGTGGCCGTGGGCAACGAGGGGCTCTGGCGTCGCTTCGCCGAGGCCCTGGGGCACCCTGAGTGGCTCGAGGACGCCCGCTTCCGCACCAACGCCGAACGCCTCGGCCACCGGGCCGAGCTCGGCGCCGCCATCGAGGCCGTGTTCGCCACGTGGCCGCAGACGGAGGCGCTGGCCCGCCTTCAGCGGGCGGGCGTGCCCTGCGGGCCCATCCAGGACCTGGCGCAGGTCTTCGCGGATCCCCACGTGGTGAGCCAGGGCCTGGTGCTGGAGCTCGAGCACCCCTCCGTCGGCACGGTGCGCGCCCCCGGGCCTCCCTACCGCCTGTCCGCGGCGGCGGCAGGGCCACACCGGCCGCCGCCGCGCCTCGGTGAGCACACGGCTGAGGTGCTGGCGGAGCTGGGGCTCGCGCCGTGAGCGAGGCCTGGCTTCTCGTCGCGCGTGTCCTGGCGGGGGGGCGCGCAGCCTGGGTGGCTGCGGTGGGCCTCGCCACAGCGGCGGCGATCGCCGCGCACGGGCTCACCACGGTCCGCCCCGTGGGGGTCACGCGGGACGACGCCGAGTACCTCGCTTATGCCCTCGCCCTGCTGGGGGGCCTGGGCTTCGTGGATCCGGCGGCTCCTGACACCCCCCCCGCAGCCCGATACCCCATCGGTTATCCCCTGCTCCTCGCTGGGGTGCTGCGCGTCGCGCCGGAGCCCATCACGGCCGCCCTGGCGCTGGGGCCTGCCTGCGTCATGGTGGCGCTGATCGCGGGCTGGCACCTGATGCGGCGCGTGGGGGGCCTCGGGCCCTGGTGGGCCACGGCCCTCACGGCCCTGGCTGCCCTGGACGTCACGCGCCACGAGTTCGCCGCCACGACCCGTTCGGATGTGCCCTTCGCGGCCCTGGTGGGGGTGGCCCTGCTGGTGCTCGATCGGCCGCTGCGCGAGCCGAGGCCCGGGGACGCGTCGCGCTGGCTTTGGGGGGGGCTGCTGGTGGCGTCCGCGACGCTGGTTCGCACCGCCGGGTGGGCGCTGGTGCTGGGCCTGGTGTGGGTGGCCTGGCGCCGGGGGCGCCTGCGCGAGGCCTGGCCGGCGGCCGTGCCGGTGGTGACCCTGGTCGGCGGCTGGATGGCCTATGACGCGCAGCGTGGGGCCGCAAGCTACGGCGCCACCTTCGCCGCGACGATGCCTCAGGGCGTCGACGGGTGGCTGGCGCGGGTGAGCATGGTGGTGGGGCAGCTGGTGGGAGGCGACCTCGCGGCGTGTTTGTGGCCCCTCAAGGGCTTCGGTGGCGGCTGGGCGGTGGCCGTGGCGGCCGTGGTCGCAGGCGTGGCGCTGGTGGGCACGGGGCGATGGCTCTGGCGGCCGGCGGGCTTCGCCCCCGGCACCGAGTTGCCGGCGGCCTTCGCGGCGGCGACGGTGGGGATGAGCCTGGTCTGGTCGCTCGGCTTCGTGCAGTTTGCGCCTGGCGTGCAGGCCCGCTTCCTCTTCCCCGCCGCGCCGGCGCTCGCCATCGCGGCCTGGGGCCTGGGCCGGCTGGCCTGGCGCGGGGGTCGGGTTCAGGCCTGGGTGCGCTGGGTCGGCGGCGTGGGCCTCGTCGCCGCCATCGCGCTCTCGGCGTGGTCCTTCCACCTGCACCCCGTGGGCCAGGCGCTGTTCGGACCGGGGCGCCAGGCGCTGCTGGTTCGCAAGGCGGACTGGGATCGCCTGTTTGCCGCCGTGCGGTCTCACGTGCCGCCCCGCGGGCGCGTGCTGAGCCAGCACCACGTGATGATCTGGCTCTACACCGGCCGCCAGGGGTACAGCTTGCCGCTCGTCGTCGACGCGGCGGGCACCTTTGCGCCGCTGCCGGCAGGGGACACCGCCCACTTCCTGCGCGACCACCCGGTGGGTTACCTCGCCCTGACGCCAAGCACGGACCAGGCGCCCAACGTCACGGCCGTGTCGTTCAACCCCCTGCTGCGGGCCTGCCCCGACGCCTTCGCGCCGAGCTGGCTCGCGCCGGGCGGGCTGTTCGGGCTGCTCCGCGTCGATGACGCTGCCTTCGGGGCGTGCACGGGCGCAGCGACGCCCGCCCGGGCAGGCGAGCCCTGAATGTCGGGACGAGCCCGTGGTATTATGTCGTTGGGAGAGGACCGAGGGTCGGGGCGCTGCCTGGCGAACCGACGCCCGTCGTGGAGGGAGACGCTGTGAGCGACGCCATGACCCCAGAGGACCTGCTAGCCAAGCGCAGGCACTACATGGCCCCCACCCTCGCCCACTACTACGACCGGCCGATGAACCTGGTCCGCGGCGAGATGCAGCACCTCCACGACAGCGAGGGGCGGACGTACCTCGATTTCTTCGCCGGCATCTGCACCGTCTCCGTGGGCCACTCCAACCCGGAGGTCAACGCCCAGGTGATCGACCAGGTCGGCCGGTTGCAGCACACCAGCACCGTCTTCCTCACGGAGCCGATGGTGAACCTCGCCGAGCGCCTGGCGCATATCACGCCCGGGCGGCTGCAGAAGAGCATCATCACCAACAGCGGCACGGAGGCCAACGAGACGGCCGTGCTCCTTGCCAAGCGCTTCACGGGGCGCAACGAGATCGTGGCCCTCAAGCACGCCTACCACGGCCGCTCGTGGCTGGCGGCGAGCATGACGGCGATCGCCTCGTACCGCGTCGACCCCATCGCCGTGCCGGGCATCTCCTTCGCCGAGAACCCTTACTGCTACCGCTGCCCGTTCGGCAAGGTGCCGACGTCGTGTGATTTGGAGTGTGCCCGAGACCTCGAGACCGTGATCAAGACTGAGACCACGGGGGCGCCGGCGGCCTTCGTCGCCGAGACGATCCAGGGGGTGGGGGGCATCGTCACGCCCCCGCCCGACTACTTCAAGGTCACGCGCGAGATCGCCAACCGCTACGGGATGGTGTTCCACATCGACGAGGTGCAGGCCGGCTTCGGGCGAACGGGGACCTGGTTCGGCATCGAGCAATACGGGGTCGAGCCGGACATCGTGACGATGGCGAAGGGCATGGGCAACGGCTTCGCCATCGGCGGGTGCATCACCACGCCGGAGATTGCGGACAGCCTCACGGCCGGCACCATCAACACCTTCGGCGGCAACCCCGTCTCGGCGGCCGCGAGCCTCGCCACCATCGATTACATCGGGCGGCACCAGCTGATGCAGCGGGCCGTTGAGCTCGGGGCCTTCCTGATGGATGGCCTGCGCGGGGTGCAGGAACAGTTCCCCGTCGTGGGCGACGTGCGCGGCAGGGGCCTGATGATCGGCGTCGAGATTGTCGCGGATCCTCGCAGCAAGGCGCCTGACATGGCCACCACCAAGTGCGTGCTCGAGCTCATGAAGGACGATGGCGTCATCGTCGGCCGCGGCGGGCTGCACGGCAACGTGCTGCGGCTGCAGCCGCCGATGGTGATCACGCGCGCCGACTGCGAGCGGCTCGTCGAGGCGCTGCGCCGTGCGCTGACGACGGTGGTGGGGGCGTCGACGACCCGCGCCTGACGCCCCCGGGCGCTCACCGCTGGAGGGCCTCCAGCACGTCGCGGGGCTCGGCCTGCACCCGGTCGAGGTCTCGGCGGATCGGCACGCCCATGTAGCTCTCGTCCTGCTCGGCCACGCGGTCGAGCATCTCAGCCAGCATGAACAGCGTGGGCGCCCAGAGGCCGATGAACTGCCCGGTGCTGCGCTTGCCCGACTCGGGCTGTCCCCGTCCCGCCAGGTAGGTCAGGCCCGAGACCACCACCGACGCCACGCCGGCGCCGAAGGCCAGGTGCCCCACCTGCTTGATCACGCTGCTCCGCATCCTCGCGCTCCTTTCGGCCGGGTCGACACCACCCGGCATCCCTTGGCGCCATCTTGGTGGCGAGGGCCCGTCGCGGCAACAGGGAGGCAGTGGCTCAGCGGGGGGCTGCCGGCCCGTCGGCCCAGGTGGCCTTGTCGCCCAGCCGCACGCGCAGCGGGACGTCGTCGCCGGGCTCCAGCGCGGCGGGGGACAGGAGCGTGATGCAGCCGGTGCTGCCGTCGTCGATTCGCAGCCCCGTCCAGTCGAAGGCCCTGACCCGTACCTTGTAGCGGGCCTGACCGGCCAGGTTGCCGATCGCGATCGGGGAGTCCAGCCCCATCACGCCGCCGAGGTCGATGGCTGCCCCCTCGCCGGCCTCCAGGGGCTCGGCCACGCCGCCGCGCGCCGGCCAGACCGAGACGCTCACCGAGGCCACGTCCGTCGCCGTGTAGGGGTCCAGCAGGCCGGCCGTGGGGGATGCCACGGCGGCGCGTCCGGTGACGGTCACGGCCCCGGACGCGAGCCCCGGGGGGCCGGCCAGGCCCCGGTGGGCGCAGCCTGCGGCCAAGGCTAGGAAGCCCACCACGAGCAACAGGGGGGGGCGCTTCATGGCATCACCAGCTTCGTTGAGGGTGGAGACGGCAGCAACGGGACCAGCGGGCTGTCGGGGCGGCCAGCCTTGCCGGTGACCACCGCGCCGCCGGGACCCTCCCAGGTGAAGGTGCCATCCGAGGCCTGCGTGAACCTTCCGATGGGGAAGTCGATTCCCTGCAGCGGAAACAGCCCGCCGGCATCGGGGGTGTCGGCTGCCAGGTCGGCCGCCACGGCTTGCATCAGGGCGGTGGTCTCGCTGGCGAGGGCCGCATCCGCGCCGATGTCGCGCAGGGCCTTGTGCAGCGCCAGCTCCTCGGTGCCCGGCACGTTGCCGCTGAGCAGGGCCAGCGGCTCGCTGTTGGGCGCGCGGGTGAAGCTGGTCTCCAGCCCCGGCGTGAGGGCCTCGAGGCGGGCGAGCGTTCGCCGGCTGGCCTGGCCCCGTCGGGCCGGGCCGAGGCGGAACCCGAGCTTCAGCACCCCTTCCACACACCTGGCCAGCACCGTGCTGGTGGCGGTCAGCCGCAGCGTCGCGCCCTGTGGGGGGGGATCGGGGGGGCTCAGCCACAGGCCGATCCAGGTGCGGTCGCCCTGCGTGGCGACCAGCTTCAAGACGCGTTCCGGCGCCACGGCGGGGAGGGCGAAGTTGAATCCTCCGACGGCCGTCGTGGTGGGGATCGCTTGCAGCAAGGCATAGGACGCTGGGGCGGCCTGCGCGCGGAACGTGAGCGGCACCCCCGCGCCCGAGGCCAGGTCGAAGGCGCGCAGCTGCACGCCGGGCATCACCCGGCCCTGGAGCTTCACGGTGCCTTGCAGCCGCGGCCCGGTGCGGCCGGGGATGGGGGTGGCCTCCGGCGTCGGCGTGGGCGCGGGCTCCACGCCGGCGAATCCGCCGGGGGCCGCGCATCCCGCCACCCAGATGGCCCCGAGCGCGGCAGCCCGAAGCGTCTGTCGCGGCCTGGCAGCCCCGCCTGCGATGTTGTAGGAACCCGAGTTGGCCGGTCGCATGACACCTCTGTGGTCACGGGGGGCGCGCGCAGCCGGCCCCACATCTCCGTTGTAGCCTGCGGCGGGGGTGAGGGTCTGTGCGGCGGATCAACCTCGGGGCGGCTGGCGCGGGTGCCTGTCGGGGAGACAGGTGGGCGGTCGCTCCCGCGGGCCGCCAAGCACAACGCCCCGCCTGCGCGGGGCAGGCGGGGCGTCGCGGTGGAACGGCTTACTGGTACTTGATGTAGCTGAGGATCGTGCCGTTCTTGAGGTTGACGACGTACGGCGTCGGATTGCCAATGTTCGTCAGCAGCTTGTAGCCGCGCTTGGTTTGCTCGGGTCCCGTCGCCCCGGAGGCGAGTACCGAGTTCCGCTCGACGAACCGGTAGTTCGGGAGCACGTTGCAGTTGACCGTCGAGCCCAGGGTGATTTCGATAGAGAGCACCTTGTCGCCACCCGGCAGCCGGGTGTTGGCCATTTCTGTGCTGAGCGCCCCGCCGTTGGTGAGGCAGTTCACCACGTCGTCGTTCAGCGTGGCCAGCTGAGCTTGCTGACCCGCATCCAGCGTGGCGGGCGGCGCCGCCTGCGTGCCCACGAAGTCGATGCTCACGGCCTCGGTGGCGGGTTGCGGGTTGACGGTGACCGTCGCCAGGCCGTTCGCGCTGATCCAGTCGCCGCCGGTCACGTCCGCCTGGGCCCGCCCGTAGACCCCGGTGTCGGGATCGGCGTACCAGGGCCCCAGCGTCGCCTCGACGGGGTACAGGCTCAGCGTCAGCTTGCCCTTGGTGGGCAGGGTGGCGCCAGACCGGAGGTCCAGCTCCGTCGTCGACTCCGCGTCGTCGGAGAGGCGCACGGCGGCCGTGGCGGCCGGGTCGGCGTTCGGGTCGTACACGGTGGCCGGCACCACGCCGTCACCGTACGCCCGCACGATGGCGCGATGCAGCTTGCCAAGTTGCAGGCCGCGGATCGTGATTGTGGGCGGCGTGGGCGCCGTGATGCCGTTGGCGAACCGGAAGATCTCCCAGCGGGCGTAGCCCTGGCCCGCCGTGGCGTAGGGGTACAGGGCGGCCGAGGCCTGGGAGGGCACGGTCAGCACGCCGGACTGTGGGACGCCGTCCGTGATCACCTGCACGGTCACGGCCCGGATGAGTGCGCCGAGGTTGGCCGAGTCGTAGGTGCCTGTCGCAACAACGTCGGACGCGACGGGCGTCTGCTGCAGGCCGTAAGACCGGCCGGGCTGCTTCAGGTGGAGCTCCACGGGCAGATCGACCAGGCCGCCGGCCGTGGCGGAGCCCGCCACGGGCACGGTGCCGGCCACCGGGGTGTGGGCAGGCAACGAACAGCCAGCCAGCAGGGCCAGCGTCGCCAGAAGGTGAATGGGCTTCATGGGTGTTCTGGCTCCTTACTAGGGTGTGGACTCGAGGTCGATCTGGCCGGCCTCGCCGTTGAGCGTGTCGAAGAGGTTGGGGTCGAGGGTGAAGGTGGCCGAGTTCGTCGTGGCCGGGTTCGGGGTGCCACCCGCATCCCGGCTCTCGAGCGTCGCCTTGTAGACGTGACCGACGATCAGGTTGCCGAAGACGGCGGCCCCCTCCGTGCCATCCAGCACGCCGCTGATGGCTTGCGCCTGGGTGCACGACGCGTCGAGCCCAAGCTCAACGTCGGAGACATCCTCCAGCGTCACCTGCATCGACGAGGCCGTCGGGTCGGTGGAGTAGGCGTTCACGACCCACTTGCCGACCACCGGCCGCCCCTTGAACGCCACCTTCAGGCGCTGTGCGACCATCAGCGGGCGGAGCTGGTCGCCACCGTGCGTGCCGAACCGCGTGTCCAGCACGCTGGTGGCCGGCGTGTCCGCCGTGATGAGCGTGCCGTTCATGTAGCCCTCGATCCAGACGGTGGCCGTGGCGTTGGGCTCCAGGTCCGTGAGCCGGAGGGTGGAGGAGGCGTCTAGCGTGCCAGCCAGGTTCTCAAGCGTCAGGGCGTCGTCCGTCAGGGCCGCAGAGGCGTAGTCGACGCGCACCGTGAGGCTGGAGATGTCGTCCAGGCCGTAGCCCCCAGCGATGGGGATGTCACAGTCGCCAGCGGCAAGCAGGCGCCGGTAACCCGTGGCGACGACGTCGAGGCCTACGGGAAGCGTGACCTTTTCGGCCCGGGCCGGCGTGCCGACCTTGCCCATCAGGACAGGCGCCGCGCACCCCGCGAGGAGCGCCGCCGAGAGTGCCGCCAGAGCGGCCTTGGAGTGAGTGGGGTTCATGCGTGCCAGTCTCCTCTGGGGGTTACGGAATCAGCCGCTCGGTGCAGGTCTGGGTGGCCGCCGGGTTGGTGTCGTAGTACTCACAGGTCAACGTGGCCCCCGGAGTCTGGTCCGCAATGCCACCGCTGTTGATCGTGATGCTGCCCGTCACGGTGCTGAAGTTCTGGGAGGTGTTGGGGTTGCCACCGCCAGACCCGCCGCTGCCGCCCGAGGTCGTCGGAGAAGCGGACGGGGCGCTCGTAGGTGCCGCCGTCGGGGCTGCGGTGGGCGCCGCTGACGGCGCAGCCGAGGGGGCCTCGCTGGGGGCCGCAGACGGGCCGTCGTTCGGCACGAACTGGCCGGAGCCGAAGGTTCCCGCCGTCGTCTTGCCGTCCTCGTCCGTGAACGCGAATGAGCCGTCGAGCGTGATCTTGATGCGGCCGAGGGGGAAGTCCTCCTGCGTGATGGCGTCGAGGCCTTCGTTCTTGGGCGGCGCTTCCTTCTTCTGCGTCTCGGCGAACTGGCCGAGCAGCTTCTCGACCTCGTCGAGGAGGGGGTCTACCATCCCCACGCCGTTCAGCACGGTCTGGAAGCTGGCCGTGGGATCGAACTCGCCGCGGTCGTCGAGCGCGATGGCGATGCGGTCCTGGATGTCGGTCTGCTTGGCAAGGGACTTCTCCAGAGCCGCAATGGCCGCGGCGGCCGCCTTCATGGCCGCCTCCAGCGAGGTGCCCGCCGAGGGCCCCCGCAGCTGGAAAGTCGTCTTGACCACGCCCTCGAAGGACTTCGCCGCTGAGGTCGTTGCGGCTGTCAGCCGCAGGTTGATCGTGAGTTGCAACGTGGCCGTGGCCGCCGGCGAGGCCTGCGCCAGCCTGAAGGGCGAGGCTTCGGGGGCGCCACCGACCGTGCGGCCCGTGCCGTCGACCAGGCCGACCAGGGCCCGGCCGTCCCACTCGGCCACCACCTTGATGACCTGGTCGGCCTTGATGACGGGCAGCTCGTAGTCGAAGAAGCCCTTGCCGTCCGCCATGGTGCGGGTGGGCGCGGCTGGCCTTGGCAGGCCGGCGTCGGTGTAGGGCACGAGCACGAGTTCCTTGCCCGTGGCCAGGTCAAAAGCGCGCATGTGCGCGTTGGGCACCGGGGCGTCGTTCAAAGAGACCGTGCCCTTGAGCCGGAAGCCGCGGGCAGCGGCCGGCGCCAAAACGCCCGTCGGATTGATGCCCGCGAAGGGCGTGCAGCCGAGCAAGCCGCACGCGGCGGCGATGGCGGAAGTCAGGAAGAGGTGACGATGCTTGTTCAATGGAGAACCCTCACAGGCGTTACGCGTCAGCGGGACGGGGTCGAAAGCTGCGGTTCAGTTGCCGGGCAGGTGCTCGACCGTGGGCGTCGCCGCCGCGTTGGTCTGGACCGTCAGCGCCCCGTTGCCGAACTTGCCGCTGAAGCAGCGGTTGGCCAGGTGGATCGTGACGTTCTGCGTCAGGGTGCCGCCCCGGGCGGGGGTCGTGACTTGCAGCGTGCGGGACGCCTCGGCAAGGCCGTTGACAGTGCCTCCGTTATGCTGTGCCTCGACCAGCACCGACGGCGCCGAGGGGCTGGCGTCCTTCGGGTGGAAGGCGCGCCACGTGATGTCGAAGTTGGTCTCCGGCGTCAGGCGGAGCGCGACGGGGCTGTCGAGGTCCCCGTTGTTGAGCACGCTGACGATCATCACGGGCGTGTCGTTGGTGCCCGTCTTCTTGGCGTAGAAGTCCACGCGAACCAGGCCTGCCTTGGTGAACGAGGCCACCGTGTCTACATCGACGATGTCCGTCGCCACGCCGTTCTCGCCGCGGGCCTCGGAGATGCACGGGGCCGCGAGTTGCTGCAAGCTGTAGGCCGCAGGCAGGGGTGCGACGCTGACCTTGAGCCGCACGTCCGCCCCGGGCTGAGGCGTCGTGCCGGCCCACAACGCGCAGCCAGCCAGCGTCGTGCCGGCGAGGAGGCCCAGGGGGAGCAGTGCTTTTTTCATCCGATTTCCCTTCGATTCACGTTGGCGACGGCCCGGGGCGCTGAGGGTTGGGGGCAACCCCGACGTGTGGTCCACGGTCGCACCAGTGCGCGGGCTTCAAGTCCAAAGGGCGCTTCCGGCGTCCCTGAGGCATCCGGGTATCTTACGGGCAAACGTTGAATTTGGGAACCGCGCTTGTCCGCGCTGCCGACGCGTCCTCGGGACCGGGTGACGCCTGGTACAATGCCCACGTGCAGGACGCCTTCGGTCGCCGGGTCGACTACCTTCGAATCTCCGTCACGGACCGCTGCAACATGCGGTGCCACTACTGCATGCCGGCTGAGGGGCTCGATTACTTCGAGCGCGAGGACGTGCTCAGCTACGAGGAGATCATCGCGTTCGTTCGCCACGTGGCCGTGCCGCTTGGCATCTCGCGCCTGCGGCTGACGGGGGGCGAGCCGCTCGTGCGCCGCGACCTCCACCAGCTGGCCGGGCAGTTGGCGGCCCTGCCGGGCATCACGGACGTCGCGCTCACGACCAACGGCGTGCTGCTCGCTGGCCAGGCCGAGGCCCTGCGGGCGGCAGGTGTTACGAGGGTGAACGTCTCGCTGGACTCCCTGCGGCCGGACAGGTTCCGGCACATCACCCGCGGCGCCGACCTCGCGCGGGTCTGGGCCGGGATCGCAGCGGCGGAGCAGGCAGGATTTTCTCCGCTCAAGCTGAATTGCGTCGTCATGCGGGGCTTCAACGAGGACGAGGTGGCCGCCTTCGCTGCGCTGACCTTGGCGCACCCCTGGCACGTGCGGTTCATCGAGTTCATGCCTGTCGGCGACCATGCTCTGTTCGAGCAGGTGGGCTATGTTCCCACCAGCGAGGTGCTGGCAACCATTCGCGAACACCACGAGCTCGTCCCGCTGGCGGCGCCCGAGGTGGCAGGCAATGGCCCCGCGCGGTACTGGCGGGTGCCAGGGGCGACAGGCACGATCGGCGTCATCAGCCAGATGAGCCACGACTTCTGCGACGCCTGCAACCGCGTGCGCCTGACCTCAGACGGCAAGCTGCGCCATTGCCTCTTGTCGGACCACGAACTCGACGTCCGCGCCTTGCTGCGTGGTGGGGTGTCGGCGGCCGAGATCCGTGCCTCGGTGGTGGCGGACCTCCAGCGCAAGCGCGAGCGGCACCAGGGGGCCGCGGGCATCGCCTTGCACCTGCGGAGCATGTCCCAGATCGGCGGGTAGGAGGACCGGGGGGAGCCGCGAGGGTCCCGCCGAAGTTCCGTGCCTCGGTGCCGGCAGCCCGCTCGTGTCGCACGAGCCTGGGCGGCCTCGGCCGGGGCCAAGCCCGGAGGATGGTGCCATGACCCCCTTCACCCACCTGAACGCCGAGGGCCGCCCCCGCATGGTCGACGTGGCGGGGAAGCCCGCCACGAGCCGGCAGGCCGTGGCCCGAAGCGCCCTGCGGATGACGCCCGAGACGCTGGCCGCCGTGCGGGATGGCGCGCTGACGAAGGGGGACGTGTTCGGGCCGGCACAGGTGGCGGGCATCCTGGCCGCCAAGCGCACGGGGGAGTGGATCCCCATGTGCCACACCCTGCCACTCTCCGGTGCCGACCTTCACTTCCGCCTCAACGAGGCGCTCTCCCAGATTGAAATCGAGGCGCGCGTGCAGGCCTTCGCCCCGACGGGCGTCGAGATGGAGGCGCTGACGGCGGCCACCGTCGCGGCGCTGACGCTGTACGACATGATCAAGGCCTCCGACCCCACGATGGTGATCGGACCGACGTGGCTCGTCTCCAAGACCGGGGGCAAGCGCGGGGTGTTTCGGCACTTCCGGGCCCAGGTGACGGCCCTCTCTGGCAGGGAAGGGGCGACGCGGCTGCTCGTGCTGGAGGGCCAGTCCCAGGTGCAGCTGATGCCGGAGGGCGCCGAGCCGAACCCTGATCAGCCCGTGGCGTGGCTCAACACCTTGGACCTCGAGGCCCTCGTGCCCGGGGCCTGCTTGGAAGCGGGGCCGCTCCGGCTGGAGGTGCTCTACGCCCGCGAGGCCGGCTGGCTTGCGGAGGTCAACGACGGGGGCGTCCTGCGCCCTGGCGACACCCTCGAGGCCGTCGGCTGAGCTGCCCTCAGAGCGTTCGGACGTAGGCCGTCACGGCCTCCACCTCGCCCGAGGTCAGGCGGTTGCCGAGAGCGGGCATCCCGTTCGCCGGACGCCCGAGCGTGATGGCGCGCCGGATGACCCCGGCATCACGCCGGCCTCTCAACGCAGGCCCCATTCCGCCCTCTCCGCCGAGGCCGTGACACGCCTGGCACTCCCGCCTGTAAAGCGCCTCGCCGAGCACGGCGAGGGGTGCGGGTGAGGTTCTCGCCTCGGGCCCTGCCGTGGAGGCTGGAGACACCGAAGCGGGCCCCGCAGAGGCGGCCCCGGGCGGGGGTGATGTCGCCGCGTGGCCGGCCGTGGCCGGGGGACGCAGGGCCAGGGTCAGGCCATAGACCGAGGCCCCGAACAGGGCCAGGCCGAACGCGGCGAGGGCGGCAGGGCGGAGCGACATGGTGGCCTCCCAGGAGCCTCAGGAGGGGGTTTGGCCTTGCTCGAAGGCGCGTAGGTTCAGCAGGGACAGGCCGAGGATGAGCACGAACAGCACCATCCCGATGGCGTTCGCGTAGCCCATGTTGAGGTTCTGGAAGGCTTGCTGGTAGAGGTAGTACACCACCGTCGTGCTGCTGTTGAGCGGGCCGCCGTCGGTCATGACGTAGATTTCAGTGAAGGTCTTCAGGGCTGCGATGCTGGAGACGATCGCGACGAAGGCGATCGACGGCCACAGCAGCGGCACCGTCAGGCGGATGGTGGCCTGCCAGCGCGTGGCCCCGTCCATCTCCGCAGACTCGTAGATGTCCTGCGGGATGGTCTGCAGCCCGGCCAGGTAAATGACCATGTAGTAGCCCAGGCCCTTCCAGACCGTCACCACCATGACGGCCGCCAGCGCCGTCTCCGGCCGCGCGAGCCAGGCGACGGGATGCGCGGCAATCCACGGCACCACGAGGCCCAACCCATAGTTGAGCAGCCCGTTCTCGGCGAACAGCCATTTCCACATGAGGCCAGCCACCACCATCGAGATGACGACCGGCAGGTAGTAGGCCGCCCGAAAGGCTGCCACCCCCGGCAGGGAGCGATTCACGAGCACGGCGAGGAACAGCGGCAGCACCACCAGTGCCGGCACGACACCCAGCAGGTAGACCACCGTGTTGCGCAGCGTCTTCCAGAACACGGGGTCGTGCACGAGGCGCTCGTAGTTCGCCAGGCCCACCCAGGACGGCGGCACCAGGGCGTTGAAGTCCGTGAAGCTCAGGGCGAAGGCATAGGCCAGCGGCGCGAACATGAAGACGCCGAGCACCAGGCCTGCCGGCAGCAGGAACAAGTAGGGGGCAGCCACGCGCAGCAGGGCCTCCCGGGCCGCAGCCTGGGGGGCCGGGGCGGGGCCCCGCTCGTTCAGGAGGATGCCAGGATCTGTTCCCATTCGTCCGCCGCCTGTCGTAGTGACTCTTCGGGCGTCTGTTGCTTGAGCACCGCCCGTTGCAGCGCGGTGTCGAGGGCCTTGGCCAGCTCGGCCTGCCGGTAGAGCGGCGGCACCAGCAGCGTGGCGCGGCGGAGTTGGGCCGCTGCGAGGGCCCGGGCGCGCTCCTCCAGGGGGGCCTCGGCGCGGGCGGTGAAGTATGGATCCTCCACCGTGGCCTGCACCGATGGCAGGATCGGCACGATGCGACAGAAGGCCAGCTGGCTCTCGCCGGAGGTCACGTGCAGCGCGAGGTCCAGCGCGAGGTCCTGGTGGACGCTCGCCACGGGGATCACGAGGTTCATCACCTGCATGCCCACGGCCCCGGACGCCCCGCCGACCTGCGGCCCGAGCCCGAGCTTGTCGTAAAGCTGCGGGGCGTTCTGGCGCAGCAGCTTGAGGAACTGGGGGCCTGCGGGCAACGCCGCGACCTGTCCGGCCTGGAAGCGATCGATGCCCTCCCGGTGGTTCTGCGTCAGGGCCTCTTGGGGCAGCGTGCCGTCGTGGAAGAGTCCCACCCAGAACCGCATCGCAGCCAGGCCCTCGGGGCCGTTGAAGCCCGCGTGCCGGCGGTCGGCCGCGAGCAGCGGCACGCCTTCCAGCGAGAGCAGCTCCAGGAACTTGCCGCGATCGCCGAAGGCCGGCAGGAACCCGTGCTGGCCGGTGCGATCCCGGATGACGCGAGCGGCCTCGGCCAGGGCCCTGTAGTCCGTCGGCCAGCTCCCGGCAGCCAGCCCGGCCTGACGCCAGAGGTCCCGGTTATAGAGCGTGATCGAGGTGGACAGGTACCACGGCACGCCGATGGTGGCGTCCCGCACGGTGTTTGCCTCGAAGGCCGCCGGGAAGTAGCGCGCCCGCACCTCGGTGGGGAGCTTCAGCGGGACGAGCGCCCGGGCCGTTGCGAGCTTGTTGGAGAACATCGGGTTCAGGTTGACGAGGTCCGGCACGCGACCACTGGCCGCCGCCGTGAGCGTCTTGTTCTCGATCTCGTTGGCGGGCAGGTCCACCCACTTGACCTTCACCTCGGGGTGGCGCCGCTCCCACGAGGCAATCAGCCCGCCGACGTAGTCGTCGAAGGTGGGGCGCAGCTGCATCGTCCAGAACCGCAGCTCGGTCTTGCCTTCCCGCGCGCCTGCCTGGCTGCAACCAGTGGTGGCGCAGGCCAGGGCGGTGATCAAGGAAAGCAGCAGGTGGCGTGGCATCGGGTGGCAGGTTGGCGACGCCGCCAGTATATCACGCGGGCGCTGGCGCCTCCGGCGGCGCGTCAGGGCGGTGCGGCGCCAGCGGGTTCATTTCATCGGCGCGCAGCACCACCACCGTGCCGTCGGCCAGCTCGACCAGGGCCCGCTCGTGCGCCGCCTGGACCTCCAGCACCCGCCCCTCGCCGCCGGCACAGAAGACCCTGGTGCCGGGCCGGTGTAGCTCCTTCTTGGCGGCCCGGTAGGCCTCCACCTCATAGCTCAGGCAGCACTTCAGGCGACCACAGGCCCCCGACAGCTTGCCGGGGTTCAGCGACAGATCCTGGTCCTTGGCGAGCTTGATGTTGATCGGCATGAACTCGCGGATGAAGGTCGAGCAGCAGAGCTCCTTGCCGCACGGGCCGACGCCCGAGAGGTGGCGGGCCTCGTCGCGCACGCCGATCTGGCGCAAGAGGATGCGGGTGCGCTTGAACTGGTTCGTCAGGTCGCGCAGGAGGTCCCGGAAGTCCACCCGGCCCTCGGCCGTGTACAGGAACGTGAGCCGGCCATAGTCCAACGTGTAGAGGGCATCCACCAGCTTCATCGGCAGCCCGTGGCCCGCGATCCGCTCCAGGCAGACCGCGTGGGCCCGCGTTTCCTCCGACGTCTTGGCCTCGAGCTGCGCGAGGTCCGCCTCGGTGGCCAGGCGCACGAAGCGGGCCGACCCCAGGTCGCCATAGGCCGCCACCACGGCATTGGCCATCACGGTGATAGGCCGGCAATCGAGCCCGCCATCAACCTCGAACACCACGGGGGTGCGGGGGGAAAGCCCTTCAGGGGCGTCGTCGAGCAGCCGCAGCTCGCCTGGGCGGTAACGAATGGCCTGCCGGGCCAAGGGATGCCTCGTATCTAGGGGGTAGAGTGGCGCACGGCGCCAAGCACACACGGTCTTGGGGCGGCTGCGCCGCCCGTAGCAACATTCCCGAACGAGGGGAGGGCTACACGCGTTCGACGCCTCACGCCCCGAGGGGCGCCAGCGCGCGCGCGAGCTGATCCAGCACGAGCCGGGCGTTGGCGCTGCGGGCGAGGGCGTCGCGCGCAGCCTCGATGCGCTCGGCCAGCCCGAGCCATGTCGCCACGGGGGCCTGGCAGGCCTGCCGCCACAGGGCCTCGCGCTGCTCGGGGTGGTGCAGGGCCTCCCCGGGCGCCGTGGGGTCCGCCGCGAGCCGCGCCAGGTCAGCGGTCCAGAGCAGCAGGGCGTCTAGCGCCGCGGCCTGGGTGTCGGTCGGTTTGCCCGCCAGGCCGTCGGTGAAGGCGTGGATGGCGCCAGGGTTCGGCCAGGCGGCGCTGGGCAGCTCGGGGACGATGCCGGCCTCGGCTCGCGTGATGGCCCGGCCCAGTCGCCCTTCGGCGCTGCGGGCGATGGCCAGGGCTCGTTCGGGGGGCTGCCCCAGGCGGGTCGTGAGCACCTCGGCGATCGCCGGCGGCGGCGTCAGCCCGAACCGGATGACCTGGCAGCGCGAGACCAGGGTCGGCAACACGGCGTCGAGGTCTCGCGCCAGCAGTATGAGCGTGCTGGTCGGGGGGGGCTCCTCCAGGGTCTTGAGCAGGGCGTTGGCGCCCACCAGCTGGACGGCATCGAAGGCCGCGAGGATGTGCACCTGGCGCGGGGCGGAGAACGGCTTGCGGCCCACGGCCGTGATGAGCTCGCGCACCCGCTCGACCTTGAAGGTCTTCTCGCCCTCGGGCAGGTCCCAGATGCGGGCGTCCGGGTGCCCCTCGCCGGCAATGCCTCGACACGGGGAGCAGGCGCCGCAAGCGTCCGCACCCGGCTGACGCGAGGCGCACAGCAGGCCCTGCGCAAAGGCCCGGGCCGCTTTCCCCTTGCCCACGCCCTCCGGGCCCGTGAACATGTAAGCGTGAGACGGGCGCTCCAGGGCTGCCTGGAGCCGTCGGGCCACGTGGGGATGACCAAAAAACCCCGCCAGGCCGGCGGGGTGTTGGCGGGTCACGGTCAGCCGTTCACTTCTCGTCGCCGCGCCAGAACTGCAGGCCGTGCGCGGGCGTCGCGTAGCAGATGACGCGCCGGTGACCGTCCTTGCGGGCCAGGTCGAGGCGACGCGTCGCGAGCTGGATCAGCGCGCGGGGGGAGGTCGTCTCGACGGTGCTGGAAAGGCCCACCAGCGGCTCGAGGATCGCGTGGGAGCCAATCAGGCGCTTGCCGAAGCGCTTGAGGACCTCCAGCGAGGCCTCCGCAGGCGTTGAGGGGAAGTAGAACAGGAGCTCATTGGTGTCCCAACGAACGGCCCAGTCCGTCTGCCGGATGACGTTCCGGACCGTCTGCCCCACGAGGGAGAACAGGTGGTTGACCTCGTCGGCGGGCATCGTCCGGGACAGAGCGCCGAAGTTGTCCAGGCCGATGATCGCCACGGAGCCGGTCTCCTTGGAGCGCACAAGCCGCTCGCACTCCTCACGGAAGCGCTCGTTGAAGTACTGGCGGTTCCAGAGGCCCGTGATCTTGTCAGTGGAAGTGCGCTTCGCGACCTCTTCGGACAGCGCCGTCGCGAGCCGAGCCAGGCCCATCTGTGGCAGGATGGTCCGCAGCGTCGCCTCGGAGAGGTCTTCGGACTTGCTGCTGATGAGGGCCACGCCGAAGGTCTGCCTGTTGCTGACGATGCCCGCCATGAGCGCGCCGTCCACGTTGGGGACGGCCCGGAGGGAGGTGTCCTGCTGCACGAGTTCGACTTGGTTGGCGTCGACAAAGGCGCCGAAGCGGCCAGCCGCCCCGTCCGTCACGGCCATGAAGCCCTCGGGTTGGGGCCACCAGAGGCCGAGTTCGACGTCCTTCAGGTGTTGCTCGAGCAGGCTCTTGAGGTTTTGTTGGTTGTAGTCCCAGGCCACCGTCAGGTTGAGGTTGGTGGCCACTTGAACGAGGGCTTGCGCCTGCGCGGTCGTGAGCGAGGTCTTGGTTTCCATCGATTCCTCCAGGGGCGGGGCCCGGGGCGCGCGTCGTGCGAGGGGTCTGCCGGCCGGGGTCCACCCCCCTATTGAACCCGAAAACGGGCAAAAGTTGCAGCGAGCAAGTTAAGGTGAGGTAAATTCGCCCTCAGGCCCCGCCCCGCAGCAGGGAGCGCGCCGTCATGGCACCCGGCACGCCCTGTCCGAGCAGATCCAGGACCGTGGGGGCGACGTCCGCGAGCACCCCGTCCTCGCGCAGCGCGGCGCCGAGCCCGGCCATGTAAAGGGGCACGGGGTTGGTGGTGTGAGCCGTGTGGGGTTGGCCGGTCGCGTAGTCGACCATCTGCTCGGCGTTGCCGTGATCGGCCGTCACGAGGGCGACGCCGCCAGCCGCGAGCACGGCCTGCACGACGCGCCCCACGGCGGCATCAACCGCCTCGATCGCCTTCACGGTGGCGTCCATGTTGCCCGTGTGCCCCACCATGTCCGCGTTGGCGAAGTTCACCACCAGGAAATCGGTCTGGCCCGCAGCCTCGGCAGCTGCCTGGGCCACCGCAGGGGCTGACATCTCGGGCTGCAAGTCGTACGTGGCGATTTTGGGAGACGCCACCAGCAGCCGCTCCTCGCCCTCATAAGGCGCCTCACGGCCGCAGTTGAAGAAGAACGTGACGTGGGCATACTTCTCGGTCTCGGCCGTGTGGTACTGCCGCAAGCCGCGGGCCGCGAGCACCTCGGCCAGGTTGTCCGACAGGGCCTGGGGCTTGTAGGCCACCGGCAGCGGGAGGCGGCCGTCGTACTGCGTCAGGCAGGCGTAGTGCAGCCTGGGGAACTGCGGCCGCTCGAAGGCCGTGAAGGCCGGGTCCGTCAGCGCGCGGGTGATCTGGCGCGCGCGATCGGGGCGGAAGTTGAAGAAGATCACGGCGTCGCCATCGCGCATCGTGCCCGCCGGATCCAGCACCACGGGCTTGAAGAACTCGTCCGACACGTCTGCCTCGTAGCTGGCGGCCAGCGCCTCGGCGGCCGACTCGGCCCGCGGGCCCAGCCCTTCGGCGAGGGCCCTGTAGGCTGGCTCTACGCGGTCCCAGTTCTGGTCGCGGTCCATGACGTAGTAGCGGCCCGACACCGTCGCCACGCGGCCGTATCCCAGGGCCTGCATCTCAGCCTCCGTGCGGGCGAGGTAGCCCTGCGCGCTGCGCGGAGGCACGTCCCGGCCGTCCAGGAAGGCGTGCACGAAGGTCCTCGGCACGCCCCGTTCCTTCGCCATGCGCAGCAGGGCCAGGGCGTGGTCGAGCGAGCTGTGCACCCCGCCATCGGACAGCAGGCCCATCAGGTGCAGCGTGCCCGAGCCCGCCTTGGCGGCCTCCATGGCGGCCACCAGCACCTCGTTGGCCTGCAGGCGCCCCTGGCGGATCTCCTCGTCGATGCGGGTGAGTTCCTGGTACACGATCCGGCCGGCCCCCATGTTCATGTGGCCGACCTCCGAGTTCCCCATCTGCCCCTCGGGCAGCCCGACGGCCAGCCCGGAGGTGTGGAGCGCCGTGTGAGGCCAGCGCGAGGCCAGCTCGTCGAAGTGGGGCGTGTGGGCCATCGCGATCGCGTTGGCCTCCCGGCGGGGGTTGATGCCCCAGCCGTCGCAGATGATCAGGGCAACAGGGCGCGTCACGGGGCCTCCCTCAGAACCGGACGATGGCCGCGAACGAGGCGGCTTCCAGGCTGGCGCCTCCCACGAGGGCCCCGTCGATGTGGGGCTGCGCCATCTGTTCGGCGATGGTGTCGGGCTTCACGCTGCCGCCGTACTGGATGCGCACGGCCTCGGCCGTCGTCGCGTCCGTCAGGCGCCCAATGGTGTCCCGGATGACGCCGCACACGCGGTCGGCCTCGGCCGACTCGCAGGTCTTGCCCGTGCCGATCGCCCACACGGGCTCGTACGCGAAGACCACCTGCGCGACCTCGGCTGGCGTCCGGCCGTGCAGCGCGCGCTGCACCTGCACGATCACCACGTTGTCCGTGAGCCCGCCTTCCCGCTCCTCGAGGGTCTCGCCCACGCAGATGATGGGCACGAGCCCGTGGCGCAGCGCGGCCTCGACCTTGCGGCAGACCCCCTCGTCCGTCTCGCCGAACAGCTGCCGGCGCTCCGAGTGCCCGAGGATCACGTGCGTGACGCCGAGGTCCACCAGCATGGCGGGGGCCACCTCGCCGGTGTAGGCCCCCTTCTCGTGCCAGTCCATGGTCTGGGCCCCGAGCTTGAGCCCCGTGCCCGCGATCGCCTCCTTCACGGCGGCCAGCGCCGTGAAGGGGGGGCACAGCACGACCTCGGGGCCGGCCTCGCCTAGCCCGCCGACCAGCTCGGCGAGGCCGCGGGCGAGCGAGCGGGCCTCGCCCACGGTCTTGTGCATCTTCCAGTTGCCGGCAATCACGGGGCGGCGAGCGATCATGGCGGGTCTCTTTCTGCGATGGGGCGCTCGCGAGCCGCGAGGCCGCCGGCTGGGAAACGAGGGTCAGCGGTCCGCGAGGGCTGCCACGCCCGGGAGGGTCCTGCCTTCCAGGAACTCCAGGCTGGCGCCCCCTCCGGTCGACACGTGGGTCATGGCGCCAGCGAGCCCGAGGCCCTCGACGGCGGCGACGGAGTCTCCGCCACCGACGATGGTGATGGCGCCCCGCTCGGTCGCAGCCGCGCAGGCGCGGGCGACGGCCTCGGTGCCTGCCGCGAAGGCAGGGTTCTCGAAGACGCCCATTGGACCATTCCAGATGACGGTGCCGGCCGTGGCGAGCACCTCCGCGACGCGGGCGATGGTGCGCGGGCCCACGTCGACGCCGATCTGGCCGTCGGGGATCTCGGTCACGGGGACGGTGGCAAAGGCCTCAGGCGCGTCGATGGCGGGGGCCACGACCACGTCGAGGGGCAGCACGATCGTGGCTTTCATCTCGTGGGCGAGCGACATCACGCGCTGCGCCACGGCCAGCTGGTCATCCTCGACGAGGCTCTTGCCCGTGCCGTGGCCCTGGGCCCGCAGGAACGTGAAGGCCATCGCGCCGCCGATGACGAGGGCGTCCACCTTGCCGAGCAGGTGGTCGAGCACGCCGATCTTGGTGCTGACCTTCGAGCCGCCGATCACCGCCACGAGGGGCCTGGCCGGGGCCGACAGCGCCTGGCCCATCACCTCGATCTCCTTCTGGAGCAAGAAGCCCGCCGCGGCCGGCAGGTGGGCCGCGACGCCGGCCGTGCTGGCGTGGGCCCGGTGGGCGGTGCCGAAGGCATCGTTCACGTAGTAGTCGGCGAGGGCCGCGAGCGCCTGCGCGAAGGCCGGATCGTTCTTTTCCTCTTCGGGGTGGAAGCGCACGTTCTCGAGCAGGACCACGCTGCCCGGCCCGGCCGCGGCGATCTTGGCCTGCGCGTCAGGGCCGATGGTGTCGGCCGCCTTCGCCACGGGCTGCCCGAGGAGTTCGGCCAAGCGGGCGCCCACGGCGTCGAGCCGCAGCTTGTCGTCGACGCCCTTGGGCCGGCCCAGGTGAGACACCACCACCACGCGAGCGCCCTTGGCGCAGAGGTCCGCGATGGTCGGCACGGCGGCCCGGATGCGGGTGTCGTCGCTGATGCGACCCTGCTCCATGGGCACGTTGAGGTCCTCGCGAACCAGCACGCGCCGACCGTGGAGGTCGGCGGTGGTCCAGTCGGCGATCGAGCGCTTGCGCAGCGTGGTGGTGGTCATGAGGTGCTCCTGGGCTAAAAGAAAAGCCGGAAGGGCCCGGTCGGGCCCCCCCGGGCAGGTGGGTCAGACGGTGGCCTTGAGGCGCTGGCCGACGTAGAGGGCCAGGTCCACCACCCGGTTCGAGTAGCCCCACTCGTTGTCGTACCAGGCGATCACCTTCACGACGCGCTTGTCCATGACCATGGTCAGCGGCGCGTCGACGATCGACGAGTAGGGGCAGCCGATGTAGTCTCGGCTGACCAGGGGCTCCGTGGTGTACTTGAGGATGCCCGTCATCCGGCCCTGATCGGCCGCGCCGGCGAGGGCGGCGTTGACCTCGTCGGCCGTGACGTCCTTCTGGACGTTCACCACGAGGTCGACCACGGACACGTCGGGGGTGGGCACCCGCATTGCGAAGCCGTTCAACTTGCCCTTGAGTTCGGGCAGCACCAACGCGACGGCCTTGGCCGCGCCCGTGGTGGTGGGGATGATGCTCTCCGCCGCGGCGCGCGCCCGGCGCAGGTCCTTGTGTGGCAGGTCGAGGATGGCCTGGTCGTTGGTGTACGAGTGCACCGTGGTCATCAGGCCGTTCACGATTCCGAACCGGTCATGCAGCACCTTGGCCACCGGCGCGAGGCAGTTGGTGGTGCAGGAGGCGTTGGAGAGGATGTGGTGCTTGTCGGCGTCGTACTGGTCGTCGTTCACGCCCATCACGATCGTGAGGTCCTCGTCCGTCGCAGGGGCGGAGATGATGACCTTCTTCGCGCCGGCATCGATGTGCTTCTGGCAGTCGGCCCGCTTGGTGAACCGCCCGGTGGACTCGACGACGATCTCGGCCCCAAGGGCCTTCCACGGCAGGGCGGCGGGGTCCTTCTCAGCCGTGATGGGGATGCGCTTGCCGTCGATCACGATGGCGCTGCCGTCGGCGTGGACGTCACCCTCGTAGGTGCCGTGGACCGAGTCGTGCTTGAAGAGATGCGCGAGCGTGGCGGCGTCCGTGAGGTCGTTGATCCCGACGAACTCCAGGTCAGCCTTGGTCTTCAGCGCTGCGCGAAGCACCTGGCGCCCGATGCGGCCGAAGCCGTTGATTCCAACTTTGGTGGCCATGCCTTCCTCCTCCTTCGCCTGCCCTCCGTGGCACGGGGAGCCTGGCGGGTAAGCCGTTCCGCGCGAGGGCCGCCAAACGGCCTCGGAACCCGGCAACTGTACCGCGTGGGCCAGCGAGGGTCAAGGCGCGCGGATGCTCGGTTCCAGCCCTTCGGACAGGCCCCGCCCTCCGCCCGTCGGCCCACGGACGAGCAGCCAACCAGCGACCGCCTCCCGGCGGCTTCGGCCCCCGGCCCGGCCCCAGGCCAGCGGCCGACCCAGCGCCCCGTCGGCGGGGCTTCAGCCCTCCGCAAGGCCCCAGGCCAGCAGCCGATCGGCCACAGCCTCCCAGGAGGCGTCGGCGACGCTGGGGCGGGCGGCAGCCGCCATGCGGGGGCCTACCTGCGGGTCCAGCACCTGGCCGAGGGCCTGCGCGATCGCCGCCGCGTCGCGCGGTTCCGCGAGCAGCAGCCCGTTCTCGCCCGGCCGCACCAGGTCCGAGGAGCCCGCCGCGTGCGAGGTCACGACGGGGAGGCCGCAGGCGAGGGCCTCCCCGATCACCAGCGACCAGCCCTCGTACAGCGTCGGCATGACGAAGGCGTCGGCCGCCTGGTAGCAGGCAGCGGCCGGCTGGGAGCCGAGGAACCTCACCTGCCGGGTGAGGCCGAGGTGCTCCACCAGCCGGCGCCAGGGGCGGGCGTCGGCCCGGCCTGCCACCAGCAGCGTGACGTCGCCGCGGCCCAGCAGGGCCAGCGCGTGCAGCAGCGGCGCCAGCCCCTTGCGGTGGAGCTCGTTGGCGACCATCACCAGCACGGGGCCGCCATCCAGGCCCCAGGCCTCCCGCCGCTCGACGCGGGCGGCCGCCGAAGGTTGGAACTCAGCCAGGTCGATGCCCCAGGGGATCGCGGCGATCCGCTCTGGCGGGATCCCGTAGTGCCTGATGGCCTCGTCGCGCACGGCCCGCGAGCAGGTGTGGAACCGGCCGGCGTGCGTGCGGGCCTGGCGGCGCTCCACGGCGATCGTGGCGCGGTGGAACGGCCACAGGCGCTTGGCTCGGCCCATCCAGGCCGGCTGCTCTGCCAGCCCGGCCGAGATCTCCAGCCAGGCCGCGTGGACCGTGTGGTAGGTCAGCAGATCGCACCGCAAGGTGCTGGCCCCCTGGCCGTGAACCCAGTCGTGGCGCCTCAGCCGGCGGGCCGTCGCGGCCCCGAGCGCCAGGGTGTGAAGCCAGGCCGGGCGGGTGGGGGCTGCCACGCGCACGAACTCGAAGCGGTCCTCCAGCATCGGGTCCCACTCGCAGGCGTACACCGTGATGGCGTGGCCGCGCGCCGCGTACGCCTCGGCGAGCCGTACCGAGACGCGTTCAATGCCGCCTGCGCGGTGGAAGCTGCCGACGGTGAGCGCGAGGTTCAGGGCCATGCTTACATGGGACCACATGGCGGGGCCGTCGTCTGTGCCAGACACAACCGCGGCCCTGGGCCGGGAAGGCCCGAGCGGGGAGACATTGGTGGACGTGGGGCGGGGCTTGCTGCGGGTGGGGTTGGCGGGGGCGCTGGTGGTCGCGTCCTCGCTGCCCGGCGCGGCAACGTGTGGGAACGACCCCTACGGACTGGTGCCGGCCCACCTTGTGCCGGCCGCCGGCGGGCCTCTGTGCCCCGACACGGCTTTGTCGCTTCAAGGGGAGGCTGGGCGGGCCCGCCTGGCGATCGCTGCGAGGGCCCTGCCACAGGCCCTCGAGCGCCTGGTGCGCGCCGTGCTCGTGGCTCCGGAGGACGCGGAGGCCCGCCTGGCGCTGGGCGCGACCCTGCTCGCTCAGGGCCACCACGAGGCGGCGCTCTCCCAGCTGGCCTGGGTGGCTGGTGCCCGGCCAGCCGACGACCGGCTCGTGCTGCTGATCGCCACCGCCGAGGCCGGCCTCGGACGCACGACGGAGGCCCTGGAACGCTTGGAAGGGCTGCTCGCACGCCGACCCGGGTGGGCGGCCGCCCACGCGCGCCGCGGGGCAATCCTGGCTGCCGAGGGGGATGCGGAGGGCGCCCGGGCTGCCTTTGCGCGGGTGGGTGAGGCCCCCCTCGCGACGCCGGGCGATCTCGTGGAGGCCGCCAACCACCACCTGGATGGTGGCCGCCCCCGCGAGGCCCTGGCGCTGCTGGAACGCGCGCTCAGCCTACGTCCTGACGACTCGTGGGCGGCCAACAACATGGGCAACGCCTACCGCGCGCTGGGGGACACGCCGCGTGCCCGGGCGAGCTACGAACGGGCCGCGGCGGCCGACCCCACGAACCCCAACCCGCTCAACGGCCTCGGGTCCTTGTTGGAAGCGGGGGGGGACGCGCGAGGCGCGCTGCGGGCCTACATGCACGCGGTGGCAATTGACGGTGACTATGGTGAGGCACGGTACAACGCGGGCGTGCTGCTGCTGCGGCTCGGGCGGCCACGGGAGGCGCGCCGGCAGCTGGCGTCGGCGGTGCGCCTCCTTCCCGGGTTGCCGGCCGCGCACTACTACCTGGCGCTGGCTCTCTTGCGCCTGGGGCAGCGCACGGACGCGCGCCAAGCCTACACGAAGGCCCTGGCCCTGGACCCCGAGGTGGCCGCGCCGGGCGAGCCATCCTTGCGGTGGCTCTTGTCTCCGCGCCCCTGATGGCAGCGTGTTAGGATCTGAGACATGGCACGCCGACACGTTCCTTCTCCGCGACCCTCCCAGGCCCCTGATCCGTCCAGGGCGCCGCGTCGGAAGCCGCGCAAGCGCGACTGGGTCGCCGCGGCGATCGCGATGATGGTGGTCGCAGCCCTCGTGGTGTCAGGACTCTTCCCCTTCTTTTATGGCCCGTGAACCGGGGCTGGGGCCGCTGGTGGCCCCAGGTTCACCCAGGATTTCTGCAAACTTAAACCGGTGATAACCGGAGGCCGTTCAGGCACTGTGAACTCCCCCCTATAAAAACTTCGAACCCACCGTTGCGAAGTGCGTGCCGCGTTCGGGTCGAACGCCAGGGAGGAGCCCACGATGTCCAAGGCCAAGTTCAACCGCATGTCCCTGCTGGGCGGCATCGCGCTGGCCGTCCTGCTCGCAGGGTGCGGCAACCGGATGCCTGCCAACGTGCCCGACCCCGAGGAACCCCCTGCGCCGGCGCCCTCCGCCCCCGCTCCTTCCACGGCGCCTGTGGAGCCCGTCGCGCCGCCTCCGGCCCCGCCCGTTGCGCCTGGTAACCCCAACTACCAGGGCCCGACTGTCGGTTCCCTCGTGGTCAGCGGCGTCGAAAAGACCAAGTCCGGCCTGATCTTCAAGAAGCTCACGGTCAAGGGCACCGTTGTGAACATGAGCAGCTCGCCGCTGTCGGGGACCCTGAAGATCGACTTCAAGGACCGCAAGGGCCTCTTCACCAAGACCTTCGTGACGGAGGAGACCAAGACCCAGGTCATCGCCTCCCTCGCGCCAGGGCAGAGCCTGCCCTTCGAGATCACGGCCACCAAGAACAACATGGACGAGGCCGAGGTGACGGTCGAGACGATTCCGGCAGCCCCGGCCGCTGGTGCCTTCTCCTCCGGCAGCCCTTACGGGGCCCCCGCCGGCTACCCGATGGGTGCGATGGGTGTGCCCAGCTATCCGGTGCCAGGCCGGTACTGACTCTCAACCGAGCTCGCGCCGTCAGGCCCCGCACCCGCGTGCGGGGCCTTCCTCGTTGCTGACCGGCCCCGAGCCCGGGGCCTTCGCCGCTGCGATATTTGTTAACGGCTTGCTAACAAGGTGGTGTCCATCGGGGGGGCAGTTGATGTGGCAATCATTAAATTCAATGCGTTGTTGCTGGATATTTAAACGCGCAAAACAATTATTTAACACGGCGGCCCCCTTTTAATGGTGGCTTAAGTTTTTCCGCCCAACCTCAGTGGAACATGAACCTTGGAGATGGTTCAGTGCCGGTCAGGCAGGGGGCGGGCCGGGTTCGGGAGTCGGATGGGGATGTCTGGGGGAATGGGGCGCCTGGGGCGCCTGGCCGCTGCGTGGCTGACAGTGGGGGTGGTCCTCGGGACCCTCCCGGGCTGTGGCCGGGTGGCATCGCCTGCCGCAGTGGGGGGCGCGACGCCACGCCAGGCCGTGGGGCTGCCGGCCAGCTACCGCGTCGGCGAGCCCTTCGCCGGGATGCTCGGCACCCCGGCGGTGCGCGTGGTCGACTGGCCGCGCATCACCCGCACCAAGGCGGGCGTCCTCGCAGACCCCGTCAACCTGGCGTTGTGCGGCAGCGAGCGGCACGTCCGCCACGTCTTCGGCGCAGCAGGCTGGCTGCCCGCCGATCCCGTGACCCTCGGCACTGCCCTGAAGACGGCGCGCACGGCCGTCCTGGGGGGCAGCTACCCCACCTCGCCGATGAGCGACCTGTATCTCTACAACAGGCGACAAGACCTGGCGTTCCAGAAGAACGCCCAGGGCACGCGGGCCCGGGACCACCTGCGCGTTTGGCGCACGCCGCTGCTGGACCAACTCGGGCGGCCCGTCTGGGTCATCGCCGCCACCGAGGATGTGGCCATCAAGTGGGGGCCCGGCGCCCTGCCGACCCACCAGATCTCGCCATTCGTGGACCGGGAGCGCGAGCTCGTGGCGCGGGACCTCCTTTCCACCGGGCACGTGGCCCGGCACTACGCCCTCCAGTCGCTGCCTGCCGACCATCAGGGGCACAACGGTGGCGGCGACGGCTACGTGACGGACGGGCGGGTCTTTGTGCTCGAGCTCGTGCCGATGAAGGACGCCTCGGCACGCTGACGCCTCGGGCCGACGCGTTATGTGAGTCCTTGGTGCGTCGGGCACAGATTCTGTCACCCTGAGGTGCTAGGATTTTGGCCGTGTCTCGCTTCCTGGCTTTTCGGCGCCTGCGCGCCGGGTGGCGGGAGGTCGTGAGTCCGACCAAACCTAGCCCTCAGGGGTTCCCCGATGCGCCTCCAACCCGTCAGGACCACGCTGCTCGCAGCTGTGACCTCGCTTCCGGCCCTGGTCCTGCCCGCGCCCGCCTGGGCTGCAGCGACCGAGCTCGGCACGCCGCGCTGGGACGCGGCCAGGCGCGCCCTGGTGGTGCCCTATGCGGGGGTGTTTCCCACCTTCACGTCGGACACGTTGAAGGGGCCGCCGCGCGTCTACTTCGACTTCCGCGCCGAGGCCCGGGACCGTCGGCTGGTGTCGCAGCCCCTCGCCGTGCACCAGGGCCTCGTGAAGTGGACGATGGCGCCCAAGGGACGGGGCGTCACCCGCCTGGTGCTGCAGTTCCAGCGTGGGGCCCAGGTGCTGGTGCTCAACGACGTGACCCGCCGCCAGCTCGTGCTGGCGCCCCAACTTGACGCCGGCTTGGAGCCCCGCCCAAGCTACACGTCCCTGCGGCCTCGCCCGATGGCAAGCCCGCCGCCGGTGGTCGCCAGGCCCGTCCCGGCCTTCAGGCGGACCTTCCAGCAGACCTTCGGCCACACCGATTTCAAGTACACGGTCGGGCCCCGGCCCAAGAACGCCCAGAACGACCGCGTCACGGTGGAGGTTGCCTCGCAGGGCGTCTCGGAGTTCAACGTCACGGCCGATCCCACCAACGACTACGTCAACTTCTCGATCGCCATCTCGGGCAGGCCCCGGCAGCTGACGCAGGCGCTGCCGCCATCGCCGCCCCCGGCCCCCGTGCCGCCCCCCGCACCGACCCCCGCCCCCACGCCGGTTGCAACCCCGCGCCCGCTTCCCACGCCCACGCCGGCGCCGACGGTCCTGCCGACGGCGCCTCCCACGCCTGCCCCTGCGGCCTCTGGGCCGGAGCCCACCACGCGCCTCAGCTTCCTCGGGGCCTACCCGGTGTCGGTGTCAGAGGAGTCGACGGCGCACAAGTTCGATGCGGCTGACGCGAGCATCGAGGGGCTGAGCCTGGAGTCGCGCGCCGACGACGTGATCTACATGTTCGGCGTCGACCACCACCGGATGCGCATCACCGATTTGCAGACCCAGGACCGCACGGGGCATGACCGTGACACCTACGTCGGCACCCTGGGAGCCGGCTGGCGGTTCACGCCCTGGCAGATGGAGGCCGTGGTCGGCGGCGGCTACCAGCTGCGCTTCCTGAACACCGAGAATGTGGCCCTCAATGGCGACAACGTGACGGGCACGCTGGCCCCCCCGGCCTCCATGTCCGTCCTCACCGCGCCCCAGCAGCTCTTCCATGGGCCGGTGGCGCTCACCCGCGTCGACGTGCCGCTTTTCGGCCCCGTGGGGCTGGAGGTCCGGGGTGGCGCCGGGTTCTTGCTGGGCGCGTTGGATGTCCCCGCCGATGTCGCCCCGCTCCTCGCCTTCTGGGGCACGCCGGCGCTCTACTGGCGGGTGGGCACGCTGCAGGCCAACCTGGGCTATGACGCCTCGATGGCGACGGGTGCAGGCGGGTATAACTTTTCGCGGACGGGCCCCGTGGCCCGCGTCGATCTGAGGTTCTGACCCCATGCGCAAGCCCCTGGGATTGCTCGCTGCGCTCGTGCTCCTGGCTGCCGCCTGTCAGGGGCGCGGTCAGAACTCCCTCGACGTCTACAAGGCAGGTGACAGCTCGCTGGTGTCCAACAGCACGGTCTTCGAGGTCAACCTCGCCCCCGAGCAGACCGGCATCACGGCCGTGCAGTACTTCCTGAACGAGACGCCCATCGGCACGTCCACCGAAGGCCCCAAGTTTCCGCTCACTTTCGACACCCGGGGCGTGCCCAACGCCGTCCACAACCTCAAGGCGCTCGGCAACCCCGGCCAGGGCGACGTCGAGTTGCTCAACGTCAGCATCATGGTCCGCAATGCAGGCGGCGCCACCGCTGCGCCACCGGCGGCCTTCAAGCGTCCCGGCCGCTGAGCCGCGAGGCTTACCTGACCTCAGCCACGAGGTACTTGAGGTAGTCGGTCTCGGGCGCCACTGGCAGGACCGGGTGGTCGGGGCTGGGGCCCCTCAAGGCGATCTGGCGCAGCCGCTTGCGGGTGTCTGCCGCTGCGTCGGCCACGATGGAGGAGAACAGCGCCGGGCTGATGTGGTGGGAGCACGAGCTGGTGACCAGCAGGCCGCCCGGCTCGAGCAGCCGCATCGCCCGGAGGTTGATTTCTTTGTAGCCGCGCACGGCCCCTGGGATGGAGTCCTTGTTCTTCGTGAAGGCCGGTGGGTCGAGAATGACCATATCGAAGCGCTCGCCGGCCCGTTCGTACTCCCGCAGGGCGTCGAAGGCGTTGGCGGTGTGGAACTCGCACCGCCCGGAGACCTCGTTCAGCGCCGCGTTCTGCTCGGCGAGGGCGATGGCGTCCGCGGAGATGTCCACGCTCACGACCCGCTCTGCCCCACCTAGGGCAGCGGCCACGCTGAAGCCCCCGGAGTAGCAGAAGGTGTTCAGCACGCGCCCCAGGCCTGACGAGAGGTGGCGAACGTGGGCCCGGTTGAGGCGTTGATCGAGGAAGAAGCCCGTCTTCTGCCCCCCCACGAGGTCGACCCGCAGGCGCATCCCGTGCTCCTCGATGACGAGGTCCTCGGGCGGTGCTTCCCCGGCCAGCACCCCTGAGGTGGGCACGAGCCCCTCCAAAGTGCGAACGGGCACGTCGCTCCGCTCGTAGATGCCACGGGGCTTCAGCGCGGCCTGAAGCAGCTCGACAATCATCGGCAGCCGCTGGGCCATGCCGAGCGAAAGGGCCTGAACCACCAGCCAGGCCCCGTAGCGGTCGACGATGAGGCCAGGCAGGCCGTCGGCCTCGCCGTGGATGACCCGCCAGGCGGCGTCTGGGCCAGGGGAGAGGCGACCGAAGCGCGTCCGCAAGGCAATGGCTTCCTCGATCCGACGCTCGAAGAAGGCGCGGTCGAGAGGCTCCCGCTGGCGGCTCAGCAGGCGCACGAGGATGTTCGAACGGGTGTTGGCCAGCCCCACGCCCATCAGCCGGCCGCGCGCATCCTCGACCGCCACCGGCAGGCCGTCCGCTTCGGCCGGCGGCAGCTGGTACACCTCGCCCGCGAACACCCAGGGGTGTCCGAGGCGAACGCGCTCTTCGCGGCCCTTGCGAAGGGTGACCTTGGCGACCGCCTCGCCCGTGTCCCCTGGGGCTGTTGGGGTGGTGGCGGTGACAGGGTCCACGGTGAGGCCTCTCTGGTCGGGGAACTGGGCGGTGAGCGCCTGCGGAAAGGCTGGGTCGTGCGCGGAGTGTGTTGCAACGCACAGATTCAGCGCCCGAGCATCGGCGATCCTTGTCAGTATACACCCGACGGCCTTTGGACGCGTCTTGCACCCCTCGGACACAGCCTGGCTCGAGCCCCTGTTAAGAGTTGTAAACACCGGGCGTTCAGGCTTGACGGGGGATCCACCGACGGTTAACGTAATCCCGCCTCCGGGTGGGAAATCGCCCCACTGACAGGAGTTCGGTCCATGGTCAGACGGAGGTCGCGCCGGCGCCTCGATTCCCAGATGGGTCAACCACCGGTGGTCAAGAACAACTCGCCCGCGCTACACCACACCATTGGCTTCTGCCTTGCCGTGCTCTGGATGGGGACTCAGGTCTTCCGGCTGGGGTATCAGGAGCTCAACTTGCTCCAGCGGGCCAGCCTGCTTGAGCAGGAGAAGTCCGACGTGGCGGCCTTGCACCACGAGCTGCGCACCGAGATTGCCGCGGCCAAGACCAACGCCGGGGTGGAGCGGCTCGCCCGCGAGCAACTGGGCTTCGTGATGGCCGAGGAGATTCCCGTCAAGGCCGTTGGCACCGCGGTGGTCACGGAGACGCGCGTTGCCTTGGCGCAGCCGACCGCCCGCGTCGCTCCCCCGGCGCCGGACGCGGCCCAGCGGCCCCCGGCGCTCGCGGCCCTCGCCAAGTTCTTCATGCCGCTCTGGCGCTGAGGCGCCCGGGGCGGGCAGGGCCGCCGCGAGTTGTGGCGCCCCGACGCCGGTGGTACAATGGCGAACTTCCGGGACCTGCCCGGAGTGGCGCCGACTCCCACCTTTTCGACCGGCCGTGGAACTAAAGCTCATCAACATCGGCTTCGGCAACATGGTCTCCGCCCAGCGCGTCATCGCCATCGTGAGCCCGGAGTCCGCCCCCATCAAACGCATCGTGCAAGACGCCCGGGACAGCGGGAAGCTGGTGGATGCCACCTACGGGCGTCGCACGCGCGCCGTCATCATCACCGACAGTGGCCACGTGGTGCTGTCGGCCATTCAGCCGGAGACGGTGGCAAACCGTTTCGTGGTGCCGCGGGGCGAAGATCCCCGCTCGGCAGGCGACGAGGACTGAGGGGTGGCCGTGGAAACTGCACCAGTGTCCGTGAGCCCCGCTGGGGGCCTGCCCTCGGCCCAACGCCGTGGCACGCTGTTCATCGTCTCGGGCCCTTCGGGGGTCGGCAAGGGCACCCTGGTGCGGGGGCTGGTCGCCCGGGACGGCGACGTGCGCCTGTCTGTCTCCGTGACCACCAGGTCGCCGCGGCCCGGAGAGCAGGAGGGCGTCAGCTACCACTTCAAGACGCGCGAGGCCTTCGACGCGTTGGCCCGGGCGGGTGCCCTCCTCGAGCACGCGCAGTTCGGGGCGCACCACTACGGCACGCCCCGCGAGTGGGTGGAGGCACAGCAGGCCGCCGGGCACGACGTCATCCTGGAGATCGACGTCAAGGGCGCCATCCAGGTCCGCGAGCGCAGCGAGTCCGTCGTGCTGGTGTTCGTGCTGCCGCCCTCCTTCGAGGAGCTTGCGGCGCGGTTGCAGGGACGCCAGTCCGAGACCCCCGAGGTCGTGCGCCAGCGCCTGGAAATTGCCCGGGAGGAGCTCACGTTCCTTCCGATGTACGACTACCAAATCGTCAACGACGACCTGGAGGTTGCCACCCGGCAGCTCCAGGCCATCCTGGAGGCGGAGCGCTGTCGCGTTTCTCGCCTCGCCCTCACCTGACCCCCGCTTCGCAACCCGAAGGAAGGACGCCCGATGTCCGGCATGCAAGACAAGGCCCAGGAACTCCTGAACAACACCGAGAACAAGTACCAGCTTGTGCTCACGGTCGCGCGTCGCGCCAAGACCATCAAGGACGACCCGATGATGGCCTCCACCCCCGAGGCCAGCAAGCCCATCAAGCTGGCTCTGCGCGAGCTCGCCGACCACCTCCGCGAGGAGGAGGAAGCCGCGGCCATCTAGCCTCGCCAGGCGTCGCCGCGTGCCCACGCTGCTGCTCGGCGTCACGGGGGGCATCGCCGCCTACAAGACCGTGGACCTCGCCTCCCGCCTTCGCAAGCAGGGGTGGGAGGTCCACGTGATCATGACGGAGGCGGCCACCCGCTTCGTCGCGCCCCGGACCTTCGCTGCCGTGACCCGGCGCCCCGTCCACACGTCCATGTGGGTGGAGGGGACCGAGGGGGCCATCGAGCACATCGAGCTCGGCAAGGGCATCGACGTGTTCCTGGTCGCGCCCGCCACCGCGCACACCCTGGCCCGGCTGGCGGCGGGCCTCGCGGACGATGTGCTCACCTCGACGGCGCTGGCTTTGGAAGCGCCCCTTGTGGTGGCCCCCGCCATGAACCCGCGGATGTGGCTTCATCCCGCCACGCAAGCCAACGTGGCGCTGCTCGAGCGCAGGGGCGTGCGGGTCATTCCGCCAGCAGCGGGCGAGATGGCCTGCGGCGACGTGGGGCCTGGCCGCCTCCCGGAGCCGCCGGACCTGGCCGCCTGGCTCGAGGCCTTCGTGCTGGGCCGGTCCAGCCTCGCGGGCCTGCGGGTGCTGGTGAGTGCCGGCGGCACGCGCGAGCCCCTCGATCCGGTGCGTTACCTCGGCAACCGCTCCAGCGGCAAAATGGGCCACGCCGTCGCCGCCGCGGCCCGGGCCCGGGGGGCCCACGTCACCCTCGTGACGACGGCCCCAGGACGTGCGCCCGCCGACGTGGAGGTGGTGCCCGTGGAGACCGCCTTGGAGATGAAGGCCGCCATCGATGCCCATTTCGACGAGGTGGACGTCGTCGTGATGGCGGCGGCCGTGGCCGACTACAGGCCTTCGGACGTGCACCCGGGCAAGCGAAAGAAGGATGGCGACGGCTGGGACCTCCGGCTCGTGCCGAACCCGGACATCCTGGCCGGGCTCGGGGCGCGGAAGCGTCACCAGGTCCTCATCGGGTTTGCGGCGGAGACGGGAGATCCCGTGCCGGCCGCGTGCGAGAAGCTGGCCCGGAAGAGAGCGGACCTCGTGGTCGGCAACGACGTGAGCGAGGCGGGCGTGGGGTTCGACAGTGAGTCGAACAGGGTGGTCGTGGTGGGCCCCGAGGGGGTGGTGGCGGACTGGCCGGTGATGCCCAAGGCCGCCATCGGGGAGCGCCTCTGGGACCTGCTGGTCACGCGTCGCCTGGTCCAGCCTCGGGGCCGGGTATAACACAGCCAGCCCTGGGTTCAAGCTTGTTCTGCGCTCTGAAAGACGTGTTGAGCGCAGCAAGCGGCTGGGGCCACAGGGACGATAGCCGGGGTGGCGGCGGCCTGCCGCCCGAGGCCACGTTCCGTGGCCGGGAGGTGTCCATGACTCAGTTCCCACAGCTGCCCAACCCGGCGCCTGGCACCGGCCAGTTGGCCCGTCAGCGGGCCACAGGCCCCATCCGCCCGGACGCCCTCTCGGCTGCGTTGGAGGCTGGGGCCACCGACCATGTGACCTTGAGTGCCGGCCGCAGGGCGCCTCTGCCAGAGCTTCCCCCCGTCATCGCCAAGCTTGCCGCCAGGGACCAGGAGGCGCTTCGGGCCCTGCCCCCCGAGGTCTTGCGGGAAATCGTCGCCGACCTGCCCGCGAACCCGGAGGCCGCCAAGCTTGCCCTGTCCGGGCGGCTGCTGGGGCGTGCCGCCAGCCTTGTGCCTGGCCAGGGGGCCACGTTCGACCCTCCGCAACTCTTCCGGGTGGCCGATGCCGCCATCGCCTTCGAGGTGCTCCACGCCCTCACGCCGGCCGACAGGTCTCGCCTGGAAGGCGTGACGTTCCGCCGCGTGCCCCACTCGACCTTCGATGCCGGCCACCAGACCCGGGAGACTGACGGTGCGGCCGTCGTGGCGGTTGAACGTGGCCGTGGCGTGCTGGGCAAGGTGGGCTACCAGATGGCCGAGCTCTTCGAGCGCGTCGCCCTGCTGGCGCCGCTGGGGCTCATGCTCAGGGCCTGGTTCCCCCACGCGCTGGCGGAGTACCGGAGCCGCGTCATCGAGATCGGCGATGCCCAGGCCACCCGCATGAAGGAGGTGCTGGTCCACGAGGTTGGCCATCAGGTGCAGTTCGGCCCGGCCACGGACCTTGCCGGCATGCGCGAGTGGGCCAAGCTCTCGGGCTGGCAGGATGCGCGAGGCACGGAGGCGTTCGGCCTCGACGACCAGGGGCAGGTGCGGGCCCTGGACCCCGGGGTGCGCCCCGCGCGCACGGACAACTTCGTCTACGAGAGCTTCACGGAAGACCTCACGCCCGCCGCCGTCGCCAAGGTGCTGGGAGAAATCAGGGACCCCGCGCTGCGTAAGGAGTTCGAGCAGACCCTTCGGGTCAAGCAGAACTTGAGCCAGGCCATCGAGGAGATTTTCGGCGTCAAGACCCTCGGGTACAGCATGGTGAACCCTCTGGAGGACTTCGCAGAGAGCTTCCGGGCCTTTTACACCGAGCCGGAGTTGCTGCTGCGCAAGGCGCCAGACAAATTCCTCTACCTCAACTCGCAGTCCCGGCGGTATCCCCCGGGAGAGGTGCCGGGCCTCCTGGCTGCGGGGGGCCACGACCCCAAGGCCGTCGCGACGGCAATGGCTGCGAGCGGCCTCTCCCAGGAGAGCTTCGAGCGCATCGCGCGCACCAACGGCATCCAGGCCGACGCCCAGGTGCTGGGTGCCCAGGCGGGCAAGGAACTCCAGAGCGCCCGCAAGAGCGGCCGGCTGGTGCCGCCCCTCCGCCAGGCCTTCCTGACCCTTCAGCAGAAGGTTGCGGCCGGCGACCAGGGCTTTGCTCAGCAGTTCGTGAAGGAGCCTGCGAAGGCCCTGGCTGGCGTCTGGGAGCGGCTCTCACCGGCTGAGCAGGCCCAGCTCGGGGACGAGGCTCGCCGCGCCGACACCGTGGCGCAGATGCAGCGGGGTGGCTTGAGCTACGCGTCCGCGGCGGCGACGGGGTACCGGGCGATCGAGGTCGAGGCCGTCAGGCGCTTTGGCCGCCGGCTGCTCGACGACGCCTTCTTCCGCAAGGCGCTGCAGCAAGACCCCGGGGCAGCCCTGGCCCCGATGATGCGCAGCTTGCCCACGGTGTTGCGCAGGGCCGTGGAAGACCCGGCGATGCATCGGAGCGTGGCGGCCTTCGCCGAGGCCCTCGATGACCTCATCGCCTACGACAAGGTGCCGCTGCTTGGCGGGGGCGACCTTCACAAGATGTTCGAGGCGAACCTCGCGCAGCTCGACGAGGGGGTGGTCGCCGCCACCATCGGCACGCTGCGTAGCGACCCCAGGCGGATGGCCGAGGTGTTCTGCGGCCTCGGCCTGGCCGAAGTCAACGGCATCAAGGTGCCGCCGGGAGGCTGACGCGCGCGTGGGCATCCCGGCCATCCAGGCCCAGGTGTGGGCGGCGGCCTGCTTGGAAGAGGCTCCGCCGCAGCTGGCCGCGCAGGCCGCGGCCGTGTTGGCGCGCAAGCTTTCCCTGTACGCGCGTGCCCCCGCCTGGTGTGTGCCCGAGCTGCCCAGGCGGACGGCCCTGTGCCTCGGGGCGGCTCCGGACACAGCCGACGCCTTGGCGGCCTCGGCCATCCTGTACCACTGCGCGGCGGACATCGTCGACGATGCGCAGGACGCCGAGCTGGCGGCGCTGGTCGGGTGGCCCGGGGGCGGCTGGGAGGAAGCTGTCACGGTGGGGCTGTACCTCTTGTCGGCGCACGCCACCCACCTGGCCGGCATCTCTGCCCCCGCGGAGGTGCGGGCCGGGTGGGCCCACTGCTTCGGCCGGGCCGGGATGGTGCTGACCTGCGGGCAGCACGACGACGTGCGGCTGCACCCCGATGCCGACGTGGGTGAAGACGAGGTGCTGGGCTTGGGCGCCCGCAAGGCCGGGGGGGCCTTGGCGGGGCTCATGTGCCTCGGGCCCATCTGGGCCGGCAGGCAAGACGTGCCGGAATGGTGGCGGCTCGGGGCCCGGCTCGGTCAGCTGTTTCAGCTGGCGAGCGACATGGAGGCGTATATGGGGCGGGGCCCCCACGCGGACCTGGCTGCAGCAAAGCTGACGCTGCCGCTGCTGGTGGCACGGGACGCCGACCCAGCCCTGGCTGAGCTCTGGCACGCCGGGCTGCCGCTGGATGTGGCGCGACAAGAGGCCCTCAGGGGGCGCGTGGGGGCGGTCGGGGCGCTGGCGTACGTCTCGTGGCGGCTGGAGGCGCTGCGCCTCGAGGCCGAGGCCACGGTGCTGGGCCTCGGCGGCGAGGGCCTGCTCGAGGTTCTGGGCCCCGTGATCGCGACCGCTCGCGTGGCGCCCGAGCCGGTGCCGATCTGATGGCAGCTTGGGACGCCCGTGACCACCAGCCCGCCTCGCCCACCGGCCCTGCCCGTGGCGCAGCCGGCGCTCGGCGGGCCGTCTTGCTGGCCCTGCTGGCCTTCGCCACCGCCTGGGCCTGGATCCTCGTCTCGGCCGTGGGTCAGGTCGGCACGGTCTACCCCGGCTTCCGCGTCAACCCGGTGGGGACGGTATGGCTCACGAACGAGCCACACACGCCGGGGGTGCGGGCGGGCCTGCGGCCCGGCGACCACGTGGCCTCCGCGGACGGCGTGGCCGTGAGCTCCGGGCCTGCGTTGCGCGCGCTCGTCGCGGGGCGGGCGGCTGGCACTCCCGTGGCCTATGAGGTGCGACGAGACGGGCGCAGCCAGGTGGTGGAGGTTCCCGCCACCCGGCTCACCTGGGAGGCCTGGCTGCGGTCCTTCGCGGTGCGCTTCGTGCTGCCGCTGGTCATGGCGCTAATCGGCCTGGCGGCCGCCTGGCTGAGGCCTGAGAACCCCGCGGCCCGGGCGAACGCGGTGTTCTGCTTGGGGTGGGCACTGTATGCCCTGCTCGACATCGACTTCGAGCTCACCTACCGGATCCACCCAGGCTGGTATTACGCGGCTGTGATGGCCTATGCCAGCGCCGCACTGGCCATGGTCCTGGCGTTCCCCACCCCGATCGCCTGGCTCCAGCGACACCCCCAGGGGGCCTGGACCCCCTATACGGTGGGGCTGCTGCTGTTCCTCCCCATCGCGGGTGCCTTCCGGGCTTGGGGGGTCACGCCGGAGGCGGTGGCGCTCGGGGAGACCCTCGGCACCGTCTGGGCGAACGGCGTGCTGCTGTTTGGCCTGGCGTTGCTGGCCTGGCGCTGGCGGCGGACCACGGCCGGTCCGGAGCGCAGCCAGCTGGCGGTGCTCCTTTGGGGCATCGGGGCTGCCTTCTTGCCCGCCGCGATGCTCGTCAACCTGCCGCCGCTGGTGGGCCAACCTCCGGCGCCACCTACCGTCACGGCCCTGACGACCCTGTTGTTCGGGTGCTTCCCGGCGGCCGTGACCTACGCCGTGGTGCGCCACGGGATGTTCGACATCCATGTCATCCTCAAGCGCACGACGACGTACGCCGTCGTGACCTTCAGCTTGCTGGGCGCCTACTTCGCGCTGGCTGGGGCATTGCGCTGGGTGGCGGCTCTCGCGGGCCTCGGGCCGACGAGCGACTGGCAGAACGCGGTCGTCACAGCCGTCATCGCCGTGGCCTTCGTGCCGCTGCGTGACGCGGTGGGGCGCCTCGTCGATCGGCACTGGTTCCGCACGCCCTATGACTTCAAGGCCGTCGTCGGTCAGGTCACGGGTTTGGCGCAGTCGACGCTGGACCTCGATGAGCTGAAGACCCACTTCCTCGCGGTGATCGGGGACGCCCTGCGCCCGAGCTTCGGCTACGTGCTGACGCGGGACCCGGAGACGGGGGGCCTGGTGGCGCGCGGGGGGGCCTCGGTCTGGGGGGCGGTGCCGCTGCCGACGCTGGAGGTCCACCCCGAGGACCCCTTGCTGCTCGCCGAGGCCCGCTGGGCGGAGGTCGATTATGTGCCTCGAACCGGTGGCACCGGGCGGCTCTCGAGCCTTGCCAGGCTCGGCCCGCACCACCGGGTGCCGCTGCAGGTGGGGGAGGAGGTGGTGGGCCTCGTGGTGCTGGGGCCCCGGTTGTCGGATCAGGGCTACGGCGCGGACGATCGGGAGCTGCTCGCGGCGACCCGCCTGCCCCTCGCGGCGGCGGTGAAGACCGCCAGCCTGGTGCAGGCCAGGCTCTTCAAGGACCGCGTCGAGCAAGACCTGCGCCGGGCGCGGGAGGTGCAGGAGGCCATGCTGCCGCGCGACCTGCCGCGTCTGGAGGCCTACGACTTTGCGGCTGACACGGTGCCCTGTTATGAGGCCTCAGGGGACTACTACGACGTGTTACCGCTGCCGGACGGCCGCGTGGCCCTGGCAATTGCCGACGTGGCGGGCAAGGGCATTGCGGCAGCCCTGGCGACGGCGATGCTGAAGTCCTGCCTGCACAACCAGACGCGCCAGAACCCCGAGGTGGGGGCGACCATCGACGCGTTGAACAGGCTGCTGTGGGCCGTCTCCCGGCACAGCACGACGAAATCGTACACGACGTGCGCCTACGCCCTGCTGACGCCTGCGACCGGCCACGTCAGCTTCGCCTGCGCGGGGCACTTCCCGCCGCTCCACTACAGCGCCGCAGAGGGGGAGGTGCGCGAGGTGCCGTCAGCGGGTGGGTTCCCGCTTGGGGTCCGCGAGGCGACGCAGTATGCGGTCCAGAGCCTCACACTGAGGCCGGGGGACGCCCTGGTCTTCTTCACCGACGGGATCACCGAGGCGCACGCACCCGATGCGCCGGCGGAGATGTTCGAGTCGGAGCGGTTGTGCGAGCTGGTGGCAGCCCACGCGGCGCTCGGGGCGGAGGACCTCGTCGCCGCCATCAAGCGCGAGGTGCAGGCCTTTGTCGGGGACAGACCTCCATCCGACGACATGACCTTGTTGGTGCTGCGGGCCACGTCAGGCTGATGCCCCGACGGCCCGCTGGACTGGCGCTCAGATCAGATGCAACTTTTGCATCGAGAGCATCGAGACGACGAGCAGCAGGCTGGCGAAAAGCGGTTCCACGGGTGGTTTGCTCGGACCTGTCGCCACGCGTGTGACGACCGTCACATGGAATCACCTGCTGCGGGACCCGTCAATGGCTTGGATCAGGGCGCGGGCGGCTGGCCACCCTCGTTCGCCGTGGGGGCATCGGCCTCGCCCGCCATTTTGGCCGCAATCTCTGCCAGGACGGCAGAGACCCGCTCGAACCCGGCACGTGCGGCGGCGTCGAAGCCCTCCACCTCGAGCAGAGTCTCGTAGTGTTGCAGGGCCTGCGTGTAGCGGCGGGCAGCCTCCAGCGACTCCGCCACGCGCAGGTGGGCGGCGGGATGGAGCGGGTCTTCCTCCAGCGTTCGCATCGCGGCCTCCAGGGCCTGATCCTTGTCGCCCACGCGCGCGTGGGCCTCCGACAGGCTCCACAGGAGGCCCACGTCCACGACCCCGAGCTCCAGCGCACGCTCGAATTCGACGATGGCCTGACGGAAATCGCCAAGCCCGAACTGGAGCTCGCCTTGCAGCACGAACACCGGCGGGTAGTCGCCGTGGATCTCCTTCACCAGGTGCAGTTGCGTGAGGGCGCGGCGCGTGTCGCCCAGGGAGATGCAGACCTGCGCCAGTTGAAACCTCGCCACCACGGCGGAGCGGTCCAGGAAGATGGCCCGCTCGTAGGCCTTGGTGGCTTCCTCGAGCCGGCCGGCCTCTTGGTGCAGCATCCCCATCCGGATGAAGGCGTCGGTGTAGTCGGCATCCACCGACGTCGCGCGCTGGTAGAACCTGAGGGCCTCCGCGGGGCGGCCGCCCTGGTAGGACACCTCACCCAGCAGGAAGTAGAGGGTCGCGTTGCGGTTCTCGAGGCTGAGGGCCTCCAGGAACCGGCGCTGCGCGGCCTCCAAGTCGCCACCTTTGAAGTGGATCTGCCCGAGGGCCATGAGCCCGTCGAAGTGTTGCGGCTGACTTGCCACGCCCTCCTCCAGCAACGGCAGGGCCTCGGAATGCCTCCCCTGCTGGTAGGCCGCCAGGCCGTCCTCGAGGGGGCGGCGTTCTGCTTCCGGCACGCCCCCGTTGAGGAGCGTCTTGAGATACTTGTTGATCACGCGGACCTCGCGCTGTCAGAATGGGGCTGGTGTCCTATATACCCGCACGGAGGCGGGTGGGCCGCCACGCGCTTTCTGACGCCCCCGCCCCTCACCGACGGCCCCCGCGTGCCCGCAACGCCCCGCATCGCCATTGTGCACGACGGCCTCGCCACCTCGGGCGGTGGGGGCGGCGCGGAGCGCGTGCTCGACGTGCTACACGGCATGTTTCCAGAGGCGCCCGTCTTCACCACGGTCTACGACGCGGCCAGGATGCCCCGGCAGATGCGCGGCTGGGACATTCGCACCAGCTTCCTGCAGCGCCTCCCGGGCGGCCCCGCCCGCTACCAGTGGTACCTGCCCCTGTTTCCCATGGCTGCCGAAGGGCTCGACTTGCGGGGGTTCGATGTCGTGATCAGCTGTAACCACGCCGTTGCAAAGGGTGTGTTGGTTGACAGCCACGCTTTTCACATGTGCTTATGTTACAGCCCCCTGCGTTATGTTTGGGATATGTATCAGGAGTATCTTGAGGTGGAGACGCTCCCAGGTTGGCAGCGGGCCCTCCTGCCCCTCTTGATGCACTACCTCAGGACCTGGGATGCGCTGTCGTCAGCGCGCGTGGATGAATACGTGGCCATCTCAAACTACGTGCGGCGCCGGATCGAAAAGTATTACAGGCGCTCTGCGGCGGTGCTCTACCCGCCGGTAGACGTGGCGGGCATCGGGGAAGCGCTCAAGTTGGCTCCGCCGCCTGCCGACTACTTCCTCGTGGTGAGCCGGTTGGTCGCCTACAAGCGGATCGATCTGGTCGTGGATGCTTTCAACCGCTTGGGCCTGCCGCTCGTCATCATTGGAGATGGGAAGGAACGCCGGGCGCTCGAGGCCCGGGCCGGGGCGAACATCCGGTTTCTGGGGCGGCAGCCTGACGACGTCGTTCGGTTCCATATGGCGACGTGCAGGGGGTTCGTGTTCCCGGGGATCGAGGACTTCGGCATCGCCCCGGTGGAGGCGATGGCTGCGGGAAGCCCGGTGATCGCCTTGAACCGGGCAGGCGCGGCGGAAACGGTGAGGGATGGCGAGACGGGTGTGCTCTTCGAACGGCAAACGGTGGAGGCGCTCGTCGAGGCCGTCCGCACGTGCGAGCACACCGCCTTCGACCGCGCCGTCATCCGCGCCCACGCGGCCAGGTTCTCGACCGAACGCTTCAAGCGGGAGTTCCTGGCCCTGCTGGCACGACACATCGAAGGTCGGCGCCCCGGCGCCTTGGAATCGGAGGGGGAAGCATGTCCGTCATGACCGCACCCGAAAGCCTGTTGGAGCGTGGTGGCCGTGGGCTGCCGTCGCCGGAGCAGCGGCTGAACGCCAGCCGGTTGCGCCGCGTGGTGGACGTGGCGGGCGCGCTGGTCGGGCTGGCTTTGACGGGGTGGCTCTTCGCCCTCATCGCCGTGCTGATCAGGCTGGACTCGCCTGGGCCGATCCTCTTCCGGCAGCAACGCCTCGGGCGCGGTGGCGTCCCCTTCACCATCTTCAAGTTCCGCACGATGCGCGTCGGGGTCGAGGACGCCGTGGGCGACGTCAGGCACCCGGCGGGTCGCAGCGAGCTGCTCTACAAGGACCTGGCCGACCCGCGCCTCACGGCGGTGGGGAGCTGGCTCCGTCGCAACAGCCTGGACGAGCTTCCGCAGCTGCTCAACATCTTGCGCGGCGAGATGGCCCTGGTCGGGCCCCGGCCGCTCCCCGTGGAGGACACGCGGTACTACAAAGCCTGGCAATGGGGGCGCCTGACGGTGTTGCCCGGGCTCACGGGCTTGTGGCAGGTGAGCGGGCGGTCCCGGCTCTCGTCCGAGGAAATGGTGCGGCTGGACCTGTACTACATCGAGCACTGGTCGCCGCTGCTCGACGCCCTTATCATCGCCAAGACCTTCTGGGTTGTGATCACCCGGGACGGGGCATACTGAAGGCTGTGGGGATCGGTTGGCACCTGGTGCCGTGGGGATTCACGCGCGTCTGGGGTGAGCGCCGGGCATGGATCTGAAGTATTACCTGGGCATCCTGGCCCGGCGCTGGTGGATGATTGTGCTCTCGGCCGTGCTGGTCACGGGCAGCACGTGGATGCGCACGTCGAACCAGCCCTCCACCTATTCCGCCCAGCTGCGGATGTTGTATGAGCCCAACGCGATCGCGAACTCGGTGCTCAACAACGTCGGCATGAATCTGCCGTCCTGGAACAACCCGGTCAACACGCAACTCCAGTTGATTCGCACGAGGCCCAACATCGAGACCGTCGTCAACCGGCTCGGCGTGCCTCGGGAACAGCTTGCGGCCCGAACGGATGAGGTGCTCGCGGGCCTGTCCGCGGATGTGGATCGCGACACCGACATCATCATCGTGCGCTTCACATCAAGCGACCCTGAGTACACCGTCAAGGTCGTGAACGAGGTCGGTCGGGTCTTCATTGAGCGGAACAAGTCTTTCCACCAGGAGACGGCCCGGCAGACGCGCATCTTCATCGAGCAGCAACTCGCCAAGACCGAGGGGATGCTCAACGACGCGGAGGCGGCTTTGCGTCGCTTCCGCGAGGAGAACAGGGTGCTCTCCGTGTCCGAGATCGGGGGGCAGGCGGCGGGCAAGTTGGCGGCCATCGACTCCGAGACCCTGGAGATGCAGCTCCAACGCACCATCGTGGAGGCGAAGGCGGCCGACGCCCGGCAGCACCTCGAGGTGACGGATCTCGGGCTCGCCCAGCGCCTGGAGAAGCTTCGCAGCGATCCGGTCTACAACGCCTTGCAGGGGGAGCTGGCCCGGGCAGAGTCTGGCATCGCCGTCCTCAAGTCGCAGTACAAGGAAGATTCCACGGAGGTGCGGGAGGCCGAAGCCCGGCTCGAGCGGCTCAAGGGCGCCGCGCGGGAGCGCGTGACGATGGTCGTCGGCCAGGGGCTCGACGACAAGGACCTGGCACTCGGGCGCACGGCCACCGAGCAGCGCTATATGTCGGAGCTGATTGCGGCCGAGTCCGAGCTGACGCTTCTGGCGGCCCGGGCGAAGTCCCTCGAAACCTCGAAGGGCTACTATGAGACGCGCTTCGCCTCGCTGCCGGCCAAGGAACAGCAGATGACGCAGCTGATGCGCCAGCAGCAGGCAGCCGTCGAGACCTACAACGCCTTCCTTCGGCGGATGCAGGAGGCACGCATCACGGAGGCCGTCTCTGTGGGCAACATGCGCATCATCGAGGAGGCCTCGACGGCGCACAAGTCGGTCTTCCCGGTGAACAAGCTCGTCGGGATGTCGTTCCTGCTGGGCATCGTGTTCGGCGTGGCGGCGGCTGTGTTCATCGAATTCCTCGACGACCGCATCCGGCGGCCGGAGGATGCCGAGACCGTCCTCGACCTTCCCATCCTGGGCATGCTGCCGTGGGTCGAGGGCCGTGAGGCTGCGACCAAGCGCTTGGTGGTGCTCGAGGACCCCCGCTCCCCCGTCACGGAGAGCTACCGGGCCCTGCAGACCTACACCCGCATGGTCGACCCCGACGTCGAGCACCAGTGCGTGCTCATCACGAGCCCGGGCCCCAAGGAGGGCAAGTCGACGGTGCTGGCCAACTTGGCCATCACCTCGGCCCAGCTCGGGCGCCGCACGCTCATCATCGACACGGACCTGCGGGCCCCCTCGCAGCACATCAACTTCGACCGCCCCAACCTGATGGGCCTCTACGACGTGGTTTACGAGGGCCTCGCGCCTGAAGAAGCCATTCAGCCCACCGATGTCGACAACCTCGACATTCTCTGCACGGGGCCCGTGCCGCCCGACCCCGTCTCGACCATTCACTCTGAGGCCTTCCGGCGGTTGGTCGACCGGCTGCGCCGCGATTATGACGCCATTTTCTTCGACGCCCCGCCTATCAACTTCTTCACCGACGCCGCCGTGCTGGGCCGCTTGGTGGACAGCGTGCTGCTGGTGGTCGACGTCCGCTCCACGACCCGGCAGCACACCCTCACGGCCAAGGACCTCCTGGTGAAGGCCCGCGTGCCGCTGCGGGGCATGGTCGTCAAGAACATGTCCTACAAGATGAGCCGATACCACAACCGCTACTTCGAGCGGTACTACATGGACCGGCTCAAGCACATCGCCGACGAGTGAGCCGGCCCCGCAAAGCGGGGGAGACGCCCGCCCGGGCGTTGGTGGGCAGCTGATCGCGCTGGTACCGTCGCGCTGCGAGGGCGGCGGGGCCGGGCTGGCAGGGGGAGGCCATGTGGCCCCCCCTCGCCGGCGTCGGGCCTGGGACGTCCGGGAGGAGGAGACGAGATGCCTGGTGCGCAAGCCGTTCAGGAATGGGGCGCAGCCACATGGGGAGCCACGACGGCCGGTGTTTTCGGCTGGCTGGGCTTCATGCCCAACGTGCTGGGGGCGGTGCTGGTGCTGCTGGTCGGGTGGGGGGTCGGCGTGGCGTTGTCCACGCTCACGGAGCGAGGCCTCGAGGCGCTTCGGTTCGACAGGGCGCTGAGGCAGACGGGCATCCACGCGGCGATCGCGCGGGCTGGCGTGGCGCTGGAACCCAGTGACCTCGTGGCCGCGCTCGTCAGGTGGACCGTGTGGCTGGTGGCCTTCATGGCGGCTGCCGACACGTTGCGCCTGCCACAGGTCTCGGCAGGCATCGCCTCGCTCATCGCCTACGTGCCGAACGTGGTGGCGGCGATCGCCCTGCTCACCTTCGGGTTGCTGTTCGCCACCGTCGCTGAGCGGCTGGTGCGCGGCGCCACGGCGGGCCTTTTGGCGGGAACCGGGGATGTGGCGGCGGACGTGGCCTACTGGGTGGTCGCGGGCTTTGCGGTGCTGGCCGCCATCGGGCAGCTCAACATCGCCCCTGCCCTCGTGCAGACCCTGTACACCGCCATCATCGCCGCCGTGGCGCTCGCCGCCGCCATCGCGTTCGGGTTTGGCCTGCGCGGCCAGGCGCGGGACGTCGTTGCCGGTCGGGCCGTTGCCGAGCAGTTCCATCCGGGCGACGAGGTCGCGCTCGAGGCCACCCGCGGCCGCATCCAGCGGGTCGGCTTGCTGACGACGATGCTGCAGACGTCTGACGGGCTGGTCAGCGTGCCCAACCACCTGCTCGTCGAGGGGCTGCTTCGCGTCGGAGGCTCGTCCGTGCGGCTCGCGCCGGCGGGCGGCGGCGGCGGCCCGCGCAGCACCCCGTCTCAGGGCGAAAGCCAGGCCCCCCGGCGGTCGGAGGCTCCCCGCGGGCAGGCCTTGCCAGGCCGTGAGGAGGAGGCCCCGTGAGGCCCAAACTCAGTTGAGGGCCGCGAGTGGCAGGTTCGGCTCGTAGGGGCCGTGGTATGCGTGTTCGCCGCCGCGCAACGCACCCTCGTGGGTGCCGAGTGCGCCGGCGACGAGGCCGCGAGCCGAGTTCTCGACGGCGAGGACCGGCACCCCGAGCGCCTCGGCCAGATCGGGCACACGCTTGCCGTCCAGCAGCAGGTCCGTGCCGTCCTTCAGCATGACCTGGGAGATGACGACGGCGTCACCCAGGTCTCGGCCTGCGAGCCCGGTGGTGAGGTCGTGGTAGGTGAGCAGGCCAGTGACGGTGATCTCGGGGCCCCAGAAGGGGCTCACCAGGGTCTGCATGTCGACCTCGAGCCCGTCGATATCGTTGAGCCGGTCCACGAGAGGGCGCAGAAGGCGCTCAGCCGCCTGGCCCGTCACGACGGTGACGCGTCGAGGCCGCGCCATGGACTTTGGAAGGTGCTTCGCGAGGCGCTTGAACTCGTGCGCAAGCAGCGCGCCGCCCCCGACACCGTCTCCTAGCTGCCAGTAGTCGCCATAGTGCCCGTGCCCTGGCATGGGCACCTCAGCCATGACGTAAAACTCGTCCCCCAGCCGCACCGTCGGGTCGCCCCAGCGGGCCTGGTAGTGGCGTTGCCACGCCTTGACCTGCTTGATCGTCTCGCGAGCGAGGTCGGGGGTCACGCTCGTCAGTTGAGGCAGGTACTTGCGGAACTGCGTCAGGCCGACGGGCACGATGGCCACGGAGAGCAGGTTGGGCTTGAAGGCCTCCAGGTCCCGCAGCGTGCGGTCGAGTTCGGCGCCGTCGTTGAAGCCGGGGCAAAAAACGATCTGGGCGTGGAAGTCGATGCCGTGCCGAGCGAGCCGCCGCAGGTGGGCCTTGATGTCCCCACCGCGTGGGTGCTTGATCATCTCGGCTCGCAGGCTGGGGTTCGTGCTGTGGACCGAGACGTTGATCGGGCTGAGGCGGTCCTGGTAAATGCGCTTCCAGTCCTGCGGCTTGAGGTTGGTCAGCGTGACGAAGTTGCCTTGCAGGAAGCTGAGCCTGTAGTCATCGTCCATGATGTAGAGCGAGTGCCGCAGGCCCCGTGCCATCTGGTGGATGAAGCAGAACGAGCACTTGTTGTGGCACTCGATGATGTTGTCGAAGACGGCCAGCTCGAACTGCAGGCCGAGGTCCTCGTCGATCTCCTTCTCTGTCTGCCGGGTGATGATCGCGTCCCCGCGGCGCAGGCGCAGGTGCACCCACGGCTCGGCAATCTCGTAGCGGTAGTCGATGATGTCGCGCAGGGTGCGGCCGTTCACCGACAGGAGCTTGTCTCCCGCACGGATTTCGAGCCGGGCAGCAATGCTGCCCGGCTCGACCGAGGATATGTGACCGCCCTGCGGCTTACTCCTCGTCCGACGTCCCATTGACATCCTCATCGTAGCCGGCGGCCGTGATGTCTTGCGCGATGTCCCGCAGGCTCAGGGAGATGCGACGGTCCTCGGGGCGGAACCGCTTGATCACAGCGCGAATCTCCTGACCGACGTTGACCACCTCTTCAGGCTTCACCTGCCGCTCGGACATTTCGGCCGTGGGGAGGAGCGCCTCGACGCCAGGCTCGATCTCGACGAAGGCGCCGAAGGAGGCGAGCTTCGTCACGCGGCCCTCGATGACCTCACCCTCACGGAACCGCTCGGCGAGCGTGGTCCAGGGGTCAGGCTGCAGTTGCTTGAGCGACAGCGAGATCTTGTGGCTGTCCCGGTCGACCTTGAGGACCTTGAGCGTGAGGTCGTCGCCAATCTTCAGCACGTCCGAAGGGTGCTGAATGCGCTGCCACGAAATCTCGGAGATCGGCAGCAGGCCGTCGATGCCGCCCAGGTCGATGAAGGCGCCGAAGTCGGCGATCCGCACGACCTTGCCCTCGACAATCTGTCCCACGTCGAGCGACGCGAGCGTCTCGGAACGCTGCTTGCCCTTCTCCGCGGCGATCGCCTGACGGTGCGACAGGATCAACTTGTTCCGGCGCTGGTCGACCTCGATGATCTTGAGCGGCAGTTCCTGACCGATCAGCTCCTCGTGAGGGCCCTTGGTCCGAAGCTGCGACGCGGGCACGAAGCCCCGGAGCTTGTAGCAGTCGACGATGACGCCGCCCTTGACGACGTCCTTGACGGGCGCGTTGATGGTTGCCTCGGACTCGTGGTCCTTGACGGCCTGAATCCAGCCGCGGGCCTGATCCACGCGCTTCTTGGAGAGCGTGAGCTGCCCATCTTCGTTCTCCTCGCGCAGGATGTAGAGCTCAAGCTCATCACCCACCTGCACGAACTCGGAGGGGTTGCTGACGGGGGTGCTGGACAGCTCGCGGATGGGGATGACGCCTTCCGACTTGCCGCCCACATCGACCAGGACTTCGTCCGGGCCGACCTTGATCACGAAGCCATTCACGATGTCCCCCTGCTGGAGGTTCCGGAACGTCGATTCGTAATCGATGTGACCAAATTCGAGGGTGTCGTCCACTTGCGGCATGCGGTTAGGGTCCCTTGCTCGTGATGTTGTTGATCGCGTCACCCGGACTCAGGCCCAGTGAGGTGGGGACGTGGCGCGCCTCGATTCAGCGGGGCGCTGGGGGAGGGCGTCGCGCGGACGCACGACGGGGCACGAGCATCATACCAACCAGACCTGAAAAACCGCAAGGGAACCGGCTCAGGGTGTTGCGAATGGCCCCTGTACACGCGGTGATGGCTTCCCAGCCCTGATCGCGTGTTACCTTGGGGCCCTGAGCGCGCCACAAGGCGGTGGACCGCACCCCTCGGGGAGTGGTGTACCCCCCGAGGGGTCGAGCCAGCGTCGCTTCCGTGGCCGAACCGGGCTGGCGATGGCGCGTCAATGAGGTCGAGCCCGTCGCCTAGAGCGGGGGGGCGTGCAGCGAAAGGGGGGGCGATGCAAGCGTTCGTGAGGTTGGCTGGGCGGGCCGCTGACGTGCCGCGCTGGGTCCGGTGGGGCAGCGTGCTGGCCTGGATGGCCCTCATCTACCTCCTGTCGGCCCAGTCGAACTCGGGCGAGCACAGCTCCGCCCTGGTCACTTGGCTGCTCGGGTTGATCGGGCTCTCGGCCGAGCCGCCTGGCCTGGCGGCGATGCAGTTTGCCATCCGGAAGCTCGGCCACCTGAGCGAGTATGCCGTGCTGGCTGCCCTCCTCGGGTGGGCGTTGCGGCCCGGCCAGCGCCGCTGGGCGACCGCCTGGGGCCTTGCCGTGGCCTGGGCTGCGACCGACGAGTGGCACCAGGCCTTCGTTCCGAACCGGGTTGGGACCCCCGCGGACGTGGTGATCGACGGCGTGGGCGCGGCGGCAGCCGCCCTCGCTGGTCAGGGCCTCGAGCGCGCCCGGAGGCGCCGGTGAGCGGGCCGTGGGCCTGGCTCTTTCGGGGTCGCTGTGTGGCTTGCCGCACGTGGTCGGCGCCTGGCGGACTCTGCGGTCCTTGTGCGGCGGCGTGGCCGTCGGCCCCCGACGGCCCGCCGCCGTTCGGGCTGCAAGGCCTCGTGGTCGGGGCCCTGCACGCGGGCCCTGCCCGGGAGCTCGTGCGGGCTTGCAAGTACCGAGGGCACCGCGGGGCGGCGCGCATCCTCGCGCAGCGCCTGCTGGCGTCGCCGGGGTGGCCGGCCGGGCCCTGGTTGGTCGTGCCTGTGCCGCTTCACCGCGACCGCCACCGCGCACGAGGCTTCAACCAGGCCGAGCGGCTCGCCCGGGCCGTGGCCCGCGCCAGCGGGTGGACGCTGGCGCGGGCGCTGCGGCGCACCCGCCCCACCCCGCCGCTACACGGCCTGGCCCCGGCGGCTCGGACGGTGGCCGTGGCAGGGGCTTTTGGTGGCAGCGCTGCCGTGGCGGGGGCCCGCGTGTTGCTGGTGGACGATGTGCTCACCACGGGGGCCACGGCTGCAGCCTGTGCCGCCGCCCTGAGCGACTCCGGGGCGACCACCGTGTGGCTGGCGGCGGCGACACGGGCGCCGCTGCCGGCCCTCAGCTCCCGGGAAGCCTGAGGCGAAGCCCCGCCCCGCAGCAAAACCGCTGGGCCGCCGCCTGCACCTCGGCTCGACCGAGCTGCGCGAGGGCGGTGAGGGCGTGTCCGGTGCCGCCCGGCAACCCCGACAGGGCCTCCCAGCCCAAAGCCCGGCGCCGCGCCCCGGCCTCGTGGCCCGGGTCGCCCAGGGTGGCGCGGACCCGGCGGCGGGCTTGCTCGAGTTCGGAGAGGTCCACGGTGTCGTCCCGCAAGGCGGCGAGCTGCGTGGTGATGGTCGCCTCGACGTCTGGTGGAGGGGCTTCCGCAGCGATGAGCAGCCAGGTGCGCCCGGGCCAGGCCTCCAACGCGACGTGAACAGGGCGCTGCAGGGTGGCGCCCAGCCTGTGGGCGAGCACCTCGCCGGCCACCGCCAGTGCAGCCGTCTCGGTCCAGGCCTCAGGCGCGGGACCTTCGACCGAGATGCAGGCCCAACGTCCGGCGGAGGGCTGCTGCGGGGCCGACGCGGCTCCGAGCGTCTCGGTCGCCGTGCCCTGCGGCAAGGTGCCCCCGTCGGGTGACGACGAGGCGGCCTGGGAGGCCACTGCTGCCGAGCCCTGGGCGTCCGGGGGCACCGCTGCTCGGCGGGCCAGCGCTTCGGCCAGCGCCTCGCGCACCGACGCCGGGGCGGCGTGCCCGCCCAACACCAGCACCAGCGCGTCTGCGCGGTAGTGACGGCGATGGAAGGCGGCCACGTCAGCGGGGGCTCCCTCCTCACCCGCGATCCAGGGGCCGAGGCTGGCCGCGTGCAGCCAGCGCGGCGGGGGCAGCTGCCAGGCTGTGGGCAGGGAAGGGCTGGTGAGGACAGCCTCTGGCAGGCTTGCCGCCACCCGCACGGCTTCGGGCGCTGCCGCCCTGATCACGAACCGGACATGGGCGGTGGTGAGTTCCACCTCCGCGCTGGCGCGGGGAGGCAGCGTGGCCTTGAGGGCGTTCAGGACCGCCGCCGCCGCAGCCGGGGCCGCCGCCCCCCCCAACTGGCCCGACCCGGCTGGCAGCCAGCACTCCAGCGTCGTTTCCAGCACCTCCGCTGGCCCTGCCACGAGCCACCGGGCTCCCCCCGGCAGGACGGCCGCGCTCGCCTCGGCTGGAGGCGGCGAGGTTGCTGCTTGCGCCCCCGCCCGGGGCCCTCCGAACGCGGCTGCAGCCAATGCGACAAATGCCGCGAGCAGTCTCCAGTGCCTCATCACGCCACACCTGTACCCGCTTCGGGCTGCCCTGCCTCAGCGCGGGGGCGGATCGCTCAGCACGGCCGCGACCCGCGCCACCAACTCGGCCGGCACGCCCGAGTCCTCGCGTAGCAGCGACAGCGCCTCTGCCACCCGGCCCTGGCCCTGGTTGGCTTCCCGACGGCGTCGGGCGAGGGCCAAGCCCAGACGCGCCGCGATGGTGTGGCCGAGGCGTGCGTCGAGGGGCGTGAAGTGGTGCAGGTGTTCGCTCAGGCAGTACAGCACGCCAACTGCCGCCCCCTCGGTCGCGAGCGGCAGCATCAGGGCCGCGCGCACGGGCCGCTCCGTCTCCAGGACGCGGTGGAACGACTCGTTCAAGCGCGGGTCCGCGTGGACGTCACCCACGACGCAGGCCTCCACCGTGGTGTAGCAGTGCCCGCTGAGGCTCGCCCCGACGGGCAGCGGGGGAAGCTCTTGCCAGGCGTGCAGACCCCAGGCGCTGATCACATCAAGCGCCTCGCCTGCGGGGTCCGGTTGCAGCACCAGACACGCGTCGGCCCGAACGGCTCTGGCCGTCAGCTGGGCCAGTTCCCGCATCACCACGGCCGGATCGGCCAGGGGGCCCAGCCTCGCTTCGAGCTCCGCCACGCGATCGAGGTGCTCCACGGTGGCCTGGAAGAAGTCGTGCCATACCTGCGAGACCATGAGCTGCAGCACGTGGAACAGGCGCTCTTGGATGATGCCGACGGTGATGCGCTCCTCGAGGGGGAAGGGGGCCCCCTGGATCAGCGACTGGGTGCGCTTGTACAACGACAGGATCGCCGTCTCCATGGCCGTGATCGAGACGCCCGTCTGGATGAGCCGCCCCAGTTCAGCCTGGACGTCCCGGTAGACGGGGAAGGCCTGGAAGCGCTCGAGCCAGCCGTTGCGCTCGTCTTCCGTGCTGTTCAGCTTGCGCAACACGGCCTCGACGAAGGACTCCGTGAGCTCGCCCCAGAACGCCTTGCCTCCCTCAAGCGCGCCGTGCACGGCTGGCTCCTCCCACCAGGCCTGCAGCGTCGCCTCGAAGTTGCCCCGGAGGTAGCGCTCCCACTCCTCCGTCGAGATGTGCTGCAAGGTGCGCATCTTGCGCCGGACGGTCGGGTCCTTGGGACGCTCCTGGCGGGAGGTCAGGATTTCGGTCGGTTGATCGGCCACGAAGGTGACCTGGCACACCCGGTCGCGGCCCTCTGCCTTGGCCTGGTACAGGCAGCGGTCCGCCTGCTCGAACAGCGGGTGGGCCTCCAGCACGCTGTGGAGGTCGGCGCAGACGCCCAGGCTGGCCGTCACCTCCAGGGGGGTCTGTCCGCGGCCCCAGAAGGGGTGGCTCTTGATGTTGCGACGGATGCGCTCGGCCACCTCCACCGCGGCGGCTGGTGGCGTCTCGGGCAGGATGACGACGAACTCTTCACCGCCGTAACGTGCCACCATGTCGGTCTCGCGGACGCTCTTGAGCAGGATGCGGGCCACCCCCTGCAGCACCTGGTCGCCGAGCAGGTGGCCGTGGGTGTCGTTGAACTTCTTGAAGTGGTCCACGTCCAGCACGACCAGCGAGGTCGTGAGCTGCTGGCGGCGGGCGCGCTCGAGCTCGGCCCGCAGCTGCTCCTCGAAGTAGCGTCGGTTGTAGACCTGGGTCAGGCCATCCGTGACGGCCAGCTGCTGCGTCGCCCGGTACAGCTGAGCGTTCTTGATCGCAACGGCCGCCTGGGAGGCCAGGATGTCAAGCAGCCGCTCCGTGCCGCCGTCGAACGCGCCCGGGTTCTGATGAAGCACCGCGATGACGCCCAGCACCTCCTGGTCCGTGGCCACCGGCACCGCGAGCAGCGATCGGAAGCCCGCCAGCACGCCGACGTCCAGGTGCCCTGCCGCCAGGTCGTCGACCCGCGCTGAACGGCGCTCGCGTGCCACCTCCCCCAGCAGCCCGTGCTCAAGCGGCAGCTGGAGCGCCTTGGCCCCAGACGTCGCCTGCTGGACCAGCATCCCCGTGGCCCCGTCGACCAGGAAGATCAGGCTCTCGTGGTGTCCCACCACCTGGCGCATTTCCTGGGTGATGAGGGACAGCGTCTGAGCCAGCTCGATCTGGCTCGAGATGCGCGTCGCCACCTGCTGCAGGATGGTCAGCTGCTGGTTGTACTCCGCCAGCTCGGCCTCCGACCGCTTGAGGCGGAAGTACAGCCGCACGCCATAAGCGGCCAGCAGCACGGGCAGCAGCACGAACACCGTGCCACCCCACCCCTGGACCTGGTGCATGTAGGCCATCAGGAATGCCATCGGGGTCATCGCCAGCGTGACGAAGATCTCAGCCCGGTCGTCCTCCCAGAGGATGCGCCAGGGGGCCGCGCGGCGCTGCAGCCCCAGGTGGGTGTCCACTACGAGGAAGTTGACGGCCAGGAAGGCCACCGCGGCACCTGCCACGTAGGGCTGGTCGTCGGCGCCCGGGTAGCCGTAGATGTAGACGTGCCCCTGGGTCAGCGCCCAGTTGGCGGCGGCATAAGCCAGGGCGAGCTGACCCGTGTTGAAAAACCCGGCGGCCACACCCCGGCGCGGAGGCACCCACATCGTCAGGATGTTGACCAGCGCGACCACGCCGACGGCAGCCTCGAGGCCCAGCATCAGCAGGGTGGCAAAGCCGATCAGGAAGCCCGCCGTCATGCGCCCACCCTTCGGCAGCGGGATGTGGGTGAGCTCGGCGATGAGCCCCATCGCCACCAGCATCTGGAAGGTGGGGCTGGTTAGCAGGGTGCCGCGGCTGGCGTCAGCCCAGCCCTGGCCGTCGCCCACGGCCTGGAGCCAGGCCACGAGGCCACCACTCGTGACGAGGAACCACGCAAACGCCAGCACCCCGACCGCCGTGGTCAGGGCGAAGAAGAAACCAGCCACCAGGGGGATGGCCTCTGGCTGAGTGCGGACGTGGGACATCGGCCTCTGCACAGGATGAGGATGCATCGTCAGCATACCTCATTTTCGGGTCCGGGAGGCCTGCGGGAGGCGCCTCAGGCGTCCAGGATTTTGGGCACCCGGAAGCACCCCGCCTCGGCATGGGGAGCGGCGGCCAGGACATCCTCGCGGGGCAGCGAGGGACGCGGGAGGTCCTCTCGGAGCGCGTTGACGACCGGGAACGGGTGGGCTGTCATGGCGATGCCCGTCGTGTCGACCGCGTTCATGGCCTCGAAGAACCCGAGGATGCGCGCCAGCTGGGTCGCTTGGGCCTCCAGTTCCGGCTCGGCGAGGTCGAGCCGCGCCAGCTTCGCCACGTGTCGCACGTCTGCCGGACCGATCACCACGTCACCTCCGTCGCTTGGGTCGGGTCATCTTCTGGCATGCCCGTCGGCAAAGTCAATGCGTCCCCCCTGGGTGCGTGTGATAGGATGGCGCCCGAGGTGACCATGGCCCACAGCGATGCATTCGAACTGACCGATGAGGTGATCATCGACGAGACGGCCTTTGTTGCTCCGAATGCCACGATTCTCGGTCGCGTCAGCATCGGCCCGGCCGCCAGCGTCTGGTTCGGGGTGGTGATTCGGGCTGAACAGGAACGCGTCGTCATCGGTCCCCGCTCGAACGTGCAGGACGGTGCCGTGGTGCACGTGGACGAGGGGTTCCCCGTCACAATCGGGGCGGATGTGACCATTGGACACCGCGCCGTGGTGCACGGCGCGAGCATTGGGGACGGCAGCCTGGTGGGGATCGGCGCGATCCTGCTCAATGGTTGTCGCATCGGTGAGGGCTCGATCGTCGCTGCCGGCGCCCTCGTGCCGGAGGGCAAAGCCTACCCGCCGGGCGTGTTGCTGGTGGGAGTGCCCGCCCGCATCGCCCGCGACCTCAAACCTGAGGAAGTCGCCCGCATCCGGGCCGGCAGCGAACACTACGTGGCCTACGGCGCGGCCTACGCGCGACGGCTCGGCGACCTGCTGTAGCCGATGTGGGCGACCAAGGTGCTCGGCCTCTCGATGGTGGCGGCGGTGCTGGCTGCGTGCCGCCCTGCTCCGGGGCCGGAGGGCGGGGTGTCCGCGTCCGACGGACCTGGCGTGACGCTCGAGAAGCCTGAGTTCAGCGAAACGGCAGCCGGCCAGCCGCTGTGGACCGTCGCCGCTTTCCGGGCCCACTACCGGGCGGGCCCGAAGGTGGCGTCGCTCGAGCGCGTGGAGGCCCGGTTCTACGAAAGCGGGCGCCCGGTCTCCCGGGCTTCTGCCCCCTGGGCCACCTACGATCACGCGGCGCACGACCTTCGTCTCGGCGGGGGGCTGCAGTTGCGTACGCTGGATGGCCGGGCGGGTGTCGACGCGCGGGATGCCCGGTGGGACCAGGCGGAGGGGCGGCTGCTGACGGGGGGGGGCGTCTCATTCTGGCACGGCGCCAACCGGCTGACGGCGACCACGCTCCGGGCGGATCGGGCGCTGCGGCGCGTCGAGCTGAGCGGGCGGGTGCGGGGGGCCATCTCGCTGGAGCCCGCGCTCATCGCGCGCGGCGGTGAGGGCGGGCGGTGAGCGGCCGGGTGCCTGCCACGTTGCCAGCCGCGCTCCTTGCCGTGCTGCTGGGCGCGGCGCCGGGGCTGGCTGCGCCCCCGACCCCGCCCCCCCCGCAGCTTCAGATCGAGGCGGACTCCACCACCTACGACGGGAAAGGGCACACGTACCAGGTTCGCGGTAACGTCCGCATCACGCTGCCCCAGATGGTGGTGACTTGCCAGCAGGCCACCATTTTTGCTGCGCCGGCCGAGGACCGCGTGCTGCGGGTGCTGTTCACGGGCGGTGTCGAGGCCCGCAGGGGCAGCGACACTTTCCGTGCGGCCCGCATCACGTATCATGTGGCAGAGCGGCGCCTGATGGCAGAAGGCACCACCCGGACCCGCATCATCTTGCCCGCCGGTGCGGCCGGGCCGCTGTCTGGACCCTGAGCGAGCGCGTCCCCATGGCCATCGTCACGCAGAACCTCATGAAGACCTACCGGTCGCGCCGCGTCGTGAACGGCGTCTCGATCACGGTCGACCGTGGCCAGATTGTCGGCCTGCTGGGCCCTAACGGCGCTGGCAAGACGACCACTTTCTATATGGTCGTCGGGTTGGTCAAGCCGAATGGTGGGGACGTCCTGCTCGACGGGCAGCCCATCGGCCACCTGCCGATGCACATGCGGGCCCGGCGGGGCATCGGCTACCTGGCGCAGGAGCCCTCGGTGTTCCGCAAGCTCACGGTCGAGGAGAACATCATCGCCGTCTGGCAGATCAAGGGTGTCCCGAAGGCTGAGCAGCGCGAGCGCCTGCCTGGCCTGCTCGAGGAATTCAACCTCACCAAGGTTGCCAAGAACAAGGGTTCGCAGCTGTCGGGCGGCGAGCGGCGCCGCGTCGAGATCGCGCGGGCGATGGCGGCGAACCCGAGCTTCTTGCTGCTGGACGAGCCTTTCAGCGCCATCGACCCGCTCACGGTCGCCGAGTTGCAGAAGATGATCCGGCGGCTGAAGGAAAAGAACCTCGGCATCCTCATCACGGACCACAACGTGCGGGAAACCCTCGGCGTGGTCGATTATGCCCACATCCTGAGCAACGGCGAGGTGGTGGTCTCGGGGACCCCCGAGGAGGTCGCGGCCAGTGAGATTGCCCGGCGCCACTACCTGGGCGAAGAATTCCGGATGTGACGCCGCCGTTGCCGGGCGGCCCGGGGCTCCTCGACCGCAGCGTCCTGCGAGAGCTCGCCGCGCCCTTCGCCTTTGGAGTTGCCGCGTTCACGGGCATCCTGCTCGCGACCACCGTGTTGTTCCATCTGGTGACGCTGATGGTCCGGCACGGGCTGCCTGCGTGGATGGTCCTCGAGGTGCTGGTGCTGCGGCTGCCGGAGACGGCCTTCTTCACCTTTCCAATGGCGACGCTGCTGGCCTCGTTGCTGGCCTACAGCCGCCTGGCAGGAGACGGCGAGCTCACGGCGTGGCGGGCTGCGGGCGTCGGCTTCGCGCGGCTCGTGGCGCCCGGGGTGGCTTTCGCCAGCGCCGTGGCCGTCGCGACCCTGCTGTTGAATGAGGTCGTCAGCCCCATCGCCTCCGGGCAGGCCAGGCGGGTGCTGGTGGAGGCCACCCAGCAGCACCAGGTGCCTGTGGCCCGCGACCACCTGTTCTACCCTGAGAGGGAGGCGGGCGTCCTCCGGCGCTTCTTCTACGCGCGCCAGTGGGACGGCCGGCGCATGCGGGACGTCATCGTGCAGGAGCTCGAGGAGGGGCGACTGGTGCGCCTCGTGCAGGCTGCGGAGGCCGAGCCGCTGGCCGACGGCTGGCTTTTCCGGGGGGGCGTGATGCACCAGGTGGATGAGCGTGGCGAGTTCCGCTGGACCGTGCGCTTCGCCTCCCAACGGGTGCAACTCGGCGCCGACCTGCTGGCCATGACCCAGGAGGGACGTGCGCCCCAGGAGATGACCCTGGCTGAGTTGAGGTCCCACGTGCGGCACCTGGCTCGGACCGGGGCCTCTCCCCGGGAGGTCGCGGAGCTCGAGGTGCTGGCGGGGCAGCGCGTCGCCGTGCCGTTCGCGGCCGTCGTGTTCACCCTGCTGGGCGCGGGGATGGGGATCCGCCCGCAGCGTGCCAGCGCCTCCGTGGGGCTGGGCGTCAGCGTGCTGGTGCTCTTCGCCTACTATGTGCTGATGTTCATGGGGATGGCCTTCGGCCAGACGGGCACGCTGGCTCCCGGGCTCGCGGCCTGGCTCCCGAACCTGCTGTGCGGGGCCCTCGCGCTCTGGCGCCTGCACGCCCTGGCCCGGACCTGACGGCCGAGGCCCCTGCCGTGAACGCCACGCCACCCACCGGCCGCTGGCGCCTGCCGGCCGGATGCGCGATAATGGCGCGTCACCGACGCCAACGCGCCGGACCAGGATTCACGCCTGTTTTTTTAGGAGTCCCCAGTGACCACCATGACCGTCAAGCAGCAAGACTACAAGGTTGCGGACATCTCGCTCGCCGAGTGGGGCCGCAAGGAAATCGCGATCGCCGAGAAGGAGATGCCCGGCCTGATGGCTCTCCGCGAACGCTACAAGGGCCAGAAGCCCCTCGCGGGCGCCCGGATCGCCGGTTCGCTTCACATGACCATCCAGACCGCCGTGCTCATCGAGACGCTGGTGGAGCTGGGCGCCGACGTGCGCTGGTCGAGCTGCAACATCTTCTCCACGCAGGACCATGCCGCTGCCGCCATCGCCGCTGCCGGCATTCCGGTCTTCGCCTGGAAGGGCGAGACCGAGGAGGAGTACTGGTGGTGCATCGACCAGACGCTGCGCTGGCCCGACGGCCGCGGCCTGAACCTCATCCTCGATGACGGCGGCGACCTGACGCAGGTCGTCCATCAGCAGCACCCCGAGCTGCTCGCCGACGTCAAGGGCCTGTCCGAGGAGACCACCACGGGCGTGCACCGGCTCTACCAGATGATGGAGCGCAACGAGCTGAAGGTGCCGGCGATCAACGTCAACGACTCCGTCACGAAGTCGAAGTTCGACAACCTCTACGGCTGCCGCGAGTCGCTGGCCGACGGCATCAAGCGGGCCACGGACGCCATGGTGGGTGGCAAGGTCGTGGTGGTGGCCGGTTACGGCGACGTGGGCAAGGGCTCCGCGCACTCGATGCGGAACTACGGCGCCCGCGTGCTGATCACGGAGATCGACCCCATCTGCGCGCTGCAGGCAGCGATGGAGGGCTTCGAGGTCGTCACGATGGAGGACGCGGCCCCCGTGGCTGACATCTTCGTGACGGCCACGGGCTGCCTGGGCATCATCCGACCCGAGCACCTGCTCGCGATGAAGGACAACGCCATCGTCTGCAACATCGGCCACTTCGACTGCGAGATCGACGTGGCGTGGCTCGACGCCAACGCCCAGAAGGACACCATCAAGCCGCAGGTGGACCGCTACACGCTGGGCAACGGCCGGGGCGTGATCGTCCTGGCCTCCGGCCGCCTCGTCAACCTGGGCTGCGCCACCGGCCACCCCTCGTTCGTCATGAGCACCTCGTTCACCAACCAGGTGCTGGCGCAGATCTCCCTGTGGAAGGACAGCTACCCCCTCGGCGTCCACGTGCTGCCTAAGAAGCTGGACGAAGAGGTGGCGCGCCTCCACCTTGAGAAGCTCGGCGTCAAGCTGACCAGGCTCTCGAACGAGCAGGCCGAGTACCTGGGCATACCCGCAGAGGGCCCGTTCAAGCCCGGTCACTACCGCTACTGAGCCCTGAACGGGGCGAGCCCCCTTCCGTGAGGAAGGGGGCTCGCTACCTTTTGGGGCTCCGCCTCAGCCGTGCTTCGGCAGGTTTTCAGCGACCTGGGTGTGCTCGCCACCCGCGCGGGAGATGTCCTCCACCACCGCCTTGAGATCCTTGCCCGACGCCAGTGACGCCAGGTCGGCCAGCGCCAGCATGCCGACCACCCGCTCGCCCGACTCGACCACGGGCAGGCGGCGGACCTGGTGCTCGGCCATGCACGCCTCTGCCTCGGCCAGCGTGGTGGCCGGGGACAGCGTGACCAGGTCCTCCATCGTCGCGATTTCCCCGACGCGGATCTCGCGTGGGTCCAGGCCTGCGGCCACCGCCCGGACCGTGATGTCGCGGTCGGTGACGATGCCGATCAGCGTCCCGTCCTCTTTGACCACCGGCAAGGCACCCACGTCCTCCTCTTTCATGATGCGGGCGGCCTCCGGCAGGAAGGTCACGCCGGTGACGGCCACCACGTGCGGCGTCATCACCTCCGCGACCTTGGTGAAGCGCGGCGCCCGGTGCTTGCCCATGATGGGCACGCCGGCCACGTGTCGCGTGGTCTTCGGTCTGTGCTCCCCGCCAGCCTGCTGGCGGCCCCGTCCCCCTTGATGTGCGCTCATGCTTTCCTCCTCCTGGCTCCAGGTGCGCCCCATCGTAGGGGGGCGCGCGACGGCGGCCCAAGCGACGAGGGTCGGTCTGGGGGATGAACAAAAAGGCCGGGACCCCTCGGGGCCCCGGCCTGTTGCCGCCCTGCGATCAGTAGGAGACCAGGCGGGCGAAGGAGTTGGCGTTGTCGACCCAGCGTGTGGTGGTGGTCACGTTGGGCAGGCGCTGGACGCACTTGCGCCCGCCGCCCAGGTCGTTGGCGGCCTTGAGGCGCGCCGCGAGTTGGATGGAGTTGCGCCGGGCCAACTCCATGACGGTATCGACACCAGCGCGCTCGAGCAGCCGGGAGTACTCCGGGCCGCAGCCCGTCACGCGCATCAGGTCGGCGTGGTTGATCCACGTGAGCAGGTTCTTGGGGCTCAGGCCCGTGCTCTCGGCCAGCTTGCGGCGGGCGGTCGGCGTCGTGCCGGCAAGCAGCAACTCCTTCACGGTGTCGACCCCGGCAGCCTTCAGCTTGCCGCCGAAGACGGGACCGACGCCGAGCACGTCGAGGGCCTTGTAGACGACGTCCTTGTCGAACACGAGGCTGCCCTCGTCCGTCAGGCTCGCGGCCTGGGAAACGCCGCCAAGGCGCGGCGTCGGGGTGCCAGTCTGCGTGCCGCAGCCCGCGACCAGCAGGGTGGTCAGGGTGATCAGGGAGAGTGCCGTGTGACGCATCGGTCCATCCTCTTCAGACGCCGCGGGGCGGCGATCGACTCGAACGGGCAGGGCGGTTTCGGCCTGAGGCAGGCGTCGGTTATCCCCCGGGGGCCCAACGTTAACTTCAAATGTTAAAGAAAGAATAAAACAACCTTAATGACCTGTCAAGGAAAGGCGGCTCGCCCGCATCACCCCGTGGGGCGGTTCAGTCGGGTGCGCGCGACCAGGTAAGTCCAAGGCAGTGTTAAGCTATATATAAGGAGACCTGCCTGGAGCGCCCTGCCCATGCTGACCCGCTCACTCCGTGCCATTGCCCTCGCCGCTGCCATCCTGGCCGCGGCTGGCTGTGGCGTGGGTGGCCCCCTCGGGGCTGACCCCTACGGATATGGTGCCGGTTACGGCGCCGAGGCCGGCTACGGGGCGGGGTATGGTGGGGACCTCGGGGGCTCCTACAGCGGAGGCTACGGGGGCGACACCGGTGGCTCGTACGAGTCCAACTACGGCTCGGGCTACGGGACGGGAACGTCCGGCACGTCCTATGGCATGGCCTACGGCGGCTCGGACGCTGAGGGGCCGACGGGCCCCGGCGCCAGCCCGCGGGCCATCACGAGCGGCAGCTACGGCGACTACGGGGCTTCTTACGGCGACGATGCCGTGGTCCGGGCGCGGGCCAGCGCGTCGCCGACCCCGCCGCCCGTGGCTGCCACCAGGCTGTCCGCCTGGGTGGCTGAGGTCAAGGAGCCAGGGTTCTTCGCCCGGCTACGGGGCGGGAAAATCTCCGCGCGCGTCGAGGTCGAGAACCCGGCAGACCGCACCTTGAGCGGGCGGGTGCAGGTCCGCTTCCTCGACGACGGCAACCCGACGGGGGTGATCCAGACGCGCAAGGTGACGCTGGCGCCTGGCGAGAAGCAGGTCCTCACGTTCACGGTCGAGGCTGGACGGCTCGACGATGCCGAGGCCAGCGTCGAGACGCTTGGCACCCCCGCCGGCAGCGGCGTGGTGGTGGACCGGGCCTCCTAGGGTGTTCAGGGGCGAGGGGAAGCGCTCCTGAACAGGCGTTTCGCTGGCCGGCGCGCTGGCGAGCGGCTACAATGGCGGCCCTGCCTCCAGCCACCCCGTGCCACATGCCTGCCCCTCCCCCCCACGACATAGAAGCCTGCCTGCGTGAGCGATTCGGGCTCTCAGGCTTCCGCGAGGGCCAGCGGGAGGTCATCGACGCCCTGCTCGCGGGGCGCTCCACGCTCGCCGTGATGCCCACCGGCCGTGGCAAGTCGCTGTGTTACCAGCTTCCCGCGCTGCTGCTGCCCGGCGTTACGGTGGTGGTGTCGCCGCTCATCGCCCTGATGAAGGACCAGGTCGATGCCCTCGAGGCGCGGGGCATCCCGGCGACCTTCGTGAACAGCAGCCTTGATCCGGAGACCCAGGCAGAGCGCCTCGAGGGGCTGGTCGAGGGCACCTGGCGGTTGCTCTACGTCGCGCCTGAGCGGTTTCGTCAGCGGGCGTTCCTCGAGGCCCTTCGGCACGTGCGCGTCTCCCTGCTGGCCATCGACGAGGCCCACTGCCTGTCTCAGTGGGGCCACGACTTTCGCCCTGACTACCTGAAGCTGCGAGCCGCGCGAGAAGCCTGTGGCGATCCGGTGGTGCTGGCTGCCACGGCCACGGCCACGCCAGAGGTGCGGACGGACGTGATCGGCCAGCTGGGCCTGCGGGACCCGCACATTGTGGTCTCGGGCTTCGATCGCCCCAACCTCCGCTACGTCGTGCGCCACACGCCCTCTGAGGAGGCCAAGGCTGAGAAGCTGCTGGAGATCCTCGACAGGGTGCCCGGGGCCGCGATCGTCTATGCCGCGACACGCAAGAACGTCGAGGCCGTCACGGAGCGCCTCGTCTCGGCCGGGATCGGGGCCGTCGCTTACCATGCGGGGCTCGGGGACGAGGAGCGGGCTGCGGCCCAGGAACGTTTCATGGCCGGCCGGGCTCGGGTCGTGGTGGCCACCAACGCCTTCGGCATGGGAATCGACAAGCCGGACGTGCGGGCCGTCGTCCACCACGACCTGCCGGGCACCCTGGAGGCTTACTACCAGGAGGCCGGCAGGGCGGGACGGGACGGGCACCCCGCCTACTGCGTGCTGCTCTACAGCCCGGCGGACCGTTACCTGCAGGAGTTCTTCATCGAAGGGGGGTGCCCCCGACCGGAGACGGTGGCCGGCGTCTACCGCGTCCTGGCCGGGCGGCCCGAGCAGGACATCTTCCTGAGCCAGGAGGCCATCAACCGGCAGCTGCCGCACAAAGCCCACGACATGGCTGTTGGCACGTCGCTGCTCTGGCTTGAGCGCGCAGGCCTCATCGAGCGCCTGGCCCGAGGGGCCTCGGTGGCAGAGGTGCGCATGGTACGCGCTGGGCTCCCGGCGCCTCGCAGCGCCATTCAGCACCGGGTCCTGGAGGTCGTGGACCGCCTGCCTGGCGTCAACAGCGGGGCGCCGGTCGAGCTGGGCGCGCTCGCCGCCACGGTCGGGGAGCCCCGAGAGGCGATCCACCACGCCCTGCTGGCGTTGCGGGCACGAGGCGTGCTCGACTACATCCCCCCCGCTCGGACGCGGGGGCTGCGGGTGCTGGCCCGCGTCGATGACCCGCTGGCTGCCCTGGACCTGGCCTACATCGAGAGCAAGCAGGCCCGCGAGCTGGCCCGCCTCGAGCGCATGGTCGGCTTCGCGACCGCGCCGCGATGCCGGCGCAACGTCATCCTGGACTACTTCGGCGAGCGCACGGCGGGCCGGTGCGGCCGCTGCGACGTTTGCCTCGACCAGACGGACGCGCCTGGCGCGGCGCCCGCCCGGCGCCCGGCTGCGGGGCTCCGGGCCGCCGGCGGGAACGGGGCCCTGTACGACTCGCTGGTGCGGCTGCGCGGGCAGCTGGCCCGGGAGCAGGACGTGCCCGCCTACAAGGTCTTCTCCAACCAGACGTTGGAGGACCTCGCCGCCGCCCGGCCCACCAGCCTGGGGGCGATGCTGGCGGTGAAGGGGGTTGGCCCCGAGAAGCTGTCACGCTACGGCAGCGAGTTCCTCGGCGCCATCCTGGCCCACGCTCAGGGGGCCCCCACGCGGCCACTGAACCCGAGGCCCACCGAGCGGTAGGCCCCCGCCGGCTCGAGCGAGCGCGCGTCGACGGCCTCGATGAGCAGGTGGGTGGCACCCTGGCGCGCCGGGACCGTCACCGACCCGCTGTACTCGCCGGTGGCGGTGTCGACCCCGCTGGCAACCAGCTTCACGCGCTCGTCCCACTTCTGTCCCGGAAAGCCCGCCAGCACCACCAGCCCGCTCGGACGGGCCTGGTCGATGCGGACCCGGACGCGGAGGGTGCCCCCGGCGGCCAGCACCGGCAGCTGCGCCACGGGCGTGGGGCGGTCGCCGGCCCGCCAGGCCAGCAGCGGCAGGCCGTCCTGCAGGCTCAGGGCCACCTCCCGCATCTCGAGGCCGCGGGCGTCTCCCGCGGCGCGGAGCATCAGGGGCCCGATGGCCTCGAGGCTCATCTTGCCGGCCTTGGGCCCCAGCACGACCTCCCGGAGGAAGACCTCCGCGTAGCGCTTGGTCACGGTGGCCCCCGTGGTGTCCGTGAGCTGGGCGCGCACCACCTGGCGTACCGTGACGGCGGCGCGGACGCGCCGCCGCCCCGCCTTGCAGTCTTCGCCGGCGTCGCAGGCCTGGCGCAGGGAGAGCTCCGGCTCGCCCTTGCGCTCCAGCTGGCGCTGCATGGGGGGCTTGCGACCCACGGGGCTCGGGGGCTTGCGGCCGCCGTCGCCCTCGAGCCGGCGGCCCGATGCCACCAGCGGCGCGGCCAGCGTCCGGTACAGCACGACGCCCCCGTCGTGGATGAGGTCCGTTTGCATGTAGGCTGCCAGCTCGTCGGAGCTGAGCGCCGCGCTCACGAGCTGGTCCTCCGTGGCCTCGAGCGTGGAGTCGACGCTGGCGGAGGGCAGGGGCGCCGCCAGGTCGAATGCGCCGGCATCTTCGTCGGCACCCGCGCTCGCCGCGGGCTTCGGCGTCGGCGTCGGCGAGGGCTTGGGGGGAGGCGTAGAGGCCACCGGGCGCGGGCTGGCGACCGCCGTCGGGGCGGCGCTGGGGCCCGGCATGACCGGCGTAGACCAGCAGCCGGACGCGGCGGTCACCGCGACGGAGGTCGCGAGGAGGAGGGGGATGGGACGTGCGCGGCCTGGGGTCATGGGGCAGTCACCTCTCGGGCATCGTACCCCGCCCGCGATGACAGCGATGATGACACGCCCGGTGTTGTTCCGGCCTGGCCTCCGGGACCCTCATCAGAGCTCGGGGCCGACGGGCTCGGCACCGCGGGCGATCGCCTGGTGCAGGCTCTCCGAGGCCGCCGACGGGGCCAGGCCCAGCTCCCGCTGCAGCACCTGCTTCATGATCTGAAAGTGGCGGAGGGCCTGGTCGCGCTGCCCGAGCCTGGCCAGCACGCGCATCTTCACCTGGTGCGCCTGCTCGCTGCAGGCGTCGAAGGCCAGGTTGGACTCGGCCGCGTCGAGGGCGCCGAGCATGTCGTCCCGCCCGAGGCAGGCCCGGATCAGCGAGGTGTGGGCCTCCTGCAGGAGGCGGTGGTGCCGCTCGCGCTCGATGGTCAGCCAAGGGCTCTCGGCCGTCATGTCGGCCATGTAAGGCCCCCCGTGGAGCGCGATCGCCTGCCGCCAGTGTCGCAGGCGATCGTCGAGCGGCTGCCGCTCGTCTCCACCCTGGCGCATGTGGTAAGCGAGCTCCTCGGTGTCGAGCGTGTAGGGCAGGGCGAAGTTGAACAAGTAGCGGCCATCGACGAACTGCACGAACCGCGAGGGGGCGCCCTTGCCCAGATCCGGCTCCAGCGCGTGTCGCAGCCTGGAGAGCAGCACCAGGATCGCTGTCCGGGTCGTGTCCATCTCGCCGTACAGCAGGTCCGTGAGGGCCTCCTTCGTCACCCCCTCGGGGTGGGCGAGCAGGTAGGCCAGGATGAGCTTGGTCTTGTAGCCTCGCCACTCCCTCACACCAACCTCGCGTCCCCCCACCACGACGCGCAGACCGCCGAGCGTGTCGATGCGGATGGCTGGCTGCAGGGTGGGCGTCACCACCGGGGCCGCAGGCACGACGCGCGTCGCCGCGTGGGCCGAGGTGCGGTGGGCCCCCTCTGCCTCGCCCAACGCCTTGAAGCCACCCGCCTCGGCCAGGCGATGCGCCAGCTCCCAGGCCTCGTCGGCTCGCTCGCCCCGACGCTGAAGCAGGCGGGCCTGCCAGAAGGCGAGCTGGGTCTGCCTGAACCTGTAGCCCAAGGCCTCGCACACCTGCATCAGGCTGGCGAGCAGCGAGCCCGCCCGATCCAGTTCGCCCGCCTCCAGCCACACCGCCACCTGCGTGATGGCTGCGTCCTGGTTCCTCGGGTCCTCGGGAGGGAGGGCCACCAGCGCCGCCGCCTCGTCGAGCCGCGCCTGGGCCCGTCCGGCAGAGCCCTGGTGCAAGGCCGTCTCCGCCAGCCCCACGAGGGCCTTCGCCGCCGTGCCCCGGTCCTGCATCGTGAGGGCGCCGTCCCGCGCGGCTTCGAAGTGTCCCTCGGCGCGTCGCACCTCCCCTTGGGCCAGCGCGGCCGCGCCCAGGGCGACCTCGGCGTAGAGCTGATCGCGGCGCGAACGCAGCAGCCTTGCCAGCTCGAGCGCCCGTTGCGCGGCGGCCCAGGCCTCCGGGATGCGCCCCTGGTAGGTGTAGATGGCGGCCATGTTGTTGTACGTCATCGGAGGCGGCACGCGGCCGGCCTGCTCCGACTGGGCCACGGCCTCGAGGCACGTGGCGAGGGCCGTCTCGAAGCGCCCGAACCGCGTGTGGCAGAGCCCGAGGTTCACCAGCGCCTTGGCCTGACCAACGGGGTCCGCGAGCTGTCGCCAGCAGGCCAGGGAGGCCTCGTAGCAGGCCACGGCCGTCTCCAGCTCCTGGGCGCCGAACGCCAGCGCCCCGCGGAGGTTTTGGGCGAAGCCCCGGGCGCGCATGTCGGCCGGGGCACAGGCCGCTTCGCCGGCTGCGAGCAGGGCCTCGGCCTGCGGGTCTTGCCGGGCGACGTGCACGGCCGCCAGGTGGATCAGGGCCCGGCCTCGCCAGGCCTGGCCCCCCGTCATCCCGGCATCGGCCGCGCGCGTGAGCAGGCTAGCGGCGAGGTCGAGCTCGCCCCAGAGCCGGTGGACCTCGCCCAGGTAGAAGCACAGGGCCGCGGAGCGCAGGCGGTGATCGGATGGAAACCGCTCCAGGGAGGCCTTCACCCGATCGAGCTGGTTGTGGGCCAGCAGCTCCTCGGCCAACGAGATGGCGATCGCCTCCGCGCGCTCGAGGGCCTCCCCCCGCAGCAGCAGCGTCAGGGCGTCCTCGGGGTTACTGCCGGCCAGCGCGTCACCGAGGCGCGCGCTCAGGGCCTTCACCTCGGCGCCGGTGCGCGTCTCCTGCAGCCTGTTGAGCAGGAACCTCCGGAAGGTCGGCTGGTAGGCGTAGGCGAGCCCCGCCGGGGTGGCCGGCGCCTCCTCGTCCGGGCTCAGCGCGAACAGGAGCTGGCCGGCCACGAGCCGCTGCAGCCGGCTGGCCGCATCCTCGAGCCCCAGGGCGTCGCGGCACAGCCCGGCATCGAGGTGAGGCAGCAGGGCCGTCTCGAGCAGAAACTGCTGCAGCGCCTCGTCCTGCCGGCCGAAGACCTCTTGCGCGAGGTAGTCGTACATCGCCGCCGGGTGGTCGAGCTCGCGGAACAGCAGCGTCCGGGCGTCGCCACTGGCGCCTCGCACAGCCTGCGCTGCGAGGATCACGCTGGCCACCCAGCCGTCTGTCTGCCCGAGCAACTCCAGGCAGTCTGCGTTCGAGAGCGTCAGGCCCGCCAGGCCCCGCAGCAGCTCGCGCAGCTCGGCCGCGTTGAAGCGGAGCTCCCGGACGCCGATCTCCACGAGTTGCTGCCGGACGCGCAGCTGCCCCAGCGGCAGCGCGGGCTGCTCGCGGCTGGTGAGCAGCAGCTGCCAGTTGTCGGGGAGGTAGCGGGCAAGGTGCTCCACGGCCTGGCTGATGGCCGGCACGTTCCCGACGGCGTGAAGGTCGTCGAGCACCAGGAGCCCCCCCGCCTCGGCGGCCTCCCCGAGGTCCTCGGCAAGCAGGCCGACGACGGTCTGGGCCACGGCCTCCACCGACGCGGCGGAACGGGAGAGCTCCACGGCCCGGCGCGGCAGCGAAGGCACCGCAAGCCTCAGGGCGCCGTCCATGTAGGCGAGGAACGTCCCGAGGTCGGTATCCGATTCCTCCAGCGTGTACCACGCGAGCGGCAGCTCCAGCTCGCGGCCGTAAGCCGCCGCCAACGTGCTTTTGCCGTAGCCGGGGCCGCCACAGACGATCGTGAGGCGCTTGCCATGCTCCAGCCCGGTCAACAGCGCAGCGTGAAGCGCCCGGCGCGTCACCATGTGAGGCGGCAGGCGCGGGGGCATCAGCTTGCGTCGGATCAGCGGGAGGCCGGTCACGCCGTCATGGTTCCCTGCGGGGAGCGCCCAGTAACCCGGTCTCGCCAGGGAGGCGTGGTGGGCGCCGCGTCAGGCGCCCACCACACCGCTCGGTTCAGCCCTCGCGCATCGCCGCCGCCGCTGCCGCGACGCGCTGCCGGCTGATGCGGGCGATCTCGCGGAAGAACTCGATGCCCTTCTCCTCCTTCAGCGCGGTGCCGCCGCGCTTGCCGATGGTGGAGAAGAACTCGGAGCCGTACTTGTCACGGGTCTTCTGGCCGCCCTTGCGGCCGATGGCCTGGAAGAACTCCCGATCCTTCTTGCGCTTCGTGCGCTTGGCGGCGGGCTTGCGAGAGGGGTTGAGCGTCGCGGGCATTGAGGTGTCCTCCTGCGGGTAAGCGTGAAACAATTCTTCAAGATTGTGGTCGTTCGGCGCCCTTGCGGCGCAAGTGCCGGCATTGGCTTGCCATGACAGTTGTATGGCGCCTTTTGCTGCTGGCGGGATGTTTGTTCGACACATTTATTTATGAAGAACTGTAAACATAATGCCACAATGCCTGCCGGTGTGCAAGGCTGTCTGACGCCCGGAAATGGTTGTTCTGAAGTCCTGGACAGGCTTTTAGGGGGTTTTAAAAATATTTCCTATTGTAAAGCTGTTGCCGGCTGCTCGGTGGCGCTCAGGTGGCCAGGGCCCTGCCGGCACACGCTACGTGGCTGTGGTGGCCGGGTAGACAGCCCCTCGCACCCCCCTCGACGTTGAGGCAGGCCATGAGCAGCTCCTTCGAGCAAACAAACTATTACTTCCGCCAGGCGGCCAAGGTCATGGACCTCGGCGAGCACGTCCAGGCGCTGCTGCTGAACCCCTACCGCGAAATCACCGTCAACATCCCCATCGAGCTCGACAGCGGAGAGGTCCGGGTGTTCACGGGCTACCGCATCCAGCACAACAAGTCCCGGGGGCCGCTCAAGGGGGGCCTGCGCTACCACCCGCAGGTTGATCTCGACGAGACGCGCTCGCTTGCCTCGCTGATGACGTGGAAGACCGCCATCGTGGACATCCCCTTCGGCGGCGGCAAGGGCGGCATCACCGTCGACCCCCACGCGCTCTCAGAGCGGGAGATCGAGCGGTTGACCCGCAAGTTCATCGAGCAGATTCACGAGAGCATCGGCCCGATGAAGGACATTCCGGCGCCTGACATGAACACCAACGCGCAGGTGATGGCCTACGTCATGTCCGAGTACTCCAAGTTCTACGGCCACTCGCCGGCCGTTGTGACGGGCAAGCCCCTCGACCTGCACGGGTCGGCCGGGCGGGAGGAAGCCACGGGCCGCGGCACGCTGTACGTCGCGGAAGAGGCGCTCCGGGCGACGGGACGTGACATAGAGGGCGCCACCTTCGTGGTCCAGGGCTTCGGGAACGTGGGCTCGCACGCCTGCCGCCTGATCGCCGAACGGGGCGGGAAGATCCTCGCCACCAGCGACGTCAACGGCGGTATCTACGCCCCCCAGGGCCTCGACGTCCCGGCCCTCGTCGCCTACATGGCGCAGCACCGCACCATCAAGGGGTTCCCCGGGGCCGAGCCCATCAGCAACGAGGAGCTGCTGCTGCTCGAATGCGACGTGCTCGTCCCTGCGGCCCTCGGCCATGTGCTGACGAAGGAGAACGCGAACGAGGTGCGTGCGAAGCTCATCGTCGAGGCGGCCAACGCCCCCACGACCCCCGAAGCGGATGAGATCTTCGAGCGCCGGGGTATCATGGTAGTACCGGACATCCTCGCCAACGCCGGCGGGGTCACGGTCTCGTACTTCGAGTGGACCCAGAACATTCAACAGTTCAGCTGGGACCTCGAGAAGGTCAACTTGGAGCTCCGGCGCATCATGCTCAAGGCGTTCCACACCGTGTACAAGGTCGCCACGGAGAAGAAACTCAGTATGCGGACGGCCGCCTTTGTGGTGGGGATAGGCCGGGTTGGTAAGGCGACCGTCTTGCAGGGGTTCGCCTGATCGCAGTATCCTGTTCGGTGCCCCCTGAGTCGAACGACGATGTTCGACGCTTCGATGACGAAAGAGGGACCACCCCATGGAAATGACGCTCGTGCCTGTCGGCTTTTACGACCTGGCTATTTTTCAAGGCCTGACGCGCGACGAGGTCGACGCGATTGGCCGGCTGGCGAACCCGATGAACTTCTCGAAGGGCGACATGCTCTTCCAGGAGCGGAACGCGGCCAACTACCTCGACATCATCTGGGCCGGCGCCGTCGAGATTCGCAAGAACGATCGTGACGGCGAGGCTCGGGTCATCACAGTGATCCAGGCGCCCGGCGTGATCGGGGAGATGAGCCTGATGAGCGGTGAGCCCCGCACCTGCACGGGCGCCGCGATCACGGATGTGGTGCTCTACCGCATCCGCCGCGAGGACTTCATGGCCGAGATCGCCAAGGGCAACCTGGCGGCCCACAAGGTCGTGTTCAACCTGGCCCAGCTGATGAGCGCCCGCCTGCGCGGCGTCAATGAGAAGCTCGTGGAACTGCTCAACCAGCAGGACGATGTGTCCGTGCAGGTGGGCGGCAGCGAGATCTCCGACTTCCGGCGCAAGCTGTTCAACGAGTGGGCGTTCTGACCAGAGTTTCCGGTAGCCAAAACCAACGTGCGTGATTCAAGGCCCCTGCCACCTAGGACGTGTGGCGGGGGCCTTCGCGCGCCTGGCCGTCAGCTCTTGCGAATGGCGTCGTTGGGCACCCTGAGGCGCTCGACGACGCGCCCTTCCGAGATGGCGTCCACCAGCTCCGGCACGTCGTCCGGCGTCACCTTGCCGTACCAGGTGCCCTCCGGGTAGACCACCACGACGGGCCCCCAGGCGCAGGTGTCCACGCACGTCGTGCCGTCGAACTCGAGCCGCTGCCGCAGCCCGCGGGCCAGGATGGCTGCCTTGAAGGCCGCCAGGACCTCAGCACCACCGCGGTGTTTGCAGCACCCGCGCGGGTTGCCCTCCGGGCGCTCGTTCTGGCAGACGAACAGGTGGTGTTCAGGTGCCGGCACAGGCGTCAGGCCTGCATCAGCGCGTCGTAGTCCTCGGCGAGCGCGGGCGCCAGTTGAGCCCGGTCGCGCGTGTAGCCGCGCCGCCCCTCTCCGAGGTCGAAGGCGTGCCGCTGGGTGCCTCCCAGCTCCACGACACCCCTGTAGATGACGGTGGCACCGGGCTCCACCGTGAAGGGCTCGCTCATGAGGCCCGGGTCCGGGTGCACGGTGATGGGCGCCGTGACGCGGTGAACGCGGTCAACTTGGAACGTGAAGCTTGACATGGGAGGGGGGCTCCTTCGGGCACCGGGCTCAACGTCGGGGATTTTACGACACCCGCGCTGCGCCGACCAGCCTGTCGAGCGCGAGCTCGCCGGCGAAGACCTGCCTGGCCTCGCCCGTCATCCAGACTTCGTCGTCGTCCGCCCAGGCCACCGTCAGCGGGCCTCCTGGCAGGTGGATCGTCGCCTCTCGTGCCAGCAGGCCCGCGCGCGCGAGCACCACGAGGGTGGCGCAGGCCCCCGTGCCACAGGCCTGGGTCGGGCCTGCCCCCCGCTCCCAGACGCGCATCGATGCCTCGCGGGGCCCCAGCACCTGGGCGAACTCCACATTGGTCCGGGCGGGGAAGGTCGGGTCGGTCTCCATCCTCGGACCCCAGGCCGCGAGTGGCACGGCCGCCACGTCCGGCACCACGGCGACGGCATGGGGGTTGCCCATCGACACGGCGGTGAAGTGCAGCGTGACGTCCCCGCACGTGAACGGCTCGTCGCGCAGCTCGGCGTCCGCCGCGCCTGTGGCCGGCAGCGCGGCGCGGTGCCAGCGGGGCCGGCCCATCGCCACGCGCACGTCACCCGCGGCGAGGGCCTCTGCGTGGACGATGCCCGCCCCCGTCTCGATCGGGCCGAGGCCAGGCCCCCGGCGCCCCGTGTCGGTCCACCAACGCACGGCGCAGCGCACGCCGTTGCCGCACATCTCAGGCTCAGAGCCGTCCGCGTTGAACACGCGCATTCGCCAGGGCGCGCGCTCTCCCGGGCCGAGCAGCAGCACCCCGTCGGCGCCGACGCCGCGGTGGCGGTCACACAGCCGGGGCGCCAGCCGGTGCCAGTCCAGGCCGGTCGGCACGTGTTCGGCGTCCACCACGACGAAGTCGTTGCCGGTGCCCTCGTACTTCTCGAAGTGCAGCTTCATCTGCCCCTCTCGTCAGGCCAGCGCCCACTCGCGCAGCCAGCGGCTGGCCTTCGCCACGAGGGCGTCATCGCCCTCTCCCGGCGCCCGGACGAGCCAGCGGATGCGCCGATCGGCCCGGAACCATGTGAGCTGACGTTTGGCGTAATTGCGCGTGTGCTGCGCCATGGCTGCCGTCGCCTCGGGCAGGCTGCGCTCCCCGCGCAGGTACGATGCCATCTCCGCGTACCCGAGCGTGCCGAGCAGCGGGTGGTCCCAGCCCCAGCGCGCGGCGAGCGCCTCGACCTCCCCGAGCAACCCGGCCTCCTGCATCGCCACCACGCGCGTGTCAATGCGGCTGTAAAGGTCGGCCCGCGGCGCCGCCACACCGATCACCAGCAACCTGTAGGGGCAGGGCTGCGTGTGCTGCTGGGCGCTGATGGGGGTGCCCGTCAGCCGGAAGACCTCCAGGGCCCGCACGATCCGGAACCTGTCGTTCGGGTGCAGCCGCTTGGCCGTTTCCGGGTCGACCTCCGCGAGGGCCCCCCACGGATCGGGCAGCGCGGCGAGCTCGCGCCGAAGGGCGGGGTCCGGGGCCTGGGGGGGAATCGTCAGCCCATCCAGCACGGCGCGGACGTAAAGCCCCGTGCCCCCGACCAGCACGGGGAGGTACCCCGCCGCCTTGCGACGCGTGATGGCCTCGCGGGCGTCGGCCTGGAACTCGGCCACCGTGTAGGTTCGGGTGGGGGAGACGCAGCTCACGAGGTCGTGGGGCACGGCCGCGAGTTCTTCGGCCGTGGGAGTCGCCGTGCCGACGTCGAAGCCCTCGTATACCTGCCGGGAGTCGGCGGAGATGATGGCGCCACGGTTCTCTGCGGCCAGCCGCAGGGCCACGGCGCTCTTGCCCGCGCCGGTGGGTCCCACGACCACCACGAGGGGGGGGCCGGAGGGGTCGCCCTGCACCCAGCCGTCGGGCGGGGGAGGGAAGGCGTCGCTGGGTGGCTGGGTGCGGCCCATATGGACCATCCTAGAGCGCCCGGCCCGCGGGCGCAACGGCACGCCGGGGGCCTGCGGCGTGTTATGCTGTTGCCTCGCGTCGCGCCCCTCCCGAACCCCAGGTGGAGAGACAACCTCATGGTGGCCAGCTTCTCAGGCATCCTGATGACGGTGCTCGTGCTCGGGGTGCTGATCGCCATCCACGAGGCGGGTCACTTCCTCGCGGCGAAGTCCCTGAACATCCCGGTGCGCCAGTTCGCCATCGGCTTCGGGCCTGCCATCGTGGGCTTCCAGTGGCGCGAGACGGAGGTCCGACTCAACTGGATCCCGCTCGGCGGGTACTGCGCCTTCGCCGACGACCAGCAAGAGGAGCCTGTGGAGGGCATCGCGGAGGACCTTCCTCCGGAGGCGTACCTCCGCAACAGGCCCATCTGGCAGCGGGTGTGGGTCGTCAGCGCCGGCGTGGTCTTCAACTTCGTGTCCGCCTGGTTCATCCTGCTGGGGTCCAACCTCGGCCTCGGCGTGCCCACCGGAGACCAGGACGTCCTGGTGAAGGCCGTGATGCCCGACTCGGCGGCTGTTCGTGCGGGGCTGCAGCCTGGGGACCGCCTCGTGAAGGTGGACGGCCGTGGCTTCGCCCGCTTCGACGATTTCCGGCGCGAGCTGGCGGCCCACAAGGGTCAGGCCATTCCTCTGGAGGTCCGCCGGGGGGAGACGACCGTCGTGCTTCAGGCCACCCCTGACGCGAAGGGCCGCCTGGGCTTCCAACCCAGCATCCGGCCCGTGAGACGGGCCGTCACGGGGGTGGTGGACGCCCTGCAGCAGACGAACGAGCAGCAGATCAAGATCACCGTTATGCTGGCGGACGCGCTCACCAAGCTGTTCTCCTCGCCCTCGACCATGATCGACCAGACGGGTGGCCCTGTGGCGATCGTGGCGATGGGCGACCAGGTCTACCAGGACAACCCTTGGCTGCTGCTCGAGTTCGCCGTGCTGCTCTCGATCGAACTCGCCATCATCAACCTCCTGCCCCTGCCGGCCCTCGACGGCGGCCACCTGGTGTTCCTGACGCTAGAGGCGCTGCGGGGTCGTCCGCTGCCGCGCGCCGTTGAGGAACGCATCCTCGTGGCCGGGTTCCTGTTCGTGATGGGGCTGGGGGTGGCGCTGATCGTGAAGGACCTGTTCACGGTCCCGGGGATGTACGGGCCGCCGAAGCCCTCCGTGGCGCCGGCGGCCCCGCGCTGACGGTCGCGCGTTAGAACCGGTAGCCGGCGCCCACGGCCAGCGTGGGTGCCAGCGAACTGCCCGCAGGCGCGGCCTGACCGAGGGCCGCAGGCCACTGCCCCGCGCCGCCCTCCACGAACAGCCCCCAGCTGGTCGTCGGGTGCCACCAAAGTCCCGCGCTGGCCCCCGCGAGCAGGGTGCCCTGGGCATTGCCCTGCAGTGGGGTGGCGCCTCCGAGCCTCAGGTGCGCCCCGAAGGCGTGCATCGGGCGCCAGTACGCCAGGGCGCCGTAGCTCACGCCCGTGAGCGAGTCGCTCAGGTTCGAGTAGGTCCGCGCGCCGACGTAGGGCTGCAGGTGGAGGCCAGGGCCCACCGGGATGGCGTAGCCCAGGTCGGCCTGAAGCGCGTGAGGCGCGCCCGCCTGCAGGGGGCCGCCGCCGAGCTGGTACTCGCCGCTGACGAAGATGGGCCCGAAGTAGGACACGCCGCGGACCAGGGCCCCAGGGGCCAGGGCGCCACCGAGTCCGACGCTGGCGCCGGCCACGACGGGGAGGTCCTCCTGGAACCGCAGGCCCGCGGCCGCAGCCTCGGCCTGAGCCTGCTGCTGGCGCTCCTGCGTGCGCTCCACGAGGGCGACCACCAGCGGGAAGGTCTGGGCTGCCGAGGCCGCGAACTGGTAGCGCGTCAGCTGTTCCGGGCCTCGGAAGGTCGCGTCAGGGAAACCGACCATCACCTGGTACCGCTCCGCAACCTCCTTGACCTCGTTGTATGACCAGGCCGACCGGGGCACGTCGGCGAAGGCGTAGATCTGAGGCCTGAGCACGGTCGGGTCGACCACCTTGCGCGTCTCGCCCAGTCGCATCAGGCGGTGGATGACCTTGGCCATCTCGTAGCGCGTGACCTGCTTGTCGGCCTCCAGTGTCTGGGAGGTCACGCCGGGGACTCCCTCGAACAGCCGGTAGTCGTTGGCCAGCGCCAGCACCTTCTCGCGGACCTCAGACGTCTCCGGGAGGTCCTTGAAGGCGTAGCCCCCGAGGCCCTCCGTCTTCCAGCTGACCTTGGTCTGGCGCTCGAGCTGGGCGATGAGCTCGGCCACGGCGAGCGCCAGCTGGATGCGGGTGAACGGAAGCGCCCCCTGGAAGGTGTCATCCGGGTATCCCTTCATGAAGCGGCGCTCGACGGCCACCTTCTGGACGGCCTGCTCGGCCCAGTGGCCGGCGGGGACGTCCTTGAAGGCCCCGCTGGCCGCGAGGGCTGGCGGCGTTCCTAGCGCAAGCGAAACGATGGGCGCGAGGAGCGCGAGGGGCAGACGGTGCATCGGAAAACCTCCGGGAGCAGGGGCGGAACTGGCCGCATTTTACCCCGCGGCCGGCACCATTGGCAGGCCAACGACCCTGGCGCGCGGTATAATGGTGGGCCCTGGAGGTTCGCCATGTCCTCGTCCCCTGTTTCCACCCGTTCCGCGACGCTCTGGCGTGACGCGCAGGCCCTGATCCCTGGCGGTGTCAACAGCCCTGTCCGCGCCTTCAAGAGCGTCGGCGGCGACCCTGTCTTCGTAGCCAGCGCCCAAGGTGCCTGGCTCGAAGACGTCGACGGCCAGCGATACATCGACATGATCGGGGCGTGGGGGCCGATGATCCTGGGGCACGCTCACCCTGAGGTGGTGGCGGCCGTGCAGCGCACCGCGCTGAACGGCTTCGCCTTCGGGGCGCCGACGGTGGCGGAGGTGGACATGGCCCGCGCCATCCGGCAGGCCATGCCGGGGCTGGAGATGGTGCGGCTCGTCAACTCGGGGACGGAGGCGACCATGAGCGCGCTGCGCCTCGCGCGGGCCTTCACTGGCCGCGACAAGATCGTCAAGTTCAGCGGCTGTTACCACGGCCATGCTGACTTCCTGCTCGTCAAGGCGGGCTCTGGCGTCGCCACCCTCGGCCTGCCCGACAGCCCTGGCGTGCCGGCCGCCGTCACGGCCAACACGCTCAGCGCGGACTTCAATGACCCGGAGAGCGTCTCGCGTCTGTTCGAGGCCCACGGCGAGGCCATCGCCGGCGTGATTGTCGAGCCCGTGGTCGGGAACTCCGGCACGGTGGCCCCGGCGCCGGGCTTCCTGGCGTTCCTGCGGGACATCACGCGCCGCCACGGCGCGTTGCTGGTGTTCGACGAGGTGATGACGGGCTTCCGCGTAGGGTTTGGGGGGGCACAGGGCCTTTACGGCGTGACGCCCGACCTCACGTGCCTCGGGAAGATCGTCGGCGGCGGCATGCCCGTGGGGGCCTATGGCGGCCGCGCCGATGTGATGGCGCAGGTGGCGCCCGCAGGCCCGATGTACCAGGCCGGCACGTTGAGCGGCAACCCGATGGCGACGGCCGCTGGCCTGGCCACCCTTCGCCTGCTGGACCGGCCCGGCGTGTACGAGGGCCTAGAGACCACGTCAGCCGCCATCGAGGCCGCCTTCCGCGAGGCCGCGCAGGCCGCCGGCGTGCCCGTGACGCTCAACCGTGTGGGCTCGATGCTCACGGTGTTCTTCACCGCCGAGGCCGTCACGGGGTGGCCGAGCGCTGACCGCTGCGACCGGGCGGCCTACGCGGCCTTTTTCCACGGCATGTTGCGTCGCGGGGTGTACATGCCGCCCGCCCAGTTTGAGGCCTGTTTTATCTCGGTCGCCCACGGCGAGGGCGAGGTGGCGCAGATCGCGCACGCCGCGCGGGGCGCTTTCGAAGACGTCGCCGCGCGCCTGCCGCGGTAGTCGAGCGCGGGGGAGCGCGTGCGCATGTGGCGGCTGGCTCTGGTGATGGGAGCGTTGGCTGGCTGGGGGTGCGGCCCCAACCCGGTGGTGCCGCAGCTGCGACCCGTGGAGGGCGGCTGGATCTCCAGCGGCTTCGGCGTCCGGGAGAACCATCCCGTGCTGGGGCTGGTACCGGGCCGCACCCACGAGGGGTGGGACTTCGCCGTGGCGGAGGGCACCCCCATCCGCGCCTCCATGGCGGGTGAGGTGATCTATGCCGGGTGGCGAGGGGGCCTGGGCAAGGCGGTGCTGCTCGAGCATGCGGGTGGGTGGACCACCGTCTACGGCCATGCGCGGGAGGTGCTGGTCGGGCCCGGGGACGTCGTGCCGGCGGGCGCGACCATCGCCCTGGTGGGCAACAGCGGACTCTCGACCGGCCCCCACCTGCACTACGAGCTGCGCCGTGGTGGGGTGGCCGTGGATCCGGGAGGCTTCCTCGCGCCCGGGCAGGCGCCCCCGCCGGAAGCCGGCCAGGTGGAGCCCGTGGCCGGGCTCCGGGCCGTGCCCCCGGCTGCCGTGCCCGTCGCGTCCCTGCCGGGGGAAGCGCCGGCTCGCCCGGGCCGCCCCGCCCGCACCTGGGAGTAGCCGGCCGGCCACACCCCTCGTGGCGTCAGGCTCCCGGCGCTGCGCGCTCGCCGACCAGGCGCCCGAACCGCCAGGCGCCGAGCTCCAAGGCTTGCTGGCGGTGAGCGGCCGGGGGGCACTCGGGCCCCTCGCCACGGTAGACGTTTCTGGCGTCACGGAAGTACGCGGCCAACATGTCGAAGGGCGCCGGCCAGGCGGGCAGGCCCTGGTATAGGGCCACGAGCAGCACGTGCTGGGCGTGGTGGTACGTCTCGTGGGCCACCGTCGCGAGCCACTCTTGCGGCGAGCCCGCGGCCGTCGGTCGGAGCTGCACCAGCGGCCCGTCGACCTGGAAGAGGTACTGGCCACGGTGGACGCCCATTGCAGGCTGCCAGACCACGTGGGGGCGCGGAATGGGCACGCCGGCCACGGCGCAGAGGGCGTCCACGCACGTCTGCCAGGCGCCCAGCCTGGCCGCCGAGCCGTCCGAGCCCGTCGGCACGGTCAGCGTGGCCGGCAGCCGCGCCAACCACCCCGCGATCCAGGCTGCCTCGGCCTCGCGAGCGCGGCGGTGCACCTCCTCGGGCAGGTGCTGACGGCCCGCCGCCCGGTCGGCCGACATCGCGATGAGCCAGTGGGGCACGTCCCCCGCGACCGGCCGGCGGGCCACGAAGTGGTCGGGCCCGCGGGGCGGGCCGCCTTTTGGGTCCGGGGGGGCGCCGGCGGGCCGGGCCGCCGGGCGGGGGGCAGGGCCTGATACGTTGGGGCGCCAGCGGGGTTCTTCGGGGCGCATCACCAGCCTCGCAACAGCCGCAGCTTGTTGTTGGCCTGCCCGATCACGAGCACCTGTTCACCGGCCAGGCGGCCCCACGTGATGGCGACTGGCGCGTCCAGTTGCCCCGCCCCGTTTTCGCCGTCCACCTCCCCCCGGGTGGTGCCCGTGAGGGTGCGCACCAGGCCGGCCTGGGTGATCCGGCGGAGGCAGTGGGCCTCGCTGTCGGCCACGTACAAGTGCCCCTGGGCGTCGCGCGTGAGGTCGGTAGGTCTGCGGAACCGCGCGAGCCCTCCGAGCCCGTCCGCGTGCCCCGGTTCGCCGCCGGCGAAGGTCGATACGACGCCGTCGTAGGTCACGCGCCGGACGCAGTGGTTGCCGGCATCCGCGACGTACAGCCCCTCTGGGGCGGCGACGATCCCCGTGGGGGCGCGGAACAGGGCTTCCTCGCCCGGGCCGTCGCGGTAGCCGCCGCTGCCGGCCTCCGAGGGACCGGCGAGGACGCTCGTCTCGCCCGTCGCCAGGCGCATCTGGACGATGTTGTGGGGCTCGACGCCGAGCAGGTAGGCCCAGCCGTCGTGGACGGCCAGGTCTGCGTAGGTGATGGCCCCCATGCCCGAGATGGGGACCGCGAAGTCGTCCCACACCAGCACGTCGCCGCTCAGCTCGTAGCGGACCTGTCCCTCGAACGCCACGGCCGTGATGGTGCGCTCCAGGTCCCACAGGGCGAGAGGCTCGTCGAGGGAGAACAGGCGGCCCCCCTCGGCCCCCTCGCTCCAGGGCGCATAGAGCTCGTCGCCGTCGGGATCCAGCTCCAGCCGGGCTGCGCTCAACGCGGTGCCGAGGCTCGACAGGGTGCCGCGGGGCCCGGACGCCGAGGCGGGTGGGGGTGTGGGGATGGTCCCCGAGGCCGGCGGATCCCCGGCAGGGGGCGTCACGGGGAGGCCCCCCGAGGCCTGAGGCTCGGGGACGAAGGGCTCGGGCGGCTCGCTTGGCGCGGGGCTGGGGAAGGCGCCACCACTGGCGCGCCGGGTGGGCGCCAGCAGGGCTGCCGCATCCAGCTGCGTGGCGGCCAGGCGCAGCGAGGCCTGGACGTCGCCGGGCAGCGCCGCGAAGGCCGCATCGAAAAGCTCCGCGACCCGCTCCTCGGCCAGGCAGGCAGCCCCCGTGAGGCTGCGGTCGGAGAGCACGCCCGCGAACGTGGCAGCGAAGCGATCCGTCAGGGCGGTCTGAAGCAGCAGGGGGCTGAGCAGGCGCTCCCGGATGGCGCGCTGCGCCTTGCGCGCCACCAGGGTCGTCGCCGGCGAGACTGTCACGGACACGAACCCCACGGGCCGGGGGGCCGGCACGAGGTTCAGCAGCGTCACCTGGCAGCCCTCGCGCTGCAGTCTGGTGCGCAGCACCAGCAGGGGGCCGGAGGGCTTCAGGTCGCCGATGGCGAAGCCCCCCTCGCCATCCGTCTTCACGGCCTCGGCGACGGGCTGGCCCGTGATGTCGAGGGCCTCGACCGTGGCGCCCGCCACGGTGCCCGTGCCAGGCTCGATCATACCGGGCTGCCACGCCCCGCGCAGCGCCAGCGGCAACGCGGTTGCATCCTGCTGAGCCGGGGCCAACTCGCGCCGGATCACCCCGGGCACGGGGGCGAGCAGGACGCCCCGGATGCGCCCCTTGTTGGGCAGCACCACGCCCGCACCCTGGATCGAGGTGCGGGTGTCAATGGCCGAGCCACTGGCTTGCTCTGGGGGGGGGAGCGGCTGGACAGGTGGCGCGCAGGCCGTCAGGGCAGCCACCGCGAGCAGCCACCAGCGGAAGGGCTTTGAGCGGTTCCGATCTGACCTCAAACGCGCCCCTTTCCACGCTGGCCTCGCGGCCCCCTCATCTGCGCCGACACGGCCCCTCACCACGGGGAGCCGCGGGCTGAAGCCTCCCCGGCCCCTTGGCTGAGACGGAACCCACATCCCGCTGTCGCCCCGCGGGCGGCAGGCGGCGCCGCCCCGGCGTCGGGCCGGCTCAGCCGACGGCCGGACGCTGCCAGCATCGCACACGTCAGCCGCCCCAGGCTGTGACCCCGGGGCACGTGCGCCCGTGATCGCCAGCACACGTGGTGGTTGACATTAAGATTTAATTAAGTCAGAATCAAGCATAGGTTTAGGCTCTCAGTTTTTTGACACCGCCGTCACACCCTACCGCCGCTTCCCCGGCTTACCAGGAGTTCCCGCCTTGAACCGTCCACGCACCAACTCTCTGCGCGCCCTGTTCGTCGCGGCCCTGGTGGGCTCCGTGGCTGCAGGCTGCGCCCGTGCGCCGATGCCCTCCGCCCAGGGGCCCCGCGACCTCGGCCCCGTGACCGCCGCCGCCTTCAAGGGTGGCAAGCCTGCCACGGTCTCCGTCACCTACCCCTCGCGGCAGGCCCTGTCCCGCTTCGTCGCGGCCGGGTTGGAAGTCTGGTACGTGGATCAGGAGGCAGGGCGCGCCTTCGGGGCCGTCACGGCCGAGGCCCTGCCCGAGTTGCAGCGCGCCGGTGCGAACGTCCGGCTCGTCCAAAGCCCCGGTGCCGGCGCCTACAACGACTTCGACAAGGGCTACCGCACGTACGACCAGATCAAGGCCGACATGCAGGCCCTCGCCGCCCGGCACCCCGATTTCATCAAGTTCGTGGACATCGGCGACGGCTGGGAAAAGACCAACGGCAAGGGTGACCGCGACGTGCTTGCCCTGCACATCGGCAAGGGTGACGTCTCGCAGAAGCCGGCCGTGATGCTCTGCGGCAACCACCACGCCCGCGAGATCGTGACGCCCGAGATCGTCATGCGCATCGCCGACATGCTCGCCGCCGGCTACGGCACGGATGCGGACCTCACGAACTACGTCGAGAACCGGGACATCTGGCTCGTGCCGATGGTCAACCCCGACGGCCACCGGCTGGCCTCCGAGGGCAAGGACTGGCGCAAGAACACCAACCCCACCAACGGCGGCGGGGCGGTGAGCGGGGCTTCTGGCCCTGGCGTCGACCTCAACCGCAACTACGGCTTCAAGTGGGGCGGCCCTGGTGCTGCGACCAACCCTTCCAACCCCACCTTCCGGGGCGCGGGTCCCTTCTCCGAGCCCGAGACCCAGGCCATCAAGCGCCTCATCGAGAGCCGCAAGTGGACGTTCCTGATGACGTACCACAGCTTCAGCAACCTGATTCTCTGGCCCTGGGGCCACACCGACCAACCGCCGCCGGACAAGCGCCTGGCGCCCATCGGCCAGAAGCTGGGCAAGCTCTCGGGCTACAAGCCGCAGCAGAGCGTGAAGCTGTACCCGACCTCCGGCGACACTACCGACTGGGCGTTCGGCGAGCACGGCATCCTGGCTTACACCACGGAGATCGGCTCCTGGGCGGACGGCTTCGACCCGTCCTTCAGCAAGGTTCCGACTTTCTGGAAGCAGAATGAGCCGGGCGCTCGCCTGCTTCTCCAGCTGGCCGACAACCCGGCCCATGTCTTCGGCCCCGAGGTCACCGAGGTGGCTGCGGCGGGCGGCCAGCTGGCCGTGGCCTCGCAGGGCGCCGTCGAGGTGGAGACCTTCGTCGGCCGCGCCGGCCGGGACGGCACGGGCGTCAAGGTGGCCGTGGCCCAGGGCCGCGCGCAGGTGAACCTGGCCTCCGTCGCGACGACGGGCCGCAAGGAACTCGTGCTCGTGCACGCCCGGGATGCTGCTGGCAACTGGGGCCCGCTGCGCGCGACCTTCAGCCGCTGAGCGAAGCCTCAATATCAAGGGCCCCCCGACTCGGAAGAGTCGGGGGGCCTCTGTTGTCAGCTCAGTTGCCGGTGCCTCGGGGGAGGCTCCGGCATGCACCGCTCAGTTCCGGTCGAGCTCCATCACCTTTGCCCAGGCGGCCACGAAGTCGCGCACGAACTTCTCGCGCCCGTCGTTCGCGCCATAGACCTCGGCGACTGCCCGCAGCTCCGAGTTGGAGCCGAAGATGAGGTCCACGGGCGTGGCCGTCCAGCGGAGCTTGCCCGACTTCCGGTCGCGCCCCTCGTACAGGCCCTCGGTGGCGGACTTCGTCCACTTCGTGCCCATGTCGAGCAGGTTGACGAAGAAGTCGTTGGAGAGCGTGCCGGGCTTGGTGGTCAGCACCCCGTGCGGCACGTGGCCCGTGTTCGCGTCGAGTGCCCGCAGGCCCCCGACCAGCACCGTCATCTCCGGCACCGTCAGCGAGAGCGTGTCGGCCTTGTCGACCAGCTTCTCGGCCGGCGACAGCGCGGCGTCCTTGGTGTAGTAGTTGCGGAAGCCGTCGGCGCTGGGCTTGAGGAACTCGAAGGACCTCACGTCTGTCTGCGCCTGCGTGGCGTCCGCGCGACCCGGCTTGAAGGGCACCGAGACCTTGTAGCCGCCCTTCTTCGCGGCAGCCTCGATGGCGGCAGCCCCGCCGAGGACGACGATGTCGGCCGTCGAGATCCGCTTGCCGCCCTTGGCCGTGCGGTTGAAGGCCGCGCGAATGGCCTCGAGCTTGGCGAGCACGCGGCTGAGCTCGGCCGGGTCGTTCACTTCCCAGCCGCGCTGGGGATCGAGCCGAAGCCTGCCGCCGTTGGCGCCGCCGCGCATGTCCGTGTCCCGGTAGCTCGAGGCCGCAGCCCAGGCCGCCTTGACCAGTTCGCGGGTGGAGAGCCCGGACTTGAGGATCTCCGCCTTGAGGTGCGCCACGTCGCGGGCATCGACCAGCTTGTGCGTCACGGCGGGCACGGGGTCCTGCCAGATCAGCACCTCCTTGGGCACCTCGGCGCCCAGGTACCGCGCCCGGGGACCCATGTCGCGGTGCGTGAGCTTGAACCACGCCTTGGCGAAGGCGAGCTCGAAGGCCTTGGGGTCCTTGAGGAAGCGCTGGGCGATCACGCGGTAGGCCGGGTCCTCCCGCAGCGCCAGGTCCGTCGTGAACATCACGGGCGCGTGCCGCCGTCCCGCCACGTGGGCGTCGGGCACGAGGTCGGCCGCGGCGCCGTTCGCCGGCACCCATTGCGTCGCTCCCGCGGGGCTCTTGGTCTTGACCCACTCGAAGCGGAACAGGTTGTCGAGGTACTGCATCGACCACTGCGTCGGCGACGCGGTCCAGGCGCCCTCCAGGCCGCTGGTCACGGTGTCCTCGCCGTGCCCCTTGCCGCGCGTGTTGCGCCAGCCGAAGCCCTGCTCCTCGATGGGGGCCGCCGCAGGCTCAGGGCCCACGTTGCCCGCCGGGGAGTGCGCGCCGTGCGCCTTGCCGAAGGTGTGGCCGCCAGCGATCAGGGCCAGCGTCTCCTCGTCGTTCATGGCCATCCGACCGAAGGTCTCACGGATGTCCTTGGCCGCTGCGAGCGGGTCAGGGTTCCCGTTGGGGCCCTCGGGGTTGACGTAGATCAGCCCCATCTGGACTGCCCCGAGGGGCTTCTGCAGCTGACGCTGGCCCGAGTGGCGCTTGTCTTGCAGGAACTCGTTCTCGGGTCCCCAGTAGACGAGGTCGGGCTCCCACTGATCGGGGCGGCCGCCGGCGAAGCCGAAGGTCTTGAAGCCCATCGACTCGAGCGCTACGTTGCCGGTCAGCACCATCAGGTCTGCCCAGGACAGCTTGCGGCCGTACTTCTGCTTGATGGGCCACAGCAGCCGTCGGGCCTTGTCGAGGTTGGTGTTGTCGGGCCAGCTGTTGAGGGGTTCGAAGCGGAGCTGGCCGCCGTCCGCGCCGCCGCGGCCGTCCAGCGTGCGGTAGGTGCCCGCCGCGTGCCAGGCCATCCGGATGAAGAAGGGGCCGTAGTGGCCGTAATCCGAGGGCCACCAGTCCTGCGACCGCGTCATCACGGCCTTGATGTCGGCCTTCACCGCCTTGAGGTCCAGGGTCTGGAACTCCCGGGCGTAATCGAAGCCAGGCCCCATCGGGTCCGACTCCTTGGCGTGCTGCCTCAAGGGCTGCAGGTTGAGCCGCTGGGGCCACCAGTCCTGAATCGACGTGGTGGCGGCGAGCGCCGGGCTCGGGAGCGCCAGTGGGCTCAGGGAGCCCGCCAGGATGGCGGCTGCCACGAGGGTGCTTCTGACCATCGGGTGGTACCTCCTCATCTTCGAGACGGTGTGGGGGGGGGAGGCCGGACGGCGTCAGGACGCCGCCGGCATCGAGCTGCGGATGAGGTGGTCGAAGGCGGCCAGGCTGGCCTTGGTGCCTTCCCCCATCGCGATGATGATTTGCTTGAAGGGCACGGTGGTGCAGTCACCGGCGGCAAAGACCCCTGACAGGGAGGTTTGGCCGCGCGCATCCACCTCGATCTCCCCGTAGCGGGAGAGCTGTAACGTGTCCTTGAGCCAGGCGGTGTTCGGCAGCAGGCCGATCTGCACGAAGACACCCTCCAGGGCCAACTGGTGGCTGGCGCCACTGGACCTGTCGGTGTAGACCAGCCCCGTGACAGCGCTCCCGTCTCCGACGACCTCGGTGGTCTGGGCGTTCAGCAGCACCGCCACGTTCGGCAGGCTGTGCAGCTTCTGCTGCAGCACCGCATCGGCCCGCAGCTGGCTGCCGAACTCGAGCAGTGTCACGTGCGTCACGATGCCTGCGAGGTCGATGGCAGCTTCCACGCCGGAGTTGCCGCCGCCCACCACCGCCACACGCTTGCCCTGGAACAGGGGGCCGTCGCAGTGGGGGCAAAACGTGACGCCCTTGGTGCGGTAGGTGGCCTCGCCGGGCACGCCCAGCTCGCGCCAGCGTGCGCCAGTGGCCAGGATGACGGTCCGGGCCCGAAGCGTCCCGCCACCGACCAGGCGCAGCTCGTGCAGGCCGTCTCCTGGGACGAGGGCCTCGGCGCGCTGAGCGGGCATCACGTCGACGGCGTAAGCCTTGACGTGCTCCTCGAGCGAGCGGGCGAGCTTCTCTCCCTCCGTGTAGGGCACGGAAATGAAGTTCTCGATGCCGACGGTGTCGAGCAACTGGCCGCCGAAGCGATCCGCCACGACGCCCGTGCGGATGCCCTTGCGGGCAGCGTAGATGGCCGCTGCCGCTCCCGCGGGCCCGCCGCCGACCACGAGGACATCGAACGGGTCTTTGGCCGAAAGCTTCTCCGCTTGCTGGTCCTGGCCCGAGGTGTCGAGCTTGGCGAGGATCTCCTCGAGGCTCATTCGCCCGTTGCCGAAGGGCTGGCCGTCGAGCACCACGGCCGGGACGGCCAGGATGCCGCGCGACTCGACCTCAGCGCGGTGGACACCACCATCGATCATGGTGGCTTCGAAGGCCGGGTTCAGGGCGGCGATGAGGTTGAAGGCCTGCACCACATCCGGGCAGTTGTGACAGGCCAGGGACACGAACACCTCGGCGCGATGCGGGCCTGAGAGGCGGCGGATCCGCTCGGCTACTTCGTCGGACAGCTTGGGCGGGTGGCCGCCGGTGTGCAGCAGGGCGAGCACGAGCGAGGTGAATTCATGGCCGAGGGGCAGCCCGGCAAAGTGGATGCGTGCGTGCTCTCCGGGGCGGGCCACGGCGAACGAGGGTCGCCGCGTCGCGTTGCCGTTTTCTCGCACGGTCACCTTCGAGGACGCGGCGGCCAGGTCGCCCAGCAGGGCCCTCAGGGACGCCGACGTCTCGGTTTCGTCGAGAGACGCCACGAGCTCGATCGGCGCCTGGAGCATGCCCAGGTAGGTGACCAGCTGTGCCTTGATCGCTTCGTCCAGCACGGGTTTCCTCCTCCGCCTGAGGCACGAACGGCGAGGCCTCCCGCCAGGGGGCGGGAGGCCTCGGTCAGGGTCAGATCTTGCCGACCAGGTCCAGCGAGGGGGCGAGGGTCGCCTGGCCCTCCTGCCACTTCGCGGGGCAGACCTCGCCGGGGTGCGAGGCGACGTACTGCGCGGCCTTGAGCTTGCGCAGCAGCTCGGCGGCGTCGCGGCCGATGCCACCTGCCGTGATCTCGACGACCTGGATCTTGCCCGCCGGATCGAGGACGAAGGTCGCGCGCTCGGCGAGCCCGGCCTCTTCGATCATCACGCCGAAGTTGCGCGTGATGGTGCCCGTGGGGTCACCCACCATCGGGTACTGGATCTTCTTGATGGTCGGCGAGGCGTCATGCCACGCCTTGTGGGTGAAGTGCGTGTCCGTCGAAACGGCGTAGATCTCCGCGCCGGCCCGCTTGAAGGCCTCGTAGCTGTCGGCGAGGTCGCCGAGCTCGGTCGGGCAGATGAAGGTGAAGTCCGCAGGATAGAAGAAAACGACGGACCACTGGCCCTTGAGCGTCGCCTCGGAGACATCCACGAACGCGCCGTTGTGGAAGGCCTTGGCCTTGAAGGGGAGCACCTCGGAGTTGATTGGGGTCTTGTTCATCGCACCTGGTCTCCTTGCGTGGCGTGGGCTGGCTGGGCCAGCACGCTTTAGAATGATTCTAAAGGTAGAATACTCTCAGAAATTGAAACAGTCAACCCCCAAACACGGGCACAGGCCGCCCCCCGGGGTGGGGAGCAGCCAGGCCCAAAAAAAGACGCCCCGCGCTAGCGGGGGGTCGCTGAGAGCGGGGCGTCAGGCGATGACCTGAACCACCTCTGCGCCGGAGTTGACCTGCCGGAAGACCTCTTCCCCGATGATGGCCTCGTGGTCATTCTCGTAGATGCGGTTCTGGCACTGGTAGGCGCCCGTGTAGAAGATGTTCTCCAGGATGGTCTTGACGGTGTTGGCCTGCCAGCGGCCGCCCCGCTTGGTGGCAATGCCGTCGCGCGTGAGGTCGTTCGCGATCTGGCGCAGGCTGCGCCCCGCGATGCGTTCCCGGAAGATGCGGCGCACGACGTTGGCCTCGAGCTGCAGCACACGGAACTGGTTGGAGGCCTCGTCCAGCGTGTAGCCATAGGGGCAGGTGCCGCCGTTGTGGAGCACCTCCCGGCTGCGCACGAAGACCTTCTGCGGCTCAGCCGGCGCGGCGCGCATGAAGCGAGCCACCTGCGGGATCGAGAGGAACACCTTCAGCAGCTGCTGGCCTTCCGGTCGCGCGGTGTCGATGTCCTCGGACACGGCGACCAGCTGGGACCCACGGAAGTTGATCTCGGACAGCACCGTGGCGACGTCGTGGAAGCGGCGCCCCAGGGCGGACAGCGACGGCACCACCAGCGTCACCCCGTCGCGCTGCAAGAGCTCGGCCAGGACGGGGCGCTCGAGGGCAGGTCCGAGGGAGCCCTTGTCCAGGTGGACATCCTGCAGGCTCAAGTTGTTGGCTCGGCAGTAGGCCTGCATCGCCTCGGTATCGGCCTGCACGGCGCGCAGGTCGTCGCCCTGCTCCGGGGCTAGCCAGATATACCCGATGACGTTGGACATGGGCGAGTCTCCTTGTAAGGCCCGGCACTCGGATGCTCGAGAGCACCCGTCCAAGAGCCTGGCCGTGCTGAGTACGTTATCCGGCCCGGCTGGCGCCGCCTTGCGTTCGCGGAATTATCAGTGCTTTAAATTTGTGTTAAACCTGCCGCGCGGAGCCAAGCCGCCGGCGTGGCGTGCGGTCCCAAGCCCAGCCACGCTAAACTGGCGGGGCGCATCGCGACGAGAGGGGACCCGGCGGTGGACGAGGACGGACGCGACCGACGACCGAGGGCCGAGGCCGTAAGGCTCACGGCAGCGGCGGCCTACGTGCCGGGGGTGGCACCGGCTTTGCTGCTCGCCCGCCGCCAGCGGGAGGTCAGGCTGGTGGCCTTCCACGCCTACATGGCCCTGGGGCTTCAGGGCGCCGCCGTGCTGATGCTGGTCCTTGCCAGCACCCTGTCGGCGCTGCTCGGCTCGGTGCCGGGGATCGGCCTGCCGCTCAACCTGGCTGTCGGCCTGCTGATATTGCTGGTGCTGTGCGGCGGTGTCGCCCTGGCGGGCCACGGTGCCTGGGCCGCCTACGCTGGCACCTACACGCGGGTGCCCGTCCTCGCCGACTGGGCCTGGCGTCGCGTCAACCACGGTGAGGCCGCCCCGCGCGCCGCGCGTCGCCGCCGCAGGCGGCCTGAGCCGGAGGTTCAGGAACTCGCCGGCGAGGCGGGGGAGCCCTAGCCGCGCACCGGCTCGACGGCCGGGATCCGGTACAGCAGTTCGTCCCCGAAGCGGAGGCTGCTCTCGCCGGCAGCGAGTTGGGCCCGGTAGTGCGGCAGCGCGAACTCGATGAACGAGGCTGCCGGGTCGAGCGGGATCATCTGCAGGCAGACGTCGCGCATCATCACCTTGCCGACGAGCAGGTCGTGACCGAGCATCGCGATGTAGGACTCGGCCTCGGGGTCGGCCAGCACCGGCTCCTCCGAGGGGCTGCCGTCCTCGTAGCGCATCACGAGGTGGTCGCCCTGGACGCGCACCTCAACCAGGCGGCCGACGGTCTCCGGGGAGGGCATCATCCCCACCGGATCGATGTGGAAGGTGCCGTCCACCACGCGGATCTTGCCACTGGCAGGCACGAAGCGCCCCAGCTCCACGCCCAGCAGCCCCATGAGCTTGTCGATGGGAACACCCTGGGCCCGCACCTCGAGGGGCGAGAGCGCAATCTTGCCGTCCATGGTGGCCGCAGGCGCGAATACCATCCGGACGGCCACCTTGAGGAACCCCCCTGCCTGAAGGTTGGCCTCCAGCTGAACGGTGCCGGACGGCAAGGTCACGCGGATGTCGTGTAGGGGGGCGGCCACCCCAGGCGGGTAGGCGTGCCGGTTCATCATCGCCGAGATGCTCGGGCCGTCCATGGCCATCCGGCCGCGGTGGATCACGAACCTGTAGCCCTCGGTCTTCTCGGGGATCAGCGGGGAGTGTGGGTCACGGGCTTCCAGCCGAGCCTCCATGTCGTCCATCAGCAGCGCGATGTCCTCCTCCATGAGGAGCCTCGCGTGACGGGCCCAGAGCTTGGAGGTGCCGAGCGGCGTCTCCTGAAGCTGGGTCGTGACGGTCTGCCGCTGTGCCCGCTTGGTCCTGAAGGCCTCACCGAAGGCCTTCACGAAGGCGCCGATGATCTTGGCCTGATCCGCGACGCGCACCCGATGCTTGCCTGCGCCATCGGGTGGCTCGCGCCGGCTCATGCGCCGTCGCCCGAACGCGCCAGGGCCGGCCAGTGGCCGAGGTGGGCAGACTTCACCGCCGCGATGCGCTGGGCGAGCGCCGGCGAGACCCTGCCTGCGTGCTCCGCCGAGGCCTCCGGCGGGGTGGGCCCTTGCAGCACCCGACAGATGGATTCCACCGAGCGGGCGGCCGTCTTGGGGTTGTAGCCACCCTCCAGCACCAGCACGAGCTTGTTGTCGCAGAGCTCAGCCGCGAGGCCCTGGACCAGCCGGGTGAGGCGCGCGAACCCCTGCTCCGTCATGCGCATCCGCGCGACGAAGTCTCCCTGGTGAGCGTCCTGGCCTGCGGAGACGATGATGAGGTCCGGCTGGAAGGCCCGGGCGATGGGAGCGAGCAGCGCGGTGTAGGTTTGCAGGAAGCCGTCGTCGTTCGTGCCTGGCGGCAGGGGCACGTTGACGTTGTAGCCCTTGCCCTTGCCGACGCCGACCTCGGTCACGCGCCCGGTGCGCTTCGGGTAGATGCCTTCCTGGTGGGTGCTGAAGTACAGCACGGACGGGTCGTTGTAGAAGATCTCCTGGGTGCCGTTGCCGTGGTGCACGTCCCAGTCGACGATGAGCACCCGGCGGGCGCCGTACTCCGCCTGGGCGTGGCGGGCGGCGACGGCCGCGTTGTTGAAGATGCAGAACCCCATGTTGCGGGCTCGGCGAGCGTGGTGCCCCGGGGGACGCACCAGGGCGAAGCTGGCCCGGGCCCTGCCGGACATCACTTCGTCCACGGCGCGCACGGCCCCGCCGGCCCCGAGGGCTGCGGCCTTGTAGGGCGTAATCTTGCTGGGGCGGGGCGCGTCGGCGGGGGCCTTCACGTAGCGCACGACCTGCTCGAAGCGCGGGGTGGACGTGGGGGAGGGCACCGGCGCATCCGGCGTGGGCGAGGCCAGGGTGGTGAGTTCCGCAGGGCGGCTGACGATGCGGCGCTCGACCTTGCGAATGAGGGCGAACTCGTCTTGCGGAAGGTAGGAGGCCTTGCGGATGTACTGGATGTAGCGCGCGGCGTGGGCCCGCTGCAGCTGCTGGACCGAGGCCTCCTGCACCGGGTGCGTCTCCACGTTCACGCCCACCTCGGTCAGCCGCTGGACGATGGCCTGCAGCCGGGTGGGGGTCTCGCCGACGGTTCCGACGCGGGGACCCTCGTACAGGAGGTAGTCCCGGTCGTATACGATCGCCAGGGGCGCAGGGGCCCCACCGGGCGACGGCGGAATCCGCCGGGGACGGGGGCCGGGCGGGAGGGACAATGGGGCCGCCTGAAGGGCACGGTCCTGCCCAAGCAGGGCCCCAGCGGCGGTTGCCAGGCCCATAGAGCCCAACCAGAGGATGAAGTGGCGACGGTTCATGGCTGCGATGTGTGGGGGGAGAGGCGGAGGACCTGCGGGTGGCTGAACCTTCCGGAACGCGCCCTGCAAGCCCGCCTTGGAAACCGGACCGGCCGTTATTGTACTACTGCTCCCCCCGTTCGCGCGATCCCCCCGCCGGGATTTCGCGCTCCTGTCCCGTTTTCACCCCATTGAAGCGGCCCATGGCGCGCTCGACGCCTTCCGCCAGGACACCACGCGTGGCATCGAGCCCCAGCCTGACGGCCTCCGGCAGGAGCAGTCGCTCGCTGGGGCTCCAGCGCCCGAGCACGAACACCTCGCTCTTCATGCCGGCCGGCTGAGGCCCGATGCCCACCCGAACCCGGTCGAAGGTGGGCGTGCCGAGGTGGGCCAGCAGCGACTTGATGCCGTTGTGCCCGCCGGCGGAGCCGTCGGGCCTGACGCGCACGGTGCCCAGCGGGATGGCGAGGTCGTCATAGACCACCAGCACGTCCTTCGGCGTCAGCTTCCAGAAGCGCATCAGGGCGCCCACGCTCTCGCCGGAGAGGTTCATGTAGGTTTGGGGCTTCACCAGGTGCAGCCGCCGGGCACCGTCCCGCGCGTCCGCCACCTCAGCGCGGTGGCGCTTGTCGGCCTTGAACGGCTCGGCCCCGAGGGCGTCTGCCAGCGCGTCGAGCACGAGCCAGCCGACGTTGTGGCGGGTGTCTGCGTAGCCTGCCCCGGGGTTGCCGAGGCCCACGACCAGCTTCATCAGCCCCAGCTCACTCGAAGAGCGTGGACACCGACGTGTCCTCGTGGATGCGCACGATGGCCTCGCCCAGCACGGGCGCGACGCTCAGCTGGGTGATGTTGGGCAGTTGCTTCTCGGGGGGCAGCGGGATCGAGTTGGTGATGATAAGCTCCACGAGGTTGGAGGTGCGCACCCGCTCCACGGCCGGGCCCGAGAGGATGCCGTGGGTGCAGGCAGCGTAGACCGCGCTGGCCCCCTCGCGCGCCAGCAGCGCCGCGCCTGCCACCAGGGTGCCTGCCGTGTCGACCATGTCGTCGACCATAATGGCCGTCCGGCCCTTCACGTCGCCAATCACGTGCATGACCTCGGCCTGGTTGTGGCCGGTGCGGCGCTTGTCGATGATGGCGATGGGGCAGTCGAGCTTCTTCGCGAAGGCCCGCGCCCGTGCCACGCCGCCGACGTCCGGGGAGACCACGACGGGGTCTGCCAGTTGCTTGCCGAGGAGGTACTCCACGATGACGGGCGACGCGAACAGGTGGTCCACCAGAATGTCGAAGAAACCCTGGATCTGGGGGGTGTGCAGGTCCATGGCGAGGACGCGGTCAGCCCCGGCCGTCGTCAGCAGGTCCGCGACGAGCTTGGCACTGATGGCCTCGCGCCCGTGCGCCTTGCGGTCCTGCCGGGCGTAGGCGTAGTAGGGAACCACCGCCGTGACCTGGCGGGCCGAGGCCCGCTTGAAGGCGTCCAGCATGATCAGGAGCTCCATCAGGTGGTAGTTCACCGGGTGGCAAACGGGCTGCACGATGAAGACGTCGTCCCCGCGCACGCTCTCCTGAATCTGCACGTAAATCTCGCCGTCCGAGAAGTTGGCGATCTTCATGCCGCCGAGGCGCACCCCGAGGTAGTCCGCAATCTCTTGAGCCAGCGCAGGGCTCGCGGAGCCGCTGAACAGCTTGATATCCCGGCGAATGACTAGGTTGTCCGGCAGTTCGACCTGGGTTGCGGTGCTCATCGGGTTCCCCTCCTGTCGGTGCTGCACGGCGCGGGCGCCATCAAGCCTGTGGGGCCGCCTGGCGACGTTTGGCCACCCAGCCGTCCTTGTTCACCTGGCGCCCGCGCCCGACGGCGAGGGCCCCGGCAGGCACGTCCATCGTGATGGTCGAGCCCGCGGCGACGTAGCCCTCTTCACCCACCGTGACGGGGGCGATGAGGTTCGAGTTGCTGCCCACGAAGGCCCGGTCCTCGATGATGGTCCGCGACTTCCGGGTGCCGTCGTAATTCACGGTGATCACGCCGCAGCCGATGTTGACGTCGCATCCCACCGTCGCATCGCCCAGGTAGGCCAGGTGGGCCGCCTTGGCTCCGTCGCCGAGCGTTGACTTCTTGACCTCCACGAAGTTGCCCAGGCGAACCTTCCGCCCCAGGGCCGCGCCTTGCCGGAGGTGAGCGTACGGACCGACGTGCGTTCCCTCGCCGATGCTCGCATCCGTCAGGTAAGAGCAGAGGATCTCCACCTCGTCCGCGCACGTCACGTCGCGCAGCTGGCTGTGGGCGCCGATGACGCAGCGCTCTCCGACCGTGGTGCGGCCGAGCAGGATGGTCCCGGGCTCCAGCACCGTGTCGCGGCCGAGCTGGACGCGGGGACCGACGATGGTGGTGGCCGGCGAGACGAAGGTCACGCCAGCGGCCATCCAGCGATCGGCTGTGCGCGCCTGGTAGGCAGCCTGCAGCCGTGCCAGCTGCGCCCGCGTGTTCACCCCTTCGCCTTCGAGCGGGTCGGGCGTGACGTGGCAGGCGACGGGGTGGCCGGCCTGGGCCAGGTGCGCGATCGCGTCCGTCAGGTAGTACTCGCCCTGCGCGTTGTTGGGCGTGAGGTTCGCGAGCGCCTCCCGGAGCAGGGGCCACTTCGCGAGGTAGGTGCCGAGGTTGCCTTCCCGCACGGCCAGCTGTGCCGGGGTGGCGTCCTTTTGCTCGACGATGCCGATGACGCGACCGTTCGCGTCCCTGAGGACCCGTCCGTAGCCCGTCGGGTCGGGGAGCTCCGCGGACAGCATCGTCACGGCCGCCCCTTCCCGGACATGGAGCGCGTGCATCGCGGCCAGGGTCTCAGCGGAGAGCAGGGGCACGTCGCCGGACAGGATCAGCACGTCCCCGTCGTGGCCGACCAGCGAGGGCGTCACCTGGTCCACGGCGTGGCCCGTGCCCAGCTGCTCGCGCTGCTCGACCGCCTGCACGCCCGCCGGCAGGGCAGCGCGCACCTGGTCCGCGCCGTGGCCCACGATCACGAAGGTGCCCGTCAGTGGCAAGCCGCTCAGCGTGTGTAGCACGTGCCCGAGCAGGCTCTCGCCCGCCAGTTCGTGGAGCACCTTGGGGCGGTCGGACTTCATCCGGGTGCCCTTGCCCGCGGCCATCACGATCGCAACCAACGCCTGGCCCATCGCCTGCTCGTCCTCCTGGCGCCCGGTGGGACGCCGCTGGCGGCCGTGCGCGCCACGGCCCTGCGGTGCCCCAGTATAGCACCTCCGGGCCCTGCCGGCCCCTGGCGCGGCAAGCGCGTCCGGGGGGCGCCGTGGGGTCAACCGGACGCCCCGAGCAGGTGCTCGAGCAGGATGCGAAGGCCGATCGCGATCAGCGCGAGCCCGCCCACCACCTCGGCCCGCCTCTCGAGGTGGTGGCCGAGGCGGTGCCCAAGATGCACCCCGACGATGGCGAAGGCGGCGGCCGTGAGGCCGATGATCGAGCTCGGCAGCAGGATCGTGACGTGCAGCAGCGCCAGGCTGAGCCCCACGGCCAGCGCGTCCACGCTCGTGGCGAGCGCCAGCACGACGAGTTGCGGACTCTTGGTGGGGTCCCCGTCGCCAGCCGTGCCCGCCTCGTCCTCGTCCGGCGTGCCGGCGTCCCGGATCATCTTCGCCCCGAGGGCCGCGAGCAGCCCGAACGCGATCCAGTGGTCGTAGTCTGCCACCCACTGCTGCCCCGCGACGCTCTTGCCCGCCAGGTATCCCACGACGGGCATCAGGAACTGGAACCCGCCGAAGGCCAGCGCGAGCCGCAGCGCCTGGTTCGTGCGCACGCGGGGCAGCGAGACGCCAAGCGCGATGGAAACGGCGAAAGAGTCCATCGCCAGGCCGACGGCAAGGGCCAGCAAGGTGAGGGGGTCCAGCATCGGGGCCGATGGGCTGCCTGCTCGCGGCAGGCAGAGAAACGGTGGAAAGGAGTAGGCCCCCGCCGACGTTCAGGACGTTCGCGGGGGCCCATTCAGGCAGGGGCGCTAGGACTCGAACCTAGGAATGCCTGGACCAAAACCAGGTGCCTTACCACTTGGCTACGCCCCTAATCCAGGCCTCGATGATAGGCGATCGAGGGGCCAGCGTCAACGCGGCGGGGCTCGTCAGCATCGTTAGGACGCGCGGGTTGCCGGGTTCAATGGATGACACCCCGGCCCCGGGGGTGTTGCAGTGTCACCCCCGGCTGGCGTAGCTTTCCCGGCCTTCGAGTGAGGTTCCGCGCGCATGACCACCACGCCCCCGGTGCCCGGTCAGCGACTCGAGTCCCGCATTGTGGACCAGAAGCCCGCGCTTTCGCGCACGGCTGCCCGGGCGGAGGCCCACCGGTGCCTCTACTGCAGCGACGCGCCGTGCATCGCTGCCTGCCCCACGGGCATCGACATCCCGGAGTTCATCCGCCGCATCGCCACCGACAACGTGGCCGGGGCCGCGAAGACCATCTTCGCCGCCAACATCCTCGGCCACTCCTGCGCGCGGGTCTGCCCGGTCGAGGTGCTCTGCGTCGGGGCCTGCGTGCACAACGCGCATGACGAGCCCCCCATCATGATCGGGCGGCTGCAGCGCCACGCCACCGACTTCGCCCTCTCCCGCGGCCTGCGCTTCGCGACGCGCCAGCCGCCGACGGGCAAGCGCGTCGCGTTCGTGGGCGCTGGCCCCGCGTCGCTGGCGGCGGCCCACGAGCTGGCCGTGCGCGGCCACGCCTGCGTGATCTTCGAGGCCCGCGACCTGGCGGGCGGCCTCAACACCACCGGCGTCGCCCCCTACAAGCTGCAGACGGAGGCCTCGCTGGAGGAGGTCGGCTACGTGCTGGGCGTCGGGGGCATCGAGCTGCGCACGGGGGTGGCGGTGGGGCAGGACGTCACCTTCGATGACCTCACCCGGGACTTCGACGCCGTCTTCCTCGGCATGGGGCTGGGGCCCGACAGCCGGCTGGGGCTCCCCGGTGAGGCGCTGGCCGGGTCGTGGGGGGCGGTGGCGCTGATCGAGCGCATCAAGAACGACCCCGCCTTCGTGCTGGGCGACGCCCGCAGCGCCGTGGTCATCGGGGGGGGCAACACCGCCGTCGACATCGCCCGGGAGCTCCGCCACCTTGGCGTGGCGCGCGTCACCATGGTGTACCGCCGGGACGAGGCCAGCATGACGGGCTACGCGCACGAGCTCGACCATGCCCGGCAGGAGGGCGTGGTGCTGGAGCTGCGGGCCGTGCCGGTGGCCATCGAAGGCGACACGCGCGTGACGGGCCTGCGCTGCGCCCGCGTCGACGAGGCGCTGCAGCCGCTGCCGGGCGAGGAGTTCACGCTGCCTGCCGACCTCGTGGTGCGGGCTACGGGCCAGGAGAAGCTCGCGGCGCTGCTGGCGGGCCTGCCTGGGCTGGCGCTGCAGCGCGGCTGCGTCGTGGTCGACCCGGAGACGGGGCAGACCTCCTTGCCCCACGTCTTTGCTGGTGGCGATTGCGTCAATGGTGGCAAGGAGGTGGTCAACGCCGCCGCCGAGGGCAAGCGGGCCGCGCGTGGCCTCGACGCCTTCCTCCGCGCCTGAGCCCCAGAGAGGAAGCGACCATGGCCGACCTTCGCGTCAACTTTGCCGGCATCACCGCCCCCAACCCCTTCTGGCTGGCCTCCGCGCCCCCGACGAACACGGGCAAGCAGATCATGCGGGCCTACGATATGGGTTGGGGTGGGGCCGTCTGGAAGACCCTGGGCACGCCCATCCGCAACGTCACGGCGCGGTTCGCCGCGAACGACTGGGGCGGCGCGCGCCTGATGGGGCTCAACAACATCGAGCTCATCACGGATCGCCCGCTCGACGTGAACTACGCCGAGATCAGGGAGGTCACGCGGCGCTACCCTGAGCATGCCACCGTCGTCTCGCTGATGTTCGAGACGGAGGAGGAGTGGAAGGAGAACATCGAGCGATCCATCGAGGCGGGCGCGAAGGGGCTCGAGCTGAACTTCGGCTGCCCCCACGGGATGTGCGAGCGGGGAATGGGCTCGGCCGTCGGCCAGGAGCCCGCCGTGCTCGAGGCCATCACGCGTTGGGTGATGCGCACCAGCACGGTGCCCGTGATCGTGAAGCTCACGCCCAACATCACGGACATCACGCGGCCCGGGCTGGCGGCCCAGGCGGGTGGGGCCCACGCCGTCTCGCTCATCAACACCGTCAAGAGCTTCATGGCGGTGGACCTCGATGCGATGGTGCCCATCCCCAACGTGGGCGGCCAGAGCACCAACGGCGGCTACTGCGGCCCCGCCGTGAAGCCCATCGCGCTGCACATGGTGGCGGCCCTGGCCCGGCACCCCGAGTTCCGGCTGCCCATCAGCGGCATCGGCGGCATCAGCACCTGGCGCGATGCGGCCGAGTTCATCGCCCTCGGCGCCACCAGCGTGCAGGTGTGCACGGCCGTGATGCACCACGGCTTCCGCATCGTGTCGGATCTGATCGACGGGCTCGGCACGTGGATGGACACGC
>JAYKHR010000164.1:0-6406 GCA_035285125.1 Candidatus Sericytochromatia bacterium | reverse complement strand
TGTGTGTGTATCGGGCGGACAACGACGTGGTGGACCACCAGACGGTCATGCTCGAGCACCAGAACGGCGCCACGGCGACCTTCACCGTGACAGCCTTCACCCAGGCCTGTGGCCGCCGCCTGCGCGTGAACGGGACGGAGGCTGACCTGACCTTCGATGAGCACGTCGTGGTGTTGCGCGACTACGCCTCGGGTCGGGTGGAGGAGCTGCGCGCTGGTGGCGAGGGGCCTCACGGAGGGGGAGACGTGCGGGTGGTGCGCAACTGGCTGGAGGCCGTGCGGCGAGCGGACCCTGGCTGGCTGCTCACGGACCTCGCGGCCTCGATGCCGTCGCACGCCGTGGGCTTCGCTGCGGAGCTCGCCCGGCGCGAGGGCCGCCTGGTGCAGGTGGAGGAGGTGCTGAGCTGATGCCCGAGCTGCACCATGTCCACCCTGCCCAGGCCATCGTGACCACGATTGCCCTCATCCTGACCTGGGGCGTGGCCTCCCAGTTCCTGGCGAGAAGGAGTGGGCTGCCTGCCATTCTGTTCCTCTTGCTTGGCGGCCTGGGCCTCGGCGAGGCAGGCCTCGGGCTGATCGCCCCGGAGGCCCTCGGTGAAGGCCTGCGGGCGCTGGTTGCCTTGGCCGTGGCCGTGATCGTCTTCGATGGGGCCTTCAACATCGACGTCCGGCAGCTACGCCACGCGTCCCGGGCCGTGCTGCTGCTCGTCACCATCGGCGCAGGCGTCACCTGGCTGATGGCCGGGACCGCGGCGCACTTTCTGCTGGGCACGCCGTGGAAGGTGGCCCTCCTGTACGGGGCGATTGTCTCCGTGACCGGCCCCACCGTCATCGCCCCCATCATCAAGCGCCTGCCCCTGCCCCACCGGGTCCGCACCATCCTCGAGGCCGAGAGCGTGCTGGTGGATGCGGTGGGGGTGCTGCTGACGGGGGCGATGTTCTCGTACATCACCGGGTCGGCGACCGGGCTCCTGGGGGGGGCGGCTCAGATGGTCACGCACCTGGCTGTCGGGGCTGCGGTGGGGACGCTGACGGCCCTGCTGTTGCGCGGCGTGCTGCTGCTGTCTCGGACAGCCCCTCCCGAGCTCGTCCGGCTCGGCGCGCTGGCCGGAGCGGTGGTCACGTATGCCGTGGCGGAGGGGCTCGCCCGGGAGTCCGGCATCGCCGCCGTGGCCTTGGCTGGCCTCGTGCTCGGCAGCCTCAAGTTGCCACACCACGAGACGGTCAAGCAGTTCAAGGGCGACATGACGACGCTGTCGCTGGGGCTCGTGTTCGTGCTGCTAGCGGCCGGCATGAACCTGAACGAGCTCCGGGATCTCGGCTGGGGCGGCCTGGCGGTGGTGGTGCTCCTGATGGCCGCGGTTCGACCCTTGGCGGTGGGGCTTTCCACCCTGGGCTCTCCGCTGAGCTGGCGCGAGCGGGCCTTCATCGCCTGGATGGGGCCACGGGGCATCGTGGCGGCCTCGCTGGGCTCCCTGATGGGCGTGGAGCTGGCCGCTTGGGGGGTGCAGGGGGGAGAGGCGGTGGGGCCACTGGTGCTGCTCACCATCATCGTGACCGTGTTGGTGGAGGGAGGAGGGGCTGCCTGGGCGGCCAGGAGGCTGAACGTGATGCCGAAGAAGATTCTGGTGATTGGGGGAGATGAGGTGGCCCGCGAGCTGGCTGCGCGCCTGCATGAAGAAGGCGAGCACGTGACCCTGCTCGACAGCGAGCCGGACAACGTGCGCCTGGCGCACGCTGTCGGCCTGCATGCCCTGGTGGGGGATGCCACCTCCGAGGAGGTGCTGCGCCAGGCAGGCATCGAGTGGTGCGAGGCGTTCGTGGCTGCCTCGCCCAGCGACAAGGCGAACCTCATGCTGTGCCAGAGAGTGCGGGCCCTGCGGCCGGCGCCGCGCATTTTGGCCCGGGTCAACGACACCAGGAACCTGGCGGCCTTCGCGGAGAGCGGCATCCCCACCGTGAACGTGACCCAGGCTGCGGCCGCCGTCCTTGCGGGCCTGGTGACGCGCCCGCTGGTGATGCCGATGGTGGGCGTTGGGGACGCGGCCGCCGGGCGGCTGGAGCTGCTGGAGGTGCAGATGACCAACCCCCGCCTGGCCGGGCGCACGCTGCGGGAGCTCGCGCTGCCCCCGGACTGCCTCGTGGCGACCGTTCAACTCCGGGACGCCAGCCGGGTGGCCGATGGCGACACCGTGTTACAGCTCGGGGCTCGCATGACCCTGGTGGGAGAGCGGGAGTTGCTCGAACAGGTCAGGCTTCAGCTTGAGGACGGGGTCTAGTGGTGCCTTGCGCCAGGCCTCCAGTGGCTGCTTTCGGGACTCGAGCCCCGCGGAATCGTTGTGCTTGGGGTGCCGCAGCGGACCCGTGTGGGGGCGAGCCGGGTGGTCATCCCGGCCAACCAGTTCCCGAACACGGCGACAGGGAGAATGATTTGGGCGGGCTTGCTCGGCCCATCGGCCGCCGTCAGGGCGCCTGACGCGGCGTCAGGCCCGCAGGGGCCCAGGCCCCTGGTGGCGTCACGCGCCCCGGCTGAGCATCCGGTCGAACATCGGGCCGTACCTGTCGCGCCAGCCCACCGCCGCCGGGTTGTCATCCAGGTACTTGTGAGTCCTGTCGGGGTGCAACTCGGGGGGGATGGGGTTGGCACGGGGCAACCCGGCAGTCCGCCGCCGGATCGTGGCTGCCAACTCGGCCCTGGCCGCCTCATCCAACCTCACGCCCAGCTGACTCAACGCAGCCGGGAGAGCCTCCTCGAGCACCCTGGCCATCCGCCTGGGGCTCATGCCGACGTTCATCGAGGCCAGCGCGACCTCACGCCAGAAGTTGTCAGCCGTGACGTTGCCCGAGAGCCTGAGCTCAGGGGTCTGGTGCTGACGGTGAGGGCGATACCAGGAGACCGTCGGTGGCTGGCGACGGTCCAGGCGAGCTGTGGCGAAGACGTCGCCCCCGGCCGGCGCACGCCTCCCATCCCGGGCCTTGCGCGGGCCAGCTGGCGCAGGTGCCGGGGGCGCTGGCGGCAGGGCCTGCGAGGGCGGGGCTTCGGGCATCGGCACGGGCGGCGCAGCCACGGGGGGGGCTGAGGGTGGGGCCTGCCAGGCGGGAGACGCCGTCAAATGCCAGGCCACAGGCAGGCCTACCACGGGCGCCGGCAGCTGGCTCACGGCGATCAGCGCATCGAGTTGCTGCTGCAGGCGCGCCAGCTCTGCCTTCAGGTGCTGAAGTGCGGCCAGTTGCCCCGGTGCGACGGCCGGCACCGGCGGGGCCTGAGGCGCGGGGACGTTCCAAGCTGCCGGCGGTGCCACCGAGGCCTGCGTGGCGGACGGCGGGCCGAGGAAGCTCGCGCTGTCCCGGGCAAAAGACGCGGCTGCCGGCTGACTCGAACCCCCAACAGGGGCAGCCGCAACGACGGATGCCTGACCCGACAGCTGACGAGGAAGCCCCAAGCCCTGCATGCCCATGCTTCGATCCTTTCAGGGCCCACCGGCCCAAGCAAGAAATCGGGCCTTGCCGACCAACGGATGCTCTCTGCAAAGATGATGCCGATTAAGATGACCCCAATAACTCCCTAACCCCTCCATCAAAAGGCGCCTCGACACAGCCTGGCCTGCCTCCTGGGGGCCTTGCTACTCCACCCTCCGCTGCCCAACACGTGGCAGACCTTCGGCAATGCTTTGGAGCGCCCCGAGCGCCACCCGTCCCCGGTTCAGAGCTCAGCCCGGCGGGGGGCTCGCGCGGTCGCCACCAGCTGGACGGGGTCGTCATCCTGCCAGGGCGTCCCTCGCCCTGCCACGATCGCTTCCTCCCCACGTCGGCGAGTTCCGTTATCCGCCGAGGTGCCCGCGCCAGCGCGCGTCGCGCGGGGACGGGCGGCGGTGCAGGCGGCGGTCGAGCAAGGCCCGGGCCCTCCCGGCCTCGCCACCGCGCATGTAGGCCACCAGCAACATGTCTTCGAGCATCTCGCGCTGCGCCCCGGAGCCCCCGATCCGTGAGACGTCGCCCGCCACCGGCTCCAGCACGCGCGCGCACGCGCCGTACGCGCCCTCGGCGAAGGCCTGCGCCGCGCGGGCGATCGCCGGCACCACCGGCCCGGCCGCCAGCGTGCCCGCCGCCGCCATCTCGGCAAGCGTCCGGGCGCGGCGCTCGAGGGCCTCACGATCGCTCATGGAGGCCTCGATGATCGCCATGTGCGCGTCGATGAAGCCGTGGCCGACGGCCTCCGGGTACCTTCCGGCCGCGTACGCGCGCAGCTCCTGCCAGAGCGTGGCGGGGACGTCGTGGCCGTAGGCGCCGAGGCGCCACAAGAAGGAGGCGCCGTCGCTGACGACGTTGATGGGCATGCCCAGGGTCGCCGTCGGCCGGACATGGGCCTCGTAGAGCCGCAGCGCGGCAGGCACGTCGTCGCGCTCGAGGGCCACGAGCGCGGCATGCCACGTCAGGTGGCCGTGCAGCACGCCCTCCCGGCCGTAGCCGGGCAGCCAGCCGTCGACCAGCGTCACGATGTCCTCACCGGCCCCAATTTCGTGCATCGCGTGGGCGAGGGCATGCACGCCGCTGGCGTTCTCCCGCCGGACCGCGAGGGCGCGCTCCAGCATCGACCGCCCGCGCCCGGCCTCGCCGTTTTCGGCGAGCGCCCAGCCGTGGTAGGTGAGGAACCACCAGTCGTCGGCGTCGAAGTGGCCGGCGTGGCGTGCGCACAGGTCGACCAGGGCCTGGTTGTGGCCAGCCATCCCCGAGAAGGCCAGGAGCCCGAAGGGCCCCAGCGCCATGCCCAGGATCAGCACGTCCCGCGGCCAGCGGTCCGCGTGGGCCAGCGTGAGGTCCCGGGCTTGCAGCGTCCGGCCCGCGATGGCGGCGTCGAGGACGGCCACGTGGCTGCGCTCCCGCTCGGTCCCGTGGCGGGCGACGAGGTCGACGGCGGTGGCGATCGCCGCCTTCGCCTCCGCCGGACGCGCGTGGATCGTCCGCACCCGGGCGAGCGCCGCCCAGGCGAGCGCAAAGCCGGGGTCGGCGGCGATCGCGCGCTCCAGCTCCTCGCCCCCGCCGGGCCACGCCGACAGCATCAGCAGCACGCCAGCGCGATAGCGCTCGGCGGCCGCCTCGGACGGCGTCGAGAGGGGGAGCCCGCGGTCATCGAAGTGGGTCATGAAACCTCAAGGGTTCCCCCTTGCCTGGGCGTCGCCGGGGCCACCGGCGGCGACAGTTCAGGCCCCATGTCACTCCACCTCGGCCCGTGGCGTGACGGCCTGCTCGAGCGGTTGAGCCGTGTCGATGGTGACGAGCGGCGTCGGCCACAGCAGCCGGCCCCCGTCCGCGGGGTCGATCATGTTCAGGATGAGGGCGTGCGAGCCTCCGCTCGGCACGAGGGCGGAGAAACGGAAGGTCTCGCCAGGCGCGAAGGGGATCGGGGAGGCCGACACGACGCGCTCGTTCACCCGGACGGTGCAGCTCCTGAAGCGTGCGCCCGGCTCGGCCCGGGCCACGACGCGGACCCTCACGCCCTCGGGCTCCTTGGCCAGGGTCAGGCGAGACACGTCGAGCGCCTGCTTGCCGAAGACCTGCGTGGCCATCAGGCGGTTGCCCCGGTGGTGGACCCCGACGCCGAGGTGCAAGTTCTCCGCGAGGATGTTGCGCCGGTGCCCCGGGCTCTTCATCCAGCCGTCGACCAGGGCCCGCGCCGTCTCCTCGGGCGTGGCCTTGTCTCGAAAGTCGTAGATGTTCTCGGCCGCGCCCGCCCAGTACCCGGCCAGCCGGACGCGCTGGGACGGCGTGCGGTGCGCGGCGACGGGCGCCTCGTGCGCGAAGTAGTCCAGCGCCAGCATCTCCCGGCTGTGCTGGCGAGCCGCCACGTGCAGCGCCGGGCGGGGGGCGAGCGGGGGCAGGCCCTCCGTGGCGCGGGCCTCGTTGGTGTAACGCACGACGAGGGCTTCGAGCGCGGGCTCCCCGGGCTCCTCGGCCTCTGTCCAGCGGGGGACGTACGGCACGCCTGCGGGATCATCCGGTGGCTCGGTGGCGGGCGTCGGGTCCTCGCGGCGGTTGCCGGCCGGCCCGCCTGGGTTCTCGCTGCGTCCCTCGTCTGCCAGGACCTCCACGACGCCCACCAGCACGGGCGCCAGCGCGGCGGCCTCACGACACCCGGTGACGAGCAGGGAGGCAGCCAGGAGGGTGGGCCAGACGATGGCGGTGGGCATGGGTGGGGCCTCCGATGGGGGTGCCCTTCTTCTACCCCGTGGTGGGTGCGGCGGCAGCCGGGGTGCCGTTTCATCCCCCCTCGCCCCGGGAGTGCTGTGCAGGTCGACGATCTGGAGGACCCTGCGTGCGGATGCGAGCGGCCGGCCTGGCCCTGTTGCTGGGAATCCTCCCGGGCTGCCGCTTCGAGGGCGCCCTCGTCGGCCCCACGGCCAGGCCCA
>JAYKHR010000163.1:0-12638 GCA_035285125.1 Candidatus Sericytochromatia bacterium | reverse complement strand
TGCACGCCAACTACCTCGGCGCCCACGGCGTGCAGGTGCCGGAGGCGATGCCGATCGCCGAGATGGTCGGCACCCGCCGCTACCTGCAGACCTTCCGCAGCAACTACGACCTCGCGGACGCCGTGCGCGGCATCAACGTCGGCCTGGGGCGCGGCCTGGTGGGGGCAGCCCCCCTGACGCTGGAGGCCGAGCGCCTGCTGTATGCGGAGCGGGGCGTCACGCCGCCCTTCTTCCAGCGGCTGGAGCGCGCCAGCCTGAAGGCCGACGACCTCAAGTCGCTCCGGGGCTTCACGGACCGCTTCGCCACCGGCCAGAGCGGCCGCTACCTGAAGGTCGCGGCGCAGGCCGCCACCTCGGCCGACGTCGAGGGGCTGCGGGGCACCGTGACGCGCCAGCTGCTGATGGACGCCGGCGTAGTGCTCCCGAAGGGCGAGCACGACCCCCGGATGCTGGTGTCGCTGCTGCGGGACATGACCAGCGAGGATCCCCGCAACCTCAAGACCCTCGTGAAGACGGTGAACGAGGCGCTGCGGGCCGGCAAGACCAACTACTACGAGCTCGACGCGCTGGTGAACCGCCGGATCCTGCAGGATCTGGGCGTGTCGGCGCGCACGCTCGACAAGCTGGAGGTGCCCGAGGCGGCCCTGAAGGCGGCCCACCCCACCTACCCCGAGGCCCTGGCCCGCGCCGAGCAGGTGCGCCTGCTGCGCGATCGCCTGCGGGTGCTGCCAGACGCCCAGCGGGCCGAGGCCGTCAAGGCGCTGGGGGCCCAGAAGGCCACGCTGCTCGACTTCGACACCCACCTGGGCAAGGTCCTGGACACCCAGCTCGGGCGCCTGGCGGGTGATCGGCCGGCCCTGGTGGGCGAGCTGACGCGCGGCATGACGGCGCAGCAGAAGGCCAACTTCGTGGCCGACATGACGCGCCTGCCGGCCGACGTCCGCACGGCCGCGTTCGCCAACCTGACGGGGCCTGCCGCCGACCAACACCGGACGGTGGTCGGGCGCCTCGCCACGGCGATCGAACAGCGCTTCGGCGTGGCGGTTCACCGCGAGGCCGGCCGCTACCCGATCCCCCATGACTGGGCCCGCGGGCAGGACGCCCTGGTCAAGGACTGGTCGGCGCAGGGCACCTCCCAGCTCTACAACGCGCTGCAACGTATGGAGGCCAACGGCAAGCTGCCACAGGGGCTGGCGGGCACCACCTACGTCAACATGGGGGAGCCCACGGCGCCGGTGGGGCAGGCTGCGGTGGTCGAGGCGCGGCAGGCAGGCAAGGCCATCATGTACTACAAGCCCGGCTCATCACCTTACCAGGGGGGCACCATGGGGTACCGCACGGCCGCTGCGGACAACAAGGACCTCATCGTGCTGTTCGACAACGCGATGCGGATGCCCAATGCCGACGAGGCCGTGGGGGTCTCGATGGCGGAGGGCACGCTGGTGCACGAGTCCGGCCACGCCGTGCAGATTGGTGGCCGCCCGGGCATGTCTCAGGCGGCCGCCGCGGCCCACGAGAAGCGGCTGGTGGCCGAGTGGTCCTCGCTCGCCGACTGGCGCGAGAAGGACGGCTCGCTCGCTGACGGTTATGCGTCCTTCGCCGGGGCCGAGCGCCGCTACTACAAGGACCCCAGTGTGCGCGTCGGCGCCCGGGCCACCGTCGTCAGCGACTACGGCGCGACGGACCCGGTGGAGGACTTCGCCGAGTTCACCCGCACCTTCTACAACGACCCGGCCAGCGCGATGGCCATCTCCCCTGAGAAGTTCCTGTACATGAACCAACTGATGGGCGATCGCTATGCGCCCGGTGAGGTCCAGGCCCTCGCCTCGGCCCTGCGCCTCGGGTCCGAGGGGCTGCAGCGGGCGCTGGCGTCCATGCGGGCCAGCCTGGCGCAGGTCCAGGTGGCCTGAGGCTCGGGCTCTTCCCTGACCGCCGCGATGAGGCCGGCTCGACGCTTCGGGGCGCGGCGGCGGTGGCGCATCATCCCCCTGGAGCGGTGTGGAGGGGAGGACGACGGACATGATCGTGGCGGAGTTGACCATCATCCCGATGGGCGAGGCGGACGTGCGCCGCTACGTCGAGGCGGCGCTCAAGGTGGTGCGGGCCAGCGGCCTGCGCCACGAGGTGGACGCCCTGGGCACCACCCTGGAAGGTGAGCTTGATGATGTCCTGCGCGTGGCGCGGGATGCCCACCAAGCCGTGATGTGCGCGGGCGTCGGGCGGGTCTACACAGAGCTGCGGCTCGACGAGCGGCAGGGCCAGCACGTGACCATCGCGCGCGAGACGCGGGCCTACCGCGAGCACCCCCTGCTGAGGCCCGGGCGGTGACGGTCCGCCGTCACGTGACGGCGGGGCCCAGGCGGCCGACGCGGGGCCACCGCGTGCTGCCCCATCCCGCGGACGTGGGGCTGGCCTTCTGGGCCCCCACCCGGGCGGCGGCCTTCGAGGAGGCCGCCCAAGGCCTGCTGGCGCTGCTGGGCGTGCAGCCCACGTCGAGGCCGGCGATCGTGCCCGACCAGTGCTGGCGCGTGACAGGGGCCGACGACGTGGAACGCCTGTTCAAGCTGCTCGCCCAGCTGGTGTGGGCGGCGGACACCCCGGTCGGCGTGCCGGCCGCCGTCCGGGTGCGGGAGGGGGCCGGGGGCGCCGTGGAGGTCGAGGCCACGGGCCGGGGGGCGCGCGGCCCTGAGGGGTATGACGTGAAGGCCGTGACGTACCACGAGATGGCCTTCGGCCCCGTGGAGGGGGGCTGGGCCGGCCAGGCTTACTTCGACATCTAGGGCCGCGGGCCCCTGGGCTGCGCTGCGCCGCGTCGACGACTGGTGCTGGGAACTCCCGCGGAACCACCGGCCCGACATGCGCGTGGGCGTCAGGGGCTTCACCTCGTCCGCGGCGCGAGCCGGGCCGGCCTCACCGAGGCGGCGCCCGAGGCCTACAAGGACGTGGATGCCGTGGTGGCGGTGGCCGAGGGCGCGGGCCTGGCCCTCCGGGTGGCCAGGCTGCGCCCGATGGCGGTGGTCAAGGGGTGAGGCCTCAGAGCGGGACGTAGATCCCGAGCACGTGGCGGTTGCCCGGCGGGAAGTTGCGCGGGCCGCCGTAGCCCATCTCGCCCCCGTTGAAGAACCGGCCGTTGCCGTCGGCGATGGCGATGTCGCCCGCCTCGCGGTGGCGCGTGCCCGGAGTTCCCGGGCGAACCACCACGATCGCGCCCTCCGGGGCCATGTAGGGGTTGTCGAGCTTCAGCTTCCGCAGGCCGTAGGCCGCCGGGTTCGGGTTCACCAGGTAGGCGAACTGCTTGGCAAAGGTGGCGTGGGAGGCGGGGATGCCGCGCTGCACGATTCGGCCGTAGCCGCCGACCCAGTTGAGGAAACTCCAGACGTGCTTGTAGCAGCGCCCGTCGGGTCGCCGCCCCGCCGAGGCCCGCTTTGCCACGCGGGCGAGGGCTGCCCGGGCCCGGCGGCCCGCTTCGCTCTCATCGGGGCTCCCGTCCTGCGGCAAGGGCTGCATCTGGGTTGCGGCGTAGTTGTAGGCCCATGTCAGGTCAAGCTTCAGGCCGTCCGGCATGGCCGGTACCTCGCCGAGCCCGAAGTCCTTGAGGGTGGGCCACTCTGGCTGGGTGACGCCCTGCAGCGCGGCCTCAAGGCTGCCCTTCGGGGGCGCAGCCTCAGACGCCCGCACAAAGGCATCCAGCTGGAAGGAGGGGTCGGGGCGCCAGTCCAGCGCCGCCTTGTCGAACGCCACCTTGGGGCTGCCCGTCAGGGTGAGAAGCTGGTTGCGCGGGTTGGGCGTGGGGGTGGTCTGCATGCGGCGAACTTCCTCCGGCGGGGCCCCCGGGACCGAGGGGGCTGCGGACCTGCGGCTCACGTGAGCTTCGTCGTCGGCGTCGGTTACAAGCAGGTTTCACGCGACGCAGGTCTGGTAAAGGCTAGGTTGTGGCCCAGCTAGACGCTGAGCGTCGGCCCGTCCGCAACCCCAGCGGCCCCGCGACCGGGGGCCCCCGCGTCAGGGCAACAACTCGGCCGGCACCGCCAGCGGCTCGTTCGGCCGCCGCGGGTTCCGGATCCCGGGCAGGCCGGCGAGCTCCTTGAGGTTGTCGGGGGCGCTCAGCGCGCGCAGGAAAGCCACGAGGTCCTGCTCCTCGGGCGGCGTCAGGCCGAGCGGGGCCAGGCGGGGGTCAAGCTGGGCGTTGGGCCCGCCGCCCCGGTTGTAGTGGGCGACGACGGCCTCCAAGGTGGCGATCGATCCGTCATGCATGTAGGGCCCCGACCTTGCCACGTTGCGCAGCGTGGGCGTCTTGAACGCGCCGAGGTCCTCGTCGCGGTGGGTCACGGCCTGGCGGCCCGGATCCCGCTGCGGACCGTCCTGCCCGACGCCCGTGTTGTGGAAGCGCCGGTCCGTGAAGTCTGGCCCGCTGTGACAGCCCACGCAGCCACCGCGCGCCGAGGTGAAGATGGCCATCCCGCGCTGCTGCTGCTCCGTGAGCGCGTCGGCCTCGCCACCTTGGAAGCGCTCGAAGGCCGAGGCCTTCAGCCGCAGCGCCCGCTCGAAGGAGGCCAGGGCCCGGGCCATGCCGTCGGGCGTCACGCCCGTGCCGAAGGCCTGCTGGAACTTCTGAGGGTAGTAGGGGTGCTGCTCCAGCTTGCGGATCACGTCCGGCAGCCGCGCGTCCATCTCGATGGGGTTCTCGATGGGCTGCAAGGCCTGGGCCTCGAGGCTGCCCGCCCGTCCATCCCAGAATTGCTCCAGGCTGCCCGCCGCCGCGTAGATGGTGGGGACGTTGCGGTTCCCTCGCTGGCCGTGAATGCCGGCTGCGGTGGGCTCCGCGTTGGAGAACCCCGTGGTGTGGTGGTGGCATGTGGCGCACGTCATGCGGTCGTTGCCAGAGAGGCGGGGCTCGAACCACAGCCGGAAGCCGAGTTCCACCTTGGCCTGCGTGACGGGGTTGTCCGGGGGTGCCGCGATCGCCTGCCAGGCCACGGCCGCCCTGGCCTGCCCCCCCGAGGTCCGCGTGGCCACGCCCCGAGGAGCCCCTCCGCAACCGGAGAGGAGCAGGGCCAGGCCGAGGGCAGTTGATGCACGAAGGACCACCCGTTCATTGTCGCCCGGGTGGCTGCAAACTTGCCAGCCTCAGAACCCAGGGTCCAGCCGCGGCGCCAGGGCCGCCGGGGCGCGCCGGGGCGTTGGTCCGAAGCCCTCGCCGTCGCGCACCGGCGCCTCGTCGCGGGCCGGCGACAGGGGCCACCGCCGCCAGTCCGCCGGACCGAGCACGTACGACTTGCGGGAGCCGTCCCGGCGCAGGATCGCAGCCACCCACACGCCCCCCACCTCCCCGTGGCGCTCCAGCAGGGCCTCGACGCTGCCGTCGCGCGGGTCCAGCACGCGCGGCAGCTCGCTGCCGTCGAGATCCAGCCGGAGGCTGCCGCCTGCGAAGGTGACGTGCGTGGGGCCGCCCTGCTGCCACGAGAGCTGCAGCCGCTCCACGCCTCGGGACGTCGCCACCGTGGCCTGCCCCTCCGCCTCGCTCACGGGAGCCTCCCACGTGGGCACGGCGGCCAGCCGCACCGTGCCTTCGACCGTCACGTCGGCCGCCACGGCGCGCACCCGCCAGCCTCGGGGCACGCGGACGCCCCCCACGACGCTGGTGCCGCTGTCCGCAAGGCCTTCGGCCAACCACGAGTGCCCCGACGCCGACCGGCCCTTCAGCAGCCCGGATCCGCTGAGGGTGACGTCCTCGAGGGCCAGCAGGCAGGCCGTGGGTGGGGCGACGCCGGGCTGGCCGGCCCAGGCCTCGTCACACGGCCCCGTCGTCGGCCGAGCCCTGACGTTGAGGCCGGCCAAGCGCTCGCCCCCAGCGCCGGTGGTCAGGGTCACGATGTCGTGCACCCGGCCGTCGGGCGCTTGCTGGAATGCGGTGTGCGCGTGCCACGTCGGCCCCCGCAGCGCGACGGGCGTGAATTCCCCCGGGCCCGTCTCCGCGATCACGTCGCCGAACCGACGCACGAAGGGGCTGGCCAGATCCAGCCCGCTGGGCTCCGCCGTGGGGCCTGGCGGGAAAGGGGAGGTCCACCCCGCCGGGTAGCGGTCGGGCCAGCAGGCGGCCCGCAGCGACGCCCAGCCCTCCGGCGACACGGCCGTCCCCTGCAGGGCCGCAGCCACGTCACCCCAGGCGCGGGCGACCTCCTGCAGGCCCCGCTGGTGGCCCGGGGAGAGCGCCTCCACGGCGCCGTCGTAAGGCGCCCAGGGGCCGTCGTGGGTCGCCGCGGGCAGGGCCCAGGTGCGCCCAGGCGGCTCCGCGCCGCACCCCGCGAGCGCGAGCGCGAGCGCGGTGACGGCCCCGCGGAGCAACTGGCGACGGCCAGGCCGGGGAGGCTGCGCGGAGCCACCAGCGCGGGGCGGGGGCCTTGAGGGCGTGGTCGTCATAGCCGGTACATCCCTGGCGTTCCGCTCTGCCAAACGTCGTCCGCGGGCCTTACAGCCTCACGTGCCCCACGACAGCCAGCAGCCCGGCCCGGCCTTGCACCTCCGGCCGCAGGCCGAGGTGCCCGACCGTGAGGTCCAGGCAGGCCTGGTCGGAGGCCTGGTAGCGCAGCCCCAGGCCCGCGGGGGCGTCGAAGCCGCCAGCCAGCCCCACGCGTGGCGCCACGTCGCCCAGCAGGCTCCAGCCCCCGCCCACCCGCCAGGCGGCGCCCACGCTGCCCCCGACCTCCAGCCCCAGCCGCGCGGCCGAGAGGTCCGCGAGGCGGGCCTGGGGGGTGGTCGTCAGCGTCACGGGCCCGAGCGAGAAGCTGACGGGCATCGAGAGCGTCGCCCCCGCCGCGGCTGGCGCCATGTCGCCCAGGCCCGTGACGCCCAGCGCCGCCCGCAACGCGAGCTGGCTGCCGCTCGTGGTCACGAGGCGATGCTTCCAGGCCGCCCCGGCGTGCCCCATCACGTGGCCGGAAGAGCTGCCCTGGAGCCCCAGCGCGAGATCGGCCTCCGCCTGGCCGCCCACGCCGACGGCCAGCAGCAGCGGGAGGCTGCCGGTGGGGGCCCCCACGGAGGCCAGCCACACGCCGTCCGATAGCACCTGGGCCGTTTCGGTCGAGAGGTACGAGGTCGGCACGGCGGCGGCCCGCCCGGCGCCAGCCTGGGCGCCGGGCTCCGTCAGACTTCGCAGGGCCTCCAGGCGCCGCACGCGCAGCGGTGGTAGGCCGCGGTTCAGGACGTTGTACTTGGCCGCCGCGCGCTCGGCCTCGAGCAGGTAGAACGGCCGGACGCGCGGCGCGAGGGCCCCCTGAGCCCCCAGCGCCCCCACCCAGGCCGTTGCGCCCACCCCCGTGGTCACGAGGCCGGTGGTCTGGAGCCCGGCCCCGAGGGCGAGCAACTGGGCCCCCACATCCGCGGGCCAGAGGCTTGATCGCCCCAGGCTGCTGGCGACGAAACCGCCGCCGAGCAGGCCCGCGCCGATGATGGCGATGATCTGCCCCGCAGGGGCGGTTGCCTCGGCCCACTCCACGCCCTGATACCGGAGGCGTCGTGCCGACAGCGCCGGCGCGACGGGCGCCACCTTGCGCAGGAAGGTGTGGTCGTCGACAGGTGCCTCCCCCTCGTAGAGCTCGAACTCAGAGAGGGGGTCGGGCGGGGGCTCCGAGTCGACCTGCGCGAGCGTTTCGCCGGGCTGGCAGAGCCAGGCCGCGAGCGCGGCTGCGAGAATGCGCCGGGGGGCGAGGTGAAGCGGACGACGCAGGGCAGGATCCACGGTTCCTCCATACCCGCCAGGCTGGCTCCCGATACGGGCTCAGGCGCCGCGCTTGCCGAAGCGGGAGGCCAGCGTGGGGTGGGCTGCCGCGGCTCGCTTCACGAGGCGCTCCGGGTGAACGGCTGGCTGGATGCCGAAGCACTCGGCCAGCCAGGTGACGAAGGCCGTGTGCCCCGCGCTGTGCTTGCGGGGGCGGCTGGCCTCGTCGTAGTAGATCCCGAGGTCCGTGACGTCCAGGGCGAGCAGCGAGAGGAACTCCTCGAGGTCCCTGGCGATCACCGTGCTGCCACTGTGCCCCGCGTTGAGGTAGACCACGGGGGCGTCGGCCAGTGGGCGGCCGTCGTAGAGCCAGAAGCCGTAGCAGGACCCATCGGCGTCGTGCCCGAAGATCGCAAACTCTCCCGCACACTCGGGTCCCCCGAGCCAAACCTCCGCGCTGCCCGGCGCGAGCTTGAAGCGGCCGCTGAAGTAGCCCTTCACGTCGGCGGCGAACTCCCCCAGGTCCTCGAGCAGTTGGGGCACGGGGTGGGTGCCGAACGCGGGTTGGAACTCCGGGCGGGCCAAGGGCGCCTCCTGACGTGAGGGTGACGCTTCCGAACTACCCGGGCGTAGGTGCCGGGAAACGCGGCGGCTGGGCCTTATCGCATTCGGAACCCGGAGCTCGGAGCTCAACGAGAATCCTAGCCACCGTCAGCCACGATGATGCCTGAAGTGCGCCCGGCCCTGGGCCTTACCCGACCCGCGGGCCCTCGGCCAGCACCTCGGCGAACAGCGCGGGGTCGACGTTGCCGCCCGACACCACCACGCCGACGGTGCGTCCTGCCACGGGCAGGCGCCCCGCGAGGACGGCCGCCAGCGCGGCGGCACCACCCGGTTCGACCACCAGCTTGAGGTGCTCGAAGGCGAACCGCATCGCCTCGCGCACCTCGGCATCAGAGACCAGCAGGGCGCCCGCCAGCAGCCGCTGGTTGATCGAGAACGTCAGCTCGCCCGGTGTGGGCACCAGCAGGGCGTCGCACAGCCCGCCCCCGGCCCGTGCGTTGCGCTCCCGCTGGCCCGAGGCCAGCGAGCGCGCCGTGTCGTCGAATTCGTCGGGCTCGACGGCCCATACTCGCGTGCCCGGGCTGCGGGCCTCGAGCGCCAGCGCCACGCCGGCGATCAGGCCGCCGCCCGAGCAGCACACGAGCACGTCGTCGAGCGCGGCATCGAGGTCGGCCGCCTGCGCCGCGAGCTCGAGCCCCACGGTGGCCTGGCCTGCGATCACATGGGGGTCCTCGAAGGGGGGCACGAGCACCGCCCCCGTGCAGTCGCAGATGGCAATCGCCGTGGCCTCGCGGTTGGCCGTCTCTCGGTCGTACAGCACGATCTCCGCGCCGTGGGCCCGCGTGTGTGCGATCTTGAGCGGCGGTGAGTCGAGGGGCATCACGATCGTCGCTGGCAGCCCCCGCCGCGCCGCAGCCGCCGCCACGGCCTGGGCGTGGTTGCCCGACGAATAGGCGACCACGCCCGCCGGCACCGCGGCTGGGTCAAGCTGCGAGATCCGGTTCCAGGCCCCACGAAACTTGAACGAGCCCGTGCGCTGGAGCGCCTCGGCCTTGAGCAGCACGCGCCCCCCGAGGCGGGCGTTTAGCACGGGAGACTCCAGCAGTGGCGTGCGCACGGCGACGCCAGCGAGCCGCTTCACGGCAGCCTCCACGGCGTCGAGGGTGGGGGGCAAAAGCGAGGGGGGGTGTTCGGTGGGCATCGTGACGCTATAGTTCTACGTAGGACATCCTGGCAGGGGGGGGGCGACCGATGGCCAAACGCCTGCCCACGTACTTCATCCCGCACGGCGGGGGGCCATGGCCTTACATGAAAGCAGAAACGGGCGGGATGTTCGACCGCCTGGAGGCTTCGCTCGAGGCGATCGCCCGGGAACTCGGCGAGTCGGCGCCGGTCTCACGCGTGGAATCGGCGCCCCACCCCCGACCGCCTGTGGCCGCCCCGTGGCGCTGACGGCATGGTGGGAGGTGGGAGGACCCGAACGTGGAACCCACCACCTGCCCTCAGGAACTCACCATCCCCGCGACCGCCGTTCGGCTGGCGGGCGCCTTGACCCTGCCGTCCGGCGCGCAGGGCCTCGTGCTCTTCGCCCACGGCAGCGGCAGCAGCCGGCAAAGCCCGCGCAACCGCTACGTGGCGGAGGTGCTGGGGCGCGCGGGCCTCGGCACGCTGCTGTTCGACCTCCTGACCCCGACCGAGGAGCAAGAAGACGCCGTCACGGCCGCCTGGCGCTTCGACATCGGGCTGCTCGCCCGTCGCCTGGTCGAGGTGACGGACTGGGTCGGGCAACTGCCCACCTGTCGAGGCCTGCCGCTGGGCTACTTCGGGGCCAGCACGGGGGCGGCGGCGGCCCTCATAGCGGCGGCTGAGCGCCCCGCCTGCGTGTGGGCCGTCGTGTCGCGCGGCGGCCGACCCGATCTGGCGGGCCCGGCCCTGGCCGAGGTCCAGGCGCCGACGCTGCTGCTGGTGGGCGGCGAGGACCCCACGGTGCTGAGCCTCAACCGCGAGGCGGCCGCGCAGTTGCGGGCTCCCGTGGAGCTCGTGATCGTGCCGGGTGCCACCCACCTCTTCGAGGAGCCCGGGACGCTGGAGGCCGTGGCAAAGGCCGCTGCCGCTTTCTTCGAGCGGCACCTCGGGAGGCGGGGCCGACCCTGATCAGCGAGGCCGCACCCGCGGGGCGACGGGCTTGAAGGGCACGGGGCGCCGGCTTCGCGTGCCCGGCTCGACCCGGTGGCCCAGCCCCCGCCGCGGGCCCCCAAACCGAACAGGCGCCCTTCCCCCCCGGGAGAGCGCCTGTCCGTTCGGCCTCGGCGGGAGGCTCAGAGCCTGGACTCGTCGTTCCAGATGCCCACGGTGCGAGCGAAGAAGCCGGCGGCCGCCAGGCCGGCACCCACGAGGGGCAACGCAGGGGAGAGCAGGGCACCGCCCAGGATCAGCGCGCCGCCGGCCACGAGCGCCGCGTCGGCGCCCAGGCGGATGTGGTTGTCCCAGGCGCGGGTGTTCTTCGGGTCCTTGAGGCCTTTGATGTCCTTGTAGCCGTTGAACAGGCCCATCCCGAGGTTAAAGGCGCCGAGGGCCTGCATCGGCAGGGCGCGTACGAGGCCGCCCAGGAACGAGGGCAGCGTGACGATCTGGCCGAGGTTGGTGAGGCCGTAGGTGGCAGCCTGGAAGATGTCCGAGCCGAAGGCGGCGTCGGCGTTCTTGGCGACGATCTTGCCTGGCGCGGGGGCCTGGGCCGGCGTCGCTGTCGATGCCGTGGTCGGGCGCGGGGACGCGGCCACGGGGCGGGTGGTGAGGGGCAGGGTTGAACGGATCTGCATCGGGGGGGAGGCTCCTGTTAGAAGGGGTGTTAAGGTAAGATATAGAAACAGTTAAGAGAAACTTGCCTTCCATGTCGGATACTTCCTTCAACCCCTGGCAGGACCTGCCTCAGCAGGCTGCAGCCCTCGCGATCGCGGTTCCCTCCGAGGCCCGCGAGGCCCTTCAGCGGTTCCACGCCGCGCTGGTCGAGGCCAACGCCAAGACCAACCTGACGCGGATTGTGGAGCCGGGGGAGGCCGTGGTGAAGCACTACCTCGACTCGCTGCTGTTCTTGCGCGGCATCCCAGCCGATCGTCAGGATGCCCCCCTGCGCCTGCTCGACGTCGGGGCCGGCGCGGGCCTGCCGGGCATTCCGCTGGCCATCGTCCGACCTCACTGGCACGTGGCGATGCTCGACGCCGTCGGCAAGAAGGTGGCCTTCGTTTGTGACGCGGCCGCCAGGCTCGGGCTCGCCAACGCGGAGGGCCTGCACGGGCGCGCGGAGGACCTGGCGCGGCAGCCCGCGCACCGGGATGCCTACGACGTCGTGACGGCTCGCGCGCTCGCGAGCCTCCCCGAGTTGCTCGAGCTCTGTTTGCCGTTCGTCCGGCCGGGCGGGTGCCTGGTGGTGTCGAAGGGCGCCAAGGGACCGGACGAGCTCGCGGAGAGTGCCCGGGCCCTGCAACTGCTGCGCGGGCGGCTGGTCGCGACAGAACACGTCACCTTACCGGGAGAGCATGGCGATCGCCACCTGTATGTGATCGAGAAACATGCTCCGACCCCTCGCGACTACCCAAGAAAGGCCGGCACGCCGCATCGCGCCCCCCTTCGTTAAAATCTTCAAAGTTGGACGGGTGCCGGTTAGGTTTGGGATCAGGCGGGTATGAAGGGCTTGGCAAATCGTCAGGAAACCACGCGGTGAGCGGATTTCAGCCCGGGGAAGGCTGTGGAGTCCGGCCGTGTCAGGTCTGAATCATCGGGTGTGGCGGGTGCGCTGTCTCGATGGGAGATGAGAGCGTCATGAAGAACTTCACCGTCGTTCAAGAGCACTTCCGGAAGCTTCGCTGCGCGCACTGCCAGCACGCCTTCACGCCAGAGGGCGTGAAACTCCTCCGAGAGGAGAAAGACTACTGGGTGGTCCGGGTCCACTGCACCGCCTGCCAGCAGCCCGCGGGCGTGGCAATTGTCGGGGTGGAATACGAGGCGGGCGACGCCCCAGCCCCCGAGCGCCACGAGCGCGAACCCGTCAGTGCGGGCGCCCCGGCTGTGGCCGCCATCCGGCCCCGCGGCATTTTCTCCTCGCGGCGGGAGGAAGAAAAGTTTTCTAAGCTCACGCCCATCTCTTCGGACGACGTCATCAACGCCCACGATTTCTTCTCCAGACTTGGGAGCGACTGGATGCGGCACCTGCCGCATGGCCGACGCGACTAGGCCCGCGTCGGCAGGGGCCCGCCCACAAGGCGGGCCCTTCCGCTTTTCAGGGGGCCTCCCGGGCGTTTCGCGACACCGGGGCTGCGGGTACGATGTAGACGTAACGCCCTTTTCGAGCGGTGACAGG
>JAYKHR010000162.1:0-48784 GCA_035285125.1 Candidatus Sericytochromatia bacterium | reverse complement strand
AGAACGGCGACAACGACCTGGTCGGCCGCGACGGCAAGCTCGTCGGCAGCCCCAAGGACAAGGCCGCCGTCGACAAGTTCATCGAGCAGTGGCGGACCAAGCCCGAAGAGAACCTCTTCGGCAACGATCCCATCGGCGGCACCGGCCCCGGCACCGGCGACACGGCCGAGGTCAAGGCCGACAAGGAGCTCTTCGCGAAGATGGACCTGAACGAGGACAACTTCCTCGACGGCAAGGAGATCCGCGCCGAGCATCAGAAGTACGACCTCAACAAGGACGGCAAGCTCGACCTGATGGAGTTCCTGAAGGGCCGCGACGGCGACCGCAAGGCCCAGGGCGGCGGCGCCCCGGCGATCACCGACGCGGAGCTCGAGGCCGAGTTCAAGGCCCGCGACATCACGGGCAACGGCGCCCTCACTGGCACGGAGATCCCGGCCGACTACAAGAAGGCCAACCCCAACGCCACCAAGGTCACGCTCGACGAGTACAAGGCCTTCCGCAAGAAGCAGGAGGCAGACGCCGCTGCGGCCGACAAGGCCGACTTCAAGAAGGCCGACCTCAACGAGGACAACGCCCTCGACGGCAAGGAAGTCGGGATGTGGCAGCGGTTCGACACCGACAAGAATGGCGAGGTCTCGGAGGAAGAGGCCCTCAAGGGCCGGGCCGAGCAGCGCGTGGCCGCTCGCAAGGCCGAGCTTGCGGCCTTCCTCAAGCGCATTGAAGAGCGCCGCGGGGTGGCCGGCGTGCAACCCCCGGCCGCGCAGGTCGAGGTCACGCGTCCCGCGCAGTAGCACGGGCCACCCACAGCAAGGAGGCCCGGGACGCCAAGGCGTCCCGGGCCCTCAGCCTTTCAGGGAGGCCAGGCCTCCCGGGCAGGGCGTCAGGCTGACGGCGGCGGCGGGCCCTCGTCGAGGGCGTTGATGCGCTGCACGTGGCGGTGGAAGAACATCCGCACACGGTTGAGCATGGTCGCGCTGGTCTCGGGGTTGCACGTCAGCGGCGGCCCGAACCAGAGGTCCACCTGGCCTCCCCCAGGGCCGATCAGGAACGCGTCATCGAGCAGCACCGGGATGAGCTGAACATGCTCGAGCGCCTGGAGGATCCAGAGCAGGCCGCTGCGGGCCGGCGCGCCCTCCCCGAGGTAGCTCGGCTCCGTGACCTCGGGGTACAGCGCCAGGGCGAGGTTGGCCCGCACGGAGGCGATGGCGTCAGCGATCACGACACCACGCTCCCGCCCCGTCAGCACGAACGAGGGCGACCGTGACAGGCGGTTGATCAGCGGCCAGCGCTGCGCCCGCGGCCCCACCACGACGGCCACCCGCTGGGGCAAGGCGTGCAGCAGCAAGAACGGGTCCAGGTCGCCGTGGCGGTGGCTGACGAGGTAGATCGTCGGCAGCCCCTCGAGCGGGGCGGGCTCGTTGCGTCTGACGATCTGGACGGCGGCCGTCTCCAGCGCAGCGCGGGCCACCTCCCGCCCGACCCGCATCGGGTCCGCCTCGGGGTCCCGGCCCGTGAACCAGAGCTCTCGGGCGAAGGCCAGCAGCAGCCACGGCCGACCGAGCGCAAAGCGCAGCCAGAACGGCCAGCCCAGACGCCTCGGCCCCGCGGGAGGCCGACCGAGCGGCGTCCGGGCAAGGAGCCGCTTGAACAGCCAGGAGCCCCCCGTATGGTGCAACCGCAGCGCGTTGAGGGCCATGAGCACCGCGTGGCGCTCTCCGTCACGCGCCTGCTGCAGGGCAGACCAGAGGGCGTGGCTCCAGCTCACCTCGACACGGTAGTCGTAGAGCCAGAAGTAGTAGGCCAGCTCCGCGTCGAAGTGGGGGTCCTCGAGCCGGTGCGGCCACGCCTGCCGGGCCTGGTCGAGCCAGGCCTGCCAGCGCGTGCGCTCGTGCACGAGGGGGGCCAGATCAGGGGCCGCGCCCGCGGCCAGCTCCCCGGCTCGCGGCTCGTCGGCCCCCTCCGCGCGCAGCATCAGGCGCCAGACGTGGCTCGACGCCCAGCTCCACAACAGGTCCTCGTGCCAGCCGGATGGCTCTCCCAGGTCGAGCAAGGCCTGCAAGGCCTCGACCCAGTCGCTGCGTCCAAGCACCCCGCCAGGCGGCAGGGGGATCACGACGGGCGCTGTCCAGGGCCGCGGAAAGGCTTCAGGCCACCACGGGTCCGTGAGCCAGACGTCGAGCGCGAGGGGGGTCTCGACGGCGCCGGCTGCGGCGATCAGGCTGCTCACGCGCACGACCTGGAGCAACTCCTCCGGCGGCTCGTCGCCCGGCAGGCAGAACACGTGCCACTCGCAGGCCTCGGGCTGGCGGGCGAGCCAACGCTTCAACACCGGCACCAGCTGGTCGCGCTGCGGTTGCGCCATGTTGTACCAGGCACAGCCCACGCGCAGCGGACGCGGCCCATCGGCTTCCGAGAGGGCCGCGGTCACGACGTCTCCCTGCACCCGCACGATCGCTTCGGGCCGGAACCCCGCCGAGGCCAGCACCGCAGCCTCGCCGGCATGGCGCGCGACCACGCAGACGGCCTCAGGCCAGCGCCCGGCGTGCCGCAGCAGCGCGACAGCCTCGAAGTTGGGCGGCCAAAAGCAAAGCCGCGGCTGCGGCTGGGGCAGGCCCTTCACCAGGGCCGCCAGGTTCTGGAGGTTCGTCACCGAGAAGACGACGATGGCGGCCAGCGGTGCGTGCGCCAGGGCCCGGGGCAGCTCGCGGAGCGCCTCGGTGTAGGTCACCCGCCGGACGTCTGCCTGGCCGGCGGCCGTGCGCTCGATCTGGTGCATCAACAGGGCCACATCGGGTGTGGCCTCTTCAAGCAACCAGACGAGGGGTTTAGCGGTGACGCGGGGCATGGCTCAGCGAGACGGCCTCCGGCGCCGTCCCTGGTGCTATACCCACCGCACGGGCTGGGCTCCGCCCGTCACGCGACCGACACCCCGTACCCCCGCGCCAGCACCTCCAGGCGGGCCGCCACAAGGGCGAGCTGTTGCTGAACGGCCGCCAACTGGGCCAACTGCCAGGGGCTGAGGGGGTACGTCGCGACGGCCGCGGCAGGCAATGCCGCGGGAGAGGCGCCCGGAAGCGGAGGGCTGACGGCCGGGGCTGGCAACGCCCCCGGCCAGGCGACGGGCGGCAGAGCGGAAGGCACCACGCCGGGGGCCTGCCAGCCCGGGGGAGGCGGCGGGGGCGGCGGGGACAACACGCCGGGGGCCTGCCAGCCCGGGGGAGGCGGCGGGGACAGTGGGGCAGTGGCAGCCGGCAGACGCCCTTGCAGGAGCGCGTCCACCAGTTCGTTCAGGCGCGCATAGCTGAAGTTCTCCGAAGGATCGACCTTGCGCCCGCGGGGCAGCGCCACGTCCTTGTGGCCGGTGATGCGGTCGCGGGGGATCCCGTACTCGGTCACCATGAAGGCCACCAGGCGCGCCAGGGCCTGGTACTGCGCGTCGGTGTAGGGATCCTGCCCGTCGCCCACGTTCACGATCTCGATCCCGAGCGAGAACTGGTTGACGCGGCCCCGCCCGCGGAACTCGGACTCGCCGGCATGCCAGGCCTGATAAGCGTCCTCCACCGACTGCACGATGGTGCCGTCCTTCCCGATGGTGTAGTGGGCCGAAACCCGGCTCGCCGGCTCCTGGAACCAGCTGCCGACGGCCTGCGCGGTGCCGCTGGAGGCGGTATGGTGCAGCACGATCGTGTCGATCGCGGCCCCATCGCGGCTGCTCTGGTGAGGCGAGGGCATCGAGACGACGGCCGGCTTCGGGATGCGGCTGGCACCAAGGGGCGCGTAGGCGTCACGGGCCAGCGCGGCCACGGCCTCGACGGCGGCGCTCAGTTCGGACCGGGGGGCACCCGGGACAACTGGCGGTGCTGCGGCACCCAGGCGATGAATCATGCGGCGCCTCCTCGATCCCGACCGCGAAGGTTGTAGGCCCGGGGCCCACACAATCGGTAAACGGCCGTTGAATTCAAGGTTAAGTTCCTCATCAAGCCGGGCATTGCCCGGACCCGAGGCATCAGGCATAATGCACGGGTTGTCCCGGCGCGCCGCGCTGCGTGCCCTCGGGGAGGCCCCCATGCTCCAAGTCGTCATCGTAGGTGGCGGCCCCGCCGGCCTGATCGCGGCGGAGACCCTCGCCCGCGCGCGGGTGGCGACGATCGTGATCGAAAGCCACCCCAACAGGCTTCTGCCCTGCGCAGGCCTCGCAACGCCTGCTGTAAAGCAGGCCCTCGAGGCGCCGGACCTGCTCCTCGCGCAGCGCATCACCGAAGTGGCGGTGTTCTCCCCCACGCAGCGGGTGGCCTTTGCCGCGTTCGGCGGCCCTGACAGGGTGGCTGGCATCATGCGACGCGACCTGCTCCACGTGCTGCTGCGGCGGCGGGCAGAGGAGGCGGGCGTCGTGTTCAAGCACGCGGCCTTCCGGCGCTTCCTGCACGGGGACGGCGACTACCCGTTGCTCGAGATCAGCCCCCTGGGGGGCGGCCCGCGGGAGCGTCTCGCAGCGGACGTGGTCATTGCGGCGGATGGCGTGCACTCCCGCGTCGCCCGCGCGCTCGGGCTTCCTCCGATGGAACTCGGGCTGGCCTACATGGAGCAGCTCTCTGCCCCCGGCGGCCTCGTGCGGCAGCCGGAGTCCTTGCTGGTGCATCTGGGCCGGAAGGTCGCCCCGGAGCGCTTCGGCTGGTTGATGCCCGCGGAGGATCGCTGGCTTCTAGGGGTGACGACCCACGCGAAGCGGGGGCGCCGCGTCAAGGACCTCGCGAACAGGCTGCGCAACCGGCTGGGGCGCCACCTCGACGGCACCTCCGTGGTGGGCCGCTCCGCCTTCTACTTCCCTTGGAGCCGCCGCCAGCGGCTGGTGCACGACCGCGTGATGTTCATCGGCGACGCGGCGGGCCTCAACGACGGCACCACGCTCGACGGGCTCTACTTCGCCGCCGTCTCCGGTCGTCTGGCCGCCGAGGTCGTGGCAGAGCACCAGCACATGCCGACACCGGACCGGCTCGCGGAGTACCAGGAGCGCTTCGAAGCCGCCTACACCCCGTACATGAAGGCCATCCAGGCCTTCGAGCAAACCTTCTTCAGCCACGACAAGCGGCGGGAGGCCCTCGTGGACCTCGCCTGGGAACGCGACCTCCAGCGGCTGGTGCTCGACACCTACTACGACAAGCGGCCGGCCCCCATGCCGATGACGCTGCGGCTAAAGGCCGGGACGCGCCTGGCGGCGAGCCTGCTGCGACAGGCCGTGGTGAACCCCAAGCGCGAACAGGAGACCCTGACGCGGGCGCTGCCGGCAGGCGGCAACTACCTCGACTACGCCCTTGCGCAGCGGCACCAGACGGGACCACTGCCGTCCGAGCCCCCCGCCACCGAGCAGCAGCGGCCGCACGAGCAGGCCTGAGGCCGCGTGTGACGGGGATCGCCGATTAGCGCCCCGGCCAACCGGGTAAGGTGAAAGCGGCACCCTGACGCGGTTGGTGGCGGGTTCGTGAGCAGCTTTCAGTACAACATCCTGGCCGGCTTCCGTGCGGTGGACGCGCTGCAGCAGACCCTGGTCCAGAACGTTCAGGGCCTGCTCATTCCCGGCTACAACAAGCAGAAGCGGCACCTCGGGACCACGGGGGGCACGACCCACGGCGGCGAGCGCCTCGCACAGCAGGCCCGCGGCGGCGGCAACCCGATTGGCGGCGGTGGCGACTCCCTGACCATCGGGCACACCTCGCTCGAGTTCGAGCAGGGCACCATCGACCCGGCCTTCACGCCCTCTGCGCTGGCCATTCGCGGCGCAGGTTTCTTCATGTTGGCGGAGAACGACAGGCCAGGTGCGAAGGTCTTCCTGACGCGCAACGGCGACTTCCGCTACGACGCCCAGGGGCGCCTCATCAACGCTGACGGCCTGTTCGTCGTTGGCGGCAGCGGCCGCGTCAACGTGGACGCCGACGGCCGCCTGGTGGGACCGCCGCCCTTCATCCGCAACCCGGGCGACGGCACCGTCAGCCTGCCGACGGTCTCGCTGGCCAAGGTCCCCGACCCGAGCCAGCTGACCATCAGCGGCTACGGCGTGACGACCTACGCCCCGAACGGCGCCACGGGCCCGCTCAGCGTGTTCCCGAACGGGCGGCAGCCGGAGGTCGGTTTCGTGCAGGCCAACTCCATCGAGATGCCGGACCGCATCGGCTGGGCGGCCATCTTTCAGGCAGAGACCTTCACGGCGGTCCAGACCTACAAGATCTTCAAGGACATGCTCACGGAGTTCAACAAGACCAATGACGACGCCCTCGGCCTGGTCAAGTAGGTTCGTCGCGTGAGGCGCGCGCTGGCCCCGTGGCTGCTGCTGGCGGCGCTGGGCGCGGCAGCCTGTACGGACGAGGGCCCCACGACCGCAGCGACCCAGGCCGCACAGCTGGCCAACGGCCCGGTGATCGCGGGCATCGACCTGAGGGAGCAAGGAGACAGCTTCGTCTCGCTCACGGCCAGGGCCACGGACCCCGGCAACAAGGCCCTGACGTTCCGCTGGCGGGTAGACGCCGGGCAGCTGTCTCAGAACCAGGGACGCTCCGTACAGTGGAAGGTTCCCACGCAGGCCGGCACGTACGAGGCCACGCTGGAGGTCTCGAACTCGGATGGCCTCACGGCCACGGCCACCCAGCGCTTCACCGTCAACGGCCAGGGCCGCGTGGCCTCCCAGGGAGCCATCGAGGTCCGACCCGCTGCTGCCGGTCGCGGCTCAGGCTTCGCCATCCCCTCGCCCCTCGGCGCCATCGTGCCCAACCCGCCAACGGTGGCGACGAACCCCAACGCGCCCGCCGCATCGCCGGGCGCAGCCACCCCGGTGCTCGCTCAGCCCGTGGCGACGGCAGCCCCCAGGCCAGCGCCCACGGTGGTGCCTCTGCAACCCGTCGTGCTCGCTACCCCGACGCCCCCGCCCGTGATCCTGCCGGCGTCGCCGCTGCCGGCGGCCTCTCCCCCACCGCCTCAGGAGGGCGTCCCCGTGCCCCCCCGAGAGGTCTGGATGCCTTATGACTCCGTCAAGATCCCCGTGGCTGGCAACAACTGGAACGCGCTGCACTTCACCTCGACCACGCGGGGCTGGATCGCGGGCGGCCGCGGCACCGTGATGCTCTACGACCGCACGGGCACCGACGAGCCGACGCTGGTGAACCGCTCCAGCGGCATCCCGACGTGGCAGGCCCTGCAGCAGGTCCACTTCGTGTCCGACACCAACGGCTTCGTGGGCGGGGCCAACGGCTTGATCTTCCGCACCACGGACGCCGGGCTGACGTGGCAGGAGATCGGCCCGACGGGCATCCTCCTGGATGTGAAGGCCCTGATCGTGTCCAACGCTCAGATCGTGACCTTTTGCGACTCCGGCGGGAACTGCTTCCGCTCGGAGGCGGCCAACGACCCGAACGCCGCCACCGTCCGCAACTCGTGGGTGCGGCAGCCGACGCGGCCGCCCGACCGCACCGACGAGTGGCCGGGGAACATCAGCGCGGGCACGGGGTTCCGGACGGATCCGACGCTGTTCTACTTCGTCGGCGACGGCATTTACCGGCTGGACGTGGACGCGGCCCCGGCAGATCGGTGGCGCCGCGTGCAACAAGTCAGCACCGGGGGCGCCATCGATCCCAACGACCCGCCGGGCAAGCGGGACTTCGGCGACGGCCTGATCACCTCCGTGGCGAGCATCGGTGTCGGCGAGATCTGGGCAGGCACCCGGCAGGGGCACCTGTACCGCTCGGCGAACGCCAACGCCGCGACGCCGACCTTCACCCGCCTGAAGGGCTACAACTACCGTTGGCGGGAGCACAACGCCAGCGTGAACGGCCCTTACTTGGCCCAGCTTGGGGAAATCTCCGCGATCTCGCCCGTCGACACGAACAACGTGTTCCTGGCCGCCTCCAACGTCTACGACACCACCGACGCCGGGGCCTCCTGGCGCCTGTTCCCGGACTCCCGCGTGACGACGTTCAAGGCGCTGCAGATCAACTTCGACGTCACGGGTGGCTCGACCCGCTTCCGGGGGTTCGGCCTGACGACAGGCGGCGGGATCTGGCAGTACAAATAAGGCGCGGCGCAACAAGCTAACCAAGGTTTAACGTCAGGTTCTGCGTCGGGCGACGACGAGTAACTCCCAGGGCCGGCAGGCCCAGCGAGGTGAGACGATGACCCCAATCGACCAGACGCCAGGGGGCGCTCCGTTCCAGCCGCTCGCGGCCGTGCCACCTCCCCCGCCCGTGCCCGTGCCGGCGCTGCCGCCCCTGCCCCCGCTGGGCAGAGACAGCTACGCAGGCGGCACCGAGCCAGCAGGTGGCACGGGTGGCGACCTGCCCAACCAGCCCGTCATGCCCCCGTCCGCCTACCAGGCCGCCGTCACTCACAGCGACCTGATGGCAAGGCTGCAGGGGTGGCAGACCATGGGCAACGCGGCGCTGGAGATCGAGCGGTTGCCCGCGGCCCAGGCCGCGGCGCTCGCAACGGCGCTGTTCACCGACCTCTCGTTCCAGAACGATCGCGCGCTCAACCTGGTGGCAAGCGTGGTCGCCAAGCGCATCCGGGAGCCCGGCATGGTCGATGCGATGCGGGCCCTCAACCAGGTGCCGCGCGCGAACTCGCAGGCGATGTACGAGGCCAAGCTGAAGGCTGCGATCACCATGGTCCACTTCGGCACCCCGGCCGACTTGCCTGGCATTCTGAGGCTGACCCTGACCGACCTGTACGGCTCGGATGCCCAGCAGGGGCTGCTGATCGACCACCTCGCCAGCAAGCCCGCGTTGCTGCAGAACCCCGCCACGCTGGACACGCTGGTGGCGGCCCTGCGCGGCAGGACCAGCGGCGAGAGGAAGCTGGTCGCCACCGCCCAGGCGCTGGCCCGCATCCCGCACCCCAAGGCGCGGGACGCCATCGGCGAGAGCCCGGTCGCCTCCGGCGCCGTCTACCGCAACGCGCCACTGCACGCCGTTCTCGATGCCCTGGGCGCCCACAAGCCGCCGTTCACCGAGCTGACGATCCACAACCTTCGCCAGGTCGTGAAGGAAGCAGATCCCGGCTCCGCGGATCGGGCCAAGGCCCTGCTGAAGAAGGCGGGCGTGAAGCCCTGAGGGGCCGATTTAAAGGTCGGTTAAAACCCGATGACCAGGCGCAAGTTCAGCCGCCGATGGTGGAACAAGATCAGAGTGTGAAGCCGGCGCGAGCCGCGCTGACAATCGAAGGAGGCCCGGGATGAGCAACATCGACTCGCAGAAGATGGTCAACAACCTCTACTCTGCCCACGACAACCTCCAGAACAAGGCCCAAAATGCGGGCTACGTCGGGGGCATCCAGATCGCTGGCTTCGGCATCCCGAACCAGTTCCTCGGGCTCGACCTCCGCACCGATGCGCAACGCGACGCGCAGGCTGCCCCCGGCCAGTTCATGGAGTCGATGCAGGCCTTCCTGCGCACCCTCAACGAGGCCCTCACCGCTGCCGCCCAGGTGAACCGCGGCTGACACCGGCGCCCCTGTCATCCTGGCCCAAGGGGCCTGCCACACCCGGAGGAGACCGATGCCTGACCTCAACTCGCCGATCGGGGCGTCCCATGTCACCGCGCCCAAGTACCGCCTCCTGCAGCAGCGACCGCTGACGGGCGGCGCGGCAGGCACCTCCTACCCGGCCGACCAGCTCTCGCTGGGCAGCCCCCTCGGCGGCTCGGGGACGGACCCGGCCCTGCTCGCGCAGACCGAACAGCTGATGCGCTCGCCCAACGTCAGCGACCGCTACCGCGCGATCGTGAATCTCACCAAGATGGCCCCGGCTGACGCTCTGCCTCGGCTGCAGGCCTTGCTGAACACGCCCGGCCAGGACCCCCAGGTGATCCAACTCGCCACCCAGGCCGTGCAGGTCATGAGCCAGATGGCAAGCAACCCAAGCAACCCCGGCGCGGCCCAGCCCGGCTACCCTGGCGCAGCCCAACCCGGGATCCCCGGCGCGGCCCCCCAGGGCGGTCCCGCGTACCAGCCGCCCCAGGCCAGCCCGATCCCCACCTACAACCCCGGGGTGGCCGGCCCGATGAACCCGGCCGACGCCGCCTTCGTGATGCAGACCGCGCAGACCGACCTGAGCCGCGGCGGGGACATCGGCGTGCAGGCCGTCCGCCAGATCATGGCGGCCGTGCAGGCCAACCCGCAACTCAAGGAGCAGGCTTACAACCTGCTGCTGAACCACGTCTACCACAAGCGGGACGGCAGCGTGACCGAGGCCTTGAAGGCCCTCGGCTCGATGGGCAACCCCCAGCTGGTGCCTTACATGCAGATGGTCCAGCGCGACGCCAGCTACCAGGCCGACACCAAGGCGCTGGCCGTCAGCTTGCTCACCCAGATGTCCACCCAGCCCCAGGGCGGCCCCGGGGCGGCCAGCGCGTCGCCCACGATGACGCCCGAGTTCGTCCGGGCCATGGAGTTCGAGCTCGGCCGCGGCGGAGCCTCTGGCATGCAGGCCTTCGGACAGATCCGCGCGGCCCTGGGTCCGGACCCCCGCGCCAACGGGCCGCTTCGCCAGGAAGTGGTGCGGGTGATGATCACCCACATCGCCACCAAGTACGACCCCACCACCGTCACGGCAGCCATCCAGCTGCTCGGCCAGATGGGTGCCCGCGAGATGGACGCGCTGCGCTACCTCGATGCTGTGGTCCGCAACCCGGGCCAGAGCACCCAGGCGCAGCAGGCCGCGCGCGCCGCCATCCAGCAGATCCTGGCCTCCCCGCCGACGCGCTGAACGCGCACCACAGCAGCTGCGGCGCTCCTCCCTGCCGGGTGGGGCGCCGCGTTGCAAGGGGCCTGCCGTAGGCGGCCATTTGACGGCCGATCCCGCTTCGCATACCCTGGAAGCACCCTCATGCGCTTGCTTGCTCGCCACACCGTCGTGGCTGCCTCATTGCTCCTCCTCGGATGTTCCCAGGCCCCGACGGCGCGCGTGCCCGCTCGGGACCCGGCTACCCCCGTGGTGCTGCCGCCGCAGACCCTGCCTGCGCCCGTACCGGCCATTCCCGGGCAGGATCCCGTCCGGCTCGCGCTGAGCACGCTGGCCGCCGGCATCTCGCAGACGACGTCCTTCGAGGCGCACTACGTCAACGAGGAGCGCCAGGCGGGCGAGCGGCGCAGGTCCGCCTACACCATGAAGTTCCAGCAACAGCCCCGCGTGTCACTGCTCGAGGTGCTGGACAGCACCGCGATCCCGCGCGGCTTCAAGGTGCGCGACACGGGCGGGGACAAGGTCCGCGTGCGGCTGCCCGGCGCGGTGTCGTTCATCAGCATGGAGGTCCCTGCTCGCTCGAGCCAGTCCCGCGGCCTGCTGGGGCTGTACCCTGACCAGGTCACGCCGGAGCGGTTCCTAGCCGCCTTGGTGGACCCGGCCAGCGCCGTGCGCGAGGTGCCGGGACGCGTGATGGACGGGCGCCCGCTGCGCTGCTTCGAGGCCCAGGGGCCGCGCTCGCCGCTGCCGGGTGCCACGGTGCTGGTCGGACTGGGAGAGGGGCCCAGCTTCGCCTACTACATGGCACTGGCTAGGCACAACGGCGACAGCCAGGTGCAGACCTTCACCCGCTTCAAGGTGCGGACCTTCCGGACTGGCGAGCTTGACCTGTAGCCCGGCTCACAGCGCAGGCCTCGTCTGCCTGGGCAAGATGGGTGGCCGTCCCCCATCCCCCACCGAGGAGCCGTCCATGTCCAACTCCACCCGCCTCGCCGCCGCCGGCCTGTTGCTGCTTGGCACAGCCGGCCCCGCCGCGGCCTCGACCCTGCCCGAGCTGGGCCTGAAGGCCAAGAAGCAAGCCATCTCCGTGGGCTTCCTCGATGCGGCCTACGACGTGGCGCTCAGCGACCAGCTCTCCGTGGGCGTGAACGCCAGCGTCGCCGCCTTCGGACTGGGCTTCGGCGGCGGCACGGACCTCGAGGCCCGGGCCACCTACCTGGTGGCGCAACCCGCCCCCGGCCTGATGCTGGGCGCCACGGGGGGCGTGAGCTACGGCGGTGGCTGGGCCAGCGGCGCCTTCGGCAACTTCAGCGCCTTCGCCCCCTCCGCCTACGTCGGCCCCACGGTTCGCTGGCAGGTGCCCGTGCCGCTCCAGCAGGGGCAGCAGGTCCTGTTCCGCGCGACGCTCCCGCTCACCATCGGCGCGGCATGGGGGTTCACCGGCGGAGGCGCCGAGCTGGCCTGGCGCTACAACGCCAACGAGGAGTGGATCCTCGGCGGCGGCGCCTCGTCGATCTTCGGCTGGCGACGGGTGTACTGAGCCCGCCTGCAGGGGCGTTCGGCCACGGGGGCCGGACGCACGTTGCCCCCGCACCAGGGGGCCAGGCATGGGATAATGCCGGGTCCGGGGCCTGCTGCCCCGGACCCGTTTCGCTCAACGAGGAGGAGACCCCGCATGGCTGCACCCTTCAAGGCCTATGATGTTCGCGGCATCTACGGTGAGGACGTCACGGAGGCCCTGGCCTACCAGCTCGGGCGCGCCTACGTGGCCTACACGGGCGCGAAGACCGTGGTCGTCGGACACGACATGCGCCCGTCCTCCATCCCCCTGGAGGCCGAGCTCGTGCGCGGGCTGCGGGACGCCGGGGCCCACGTGATCGGCATCGGCATGGCCTCGACCGACATGATGTACTTCGCCGTCATCAACATGGGCGTGGACGGTGGCGTGGCCGTGACGGCCTCGCACAACCCGGGCGAGTACAACGGCTTCAAGTTCGTGCGCGAGAAGGCCATCCCGATGGGCCTCGAGAGCGGACTCGCGGAGCTCGAGGCCCTCTGTCGCCAGGGCGACTTCCCGCCCCCATCCGGCCCCCTGGGCGGCTACGAGGACCGGCCCGTGCTCGATGCCTTCGTGGCCTGGATGCACAGCTTCGTGGACCCCGGGACGCTACAACCCCTGAAGGTCGTCATCGACGCAGGCAACGGCATGGGCGGCCCCATCATGGAGAAGCTCTTCGCCGGCTCCCCCGTGCAGGTGATCCCGCTGTTCTTCGAGCCGGACGGCACCTTCCCGAACCACGAGGCCAACCCCCTGCTCGAGGAGAACCGCGTCGACATGATCGCCAAGGTGCGCGAGACGGGCGCAGACCTCGGCATCGGCCTCGACGGCGACTGCGACCGCGCGTTCTTCGTGGACGGCACCGGCCACTTTTGCGACGGCGACTTCATCCTCGGGCTGCTCGCCAAGCCCGTGCTGAAGGCCCACCCCGGCGCCAAGATCGTCTACGACGTGCGCTGCAGCGACTACGTGCGGGACACGGTGAAGGCCCTCGGGGGCGAGGCCCACATGTGGAAGGTCGGGCACGCGTTCGCCAAGACCTACATGCGGGAGGTCACGGCCGAGTTCGGCGGCGAGGTGAGCGGTCACTACTACTTCCGCCACAAGGACGCCTTCTTCGACTCTGGCTGCCTCACGGCCCTGCTGCTGCTGAAGACGCTGTCGGATCAACGCCAGAGCCTCGCCGAGGCCATGGACGAGACCAAGCGCTACTTCATCTCCGGCGAGATCAACTCGCGCGTGGCGGATCCGGATCGCGTGATGGCCGACATCCAGAGCCGCTACGCGGCCCAGGGCAAGCTCGTGGAAATCGACGGCCTCTCGGTGGTCGCCGACGGGTGGTGGTTCAACATCCGCAAGAGCAACACCGAGCCGCTCCTTCGCCTCAACTGCGAGGCCAAGACGAAGCCTGAGATGGAGGCCCTGCGGGACGCCCTGCTCGGCCTGATCCGGGGCTGAAGCCGCAGGGGCCGCCCGCGCGGGCGGGCGGCCCCTGCGGGGTGCTCCGTCGAGGCTCAGGACACCTCGACCAGCTCGGCGGCGCCCTCAAGGGGGGCACCCTCGCGCACCGTCAGCTCCCAGCCGGGGGCCCGGCGGGCATCACGGGCCCGCAGCGACTCCAGCAGGAGGCGCGCGCCTTCCTCCGTGACGGCCGCGTAGACGTCCTCGAGGGGGATCGCGAGGATGTCGGCCAGATCGCGCTGGATGTGCTGCCGCTGCCGCTGGCGGCGGTGGTAGCGCACGCGGGCCACGGCGTCGTCGGGTGCAAACCGACAACCGGCCTCCTCCACGTCGATCTCGAGGTAGCTGGCGAGCTCGTGGTAAACGGCCTCGTAGGTCATGTCGAGCTCAGGACAGACGAACGTCATCAATGGGGGCATGGGGTGTTCCTCCGTGAACAGCAAGCCAACCGGGTGTTCCCGATCACACCAACCGTAGCAAGCGGCGAACCCGAAGGCTTGTGATCAAGCTCACGGGAGGTCTCGTGCTTAACAGACAGCTAATCAGCGCCAAATGCTGGCAAGAGCTTATGTTGAAGCCGCGGCCCCTTATGTCTGCGGGGCAGCCAGGAAGGGTTGCGGCGTGCGGCAGATCACCCCGATCAAGATCACAGAAGCGCCTGGAACCTGACGCTGCAGGTCACCCAGCCTTGTCCTATAATTGCCCTGTGCAACGCAGGAGGAACACCGTGCCCCCTCGCCCCCACGCCCGCGTGCCGTTCGCCCTACTCGCGGCCCTGGTGGCCCTCCCCCTGGCGAGGCCCGCCCTCGCTGCGCCCACTGTGCTGATTGACGATTTCGACTCCCTCGACGCCCGCACCCCCCTTGGCACCAGCTGGCAGGGGTTCTCCGACGCCGTGATGGGCGGCCGCTCCACCTACCAACTGACCTTCGAACCCGTGCGCGGCAAGCCGAGCCTGCGCCTGCGGGGCGAGGTGAGCCTCGAGAACCGCGGCGGCTTCATCCAGGCCGCGCTGCCCCTGGCGGCCAGCGGGAAGGTGCTCGACGCGAGCGGCCGCCAGGGCGTGCGCGTGATCGTCTCCGGGCGGCCCGGCTCCTACGCGATCCACCTGCGCACCACGGACCACCGGCTGCCCTGGCAGTTCCACAGCGCCCCCCTGCCCGTCGGTCCGACGTGGCAGACCGTCGACCTCCCCTTCACCCAGTTCGAGGGCAGCGGATGGGGCGTCGGCAAGCTCGATCCCCGCAAGCTCCAACGGCTCGGCCTGGTGGCCATCAAGCAGGCCTTCCAGGCCGACCTCGCCGTGGCCCACGTCTCGCTGTACTGACCCCCCCGGAGGCTCCCCATGTCGCTCACCCGCACCCTTCCCCTGGCCCTGCTCGCGCTGGCCGCTCCCGCCTGGGCCGCCCCGCTGCCTGACGTCACGCTGACCCGGCTCGACGGCAGCAAGGTGGCCCTGAGCCGCTACGCGGGCAAGGCCCTGCTCGTGGCCAACACGGCCTCGAAGTGCGGCTTCACCGGCCAGTACGAGGGCCTGCAGAAGCTCCACCAGCGGTTCGCCTCCAAGGGCCTCCTGGTGCTCGGCTTCCCCTCGAACGACTTCATGGGGCAGGAGCCCGGCACGAACCAGGAGGTCGCGACCTTCTGCCAGCGCGAGTATGGCGTCACCTTCCCGATGTTCGCGAAGGCGCCCGTCACGGGCCAGGCCATGCAGCCCATGTTCAAGTGGCTCACGGGTGACAAGGCCCACGGCGGGGCCGTGGCCTGGAACTTCGAGAAGTTCGTGGTAGACCGCCAGGGCCGCGTGACGGCCAGGTTCCGCAGCCCGACCTCGCCTGACGCGCCCGAGGTCGTCAAGGCGATCGAGGCAGCGCTGGCGGCTCGCTGAGCGCCACGCGGCAGCCTGGTGTCGCCACGTCCTGGCGCCGGCACACTGGGGTGAGGCGGGAGGCGAAGGGCGTGCGCGTCGTGCTCGGAACGGACGGCTCGGCAGACGCCGCCCGGGCGATCGCCTGGGTGACGGCGTGCCTGCCTATGGCTGCCATCCACCTGGTGGCCGTGGCGGAGACGCCGCCGACCCGCCTGGCGCCCATGCCCGGGCTGACGCTGCCGGAGCCGATCAGCGAGGTGCTGCTGGACGCCGGCCTGAAGCAGGCCCAGCAGGCCCTGGCGCACGGGCAGGCACAGCTCACGGCAGCCGGCCGGGGGCCTGCCGCCACCTACGTCCGCCTGGGCAACGCCGCGCGGGCCATCCTGGACCTCGCGCGCGGCGTGCAGGCAGACCTGATCGTGCTCGGGCCCCACTCCCATACCTGCCTCACGCGCCTCCTGCACGGCAGCGTCTCCGAGGAGGTGCTGCGGGCCTGGCCGGGTGCCGTGCTACTCGTGGGCGGGGCCGTTGGCGTCGCCCGGACCTGAAGGCGACGGCTGGCCGGTGCTGAAGGCAGCGGGGCGCTGCCTTCAGCGCCCCGGGCGCTGGGGCGTCACCGCGATGAAGTCGCCAAGGCCGGCCATCTCACGCGCGACGAACTCAGGCGGGCCGGCCCGCCGGGTGATGGCCAGCGTGAGGGGGCGCACCCCCGGCCTGTAGTGCCGCAGCGCCTCCACCGTGCCCTGCCCCGCCTGGCTGTGGAACAGCCCGTTGACGTGCACCACGAGGGCCCCCGGCCGGGCGGCCAGGTGCAGCGCGATGGACCTGGCCATGCTCGTGTCGCGGAGCCACTGGGCCTCGAACATCAGGCGTACGCTGGGGGCCGCCCCATGGCTCTGCGCGGGCGTGGGCGTGGGGTTCGGCCGGGCGGCGCGCCCCCTGCGTCGCTCGCGCGGGGCCCGGCTGGAGTGCGTCACCGGCGCCGCCGCGCGAGGCGCCGCGAACGCCTCGGCCGCAAAGGCGGCAAACCGGTCGACGTACTCGATCGAGGGCGTCGGCCACGGCAGCGGCGCAAGCAGGCCGCGCGCCGTCGGCGTGAGGGCGCCCAGCCCCGCGCTGCCCGTCCGGCCGACGCGCATGACGTAGCGATGAGGGGCATTGGCTGCCACCACCGGCATCGCCCGCTCGCGCGCCAGCTCGAGGAGGGGCCGGTAGTCGGTGCGGTAGTTGTTCCAGGGCCGGGCCGCCGCCAGGAAGTCCCGCTCGCGAATCAGGCCCGCCAGGTACTCGTCGAGCACCGCCTGCACGTCCGTCTCGAACATCTCGAGCGACAGCGCCACCGGCCGGGCAGGCGGGCGGCCCGGCAAGGGGGCCAGGGCCTCCAGGACCGCCCGCTCCAAGGCGTGGGCGGCCGGGTCGTCGTGGAACTCGCCGAGGAACACGACGTCTGCCAGGCGGGAGGCCGCCACGAGGTCCGCCAGCCCTGCCGGGCGTCCGTCTCGCGTGAAGAGGGCCACGCCCGCCGGCAGCTGCGGCACGGGCACCGCCGCGCCGCGCACGGCAGCAGGGCGCGCCGGCAAGGCCGAGGGCTCGGCCACCCGGGGAGCGGCGCTGGGGCGCGGCGGCAAGGCCGAGGGCTCGACCACCCGAGGCGCCACGCTGGGACGCGGCGGCAGGCTAAGCGCAGGCACCGGGGTCAGCTCAGGCACCCCTGGCCGCATGAGCCCGGAAACGGGCGAGGTGACCTCGCTCGGGTTGGCCCCCGGCGAGGGCGTGGCGCTGGCGCGCGGGGGAAGCGGCGCCACAATGCCGCGCAGCAGCGGTGACGGCTGCGCCGACGCGGGCAGCGCGTGGCGCCGCCCCGGGCGGGCCTCCGCGTCAGGCAACCCCACCGCCAGCGCGGCCAGCAGGACGACGGGTAGCCAGGGGCGCGGGCAGGCGAGGCGCATGCGGGCGATCATCGCACGGCGAGACCCTCGATGCAACGTCAGGGGGCGGCGCCAGGGCCGAAGAACGGGTTGTGGAGGCGCTCCAGCCCGATGGTCGTGAGGGGCCCATGCCCGGGGGCCACCACGGTGTCCGGCGGCAAGGTCAGCAAGGCCGTCCGGTTGGTGCGCAGCGCATCCGCGTAGGACGCCAGCCCACCCCCCATCGACCCGGCGAACAGCGCGTCCCCGACCACGACGAGGGGCACGCCGAGGCCGCCCACCCGGTACGAGGTGCCACCCACCGTGTGGCCGGTGGTCTCCAGGGCCTCGATCACCAGCCCGGCGACCTCGAAGCGCTCCCCCGGCCGCACCGGCGAGGCCCCCGGCTGAGGCTCCGCGGCCGGCGCGTGCAGGGGGGCCCCGGTGGCTTCAATCAGGGCCGAGGCGGCCCCCACGTGATCGCGGTGCCCGTGCGTGACGAAGACAGCCGCCAGCCCCAGTCCCCGGGCCGCAAGCACGGCCAGCAACGGCCGGGCGTCCGTGCCCGTGTCGAAGGCCACGGCCTGCGTGGCCCCAGGCGCCCAGGCCATGTAGGCGTTCACCACCAGTTCACCATGGGGGGTGCTCACCACCGCGAGGCCCTCCGGCACGGCCACGCCCGGCTCGTAGCCGCCGGCGGCCAGCGCCACCAGGGCCGGGCCGTCGAGCCCGAGGGCCGCCGCGGCGGCGGCGAAGTCTGCCGGCGCGCCCCGGCCGTCTCGCAGCGCCGCGATCGCGGGCAACGACAGCCCCGTGCGGGCCACCAGGGCGTGCATGCCAACGCCCAGGCCGAACATCGCCTTGCGGACGACGTCGCCCGCGTGATCCTCCAACTCCACCATGGCGCCATGGAACCACGGCGGCCGGGCAATCGCCACATGCAGGCGGGCCCGGCCCCCCGAGGGGAGCCGGGCCCGAGCGGCGCCAGCGGCGCAGCTCACATGAGCTTGGCCTTCTTGAGCGAGTCGCGGATCTCGTCAATGGCCTTCTTGAGCTCGTTGAGCTCCTCGCCAGGGGCCGGCACGTTCAGGCCAGCGGCCAGCGCGAGCTCCCGCGAGATGCGCGCTGCGGGCGAGTTGCTGACGTCCTGAACCACCTTGGCCGAGGTGGACTCGGCGAAGGCCTGCGCCGAGCGGACGGCCGGCGACTCGAGCCACTGCTTGAGCGCGGCCGAGATGGGGGACTTCGCGAGCTCCTCGCTGGCCCGGGCGAACGAGCTGGTGCCGAAATCACGCACCTGCTGCACCGCCTGGTGGTTGGCGACGCCCTCGGCGAACTCCTGGGCGGCCTTCACAGCGGGGCTCGCCATCAGCTCCTGCGCCGCCTTCACGGCGGGGTCGGCCAGCAGCTCGCGGGCGCCCTTCACGGCCGGCGAGTCGAGCAGGGCCTGCGCCGAGCCGAGCGCGGGGATGGTGGACTTGAGCTCCGCCACCGCCCGGCGGTAGTGCATGTCGGCCTGTGCCTGCGCGAGGCCCAGGTGGATCACCTGGTTGAGCAGGGTCTGGTAGCCGATGCCGAGGTCGGCCGCGATCGCCTTGGCGCGCTCGAGGTCGTCGCTCGCCACGCGCAGCGAGATGGGCTTCTTCGGGCCCGCCTCGGCGGCGGCCTCTTCGGCCTGCGCGGCAGCGGGGGCCTCGGCGGCAGGTGCCGGGGCAGGCTCGGCCGCCGCGGGGGCCTCGTCGGCCTCGATGCTTGGCGCGTCGCCGGTGGCGATGGGGGTCTCGTCGACCGTGACGTCGATCTCGACGGTCTCGGTGGGCTCGTTGGTGGGGTTGATGGCGTCGGTCGTGGCGGTCATGGCCCGTTCCTTTCTAAGATCTGTATATACGATATATACAGTATATACACGTATATACGACTGTCAACCCCTGCGGCGCCGAACGTGATCAAGGGGCCCTTGAGCGCCCCATGCCGCGGCTTGCGGCCCAAGCGAAACCAGCCCCCACCCTCTGACGGCCGGCGCCCGCTTGCGCTACACTGCCTACGGAGGCCTTCCCATGTCTGATCTGCCCCCGCCAGCCCCCGCGCTGGCCCTGCTGGCGGCCCCCGTGCCGCCCCCCACGCCCACCGAGATCGGGCTGGTGGACGGCTCAGGGCGTCCCTTCACGCTGGCCGAGTTCCGCGGCAAGTACGTGTGGCTGTACCTGGGCTACGCGAGCTGCCCGGACGCCTGCCCGCGCACGCTCGACCGCCTGCTGGCCGCCCACCGGCGGCTGCCGAACCGCGACCTCGTCGTGCCCGTCTTCGTCTCTGTCGACCCGATGCGCGACACGCCGCCCCGGCTCAAGGCCTACACGGGCTTCTACGACGAGCGCCTGGTGGGGGCCTCCGGGTCGCACCGCGCGATCGACGCCCTCGTGGCCGCGCTCGGCACCCGCTACGAGCTGCCCAAGGGCGTCAAGGCCACGGACGCCTACCCCGTCGCCCACCCCGACGAGGTCTTCGTGCTGGATCGCCGCAGCCGGTACGTCGGCCGCCTGGCAGCCAGCAAGGGGGACATCGCCGAGGCCCTCGGCGTGGACCTCGCCACCCGGCTGGCGTCGCCTGAGGCCGAGGTGGTCGCCCCCCCGCCGCCCGGCACGGCGGACGCCTGGTGCGCGCTGCCGACCGACGCGGCCCTCGCGGACCCCGACCCGATGAAGGACCCCCGCATGCACCGGGCCGCCACGATGGGCTCCGGCACGAGCGTGCTGCCCGCCACGACGCCGATGCGCATGTGGGCCTGGAAGGACACGGGCTGGCTCTGGATGGCGCACCTCAACGCCATCGGGGGCGCCAGCGTGCTCAGCGGCCCTCGCGGCAGCACGATGTGGGCAGCCGACAACTGGCAGATGGTCCTCGGCAGCCGCTACTGGGGACCAGGCCTGCTGGACCTCCGGATGATGACCAGCCTCGATCCCTTCCTGGTGCCGCCCGGCGGCACGCCGCAGCTGTTCCAGGCCGGTGAGACCTGGCAGGGCCAGCCCATCGTCGATCGCCAGCACCCCCACGACATGCTCGGCGAGCTGTCGGCCCGCTACACCTGGACGCTCAGCCCCAGCCTGTCGCTGTTCGGCTACGGCGGCCTGGCCGGCGACCCCGCGCTCGGCCCCGCGGCCTACTTCCACCGCCCCTCGGCCGCCGACAACCACTGGGCGACGCTGGGACACCACCACCAGGACGCGACGCACGTCTCCTACGGCGTGCTGACGGGTGGTGCGCGGCTCGGCGCGCTGCAGCTGGAGGGCTCCGTGTTCAACGGGCGCGAGCCGGACGAGGACCGCACGGACCTCGACCTCGCCCCGCTCGACTCGTGGTCGACGCGGCTCTCATTCTTTCCCGGCCGCCACTGGGTGGCCCAGGTGTCCCACGGGCGGCTGCGGCTCGACGGCGACCACGGCGACCAGCACCGCACGACGGCCTCGGTCACGGGCGTCACGAACACCCCCGCAGGGCGCTGGTCGACGAGCCTCGTGTGGGGCCAGAACGTGACGGTGGGAGAGCCCGGCGCGCTCCAGAGCTACGGGCTGGAGAGCCAGCTCGACTGGGCCGGCCGCAACCACCTCTACGGCCGCTACGAGCTGCTCGACCGCGCGGGGCTGCCGCCGCGCCGCCTCAACGACGACACCGCCGTGCGCCTCAACGCCCTCACGCTGGGCTTCGCCCATGACCTCGGCGCGATCGACCGCTGGGCGCTCGCCCTCGGCGCAGACGCCACGGCCTACTCGCTGGAGGCGTTCACGCGCGCCGCCTACGGCGACAACCCGCTGTCTGGTCGGGTGTACCTGCGCCTGCGGCCGCCCACGACGACCCACGCCGAGGATCGCGACCCCGTCGCGGATGGGCCGCTGCCACGCAGCTGAGCCCAAGCCTCAAAAAAAGAGCGCCCCCAGCCGAGGCCGGGGGCGCAGGCAGGGTGCCCTACGGGGCGCTCGGGGCAGGCGTCGCCTCGGCAGAACTCGGGGCCTCGCCCGGCGCCGGCGTCGGTGCCGGGCTCGCGCCGCCCCCGGCGGCGATGACCTGCACGTCGAGCAGGCCCTTGTAGCGCGTGTCGGCGGCGTAGGTCGCGACGATCGTCACCCAGCCCTCGGCCAGCGCCGTGACCTCGCCGTTCGTCGGGTTGACGGTGGCGATGGTGCTGTCGCTCGAGGACCACGTGACGTTGCCGTTGACCTCACCCGACATCATCCGCACGGCGGCCTTGGCCTTGCGGCTCTCGCCGATGGTCAGCGTGAGGGTGGCCGGCGTGACGCTGACCTCCCGCACCAGCACGGTGTCGAGAACGTTGACGGTGATGGCGGCCTTGAGCGTGGGGTCCTTGCGCAGGTACGCATAGACAACGGACTCGCCGGCCGACGCCCCCTTCACGCGCCCATCCTTGCGGTTGAGCGTCGCGACGGCCGGGTTGCTGACCTCCCAGTCGAGCTCGTCGAGCGTCGGGACCTCGCCATCGAGCGTGCGCAGGAAAGGCACGAGGTCCTTGAACTCACCGCGCTTGATGGTGACCTCGCGAGCCGCCGCCCGGACGCCGATGGGCTTGGGCGTCGGCGTCGGCGAGGGCTGAAGCTTCTGCACCGCATCCACGACCTTGGGCGCCGCGCTGGCGATCACGGGGGCCGCGCGGCCGATGGCCGTGATGAGCGGGACCCAGTCGCGCGGGTTGTCCGAGCAGGCGTTGAGCGTGGGGATCAGGGCCAGGCCCGTGAGCAGGGCCAGGAAGCGGTGCCGCATGGAGGGAACCCTCATGGAACAAAAGGGGCGAGCGCCCGACACCTTGGGAACATACCCGTGCCGGACGCTCGGGCCACGACGTGGCCTAGTTGGTGGTGGAGGCCGTCTCGACCTTGGTGGTGGTCGTCGACGTGGTCTGCTGCTGCACCGGGGCCGGGGTGGCGGCGGGAGCCGGGGCGCCGACGGTGATGACGGCCGTCGCCTTCACGGTCGACTTCTCGTCGGAGGTGAAGGTGATGGTGGCGCTGCCGTCCTTGACGCCCGTCACGAGGCCATCCCCGTTGACGATCGCCACGGTGCTGTTCGACGAGGTCCACGAGCCGTTGGGGCTGGTCTTGCCCGCGCTGGTCTGGATGGAGGCAGACAGCTGGACCGTCTCACCCTTCTTGATGGTCGCCTTCTCGGGGTCGATGGTCGCGAGCACGTCGACGACCTCGCCCTCCTTGACCGTGACGGTCACGAGGCCGAACTTGGTGGCGTCGACGCTCGACTGGGCCCGCACCGTCGCGGTGCCGGGCTTCACGCCGCTGATCTCACCGTTGGTGCCGTTGACGGCCACGATCGTCGCGTCGTCGGAGACGAGCGTGACGTTGCTGTCCGAGCTGCCGTCGGCGTACTTGACGGTCGCCATCACCTTGGAGGCCTTCTTGGTCTGGATGACCATCGTGGGCTGGCTGACCATCACCTCGACGACGGCCTTGTTGGCCTGGTCCTTGTTGCCGGCCGTCGGGGTGGACGCGCCGGTCTTGTCACCCGCGCCGGTCGGGGCGACGGGCGAGGTGGTGATGACGCAGCCCGTGAGGCTGAGGACCGCGAGGGTGGCGGGAAGGATGAGCTTCTTGCCGAACATGGGGTGTACTCCTTGTCGAAGGGGGATGCCGCGAGCGGCTGGGGTGCGGGACACGCCCGCGGGGCGGACGTCGTGGCTTTCGGATGAACCAGAGACCCGCTGAACGTTCAAGCTTACCATCCTGACGAGGGGCCCGCGCGCCAGGTTCCGTGGCCTCGAAACTTTTTTTTGGCCACCAACGCGTCTCTGGCAACTTCCCCGTATCGTTTTCTCATCGGTCATCTCCGGGTTAAACCCGGCGCTCCCCGAGGCTTATTTTCCAGACAAGCCACAAAGCCCCGAGCTCCAGCGCATACCCCAGCGCCATCGACGTGGCGGCCGCCGCCGCCCCCGGGGCCCCACCGGCCACCGCCACGGCCGCGCACGCCAGCCCGCTGCCCACGCCCACCCAGGCCCCCCGGCTCACGGCCCACGTGGCGCCCCGGGCGATCAGGAGCCCCTGAGACGCGTTCTGCAGCGCCACCAGCAGCGGGATGGCGGCACAGGCCAGCACCGTGGGGCGGGCTGCGGCGATCAGGCTGGCGTCGTGGCCCAGAAAGGCGGCGAGGCCCGCGTGGCCCCAGGGCGTGGCCGCGAGCAGCAGCACGAGGGCGGAGCAGGTCGCCCCGACGCTCGCGGCAAAGGCCAGCAGCCGCGGCAGCGGGGTGCTCGCCTCGTGCCGGATCGTGAGCTGCTGCACCATCCGCGTCGCGTTGGCGATCACCGTCACGAGGGACCAGGCGGCCGGCCAGGCGGCGAGGGCCACGGGGGCATCGGCCGCGCGGGCCACGATCGCGATCATGGCGGCGCGCCCACCCCAGACGACGAGCATCGAGGAGGCGAGCGGGCGGTAGTAGCGCCAGACGCCCGGCACGTCGTGGGGCAGGGCCGGGTCCGGCGGGCCGGCAGGCAGGACGAAGACGCCGCGGCGCCAGGCCCCCAGGGTGACGAACACCGCCTCGGCCGTCACGCCCGCCACGAGCGCGCTCGCCCCCACTGAGGCCCCCGGCCAGCCGGCCTGGAAGCCGAGCCCCAGCCCGATCGCCACCACCGTGATGCGGCCGAGGCCGGCCCGCCCCACCACGCCCCCGTGGCCGGCCGCGATCAGCAAGCCCTGGACGTATCGCCGCCAGCCGATCGCAGCCGGCCACAGGAGCAGCAGGCACAGGGCCGCGTGGGCGGCAGCCTCCACCGGGGCTGCCACGCCGAACAGGCGGGCCGCGACCCAGCCGAACACGGGCGGCACGGCGAGCAAGGCGAGGGCCAGCGTCAGCCCCGCGCTGAGCCAGACGACCAGATGCCGCAGGGCCACGCGGGCGGGCGACGAGCCTGCGAGGGCGTTGGCCGCATGCAGCACCATGATGATCGGCGACTCGAGGAAGATCGCGATCGCCTTCGCGACGCCGAGCGCCGCCAGGTGAACCCGCGGGTCCGGCAGGTGGGCCAGCGTCGTCGCCACCAGGGGCTCGCTGCCGGCCATGGTCACGTCGCTCACGGAGAGCGGCAGGAACTGGCGCCAGAGGGCGAGGAAGGTGGGGGCCGGGGCGGAGGTGGGGGAGGCTGCGGGCATGAGGCGTTCCAGGCCTCATCATAGCCCGATCGCCCGCGGCCCGCGGCACGGCCGGCCATGGGTGCGGGGCCGGGCCGCCAAAAGTATAAATGCACTTTGGGCAAAAATTCTGATTTTGTTGTTGTATATTCCGGAGTTGCGGGTAAAATACAAATGCAAGCTCCGAAGATACCGATCCTTTTGGTGTAAACGAGGAGGTCCCCGTGACGGACGAGATCATCGTGACCCACGCGACCGGCCACGAGGCCGTGGAGCTCGAGGCCTGCCGGGCCGCCCTCGCGGCCTGGGGCCACCGGCGCCGCCAGGCCAGCCGCCTGCTCACGCTGCTGGTGCCGCGGCGGCGGGGGCTCGGCGTGCGGCAGGCAGGGGGGCGGGAGGCCCACCACTGGCACCGCGCCGCGCACCACCTCGTGCTCGGCTGGGACCTCGACGCGCTGGGGAAGCAGCGCGAGGCCGCCGAGGCGATGGCCCGCGTGGCGAGGCGGCTCGCGGCAGGGCAGGCCGAGGGCCTGGCCGCCTGGGAGCACCTGCCGCTGGGTGGAACCTGGCTGCAGCGCCCGGTGGCCCTGCTGTGTGACCCCCACGCGACCCCCTGGGCAGCCCCGGCGAACCTGCCGGAGGAGGGGCTGCAGGTGATCGGATGGTGGGATCATGAGGGGGCGGGCTCGCCGCACCCGGCCCAGGCCGGCGTCTACTGCGTCTGCCCCGCGGGCCACCGCGTGGCCCTCGGCTGGCGCCGCGAGGCGCTGACGCTGGAGCCGGGCGAGGGGCTGGCCGTGCCCTGCCCGGGCTGCTGACGTTGCCTTGGGAGCGGGCGATCCGCTAGGCTGGCGCCCATGACCTGGGCCGCGTTCACCGCCTCCTTCAACGCCTTCAGCCTCCCGGTGTGGGCGGCCCTCGTGGCCGCTGCGTTCGGCGGCGCGCTGCTCACCTTCTTCTCGGGCTTCGGCCTCGGCACCATCCTGCTGCCAGTCTTCGCGCTGTTCTTCCCCCCGGCGGAGGCCGTCACGGCGACGGCCGTGGTGCACTTCACCACCAACGTGTTCAAGCTGGGCCTGCTGTGGCGCTCGATCGATCGGCAGGTGCTGCGGACCTTCGCGCTGACGGCCGTGCCCGCGTCGCTGGGAGGGGCCTGGCTGCTCGGCTGGCTGACGCACCAGGCCCCCCTCTTTACCTGGACCCTGGCCGGGCGCGCCTGTGCGGTGCTCCCCGTGGACCTGGCGATCGCGCTCGCGATCGCCGCCTTCGCGCTCCTGGAGCTCGTCCCTGCGACGCGGCTGCCCCCCCTCAAGCCTGAGCACCTGCCCCTGGGCGGGCTGCTGTCGGGCTTTTTCGGCGGCTTGTCGGGCCACCAGGGCGCCCTGCGGAGCCTGTTCCTGGTGAAGGCTGGCCTCGGGCCCGCGGGCTACGTGGCCACGGGCGTGGGGATCGCCCTGCTGGTGGACCTCGCGCGGCTGGCCGTGTACGCGGGCCAGGCCGGTCCAGAGGCCGGAAGCCTCGCCGCTGGGCCGCTGCTGGTCGGGGTGGTGGCGGCGATCGCGGGCGCCTGGGTGGGCGGCCGGTGGCTGCACAAGGTCACGCTGGCGGGGCTCCAGCGGCTGGTCGCCGGCCTGCTGCTGGGCTACGCGGCTGGGCTGGGGCTGGGGCTGCTCTGAGGGCTGGGGCTCGACGCAACTCGCCGGTTCCGGCGGCCTGCCACGCAAGTTTTCGTCGGAGGAGGCGACCACTGTTAAGTAGCCGTTACCCAGCCCGCTAAGGAACCGCCCGTGTTCAGGCTCCCCCACAAGCAAGCCGTCAAAGCCCTGGGCGTCGAGCAGGCCTTCGTGCAGCGCACGGCGGTGGCGCGAGAGCGCGTGGCCTACGCCCTCCGCTCGGGGCTGGCCGTGCCCCAGGACACGCTGGCCCGCCACGCGGAGGTGAGCCGGCTGGTGGAGTCCTTCACCAGGTCTGGCAGGCCAGCGGCCGCCGTGCCCGAGGCCCGCCTGACCGAGCTCGCCGAGGCGCTGGACGCGGGCTCTGCCGACCTCGTCTACCGCGTGCTACGCGACAAGGCCCTCGCGGCGTACCGCGGCGCCCGCCGGATCACCGACGCCGCCCTGCCCCAACCGGCAGCAGCCAAGCCGGGCTCCCGCCTGGACCGCTGGCTCGCGGCGGTGGATGACCGGATGCTCGACCTCGTCAGCCCCCTGCGGCGGGGCGGCGCGCTGCGCAAACAGGTGATCAGGGACGTGAAGCACATCTCCGCAACCAACTCCCCGGGCCCTCTGGGGGTGTCGGTGGGCTGGAATCCCAAGGACGTCACCGGGGCAGCGAGCCACGGCAACAGCACGTACACGATCGACGCGCCGACGGCCCGGGCCTTCTCGAGGGACACCGTGGGCTGCATCATGGGGCATGAGGTGGCCCACGATCGCCACCTGGACCTGGTGGGCGACGGGATGGCGAAGCAGGCGATGCGGGCCTTCGCCCCGGCCTCGGCGCTGCTGAAGGGGGACGTGCAGGCCGCGCGCCAGCGGGTGCTTTCCAAGCTCAGCGTCATGGCCGAGGCGCAGGCCGACGCCGACGGCGTGCGGTTCGCCGCCCGGGCCGGGTTCGACCCCACGGCCTTCAAGCCCTTCTTCCAGCGCATCGAGGCCCGCAACCTGCCCGAGGCGCACTACGCGAAGGTCGGCTACCCCACGCCGGCCCGCCGCATGAAGCTCGTGGACCGCATCATCGCCGCCGAAGACCTGGTGGCCGTCGCCGCCGAGGCGCGCGCCAAGCGCCCCTGAGCGCGCCTCAGCCGTCGCCGAGGGCCTGCCCCCAGAACGCCTTCAGGCGCCCGGCGTAGGCCTCGGGCGCCTGCTCCTCGGCAGCCGCGTGGCCAGCACCGGGGACAACCCACAGCGTGCGGGGGCCGGCGGCGGCCTTGTGCAGGCGCTCGGAGCAGGCGGGCGGGGTCTCGTCGTCGAGCGCCCCGTGGACCAGGTACAGCGGCCGTGGCGCGATGGCCCGGACGGCCCGGATCGGGTCAGCAGAGGGGAGGTCCTGGTCCGCGAGCTGGCTCGCGCGCGCCACAACGGCCCACGCCACGAGGTCCGGCAGCCAGTAGCCGCGAAGCCTGGCGCGCGGCGCCACGGCCTCGTGGAGCGAGTCGAAGGCGCTGTCGGCCCAGACGCCTGCCACGTCGGGCCGATCCGCGGCGAGCCCGATCGCGGTGGCCGCCCCCATCGACACCCCGAGCACGCCGATGCGGCGGTTGCCCAGGGCGCGCAGGCGGTCGACCGCGACGGCCGCGTCACGCCGCTCGTGCCAGCCGAGCGTGGTGAGGTCGCCCCCGCTTTCCCCGTGGGAGCGCGCGTCAAGCGCCAGCAAGTTGTAGCCCGCGTGCAGGAAGCGCCCCAGGTGGTGCGTCACCCAGGCCTTGCTCGAGCGATGCCCGTGGAGCAGCAGCACGGCCCGGTCGGTGGGGCGCGGCGCCGGGACGTACCAGGCCACCAGTGGCACGCCGTCATGGCCCTGCACGGCGAGGCGCTCGTAGCGCCACCCCAGAGCCGCCGGCGTCTTCCTGAACCGCGCCCGGGCCTCGGGCATGACCAGGGCCTGCGAGCCGACGTGGGCGGCGTAGCTGAGGTAGGTGCCCAGGAACGTCGCGGCCGCGACGCCAAGCCCGACGGCAAGGCGGGCTGGCCCGCGGGTGCGAAGCGCCACCGTCAGCGCACCAGGGCCGCAGCCGAGGCCCCGGGCTGCGGGCTGACGGTCGCCGTCGCCACGGGCTGGGGGGCTGGCGTCAGCTCCGGCAGCGTGGCGCGCCAGAACGAGAGCAGCTTGGCCCGGTAGGCCTCGGGCGCGGTGGTGATGGACTCCGCGTGCTTGGCACCCGGCACCATCCAGAGCGAGCGCGGCTCCTTGGCCTGGTCGTAGAGCTTCTGGCTGTTCGCGGGGGTGGTCTCGTCGTCGGCCTCGCCGTGGACGAGGAAGACAGGCCGCGGGGCGATCGTGGCGATCGCGCGGATGGGGTCCGCCGTCGGCAGGTTGTGCCGCGCGCGCAGGTTCGCGGCGCGCACCACGGACCACGCCACGTAGTCGGGCAGGGGGTAGCCCCGCAGCTTGGCCCGGGGGGCGACGGCGTCGTGCAGCGAGGAGAAGGCGCAGTCGGACCACACGCCCGCGACCTCCGGGCGATCCGCCGCGAGGCCGAGCGCGACGGCACCACCCATCGAGACACCCATCGCCCCCACCTGGGTGTTGCCGAGGGCCCGCAGGCGGTCGAGCGCGATCGAGGCGTCCCGACGCTCATGCCACCCGAGCGTCGTCAGCTTGCCCGCGCTCTCCCCGTGGTAGCGCGAGTCGTAGAAAAACATGTTGAACTCGTCATGCAGCGGGGCCGCATAGCTCTCGAGGAGGCGATCCTTGTTGGAGGTGTGGCCGTGCAGCATCAGCAGCGCCCGCGTCGTGGGGCGGGCGGCAGGCACGTACCAGCCCACGAGGTCCGTGCCGTCGTGGCCCTTGAAGCGGACGTCCTGGAACACCCAGCCGAAGACCGCGGGCGAGTGGCGGAAGGTGCTGCGCTTGGGCAGCAGCAAGTCGCGCGAGCCCACCATGCCGCCGTACACGGCGTAGCCGAACAGGGCCGTGCCGGCCAGGGCGCTGCCGATCAGGCCCCAGGGGCGCGCGATGGGCCCGAGGCCGGGCGCCGCGCCGCCAGCCGCCCCGGCGTCGGCCTGCGCCTCGGCCTCCAGGGACGCCGCCACGGCTGCGTCCTCGGGCGTCGCGGCCCGGTAGGTGGCGTGACGCCGGTAGGGCTCCGAGAACAGGTCGAGCTGCCGCTCCCTGGCCCCGTCTCCCGCTGCCACCACCGGGACGGGGACCTGCACGGCCGGCGCCACCGAGCCGGGACGCACCGAGACGGTGGCGGGGCGGACAGCCGCCTCCACCGGGGCCACGGCAGCGGCGCCGACAGCCGGGTCGGCCCCCCGGGCGCGCAGCGTGGCGGGGGTGGCGCCACACCCTGCCAGGCTCAGGGCGAGGGTGGCGGCAAGCAGGCGCGTGGGGACGTGGCGGCAGGTCATCAGTGGCATGTCCTTGTCATGGTCGCCGGCCAAGGCCCGACCAGGGGTAAGCATTGGTTAAGCTCGAAGTAATTTTCGTTTAAGTTTGCGCGGCGCGGGACCCAACGCCGCCAGGTGGCGACGGTGTCTTTTGCCCTCTGGGCGGGCGCACCCCGGCCTTTGCCGGCGCGCAGAGACGCCAGCGGTCTTGTCCGCGCCTGGGGTTTCGGCGAGGTTCCAAGCCCTGGGGAGCCACCTTAAGCCTGGGCTAATTTTTACTTGAACGCTGGCGAATTCCCTGGTTCACCTGGACACAAGCCCCCGCTGACGCAGCCCCCCAGGGCAGCAGGGGGGTAAGGCCCCCGGAGGGGCGTGGCTGCACCAGCGCGTCATCTCCTTGCCGCGGAATCTGGGGCCCCGCCCCCTCAGCCCCCTGCCTGCCGCAGCGCCTCCCGGTAGGCCTGCTCGACGTCCTCGGAGGGCGTGCGGTCCAGGCGCCGGTGCAGCGCCTTGCGGTGGTCCCAGTAGGCCGCGCGGACGCGCTCGGGGGCGCGTCTCAGGGCGTGGTGGCGCAGGGCCTGGATCACCACGTCGTCGTCGCAAGGCGCGATCGCGGCGGCGCGTTCCAGGCAGTGTTGCGCCTCCGCCTCGTGCCCGAGGTACACGTGGCGGTCGTGCAGCCAGGCCAGGGCCGCGACGGCCTGACGCCGGAACCCCTCGCGCTCGGCCTCGAACCAGGGCTCGAAGAAGGGCTCCTCGAGCAGCCCCCCCCGGTACAGCTCCAGCGCGGCCTCCAGGGCCGTCAGCGCCTCCTCCGGCGCCGCGTCCCGGGCCCGCAGGCCGGCCTGCACGCGCCGGGCGTACTCGCGCACGTCGCACGTCGCCAGTGCCTCTTCCACCAGCGTGTAGCGGTCCTGCTGCAGCTTCACGAAGCGGGAGAGGGAGCCGTCGGCAAGCTCGGGCTCCAGCACCCGACGCAGGGCCATGACGCACATCTGGACGCCGGCCTGGCGGGCCGTGCGGTCCTCGATGAGCTCGGCGAGCGTGAGGGCCGGGAGCCCCCGGGGCTCGAGCGCCAGGGCCGCGAGCACGACCTTGGCCTTGCGCCGCGGCCAGGTGGCGAGCAGGATGTCGTCGAGCCGGACCTCGAAGGTGCCGAAGAGGTGCAGCCCGAGCCGGCCCTCCGGGGCTGCGGCGGCCGTGGCCCCCTGCACCGGCGCCCTAGCCGCCGCGAGGTCCTGCCAGAGCGCGGGGTCCTGGCGGCGCAGGAACTCGTAGCCGTGGCGTTCGAGCGTGGCCTGGGCATCGGCGAGGACCGCCTGGCCTTGCGCGGCGTCGCCCGCTCGCATCCGAGCGGCCGCCTCGTACAGCGCCGCCCGAACCTCGGCGAGCGGGGCGCGCATGGCGCGGGCGTCCTGCGCGATCGCCCCGAGGGCCTCCAGCGCCTCGTCCGTGCGCCCGAGCAGGGTCAGGGCCCTGGCCCGCACGAGGCGCAGCGCGAGGTCGTAGACGTTGCCGCGCTCCAGCGGCCCGGCACCGTCGACCGTCGCGACGGCGTCCTCGGGGCGGCCGCGCTGCAGGGCCAGCCACGCCAGCCGCTCGCGCGGGAGCTTCTCGCCCAGCGGGAACCCGGCCTGGGTGAAGAGCGCCTGCGAGCGGCGCAGGCGCTCGTCCGCCAGGCGCCAGTCGCCCTGCAGAATGTGGAAGCCACCGAGGATGTACAGCGTGCTGGCGCGGTCGTGCCAGTCGAGGGCCTCCTCCCAGCTCGGCGGCAGGGCCCGCAGCACCGCGCCGCCAGCCTCCACGTCGTCGGTCAGGAGCTGCAGGTGCGCCCGCAGGATGCCCGCGAAGAGGCCCTCCGGGCCAAAGGCCCACTGCCCGGCCAGCCGCTGCGTCTCATCGACGTGGAGCCGGGCGCGCGCCAGCTCGCCCTGGTGCAGGGCCAGCGTGAAGAGGTTCATGTGCGCGATGCAGGCACACTGGGCGAGCTCGATGCGCGGCCCCACCGGCATGGCGAGCACGACCTCGTTGGCAGCCTGCCAGGCGGCCACGTCGCCGCGCCGATCCGCCTCCAGGGCCTCGGCCAGCAGCAGGTCCGCCCGATCCTCGTCGGCGCCGGCACGCGCCAGCGCGGCCACCAGCTCACCGTGCCGATCGCCCGCGGCCGCATCGTCCTGGTTGACGGCCATCGTGTAGAGGCGCACGAGGGCCTTGGTCTCACCGGCCGCCTCGCCGTCCCGGCGGAAGCCGGCCAGCGCCTCCGCCCAGTGGGCCCCGGCCCGGGCGGGCTCGCCGGCGCGCCAGGCCAGGCTGCCCCAGAAGAACTGCACCCACGGTGCCCCCTGTAGCGCCTCGGGAAAGGCGGCCAGCCAGCGCTGGAGCTGGCCCTGCGCCCCGCGGGCCAGCAGGGTGGGGGCCTCGGCCCGCAGGGTCTGGAGGGCCAGGGGCCAGGCCTGGCCCTCGAGCAAGTGCGGGAAGGCCAGCTCTGGCTTCCCGACGGCGAGGAAGTGCTCCCCGGCCCGGGCGTGCAGCGCCCGCAGCGCGTCGAGGGGCAGGCGCCGCTTGGCCTCCGTGACGAGGAAGTCGCGCAGGTAGGTGGGGTAGCGATAGGCCCCGTCGGGCAGGGGCTCTGCCAGGTGCGCATCGGCCAGCGCCAGGAGGCCAGCCTCGGGATCAGGCAGCTCGCAGGCCGCTGAGACGGCCGCCGGCGTGACGGCGAGCAGCAGCGCCGAGCGGACCATCAGCTGCTGGAGCACCACCGACTGGGCCCCGAAGAGCTCCTCGGCGATGTAGCGCAGCAGCTGGGCGTTGGTGACGCGAGGCCCCCCCACCCCGCCCGGCCGCGTGGCGCCGAAGGCCATCCCCAGCGGGCCCGTGCCCCTCGCCGGCCCCGCAGGCGCAGCCGGAGGCCGCGAGGCCGCCCAGGCCACGCCGAGCGGCCAGCCCTCGTAGAGCCTCACCACCTCGGGCCAGTCGGTCGGGCAGGGCTCGGGCCTGCTCGCCTCCCAGAGCCGCTGCGCCTCCGCCTCGCTCAGGCGCAGCTCCCCCGGCCCCAGCAGCCGCAGCCGGCCCAGCGCCTCCAGCCGCTCAAGCGAGGTGCCGAGGCGCTGGCGCGATGAGAGCACGAGGTGGACGCAGCCGGGCAGCTTGTCGAGGTGGAAGGCCAGGCCCCGCACGACCTCTGGCACGCCCGCCAGCAGGTGGTGGACGTCGTCGAGGAACAGCAACAGGCCCGGCTGGGCGTTGTAGGCCGCAAGCTCGCGGAAGAACACCTGCCAGAGCACGCGAGGGTCGAGGCGGGGGCTGCCGAGCAGCGCCTCGGTCTCGGAGCCGAAGGGGGGGACCTGCTCTCGCACGGCCGCCACGAGGTGCCGGAACACCCCCAGCGCGTCAGCGTCGAGCTCGTCGAAGGACACCCAGGCGGTGGGATGGCCAGCCCGCTCAGCCTGGGCTGCCAGCGAGAGCATCGCCTGCGTCTTGCCGTGCCCTGGCCCTGCGAGCAAGACCGTGGCAGCCGGCAAGCCGGGTTCAGGCCACAGGGCCCGGGCCAGGTGCGCCGGCGCGAGGCCAGGGCGGGTGATCTTGCCGCGAAGGATCGTGTCGTGCATTCCGCGCCCCATGTACCCCGCGCACGCCCCGACCTGGCCAGGTCGTGGACGCGTCAGGGGCAGGGGGCCACGCTGGCGCTCGCTGCCGGACGCGGGCAAGGCGAGCGCAGGAAGGCCGCCGGGGCCTCTCCGCCCGCCGCCGGGTCATAGCCGGCAATCAGGCCCTTCACCTGCGCCTGGATCTGGCCCTCGTCGAGGACCCAGCTGAGCATGATGCGAGTCGTGATGGCGTCGATCGCCCGCACGACGTGGGCCGAGGCGTATGGGAACTGGAACTCCGTGGTGGGCATCCCGAGCGCCAGGAAGATGTCGGCGGCCCGCAACAGGCCAGGATCGCTGTTGTTGAGCAGGTACTCCTCGAGCACGAAGGCGTTGAGGTCAGACGGCTTCTCGAACCGGTAGCGCGTGGGGTCACAGGCCGTGGCCGTGCGGAAGAAGTCCTGCCTGCTCAGGAAGCCCGGATCCGCCGCCAGCTTCGCCGTGGCTCGCTCCCGCGCGTCGCGCATCACCCCGGCCAGCACCGTCAGGGCTGGCGAGCCGATCACGTCGGCGGAGGCATCGGCCTTGGTGCCGTTGGGCACGATCACGACGCCGAGCAGGTCGACCGGGGCCAACATCAGGTCCGCGACCCGGCGGGAGAGGCGCGCGACGGCCCCGCGCTGGGCAGGATCGGCCGTCACGCGCACCGAGGCGGCGGCCTCGTGCAGGTCCTCGACCAACCTGGCGATCATCGCCCCCGTGTCAGCCGGCAGCGAGCCAGAGTTCATCAGCAAGCACGTCGCGCGGGCCGGCGGCGAGACAAAGACCTCGGCGAGCCGGTGGGCAAGCACCTCCCGGATCGTGCGCGTGACGGCGCTGGTGTCCTCGTCGAGATCGGCCCGCACGCCCGCCTTTACCGGCGCAAGCAACGCGTAGCGAGACCGGGGATCCTGCACCTCGGGGACGCCAGCCACCACGAGCACGTTGCCGGCCTCCTCGGGCGGGAGGTGGAGGGTGTAGCCGCCGGCGAGGTTGGTGAAAATCGAGAAGACGGGCTTGCCCTCGGGGTCCTCGCCGATGGGCAGGGCGCTGCCCGTGCGCAGCGAGATGGCCGCGATCTGCATGCCAGCGGCCGGCAGCTGGGTGCCGAAGGAGGGCCCGGTGGTGGCGTCGAGCACCTGGACCGCCTCCGCGGCGGCCAGCCTGTACTTGGACTTCCCGACCAGGCTGCCACCGGCGTTGCTGATGGCAGAGCCCCCCGCGTCGCTGATCAACGAGGCGCCGTTGTGGCTGATGACGTTGCCACCCTCGACGGCGACCAGCCCACCGCGCGCGTCGAGCAAGCGCGTCTTGCTCACGACGGGAGCCCCGTCGAGGCCGATGAGCCTCGTCTTGCTGACGACGGGCGTGCCGTCGGGGTTGAGCAGGCGCGTCTTGCTGACGACGGAGGCCCCGCTCTGGTCGAGCATCCGGGTCTTGCTCACCACGCCCGCCGCGTCGGCGAGGGCAAGGTCCCGCCCCGCCGCCACCAGGGTGGTGCCGTCCAGGGAGAGCGCCGTGCCCGTCTCCGTCCGCGTGAGGTAGCTCGCATCGAGCACCATGGCCCCGGTGACGGTGAGGCTGTTGCCGGCGGGCGGCCGCAGGAGGGCGGCGACGCCGCTCGGGGCTGCGGGGCTCACGTCCACGGCGACGCTCGCCCGAGGCCGGGGCTTCCCGGGCGTCCCCGGCCCACCCGCTGGCGTGGTGGCCTGGCAGGCGGCCGTGGCGAGCACGAGGCTCGCGGCAAACACGGTGAATCGGGGACGGCGCATCTGTTCAGGCCCTCGCAAGGCCCTCTCAACGAGGACCACCCCACCATGTTCCCGGTTTCGTCCAACAAGGGCCCTCCTCCAGGTTAAGACGCCCTCAAAAATTCTGAGGCTCTCGCCGCTGGCGCCCCGGGGCCAGGTTCGACACCGACCGCTGACACATTATTAACCACCGCATAACCACCCGATGTCGCCTTGTTGGTGCCCCGTTAGTCCCTTCCCGGATGAGCTCTTTGTGACGCCCAAGGTTGGGCGTGGCGCAAAAAAGAGAGCCTGCAAGGTGGCAGCCGTAAGCCTGCCTCCGGCGCAGTGAGCACGGCCAAGCTGCTCACGAGGCCAGAACGGCTCGACCGAGGGAGGTCTACCATGGGACACCTTTCTAACCAGCAGGACATGTACAGCGCCGCGTCGCAGCTCGCCCAGCGCGGTGCCACCCTCAGCCAGCAGATGACGAAGCTGGGGCCAGAGGCCGCCAACGCCAACATCACGCAGCAGCGCCTCACCCAGCTCCAGCTCCAGCTGCAGGACCTCCAGCGGCAGGCTGAGATGATCAAGGAAATCCAGGGCACGCTGAAGAAGAACCTGGAGACGAACAACAAGGCGCCCCAGGATGCGTCGTTGTCGCGTTCGTGAGCCGTCCCCACCATCCGCGAAATTGCCTACGGCGCGCTGCGACACTTCCCGCATGTTTCGAGGCGTCCCGGCGATATAGGATGAGGGGGCCCTCCAGCGGCCCCCCCCCAGGGCCCGAGGCCGACGCGTCGGCCGCCCCCATCGAGTGAAGGAGCAACCCCATGAAGCGCCCCCTGATCCCTGCCGTGGGCCTGGCCCTCGCCCTCGGCACCCTCTCTGGCTGCGGCAGCACCGCGCTGCTCGACGCCTCCGTCCTCAGCAGCGTGCTGCAAGCCCGCGGCAACGGCCAGGTCGGCGAGCGCGCCGGCTTCCCGAAGGGCCCGCGCGGCGGCGAGATGAAGGAGGGACACCGCGACGGCGACAGGAAGCACGGCCCCCGCGGCGAGCAGCGGATGTTCGCGGGGCTCGACCTCACGGCCGATCAGCAGGCACAGCTCAAGGCGATCGCCGAGAAGCACCACCCGGCCAAGCCCGCAGCCGACGACGCGGCGCAGCCCGAGCGTCGGGGCCAGAAGCTTCAGGCCATCCTGACAGCCGCCACGCTGGACGTGGAGGCCCTGAAGGCGGCCCTGGCCGCGCCCCCCCCGGCCAAGCCCCCGCACGCCGAGAGCCCCACGGCCCGCCTGGTCGAGATGCGCGCCGTGCTGACGGCAGACCAGGTCGCCAAGCTCGTCGCCCGCCTCGAGGCCAGGCCCAAGCGGGAGGCCCGTCCCGAGCGCCCTGCCGACGCGGCACGCCCGGACCACGCCGAGCTGCTCGCCGAGCTCGCCACCAAGCTCAGCCTGACCGCGGAGCAGCAGGCGGCCCTGCAGGCCTTCCACGCCGCGATGGAGGCCAACCGCCCGGATCGGGACGAGGCGGCGCGCAAGGCAAAGCATGAGGCCCACCAGGCCGCCATGCTCGCCTTCTGGAGGACGGGCGACGCCACCCAGCTCGAGGCCCTGAAGCCCGAGCGGGCAGAGCGGCCGGCCTTCCCCGTCGACGCGCTGGTGACGCTTGCGACCAGCCTCACGGCCGAGCAGCGCCAGCAGCTGTTCGCCCACGGGCTGCCGGGCGGCCCCGGGATGCACGGCCCGAAGGGCGGCCCCGGGATGCACGGCCCGAAGAGCGGCCCCCGGATGCACGGCCCGATGGGTGGCCCCCGGATGCACGGCCCAATGGGTGGCCCCCGGATGCACGGCCCGAAGGGCGCCCCCGACAGCCAGGCCCCCGCAGCCCAGGGCTGATCACCCCCAAGGGCCCGGCAGCGACACGCTGCCGGGCCCTTGCCCTCGGGAGGTCCCCCGATGCGCCTGCACCACGCCTGGCTTTTCCTCTCGCTCCTCGGCCTCGGCTGCGACGCCGCCAGCGGGCCGGGGTTGCCCGCCCGCGCCGTCCCCGGCACAGCGGACGCCGGTGCCCTCGGGGGCCTGCCCGACGACCTCGCCGGGCACCCGTCGGTGCAGCTGGCGCGGCCTGCGGCCTACGTGCTGACGGCCGAGGGGCGGCCCTTCCTGCTGGCACTCGAGCGCGTCGTCGCCCCCCGCCGGGCCACGCTCGCGCAGCGCCTCGCAGCGGACGAAGAGGTCGCGGCGGGGCTGGCTGGCTGGGCCCGGGCCTCAACCGAGGCCAAGATGGACGTGCTCGCCCGTGTGGCCGCGGTGCAGGGCGAGGTGATGGGGTGCGAGGTACCCCGGATCGCGCGACAGCCGTCCTTCGACGCGGACGCCGACCTCATGGCGGCCTACGAGCCCCCCACGGGCGGGGACAGAGGCACGATCACCCTCTACCCGCACACCCTCGCGCAGCAGTCTCGCCACGCGGCCGTGGCCATCGTGGTGCACGAGATGTGCCACGCCGCGCAGCGGGCACGGCTCGCAACCCCGGGGCCCTCGGACGAGGACCGCACGCTCGCGGCCGGGTACGCCGCAGCCTGGCAGGCCAGCACCGCTGCCGGGGGCCAAGGCGCCCTTGCCTACGGCGACTACGTGCACCTGACGGTGGAGCACGACGCCTTCCAAACGGGGAACTTCGTGGCGGCCCGGCTGGCAGGCCTGGCCGGCGTGACGCCCGGGCTCGGCTTCGTCACCTCGCAGTACGACGGCGCCGGCCGCCCCGCCTTCGACGTGCTGGGCGCCACCGCCCCGGGGCCTGGCCCCGAGCTGGTGGCCGCCGTCAACCGGGCCCAGGCGGCGGCCCTCGGGGCGGGCCGCTTCGTGCCGCACCGGCCGGGCGGTCGCGGCGACCGCCGAGCAGACTGGGGGCTGGCGCCAGCGGTCGGGCCTGGGCGGGTGGGCAGACGGGGGGGGCGCTGAGGCGCGGGCGCTACTTCGCCTCGGCCGCCCAGGCGTCGGCGTGTACCCCGCCGACCTGGCGCCCCAGCTCCAGGCCGTCTTTGACGTCCGCGCGGAAGTGGATGCCGCCCCAGATGCGGGAGTCCGCCATCTCCGTCATGAAGCCCTCCAGCTTCTGGCGCTGGTCGGGGAAGGCCCGGACGAGCACGGCAAAGGCGGCGCCAGAGAAGGCGCTGTGGCCCGACGGGTAGGACGGGTGGGAGGGCGTCGTGACGAGGTACGGCCACCAGGTGGTGTTCGCGTTCCGGCGCCGGAGCTCCGCCTGTGGGCGGATCTGGAACCACCAGAACTTGCTGTCCCAGCAGGCGATGGCGGCGTCGGCCTCGGCCCGCCCCCAGTGCGCCAGCACCCGGGCGGCGGCGACCTCATCAAGCTTGTGCAGCTCGATGCACTCGACGGCCAGCTTGTTCCAGTCGGAGGGTGGCGCCGTCAGGGCGTAGCGGTCAGCAGCGTCTTTTTGAGAGGCCGTGAGGGTGGCCTCGATGCCCTCGACCTCCTTGAGTTCCGCCTCGAAGGTGGGGCTGCCGGGCCGCGGCGGCTCCGGCAGGCGGAACTGCGACGGGCCCGAGATGCCCCACGGCTGCCAGAGGCGCACCTCCGGCTCGGTGGCGACGGGGTGCGACCAGAGCCCCCCGTGCCGCTCCGACGGGACGGGCAGCGCGGCCACGGCCGGGATCGGCGAGTAAGTCTCGGCCCCGTCGCTGCGCCGCCGCTGGATGAGCTCGGCGGCGACCTCCGCCCCGAGAGCGCGACCCGCCGTAGCCTGGGACGCGGTGGCCGCGCCCGCGAGGACGTAGGCGTCGCTGGCCTCCTGGGCCAGGCGGGCCGCTGCAGCGGCCTCCTCGGGCAGGGCGTGGGCGATCACGGCTGCCGCCGCCTCGGCCGCCGCCGCCACGCCGGACACCCGGCCGTCTGCCCGCCGCAGGGCGTCGTACATCGCCGTGTTGAGCAGCGCGTAGTTGCGGGCGTTGCGGGGTGCATAGACCTTGTGCCGGTAGAAGCTCATGCGCTCGCGCAGGAACTCGTTGAAGGGCAGCACCACGGGCCGCTTCGTCCAGCGCGCCGCGGCCTCGGCGCGGTCCGCCGGCAGCACCCCTGCGGAACCGGGCAGGCCGCCCCCCGGGCCCGTGCAACCCGTGGCGAGGGCGCTGAGGAGCAGGAGGGTGGGCAGCAGGCCGTGGCGCACGGAGAGCTCCTTTCGGGAACGGAAGGCGGGTGTCTGTCGCATACCCCGTCCGCCACAGGCTTACTCGCGCCAGCCGGAGCCCTGAGTCCGCCGCAACCGCCCCTCTGACGCGGACCCTGTCTGAGATGAAAGGGGGGTGAGGTTGCCGGCACCCGTCGGGTGTGGCCGCCTTCGCACGGGGTGTTCGGTACAGGCCCCGGATTCCGCATCACCCCTTGTCCCCGCCGACGCGGACTTTCCCGGGTGGGGGGCTGTCGCGGAAGCAGGTTCAGGTAACGCGATAAAAAGCCCGCGACGCACACTGCGTCGCGGGTTTTTCGGGAGTGGCCTAGGGCAGAATCGAACTGCCGACACTGCGATTTTCAGTCGCATGCTCTACCAACTGAGCTACCAGGCCGAGCGTCTCCGCATTGTAGCAGCCCCGGCCTGCCGGGGCAAGCGGGTCTCGGGACGCCCGTCAGCTCGCCAGCCTGCGGGCGGCGGCCGCGCCGTGCTGGGCCATGTGGGCCTTCAGGCGCTCGATGGCCGTCTCGGGGCGCACCGCCCGGAACGCGACCTCCGGGTGCTCCGACCAGGCGGCGACGTACTGCGTGCGCCCACCCCAGTCCTCCAGCGTCAGGTCGAAGACGATCAGCTGGCCGTCCAGGTAGTAGTGTCCAAACCGGATCATCGGCGATCCTCCTGCCATCCATCGGCCCTGCGCGGGGCGTCCGTGCTCCGCGTTCCATCTCATGCGTCGGTCGGCCTCAGGCCTCACTTGAGGGGCCTGTCCCCCTGTTTCCACGGACGCGGCTGCGGCGCGAGGCGTTCCGTGCGGCGCCAAGAAAAAAGCGCCAGTCGGACGGCCCGACCGGCGCTGGGATGCTCGCCTCAGCGCGCGAAGCTGAAGCGGTGCATGACCCGCTCGCCGCTGTCGAGCACGATCAGCTCGCCATCGGCGTTGAGCCCGAGGGCCCGGGCGCGGCTGACGTTCTCGAGGGGCAGCGTCTCGTCGAGGTCCTTGCCCACGACGAGGGCCTTGTTGCCCGTCTTCAGGGTGTAGGTCAGGCCCCGCTCGGCATCCTTGACCTCGGTCACGACAGGAAAGCCAGCCCCCGTCGCCCGCGAGACGAAGGCCCCGCTGGCATCGAAGGTGACCCGCTCCTTCCCGTCGGCCACCACGAGCTGCCCGTCGTCGACCTTCAGGCTGGTCGCGGCCTTGGGCACCTTGCTGAAGAGGCGGTCGCCCACGCGGCTCAGCTCCTCGCCGGAGCCCGCGTCGAAGACGACGACGGCCATGCGGTCGAACCAGAGGGCCTTGTCGAGCTTGCCGAGCACGTAGACGCGATCGCCATCGGCCACCATCGCCACGACGCTCTGGAAGGCCGGCCCCGAGAAGGTGCCCTCGTGCGTCAGGCGCGGCCCTGTAGGGGCGGCGTCCGTCGAGCCGTCGCCCCCGTTCGCGCCGCCCGAGGCGGCCGGCGCAAGCTTGAACTCCTTGTCGGCCGTGGCCTTGTCGGCGCTGAAGGGGACATTGAAGCGGACGATCGGCTCGTAGCCGTCCGCCGACACGTCGACCCAGACCTGCGTGTCCATGATGCCCGAGATCGTGAAGGCACCCGTCGCGCTCGCCAGCGTGGTCTGGGCCCCGATCGACACCTTCGCGCCCGGGATCGGCTTGCCGACCAGGTCCGTCACGAGACCTCGCAGCGTGAAGCCAGCGGCGTTCGGGTTCCCGATCTGCCCATCGACGCTCGTCGGCGCCGAAGCCACCGGAGGCTGGTTGGCGCTGGGCTCGAAGGGGGCCTCGGGTGGCGTGGTCATCCCGTAGTCGTCCGCAGGCAGCACGACGTCGCTGTAGGTCCCGTCTCCCGGCAGTGCCTGCTGGTTCGAGGTGGCGCCGCAGCCCGCCAGCAGCGTGGCGATCAAGGTGGCGAGCACAAGCTTCTTGGCGGGCATCGGGGGCTCCTTCGCGCCTGGCGACCGGCGCTTTCGCGCGGGCACGCACCGTTAAGTCATTGTTTTTATAGGCCGTTCGGCGCCGGACCTGCTTATCGCCAGAGCCAGAAAAGGTTAAATAAAAGTTAAATCCGGCCATGTTTCCCCGGCGAGAGGGGCCTCCCACCGTCAGGGCGCGCCCTGCGCCACGGAGATCTCGAGGCTGCTCGACTGGCCGACCTCCAGATCGTCGGTGCGGCTCTGGGCCTGCCCGCGGATCACGACGCCGTCCAGGATGGCGATGCCCGAGGTGCAGGGCCCCTTGCTGCCCTTGTCGAGGGCCACCACCGTGATCACGTTCTTGCCGGGCTGCAGCTCGAGCTGGGCCACCGTGCCGCGGTTCGTCAGGCGAACGTTTTCGAGGCCTGGCACCGGCCGGCCGTTGAGCAGGATCTGGATGCGATCGCCATCTTCCTCCTGCTCGTCCCAGAAGCGGATCCGGAGGTGACGCTGGTTGACGGTGGCGTCGGCCGTCGGATCACCCGGAGGCGGCGAGGGCTGCAACGGGGGTGGGGGTGGCGTCACCGCGGGCCGCGCGGGTGGCGGCGGCACGTACGGCGGCGGCGGCGGCGGCGCGATAGGGTTGACGGGCCGCGGCGGGGGCGGCGGCGGCGGCGGCGGCGGCGGCGGCGGCAGCGGGGTCAAGGGCGCGGCAGGGGCAGGCGGCGGCGGCGGCGGCGTATGGTCGCCCAGGATCACCCGGGCCGCGCCCGACACCCAGCCGGAGAGGGCCTGGCCGGCGCTCGCCACGTAGGTCGGCACCCAGCCGAACGGCAGGGTCCAGCCAGAGGACGGCAGGGGCGCGGGAGCGGCGGGCGAGGGCAGGGCCCAGGAGGGAGGGGGCGCGGGCGCAGGCGCGGCCGGCGAGGGCTGGGCCCAGGAGGGAGGCGCTGCGGGCGGGGCGGCAGGCGCGAGGGGCTGCTGGGCAGGCTGGAGGGCCTGCGCCTGCGTCAGGAAGCCCGGCAGCTTGGGCGCCGCGGGGGCCGGGCCGGGCGCGGAGGCTCCCAGCGCGTGGATCGCCGCCACACATGCGGCATGGGCGGCCTGGGCGTCGTCTGCGCCTGCCCCACCGCGGACCAGGGTGTCGCGCCCCAGGCTGCCTGGTGCGAGGGGACCCGCCCCCGCTCGCCCGGGAGCAGGGGGGGGCGCCGGCTCGGTTGTGCGCCCCGGCGCTGCTGCCGGGAGGTGGTTGACGCGCATGCTGCCGCTGGTCCTCGCTGCCTGGGTTATCGCCGCATGGCCGTCAGTCTTTCTTAAGACACGCGTAAGGAAGCTTTAACTTCCCCTCTCTGACGAGAAGTCCCCCCGGCCCGAGGGCCAGGGGGACAGGCAGGGCAGGCTCCGGCCTTCAGATGGTGCGCCGCGCCTCCTCGGCCCGCGCGTCGGCGGCTGCAGCGGCACGCCGCGCCTGAACCGCCAGGGACTGGCGTTCGGACCGCTCCTCCTCGTCGCGCCGGGCCTGCGACTGGCGGGCCATGGCGAGGAGGTTGCCATAGGAGAAGATCGCGGAGACGGTCTGCACCAGGGAGGCAAGCTCCTGCAGCGGCTGAGAGAGCCAGCGCCCACCCGTCTCGGCGGCCTTGCCAGCGGCCTCGCGCATCCGCGCCAGCGAGAAGGTGTCCGTGTACCGGCGCCCGATCGCAGGCGTGGCCCCGGAGGGGCCAGCCTCAGGGGTGCGGGGGGCCACGACGGGCTGGGCGGCAGGGGCCACGGGTTTGATGTCGGGCATGGTCCAGATCCTCGCCTGGGCGCATCGGGGGACGCTGCGATCATTATCCCCGGGTGCCAGCCAAACCTGACGTGACTTCTGCCGGGCCCGAGTCCGCGATAGCTGCTGACCGAGGCAAACGGCGGGGTAAGACCACCCTCTCCCCGGAGCCCGGGGAGAGGGGAGCGCGTTTTCCGGCGGCGAGCATTCCCACACCCGGCCGGCGGCCTTGTTCGGCAGCTACTGCGGGATCAGGGCCGCCGGGGCAGCGGTTAGGCCGCCCGCGCCACGGGAACATGAGCCGCAACGGACGATCGCCGCACAGGGAGGCAGCCACGTGCAACTGGTCTCTAACGAGCTCGCCGCCGACCTCGCGGCCACGTTGGACGAGGTCCTGCGGCACAGCGAAGACCCAGAGGGGGGGCGCGCCCTCCACGGGATGTACGCCCCGGAGGCCCTGCTCTCCTTCCGCCAGCAGGTGGTGACAGCGGCCGAGCTCGACGCCGAGGCCTACGCGCGCGGGCTCGCGGCCCAGGGCGCCCGCCAGGCGGCCGGACGGTCCGAGGCGCACGCGCCTCGATTCCGGGCCACCGCGCTGGCCGGGGCGCGGCAGGAGGAGGGCGACCGCATCGTGGCCTGGTTCGACGCGGTAGAGGAGGCCAGCGGCCAGGACCTCGCCATCGGCGTGGGTTTCAAGCTGCACAGGGCCGCGTGGCGCGTCGGCTGGCTGACGCTCGCCGCAGCGCCCCAGGCCTGGGACTACGAGCTTGGCCGCGCGCAGGCCACGGCAGAGTTCCCCGCAGCCCGGGCCGCCGACCTGGCGGCGCCACGCACGTGGCTGGATCTCGCCTGGCACCGCCAGTTCGGCTACCCGCGCCCCCCGCTGCTGGTGCTGCCGGAGGCGCGGTTCAGCTGCCAGACCTCAGGCACCTGCTGCGGCGTGGGCTTCGACATCGACGTCGAGCGCGCGGCCCAGGACGTGATCGATGCGATCCCGTGGGAGCGATTCCACCCGCCCCTCAAGGGCACCCGGCTGCCGGTGCTGCCCGACGGCAGGCTGCAGCTGAAGGGCGTGGACGAGACCTGCCGGTTCCTCGACGAGCAACGCCACTGCCGCATCCACGCCACGCTGGGCCGGGCCGTCTTCCCCGTGTGCGACGAGTACCCCTTCCTCGCCACAGGCACCCCGGACGGCGTCGCCATCACCACCTCGGTGACGTGCGGCACGGTGCGCGCCAACCTGGGAGCCCCCCTCACCGAGAGGCTGCCGGCGCTCCACGCCCGGCGCGCCATGTTCCCGCCGACGGCAGTCGAGGACTACCGGCTGGAGGCCGGTGGTCCCGTGGACTGGCCCGCCTACCGGGCCGCAGAAGGGGCCCTGCTGGCCCTGCTCACGCGCGCGGAGTTGCCGCTGGATCGCCGCTTATGGCTCGGCAGCCTCTACCTCGACGCCCTGCGGGAGGGCGAGCAGGCCGACTGGGCCCGGCTGGAGGCGGCGCCCGAGCCCGTGTCCACCGTGCCGCTGGCGGGCCGGCTCGCCCTGCTCGACACGGTGGCCGAGACCGTGCTGCTCCCTGCGAGCGGCGTGCAGGCGCTGGCCCCCGATGACGAAGCCACGGCCGCGATGCTCGCGTCGATGGCCCGCAACCTGGTCTTCGGCAAGCGCTACGCCACGCGCTACGGGCTCCGGGCATCGTGGCACGCGGCGGCGCTGATGGCGACGCTGCTACGCCAGGCCCGCACCTGCCACCCCGAGCTGCGCCTCGAAGACCGGGCGGTGTGGTCCATTGCCGCCGTGATCATGCACGGCCGGCTCCTGCACGTGCTGAAGGTGGCCCCGGCGCTCGAGGCGCTGTTCCTGTCGCCCGACTTCATCGCCTGGCTGCTGGGCCAGGAGCCGGCCGCCGAGTTCGCCGGCACCCCGGACTAGCCGTGGGCAGCCTCTGGCGCCCTGTCGTGGGCGCGGATGCCCTGACCCTGTGGGCGTGGCTGCGAGAGCACCCCGTGGAGGGCGTGGTGTTCAGCAGCGCCCTGCAGGAGGCCGAGCGGCACGGCTTCGACCTGGCTCAGGCAGGCCTGTGCCTGCTGGAGAGCGTGGCCAGCGAGCCGCTGGCGCTCGCCACGACGCGCGGGGTGGTGGAGCTGTTCGCTCCCGAACGGGCGGCATGGCCAGAGCTGGCGCCGTTCGTGCAGGCCCACCTGCCGGCTGCCCCCGTGCTGCTGGGCCAGGCGCCGGTGGTGGAGGCCGTCCTCGCAGGCCTCACGGCGCTGCCGGGCCCCCTCAAAAAGGACGAGCGGCTGACGGTGCTGACGCTGCGCCCCGAGGACCTGGCCGCCCGCCCTGCGGCCCCGGGCTTCCGTCTGGCAGGTCCGGCCGACGTCCACGAGGTGGCCCGGCAGGCGGCCGCCATGCGTGCCGCCGAGCTCGGCTTCGACCCCACCGCGGCAGACCCGGCCGGCGCCCTCGCGGGGGTGGCCTGGCAGATCCTCCAGGAGCGCGTCTGGGTGCTGGAGCACGAGGGGGCGATCGTCTACCAGGTGCAGCTCGGGAGGCAGACACCCGCCTGGGGCGTGCTGGAGGGGGCTTGGACGCCGCCCGAGCACCGCGGCCGGGGCCACGGGCTGCGTGGGTGGCACGCGGCGTGCGCGGCGGTGCTCGAGGCCTGCAACGGCGTCCTCGCCGTGACCCGGGAGGACAACCAGCCCCAGCTTCGGATCGAGGAGCGGACTGGCTTCAAGCCTCAGCCCGTGCCCCAGCGCGTGGTGGTGTGGGCCTCGCCAGCCGTCAGCCCTGAGGCTTGAAGGGGACCTTCAGCCGCCCCGTGGTGAGCCCCTTGGCCCGGGAGGCAGGCTTGGGGGGCGGCGGGATCAGCTCGGCGCGCAAGGCCGCCGCGAGGCTGACCCCGTCCGGAATCAGCTTGAGGGCGGTGGTCACCCTGTAGGCGAGCCCCGCGAGGCTCGGCACCTTGAGGCCCTGCAGCACGGCCAGGCGGTCCGCGTCCTTGATGTCCCGCGCCATGCCCTCGAGCGCGGGCCGGGCCTCCCGCAAGCCGGCCTCGAGCACCTCGACGTCAGAGACGAACCGCTCCCAGGCCGAGCGGCGCTCGGGGCTGGTGCCGATTGCCACGGCCTGTGCCTCCCAGGCGGGGTGGTGGGCGGGCGCCGGCTGGCCCACCTCAGGGCGGAGCGTGCCGACCACCAGCGCCCACAGGGCCTTGTGAGCCATCAGGTCGAGCTCCAGCGTGAGGTACTTGATCTCGAGGGCGTTGGCCTCGTAGGCCGGGCTCCGAACGCCGGTGGGAGGCTGGTAGACGTTGGAGTCCAGCGGGTAGACCGCGAGGTTGGCCAGCGAGAGCCTCAGCATGCGGCGCTGCAGCCGCAAGAAGCGTCCGGCCTGGCTCGCCTCGGGGTAGCCGGGCAGCACCGCCTCGGTGTCCGCCAGCAGCACCTTGAACCGGTCCCGCTGCTCCGCGAGCTGCGTCTGCAGCTTGTGGTAGTTGCGCGCGATCGCCTTCCACGTCTCGATCTCGTCAGGCGTCAGCTCGCGCATGCCAGATGGCCCTCAGGGCTTGAAGATGGAGCGCAGGCGCGAGCCGATGGGGCTGGCGCCGGGCTCGGGCTCGGCCGGCGCCCCCGCGACGGCCTCGGGCGACATTGTCAGCAGGATCTGCTGCACCTTGGGGTCCACGTCCGTGATCTCAAAGGCGAGCTTGGTGGCAAGGTCCCCGTGCTCATCGAGCGCGGCGATGGCCCTGTGGATGAAGTAGACCTTGCCCGCTAGCTGCCGCAGTGGGCCCGAGGCCTGCTCGTACGGCACGGAGAGCTCGCCCGGGGCTGGCCCGCGAAGTGGCACCATGGCGGCCTCGACTTCCTCGAGGCGATCATAGAGGACGCGGAGCTTCTGGCGAACGTCCTCAACGGCCGCGTGGCCCCTGAGTTCCTCCGCCAGCGCCCCTGGGTCCACCCCAGCCGGTTTCCCGAGGGGGCGGGTGCCAGGCCGCTGGGGCAACCCGGGGGGGCCAGCCCGCAGGCCGCCGGTGCCCGGTCGCTGAGGCAGCCCGGCGCTGGGCTGGGCGCCGGCGCGCGGCACGGGGGCCGCCGGCCGAGGAGGCAAGGCCGGGCGGGCACCAGGCCCGGGCAGCGCCGGCCGCGCCAGGGGACCGGTCTGGGCGCCTGCGGGCGGCCGGGGCAGGCCAGGCCGCGCGGGGGCCGAGCCTCGCCCGGGCAAGCCCGGCCGGGAAGCGGGGGCCACCTCGGCGGGCGGGGCCTCAGCAAGGCCGAGCGCCACGGTCAGTGCCTGCCGCACGGGCTGGTAGCGCGACAGGTTCATCTCGAAGCCGACAAACTGGATGTACAGGCTGAGGTCGTCGATGCGCTTCCTGGTGGCCGGCGGGATGGGCTTCAGCAGGTCCAGGGAGGCCGCCAGCTGCGCCACCTCGACGCTGGCGGCCGCGGACAGGAGGCGCAGCTCGGCGAACAGCAGCCGCGCGGCCTTCCGCTCGGTGCCGGGCTCGGCAGAGATGCGACCAAGCTCCGCCTCGGCGTAATCGTGGACCGCTTGGGCTTGCTTGACGGCGGCCTGCAGCTGCTTGCTTGCGACGGCAAGCTGCTGCTTCACCTTTTCCATCTCGAACTCGGCCTGCTTGAGCCGCCCCTTGAGGTCTTCCATCGTCAAGGCTCCTTCGCCCCGCTCACATCACGGTTGCAGCTGTGAGAGGTTACGCATCAGGATGTTGACCAGGTCGCTCGCGTACTGCAAGTTGACATTGGACTGCTGCAGCGTGATCTGCGTCGCCAGCAGTTGCTCGGTGCGGGTAGGCAGGTTGTTGGCTACCTCCAGGGCCCGGCTGTTCCACTCGCGCTGGTAACCCTGGGTCGTCCGCATGCTGTCGGCAACGGCGGCGTAGACGCTCATGGACTGACCTCCCTGTACGTTGGGCTTGTACCCCCAGGCACGCCGTGCGTATCACCGCGCACCCGCACGGCGTCCGGCTGTGCCCCCCACGGCTGAAAAAAAACCGGGGGGGCGGGCCCGAGCCTGCTCCCCCCGGCACACCTGGCGCGACGTCAGCTCTGCGGCGCCTTGTTGTTCGTTTCCTGGTTCTTCTTGATCTGGCCCTGGATTTCCTTGATCATTTCAGCCTGCCGCTGGAGGTCCTGAAGCTGAATCTGGATCGCGGTGAGGCGCTGCTGCGTGATGTTGGCGTTGGAGGCCTCTTGGGCCAGCTGCGTCATCTGCGTGCTGAGGTCGGCACCGCGCTGGGCGAGGTTCGCCGCGGTGTTATACATGTCCTGCTGGTTGGAAATGTGCCCCATTGTGGACCTCCTTCGGTCGTGCCGTTCTCATCTCGTGAGCACGTTGCCAGTGCCCACCGCGCTGTACACAGGATATGTACCCCTGCTGGGTTTCAGCCTTGTTGTATTTAATGGACTCTTAAAAGATCCAAAAAAGATCTGGCCGTCCGGCCGCCGATCAGCGCCCCGCAGCCAGGCCTGAAACACAGGCAGCAAGACCCGAACGGGCGTAGGCAGGCCGACCATCACGCCCCCCCCAAATGCAAAACACCCGTCCCAGGGAAGGGACGGGTGCCTGAACGCCGACGTCAGCGGGTTGCAGCGGGCGGCGCGGGGGGGGCCGGGGGCTCGGCCGGAGCCGGCGGCGCAGGCGGCGCGGGGGGAGCCGGCGGCGCGGCGTTGCCACTAAGGGCCATGATGACCATCCCGATGTAGAGGTCCTCGAACTCGGCCTGGGACAGCTTGCCGTCACCCGTCTTGTCGGAGCCCGCGAGCAGCTCCGGCGTCACCTTGGTGATCTTCACGCGCAGGCGGAGCTTGGG
>JAYKHR010000161.1:0-46464 GCA_035285125.1 Candidatus Sericytochromatia bacterium | reverse complement strand
TCTGCGTCGAGACCGTCGAGTCCGGCCACATGACCAAGGACCTCGCGATCCTCATCAGCAAGGACCAGCCCTGGCTCACGACCCAGGAGTTCCTCGCGAAGATCGACGAGAACCTCAAGGCGAAGCTGGGGATGGCAGCCGCCGTCTGAGCCTGGTGCGCCAGAGCCCCCCGCCAGTTGGTGGGGGGCTTTTTGGTGTGGGGGGCGAAGGCAGGCGTCAGACGGCTGTTCGCGAGCCCGTCGCGCGCGTCGTGGTGCTGGAGGTCCAGCTGCGGCGCGACGAGACCAAACGCTGGAGCTGGCCGGTTTACATTGCGGTCCTGCAGGCCCGCCACCGGGTGCCCGTGGACCTGATCGTGCTCGCCCCGGAACCCGACGTCGCAGCCTGGGCGCGGCGACCGCTTGCCATGGGCTCGTGGGACACCGTCACCCCAACCGTGGTAGGGCCGGACGGCCTGCCCCCGTTCCGGGACCCAACCGCCGCCCACGCCAACCCACACCTGGCGATGCTGGCTGCCATCGCCCACTGCCGAGACCCCGCTGACGTGCCCGCCCTGGCCCTCGCCGTGGAGGCCCTCCAGGCGTTGCCCGCCCCCTCGATCCTGCGCTACACCAGAGCCGTGGAAGCTGCGCTGGCACGCGCGTTCCAGGCCCTGCCAGAGGTCCAGATGACGCTTCGTCCGCTGAAGGAATACCGCTCCGTGGAGGCCTTCCTTGACGCCGTGCGGGAGGAAAGCCGCACGGAGGGCCGCAGCGAGGGCCAGGCGGAGGGCCGCCAGCAGGAAGCCGTGCGCGTCGTCCTCCGCCTACTCGGCCGCCGCATCGGCCTGCCAGGCGCCGAGGTTCAGGGAGTGCTGGATGAGTTGACGACCGAGCAACTGGAAGACCTCGGCGAAGCCCTGCTGGACTTCACGCAGCCCGCCGACCTGACGGCGTGGCTCGCAGGGCTGCCCAAGGCGCGGAAGGGACGTCGGAAGCCCGGCTGAGGCCTGCCCTCACCCCTCCGCCAGCGCCCGCTTCCGGCTCAGCGACACCCGCCCCCGCGCGCGGTCCACGTCCAGCACCACCACCTCGATCACGGCCCCCACCGACACCACCGCCAGCGGGTCCTTCACGAAGCCCGCGGCGAGCTCCGAGACGTGGACGAGGCCGTCGTGCTTGAGGCCGACGTCGACGAAGGCGCCAAAGTCCACCACGTTGCGCACCGTGCCCGTGAGGCGCATCCCTGGCTGGAGGTCCTCCAGCTTCAGCACGTCCTGCCGGAGGTGGGGGGCGGGCAGGTCCTCGCGCGGGTCGCGGCCCGGGCGCTCCAGGGCGTCGAGGATGTCCACGAGCGTCGGCACACCGAGCCCCAGCTCCTGCGCCAGCGCCGGCACGGCCAGTGCAGGCCGCCGCTCGCGAAGGGCCTCGGCGAGCGCCCGCCCCGTCGCCTTCACGCCCAGCCTCGCGAGCAGCTTTCGGGCCGCCGGGTAGGCCTCCGGGTGGATGGCCGTGGCGTCGAGCGGCTCGTCGCCGTCAGGCAGGCGCAGGAAGCCCGCCGCCTGCTCGTAGGTCTTCGCGCCCAGGCCCTTCACGGCCAGCAGCTCGGCCCGCCGCCGGAAGGGGCCACTGGCCGCCCGATGCGCCACGATGGCCCGGGCCGTCTTCGCGCTGAGGCCGGCCACGTGCGTCAGCAGCGAGGCAGAGGCCGTGTTGAGGTCGACGCCCACGTGGTTCACGGCGTCCTCCACCACGCCCGCGAGCGCGTGCCCAAGGGCCTTGTCGTCGAGGTCGTGCTGGTACAGCCCCACGCCGATCGCCTCGGGGTCGATCTTCACGAGCTCGGCCAGCGGGTCCTGCAAGCGCCTGGCGATCGAGACGTTGCCGCGCTGCGTGGCGTCGAGGTCGGGGAACTCCTCGCGCGCGACCTCCGAGGCCGAGTACACGCTGGCCCCCGCCTCGCTGACGATCGCGTAGGCCGCCGGCGTGCCCCGGATGGCCTCCGTCACGAGCTGCTCCGTCTCGCGGCTGGCCGTGCCGTTGCCGATGGCCACGACGTGCACGCCGTGGCGCTCGATGAGGCCCCGCAGCGTCGCCACGGCCTGCGCCCACTGCCGCTGCGGCTCATGGGGGAAGATCGTCGTGCCCGCCCCCAGCGGCGTGCCCGTGGGGTCCACCACCACGACCTTGCACCCCGTGCGGAAGCCCGGGTCGATGCCCATCACCACGCGGCCCTTGAGTGGGGGCTGCAGCAGCAGGGCCTTCACGTTGGCGGAGAACACCCCGATGGCGTGCGCCTGAGCGCGGGTCGTCAGGGCCTCGCGAACCTCCCGCTCGATGGCGGGGGCGAGCAGGCGCTTGAGGCCATCCGCCGTCGCGGCCTCGGCCTCCTCGCGCCAGCCGGGGGCCGTGACGCGCAGGGCGTCCCGCAGGAAGCCGAGCAGCAGGGCCTCGGGCAGCTCGACGGCCACCCGCAGGACGCCCTCGGCCTCGCCCCGGTCGACGGCCAGGATGCGGTGCGGCGCGGCGCGCCCGACTGGCTCGCGGAAGTCGTGGTAGAGCGCGTACTTGCCCTGCGGGTCTTCGCCCTTCGGCGCCTTGACGGCGCGCAGCACGGCCTGCTTGAGGGCGACGGTGCGGGCCCGCCCGCGCACGGCGGGGTCCTCGGCGGCCTGCTCCGCGAGGATGTCCCGCGCCCCGGCCAGCGCATCTGCCGGCGTCGGCACCTCCCGCGCGGGGTCGACAAAGCGCTGTGCCGCCTCCCGCGGCCCCTCCCGCCCGGGCCGGGCGAACAGCGCGGCCAGCGGGGCCAGCCCCCGGTCGCGGGCGATGCTCGCGCGGGTGCGGCGCTTGGGGCGGTAGGGCAGGTAGAGGTCCTCCAGCCGCGCCAGGCTCTCCGCACCGGCGACCTCCCGCGCAAGCTCGGGCGTCAGCACCCCCTGGCCCACCAGCGCCTCGCGGACCTCGCTGCGGCGCGCCTCGAGCCGGCGCAAGCGGCCCAGCGCGTCCTGCACCTGGCGCAGCACGACCTCATCCAGCCCCCCCGTGGCCTCCTTGCGGTAGCGCGCCAGGAAAGGGATGGTGTTGCCAGCGTCGAGCAGCGCAACGACATGCCCGACCTGGTCTGGGCGCAAGGCGAGCTCGCGGGCGAGGGGCTGGACGAGGGGATCGGGTGGGTTCATCGGTCCTCCAGGAGGCGCTCGATGCAGGCACATCCGCCTGCATCGAGCCTCCCGCCATGATTCCCGACGGGCCCTCTGCTGGCCAGTGCGACAGGCCAACCAGGTTCCGCAGAAGCCCCCACCCACGCTGACGCGGACCTTCGTGTGGGGGATGAGTGGCTCAAGAACTCGGGCAGCCAACGAAAAGGCCCCGGCCAACCGGCCGGGGCCCTGAACGAAGGTGGCGACTAGTTGACCGCCGCCGTGGCCTTCGCCTCGTCGACGGCGAACTGCCAGGGGTGCCGCTTGGGCATCTTGCGGCCCTCGCGGACGTAGCGAACGGCCATCTTGGCCATCGCATTCACGACCCAGTCGAAGTTCTCGGGGCGGATCGAGTGGTAGTCCATGTCGGGCGCGGGGTTCATGAAGTCGATGGCGTAGGGGATGCCATCCTTGCAGGCGAACTCCACCGAGTTCATGTCGTAGCCCAGCGCGTGGCAGATGGTCCGCGAGTCCTTGATGACGCGCGCCACCAGCGGGTCGTTGGGGTCGGGCGTGCCCGGGACGTAGCGCTCGTGGAAGTAGGCGCGCGGGTTGTAGCGGATGGGCAGGACGTCGTCCTTGCCGATGCACAGGCAGCGGAAGTAGTCGTCGAAGTCGATGCACTCCTGCGCGATCATGACCAGGTTGCCCGTCTCCTCGTAAGCCTTGAAGAACTCCTGGACGTTGTTGACCTTGTAGACGTTGCGCCAGCCGCCACCGTCGTAGGGCTTCAGGATCGCAGGGAAGCCGATGTAGTCGAAGACCTCCTTCCAGTCCACGAGGGCCTGGTTGCGGTAGGACATCTCCGTCGTCCGGGGGAAGCGGCGCTTTGCAGGCAGCACCGCGGTCTTGGGGTGGGCCACGCCCAGCTGCGACACGAGGCCACCGTCGAAGAACTTGTCGTCGGCCAGCCACCAGAAGGGGTCGTTGACGACGTAGGTGCCCGTCAGCACGGCGTGCTTGAGGAAGGGCTTGTAGGTCATGATCTCGTGCGAGATTCGGTCCACGATGAGCTCGTAGCCCGAGGGCTGACCCATCATCGGCGCCGCGAGGCGCACGAACTCGCCAACGATCTCTCCCTCACCGAGCTCGTTGACCTTGTTGACGAACGCGTGGGGGAAGGTGTCCTCGAACCCACACAGGATGCCGATCTTCTTGGGTGCCATAGTTACTCGCAGTTCTCCATCGACTCGAGCCCGGCCTCTGCGCCGGGCGGTAGGCGCGTCCCGGTGCTCAGTTGCCGCCCGCCACGGCCGCGGGCGTGTCCACGCCTGCCACCGTCTCGGCCACGACCCAGTCGACGACCTGCTTGAGGTCGCCGGTTTCCTTGAAAATCTCCAGCTGCTTATCGGCGCTGGTGCCCCGCTTCAGGATGGTCCGCACGTGCTCGATCTCCCGGCGGCTGCCGAGCTCGTCCACCACGTCATCCACGAAGGCGAGCAGCTCCTCGATCAGCTCCGCCGTCGGCTTCTCGCACTGGGCGCCGAAGTCGATCAGCTTGCCCTGCAGGCCGTAGCGGTAGGCGCGCCACTTGTTCTCCTCGATCAGGGCGCTCGAGTACACGCGGAAGCCGAGGTTCTGGGACCTCAGCACGTACAGCTTCGCCACCAGCGCCTGGATCAGGGCCACAATGGCGATGGTGTCGTCGATCGAGGTCGGCAGGTCGCAGATGCGGAACTCGATCGTGTTGAAGTACGAATGGGGCCGCAGGTCCCACCAGATGCGCTTGCCGTCATCGATGCAGCCCGTCTTCACCAGGGTGTCGACGTAGCGCTCGAACTCGCCCCAGCTGCGGAAGGTCTCGGGGATGCCCGTGCGTGGGAAGCGCTTGAAGACGGTGCAGCGGATGGACTTCAGGCCCGTCTGCCGGCCCAGCCAGAACGGGCTGCTGGTCGAGAGCGCCAGGATGTGCGGCAGGAAGTAGCGTGCCTCGTTGAAGATCTGGATGGCGAGGTCCCGATCGGCGATGCCGATGTGGCAGTGAAGGCCGAAGACCAGGTTGCCGCGCGCGACGTCCTGCAGGTCCTCGACGATGGTGTGGTAGCGCTCGCGATCCGTGATGTCCTGCTGGCGCCAGTCGCTGAAGGGGTGCGAGCTGGCGGCCGAGATCGCCATGCCGGCCTTGCGGGCCGCACCCGAGACGGCGCTGCGCAGCCTGGCCACGTCGGCGCGGGCCTCCTGGACGTTCTTGCAGATGCCCGTGCCCACCTCGATGACGGACTGGTGCATCTCAGGCTTGAGGGCCTCCCCGAGGGTGGCGCCGGCCTCTTCGAGCAGGGCCGAGATGTGGCTCTTGAGGGCGCGAGTCTCCAGATCGACGATCTGGTATTCCTCCTCGACCCCGATGGTGAACTGTTCCAGGTTCCTGCTCATGCGCGCTCCTCAGCTAGGCCTTGGCCGAGACGACGAAGGTGGGGACGATGCCGCCGCCGGCCGTGACGTTGCACAGCGCGGTGGTCGAGAGGCGGGTGAGGAACCCGTGCGCCTTCCCGAAGAACATGTAAGGGTCGATGTCGATGGTCTGGGGCTCCCAGACGAGGCCCTCGTCGCCCCAAACGGGGAAGGGCACCTGCGGCGCCTCGACCTTCCACTGCACGACGTAGGGGCTCTGCTGCGCCTCGGCGATGGCGGCCTCCCACTCGGCCTCGGTACTCGTCCAGCCGATGTAGATGCCCTTGCCACCATACTCGTCGTTGGGCTTGAGCACGAGGTTCTGCTGGTTGGCACGCACCCAGGGCAGGAGGTCGATGGTCTCGCCAGAGAAGGTCTGCGTGAGGCCCGGGGCCACCAGGCGCGTCCAGGGCACGGCGCTCTGCACGGCAGCCCGTTCCTCGTCGGTGTAGCGTGCCATGACGCGGGCATCGGTCACGACGGCGAAGATCGACTTCTTGTGGAGCAGCTTGGAGCGGAACGGGTTGACGACGCACGCAGCCCCCGTGCGGTAAGCCTCCCAGAAGGCCTGCAGCTGGTCGAAGCGCTCGAGGAATTCGTTGGTGAGCAGGCGGCGGTACACGAGGTCGATCTCGTAGCCGTCTTTGGTCTTCAGGCGCCCGTCCTCGAACACGAGATCCCGCGGGTCCGCCACCTCACAGGTGTGGCCCTGGGCCCGGAAGAAATCGCGACACAGGTAGAACTCTTCCACCGTGGGGACGTCGAGGTAGTCGATGATGGCGATCTGGGGCCGCTCCCGGCGGTCGGTGTGCCCGTTTCCGCGCCAGTGGCCGTAGATGCGCAGCAACATGTCGAGCAGAGGCACGCGGACGTCGAAGGTCTCGACGTCGAAGCGCTCGCGGAAGCGCTTCATCACAGGCTCTTCCAGGAAGGTATTGGCCAGCACGGTGGTGAAGGCGGGCCCCGCGGGGCACTCGGCGTTCAGCTCGACGTAGGCGTAGTGGTGGTCGCTGATGAAGCTGTCGTAGCGGCAGGTGGGCGTCAGCCAGGGGTAGCCGGGGTCGGGCGCGATGAGCAGCTCTTCCTGCGGCGTCAGCTTGAGAAGGTCCCGGATGGCGGTGTCCGCCTGGATGACCTCGGCCGCCTTGTCCATCGCCTGGTTCACCAGCTTGGAGACCTGCTGCACGTGGGCCCACTGCGCCGCGCTGATGAACTGGGGACGCAAGTAGGGGCAGCTCGAGCGCCCGCCGAAGGTGATCTTGGCGTCGATGATGCGACGCTGGAAGGCCTCGTAGTCGGCATCCGTCAGGCCCGCCTCGCGCAACAGGCTGTCGTAGTGCGCGATCGCGTCTTGAACCACGGACGTCGTGCCTGCACTTTGCGTCATGCCGTCAGGTACCTCACGAGGAGCCAGGGAAGCGTCGAAACGTCCTGGAAGGGGCTCAACCGCAACATTCTAGCAAGTCCCCGGCAAACCGGCCACCGACCGGGTGTCCCCCGAACGAGGCAGGCGCAGCCACCGCAAGCGCCGCCCGGAGCACCGCCCGCCGGGCGCACTCGCCCCCCAGGACGCCGGCGGTCCCCGTCGCCACCTCCGGCCGCCTTGAGCACGGCGGCTGCCGGCGCTATGCTGCGGAAGTCCCCTCGGTGGAGGCCCCATGACCCGCCCCTTGATGATGTCCCTGATCGCCTCGCTGACGCTGGCGACAGCCTCCCTGCCGGCGCAGGCCTTGGTCCCCCTGGCGGTGGACAAGGTGGCGCACTTCGGCCTGTCCTACGTGATCACGGACCAGCTCCAGCGGGCGGGTGTCCCCCGCGAGCAGGCGATCGCAGTGACCCTGCTGATCGGCTGGCTGAAGGAGGTCCATGACGGCCAGCTCGACGCCGGCGACCTGGCTGCCGACGCGGCGGGCAGCCTCGCGGCGGCCTTCTTGCGGATCGAGTTGCCCTGGTGACGGCCTCCGACAAAATCTGAGGAAAAAGTTAATTAATCTAGCAACCCGCTTCCTTAACCCGGCTATAACATCTTCCAGGCTCTCCTGGGGAATGAAGAACCAGGGGTATCCAGGGAGGTCGAATGGGCGAGCACGTCCTGCTGGTCGAGTCCGAAGCCGTCGTGCGCGCCACCGTGGCCCGCATCCTCGGCCGTGCGGGCTTCGAGGTCCATGCCGCCAGCAGCCCGGTCGAGGCTGCGGCCATCGCAGCCGAGCTGCCCTCGCTCGCCGTCGTGGTGGCGGACGGCCGGCTCGGGCACGGTGATGGCCCCGCGGTGCTGGCTGAGCTGCGTGCGCGGCACCCCGAGGTGCGGACGCTCATGGTGGCCGGGGAGGGCGTGCCCAGGGGCGATCGCCCGGTGCTGGCCCGCCCGGACGAGACGGCCCGCCTGATCGGTTCGGGCCTCTCCGGCACGATCGCCCGGCCGTTCGAGGCCTTCGCACTTGCCAGCCGGATCGTCGAGCTGACCCAAGCCATGGCCGCCACGCGGCGCCGGGACATGCTCCTGGATCGCTGCCGCGAAGACGTCGTCCGGATGGTCGACTCCCTCGCGGAGGCCCTCGAGGCGCGCGACCCTTACACCCATGGCCACTCGCTGCGCGTGGCCGACTACGCGCTGCTGATCGCCGCCGACCTGGGCCTCTCGACGCGGGAGCTCGAGTGCCTGAAGCACGGTGCGGCGCTGCACGACATCGGCAAGATCGCCGTCCGGCAAGAGGTCCTGCACAAGGAAGGACGCCTCAGCGACGAGGAGTTCGAGCACATCAAGATCCACCCCACCGTCGGACGAGAAATCCTTGAGCCCATCGCCGACTTCAAGGCCGTGCTCGACGTGGTCTACCACCACCACGAGCGCATCGATGGCCGCGGGTACCCCGAAAACCTCAATGGCAAGCGGATCCCCGACTTTGCGCAGATCGTGGCGGTGGCCGACACGTACGACGCGATGACCAGCGACCGCTCGTACCGCCCCGGCATGGCGCCCCAGCGGGCCATCCAGGTGATGCGCGACGTGAGCGGCACGCAGCTGAACGCGGAGTTCGTCGAGCGGCTGGCCAGGCGGGTGCTCGTCCCGCCCCAGGCCGCCAGCGCCTGAGCGCCTCCCCGAACGGCCGACGGCCCCACCGCGAGGGTGGGGCCGCCTTGCTTGGTGACACTGCAGAGTGTTTGGAAACCGACCCCCGCACGTCCGTGCGCGCTCAGTGCCACTCCGGTGGGCCATCCTTGGCTGGTCCGGGCCAGGGGATCACCAAGGATTGATTCGGCGTCCAGCTGCGCGATCTTGAGGGTCGGATCGTGAGCGCGCTCACGCCTCCCACATCGGGATCCGCACGCCCTTCTCGCGCGCGGTGGCGGCGGCCTCGTCGTAACCGGCATCCACGTGGCGGATCACGCCCATGCCGGGGTCCGAGACCAGCACCCTGCCGAGCCGGCGGTCGGCCTCGGGCGTGCCGTCGGCCACGATGACCATCCCGGCGTGCAGCGAGTAGCCGATGCCCACGCCGCCGCCGTGGTGGAGCGAGATCCAGGAGGCCCCGCCCACGGCGTTGATCAGCGCGTTCAGGTAGACCCAATCGGCCACGGCGTCCGTGCCGTCCTTCATGGCCTCGGTCTCGCGGTTCGGCGAGGCCACGGAGCCGCAGTCGAGGTGGTCGCGGCCGATGACGACGGGCGCGGAGACCTCGCCGGAGGCCACCAGCTGGTTGATCAGCTTGCCGAGGCGATCGCGCTCGCCATAGCCGACCCAGCAGATGCGCGCGGGCAGCCCCTGGAAGTGCACCTGCTCACCCGCCATTCGGATCCAGTTGCACAGGTGCTCGTCGTGCGCAAACTCCCGCAGGATCATCGCGTCGATCGCCCGGATGTCCGCCGGATCCCCCGACAGCGCAGCCCAGCGGAAGGGCCCCTTGCCCTCGCAAAAGAGCGGCCGGATGTAGGCGGGCACGAAGCCAGGGTAGTCGAAGGCGCGCGCCACGCCGTGGTCCTTGGCGACCTGGCGCAGGTTGTTGCCGTAGTCGAAGGCCACCGCGCCAAGGTCCATCATGGCCAGCACGGCCTCGACGTGGGTGGCGCAGGCCCGCCCCACCGCGGCGACGTAACCGGCCGGGTCGGCCTCGCGCAGCCGGTGCGCGGCCTCGAGCGTGAGGCCGACGGGGATGTAGCCCGTCATCAGGTCGTGGGCGCTGGTCTGGTCGGTGACCACGTCCGGGATCAGGCCGAGCGCCACCATGCGCGGCAGCAGCTCGGCGGCGTTGCCCAGCAGGGCGATGGAGCGCGCCTCACCGGCCGCCGCCGCGGCCTGGGCGGCGGCCCAGGCGGCCTCGAGGTCGGTGTGGCGCTCCTGCACGTAGCCCGTCTCCAGCCGACGAGCGATGCGCGTGTCGTCCACCTCGATCGCCAGCACCACGCCGCCGTTCAGCGTGACGGCGAGCGGCTGCGCGCCCCCCATCCCGCCCAGCCCCGCCGTCACCGTGATGCGCCCCCGCAGCGAGCCGCCGAAGTGCCTGCGGGCCACGGCGCCGAAGGTCTCGTAGGTGCCCTGCAGGATGCCCTGGGTGCCGATGTAAATCCACGACCCGGCCGTCATCTGCCCGTACATCATGAGGCCCTCGGCCTCCAGCGCCCGGAAGTGCTCCCACGTGGCCCAGCGAGGGACCAGGTTCGAGTTCGCAATCAGGACGCGCGGGGCATCGGCGTGCGAACGGAAGCACCCCACCGGCTTGCCGGACTGGACGAGCAGCGTCTCGTCATCTTCGAGCGTCAGGAGCGCCTTGACCATCGCGCGCAGGGCCTCCCAGCTGCGGGCCGCGCGCCCGGTGCCGCCGTAGACGACGAGCTCGTCGGGGTGCTCGGCGACCTCGGGGTCGAGGTTGTTCAGCAGCATCCGCAGCGCCGCCTCCTGCACCCAGCCCTTGCAGTGCAGCGCGCGCCCGCGCGGGGCCCGCAGCGGGATTCGGCTCTCGCCGGCGAGGAGCTGGGGAATGCCCGTGTCCGGGGCGAGCGTGGCGGTCATCGGCAAGGCCTCCTCATCGAAGCGAACACCTCATCATACTGCGAACGCCAAGCCCCCGCAGCCCGTCCGAGGCCACCGCTGCGGCCACCACCGCGCGTGGGCGCCACCACGAATCGGGGGAGGCGGGTCGGGCCGGCCCCGAAGGACGGCCCCGGGGCCGAGGGATGGCAAGCCCCGTGGGTCGCTATTGCGGTTCGATATATTTATGCGAGAATGAACACGCAGGGCCGCCCGTGCGGTCCAGGCGTCCGCGCGCCGACGGAGACTCGATGGCGACCTCCGCCGCGCGGCTTTTCCCGGAAACAAGGAGCGTTTGCGATGAAAGTCGTGGTCTCTCTCAAGGTCGTGCCTGACTACGAGCAGGTGCGCATGGCACCTGGCGTGGGCTCGCTCGACACGAGCAGCGTGCCCCGCGTCGTGTACACCTTCGACGAGCTCGCCCTCGAGGCCGCGCTGCGGCTGAAGGACGCGGACAGCAGCGTCGAGCTGGTCGTCGCCTGCCTGACGGCCGACGCCGGCAAGGTCCGCGAGGTGGTCAAGAAGGCGCTGGCGATGGGGGCCGACAAGGCCGTCATCGTCGAGGACGCTGCCCTGGCCGAGGCCGACGGGTTCGCGCAGGCCCAGGTGCTCAAGGCCGTCGTCGAGAAGCTCGGCGACGTCGGCGTGCTGACCTTCGGCATCCCCGGCATCCAGGGCGAGGCCTTCAACCCTGGCGCCGAGGTGGCAGGGCTGCTCGGCTGGCCCCTGGTCTCCTACGTCGCGGAGCACAAGCTGGCTGGCGGCGCCCTCGAGGCCGTGCGGCTGCTCGAGCACGGGCGGCAGTCCGTCGAGGTCGCGACGCCGGCCGTCGTCACGATCGGAAAGTTCCAGGAGAACCCGCGCCTGCCCACCTTCAAGGGCATCATGAGCGCCAAGAGCAAGCCGATGGACACGTGGAGCGTGGCCGACCTCGGCCTGGCAGGCGCGCTGACCTCGGCCGTGAAGACCCTGGCGCTCGCCGGGCCGCCGGCGAGGGGCGCAGGCCGTCGCCTGGAGGGCGAGGCCACCGACACCGCGAAGGAAGCCGTGCTGGCCCTCAAGGGCCGCCAGTTCATCTGAGGAGGGAGCCACCATGAGCAACCAGGGAATCTGGGTCGTCGCCGATCAGGTGGGGACCACCATCGCCGGCACCACGCTCGAGCTGCTCGGCAAGGCCGGCGAGCTCGGCAAGGCCCTCGGCCAGCCCGTCACCGTCATGCTGCTGGGGTCTGGGGCCCCCGCCGCAGGCCAGGGCCTGGGCGACCGCGGGGCCGATGAGGTATGGGTGGCCGACCACGCAGACCTCAGCACCTACCGGGCCGAGACCTTCGGCGCCACCGCGGCCGGCCTGATCGCCGAGCACAAGCCCGCGGTGGTGCTGTTCGCCGCCACCAGCTCGGGGCGGGACCTCGCCGCCTACGCCGCGGCGCGGCTGGGCGTGGGCGCTGCCCAGGACGTGTCGGGCATCGCCGTCGAGGGCAACGCCGTGCGGGTGACGCGCCCCATCTTCGGCGGCAACGTGCTCGCCACGCAGGCCGTCGAGGGCGGCACCGCGCTGATCGTCGCCCTGCCGAAGGCCTTCGAGCAGGCCGCCAGCGGCCAGGGCAAGGCGGGCACGGTGAAGGCCGTGGCGGTGGACCCCGCTGCCGCCGCAGCCAGGGCCCAGGTGAAGGGCTTCATCGAGGCCCTGGCCACGGGCGCCCTGAGCCTGCCGGACGCCGAGATCGTCGTGAGCGGCGGCCGCGGCGTGGGCAGTGCCGAGAAGTTCTCGATCATCGAGGACCTCGCGAAGGCGCTCGGGGCCGCCGTCGGGGCCTCTCGCGCCGTCACGGACGCGGGCTGGCGGCCGGCCAACGAGCAGGTCGGGCAGACGGGCGTGACGGTCAAGCCCAAGCTGTACATCGCGGCGGGCCTCTCCGGCGCCGTGCAGCACTGGGTCGGGATGAAAGAGGCCGGCTACATCGTCGCGATCAACACCGACGCCGAGGCGCCCATCATGAAGATGGCGGACCTCGCCATCGTGGGCGACCTGTTCAAGGTCATCCCCGAGATGATCAAGGAGATCAACGCTGCGAAGGGCGTCGCGGCCTGACGCTGCTTTCGTCTGCGCCACCCTCGGGTGGCGGTGGCACGGTGCACCCCTCCCCCCGGCACGCCGGGGGGAGGGGTGTGGCTCTGGGGCGGGAGCCGCCTGGGGGCTCAGCCAGCCTGCGAAGCCCCCGGGCCATCAGCGCGGGAAGACGTGTGGGCAGTCCAGCAACAGGGAACACGATTGGCACCGGGGTCACACGCGAGACCTCGGCACCGATCCGCCCGGAGGCCTCGCTGTTGCCACCGCCCACGATCACCGTCGCCATCTCCGAGGAATTCTTCGACGCGCTGCTTGCCCTTCCGCGCAACGACCAGCGGAGGGTCAAGGCGTTCATCAGAGAGTTCCGGGCGAACCCGAAAGCGCCTGGCATCAACTACGAACGTATCAACCAGGCGGCGGACCCCAAGATGCGCTCCGCGAGGGTAAACGACGATTTCCGGTGCATCTTGCTTGCCCCTGAGGCTGGCAACGTTTACATCTTGCTGTGGGTCGATCACCACGACGACGCCTACACGTGGGCGCGCCGCCGCCGTGCAGCCATCCACCCGCAAACGGGCGCGCTACAGCTGTTCGAGGTGACTTCGCTGGAGGCAGGCGCCCCCCGTCACGAGCCGCGAGCCAAGGCCGTGGAATCGGCTGCCCCGCCACTGTTTGTGGCACTCGACGACGAGACGCTGTCGAACTTGGGCGTGCCGGAAGCCACCTTGCCCCTCGTGCGAGCTATGGACAATGCGGCTGCGCTGGAGGCCATCCGGGGGCGCCTGCCCGCCGAGGCTTACGAGGCTCTGACCCTGCTCTCCCTCGGTTTTCCCCTGGACGAGGTGCTCGAAAGCCGCCAGGCCCCGGCGCTGGTCATCGATCCCGATGACTACGCCGCCGCCCTGCGGCACCCAGACAGCCGGCGGCGCTTTCAGTTGCTGACGGACGACGAAGCCTTGGAGGCGATTCTGGGTGGCACCATCGCGGCGTGGAGGACCTTCCTGCATCCATCTCAGCGGGAGTTGGTGGAGCGTAACTTCAGCGGCCCCGCCTACCTGACGGGCGGAGCTGGCACGGGGAAGACCGTCGTGCTGATGCACCGGGCGCGCCACCTGGCATCTCGCACCTTCCCGGACCCCGATGCGCGGATCCTGGTGCTGACTTACACCAAGACGTTGGCGGGGCTCATTTCGGATGGACTCGATGCCATCTGCGGTCCGGAGCGGCACCGCATCCAGGTGCTGCACCTGCATCAGTGGGCCAGGGATCTGACCCGAGGCCTGGGCCGCACGTACCTTTACCCTCGGAGGAGCGAGGAGGAGTCCTGCTGGAGCCAGGGCCAGGCGGCCTCGGCGCCATCGACCTTCGACGTGGCCTACATGCGGGAAGAATGGGAGGGCGTCATCCAGGCCGAGAGCATCACGACGCTCGACGAGTACATGGCCTCCCCACGGGTCGAGCGCTCGGACACCTTGACGGCCAAAGATCGCGAGAGCCTCTGGCGCGGCTTCGAGGCCTATCGCACGGCGCTTCGAGCCCTCGGTGGGCGCGACCATCAGACCCAGCTGGTCGAGGTGTTGAATCTGCTACCAGCTCTCCGACACCTGTTCCCGTACCGAGCGGTGCTTGTGGACGAGGCGCAGGATATGGGTGCCATCGAGTGGCGTATCATTCGCCAGATCGTGCCGCCCGCCCCAAACGACCTGTTCATCGCCGGTGACCCTCACCAGCGCATCTTCCCGCGCAGCGCAGACCTTCGCGCCTGCGGCATCGACGTCGTCGGCCGAACCTTTCAGCTGCGCCTCAACTACCGCACCACCCTCGCCATCCAACGCTGGGCGGTGCGCAGCCTCGCCGGACACGCGGTGGCGGATCTCCACGGCGGCTTCGGCTCGCTCGGAGGCTACAAGCCCCTGCGCGACGGCCCCCAACCGGAGGTGATGGCGTTCGCTTCCAAAGACGCAGAGACGGCCCACATCGTGTCCTGGGTGGCCGAGCAATCACGCCACTGCGAGCGACGGGCCATCTGCGTGATGGCTCAGCACCGAGACGCCCTGAGGACCTACCGGGATGCCCTGGCCGCAGCGGGCATCCCGAGTGTGGTGCTCGGGAACGAGGAACCCGCCGAAGACGCCGTTCACCTGTGCTCGATGCGCCGAGCGAAGGGGCTCGAGTTCAAGGGTGTCGTGCTGGCAGGGTTGGACAACGCTTCGTTCCCGCCCCGGGCGGCAGGGGCTGCCCTCGGCAAGGAGGAACTGAACCGTCACCGGCGCCTGCTTTACGCGGCGGCGTCACGGGCCCGTGACACCCTGCTGGTCACATGTGTTGGAACACCAACCGTGCTGCTAGGCCGCAGCGAGAGGGAGCCCTGAAGGCTCACAACGCCTGTGCCGTCAGGCCTTCACAAGGTTCGAGCGATCGGCCTCCATGGCCGCGAGGAGTTCCTGCACCCCGACCATGCCGTCACCGGCCGCCGCGGCCGCCAGCAGGGTGTGGACACGCAAGTTGGCGATCGCGACCCGAGGCGCTCGGGCAGCAGCCCTCTGGCGCCCCCTGCGACGCGCCGGGACGCCCGCCATCGGCTCCGGAGCAACCTCGCATCCGTTGGCAGCCAAGTCCTGTGGCGTGCTTGGGGCCTGCATCGCCTTCAAACGTCGGTCGAGTTCAGCCACGGAGAGCCCGTCCGCGATGACCGCCTCGATCAGGGTCGTCTGCTCGGCCTCCGGCGCCTGCACGACCACCCCGGCATGCCGGGGCGAGAACGGCCGCAGCAACTTGCCCTCGGGCGTGGCAACCTGCCGCTCCAGCGCCTCTTGCACGACGGTGGGCATCTTCAACAGGCGCACGCGGTGATCAACCCAGGCCTTGTTCTTGCCGAGCCGCTCGCCGAGCTGGGTGTACGACCAGCCGGTGGCGTCCAGCAGCCCCTTGAGGGCGCGGGCCTCCTCCAGCGGCGTGATGTCCTCGCGCAGCACGTTCTCGACCAGGCCGAGTTCGAGGGCCGTGCGGTCGTCGAGCTCGCGCACGACGACCGGCACCTCGACCAGCCCCGCCGCACCGGCCGCGAGCCAGCGCCGCTCACCGGCGACAATCTGCCAGCGCCCTGCCTCGCGGGGGTGCGGGCGCACCAGGATGGGCTGCAGCAGGCCATGCACCGTGATGCTGGCCGCCAGCTCGTCGAGGGCGGCCGCGTCGAAAAACCTGCGCGGCTGGTCCGGGTTGGGGACCAGCTTCTCGAGGGGCAGCTTGCGGCGATCGCCCGCCCCGCCGAGGCGCGCCTGGGTGACGTTGAGGAGCTGCTCCCAGGTCCCGCCTTCACCCACGAGCGGCCTCCAGTTCAGGCTCCCCGACGACAGGGTCGAGCATCAGGCCCGTCATCGCGGCCTCGTGCACGGCCTCGACACCGACCGTGTCCTCACCCCGGCCAAACGCCACGGGGAGGGCGTTCCAGCAGATCTGGTTGATGCGGCGGGGCAGCCCGCCCGCCAGGGCATGAACCAGGTCGCAGGCCGCGTCGGTGAACAGCTGCGTCTCCCGCCCCGCGACGGCCGCCCGGTGGGCGATGAGCTTGCGCGTCTCGCCCGCCTCCAGCGGCGAGAGCGTGGCCCGGATGGCCACCCGGCTCTCCAGCGCGGGGTTCTGCGCCAGGCGCGTGAGCAGCTCGGGCTGGCCGACGAGCACGCTCGTCACCAGCTTGCGGCCGGCATCCAGGTTCGAAAACTCGCGCAGCAGCTCCAGGTGGTTGCGCCCCGCGTTCTTGCCGAGGTTCTGGCTCTCGTCGATGATCAGCACGACGTGCCGGTCGTCGGCCGCCAGGGTGATGAGGTGGCCCATCAGGTCGCTCATCTGCTTGCCCTTGCCGCGGCGCAGCGGCAGCCCGAGCTCCAACGCCACCTTCTGCAGCAGCGCGCTTTCCGTGGGGTACGACGCCGGGTTCTGGATGTGGACGATCTGGTAGCGGCCGTCGGCCCGCAGCACCTGGTGGAGTTGGGACAGGACGAGGCTCTTGCCCGTGCCGAAGGGCCCCACGAGCACGGCGAGCGGCTGACGCTCGGTGATCGCATAGAGCAGCTTCGCGATGGTGGCGCGGTGCTGCGACGACATGTACAGCATGCGCACGTCGACGGCGTCGATGTAAGGGGACTCTTCGAGTCCGAAGAAGTCGAGCACGGCGGGCTCCTGAGCGAGCGGACGGGGATTCGGGTGACAGAATACCACCCCGCCGGCCGCCGTCGTTGTGATCGGGCGCACGGGGCAGGACCCGCCTCCGCTCAGAACCCCCGGTTCACGTTCAACGCAAAGGTCGCGTCATAGATCGAGTAGAACAGCACGGGCTGCTGCAGGTTATACTCGAAGCGGACGTTCGGGTAGCCGAGCCCGCCGAGCTGCCAGTCCGTCACGACGGACAGCCCGGCCTGCTCACCCAGCAGCGAGCCCGGGCCGAGGTTCACCTTGGGGTCCTGCGCCCAGACGACCTGCGGCTCCTTGAGGCCGATCGTCACGGCCGGCAGCCACGTGGGCCCCATCGCGGGCACGACGAGAGAGACGCCTGGCGTCAGCTCGGTGACGGCCTTCTCGCTCTCACTATATACGGCCCCGACGTTCAGCCGAACGTCTCGCCACACGCTCCACGAGACCTGGGCAGAGCCCTGCAGGAGGCTCTTGGCCACGTTGCCATGCAGCGTGACGAAGGCGGGACCGAGCGCCATGTCCGCCAGCGCCGTGAAGTTGCGGGCCGTGGCCCGGTTTGGCGTGACGTTCCACCAGTCGGGCTGGTCCACGTCGGCCGCCCCCTTCAGCGATAGCCAGGGAGTGGCTTTCCAGGCCACCCCCGTCACGACGTGCGTGGGCGTGATGGCAGCGGCCACGTCGACGGGGCCAAAGGCTCGCGCAGCCGCGAGCGCGGCAGCGCGAGCTCCCCAGCGAACGCTGTTGACGTCCGGGGAGATAAAGCCATTGCCCACGATGCCGCCCCATCCGGCCGGGTTGTCCGAACCGGGGTAGAATACGCCGGCCGGCGAGAACAGCCCCATGCGCACGCGCGTGTCCGCGAGACGGGTGGAGATGTGCGCGTTGCCGAAGCGCCAGTTGCTCTCAGGCGGCTTGCCGCCGCCGGCTGGCCCAGGCATGTTCCCCACGGTGGCCGGGGCGATGGCACCATTCATGTTGGCCGCCATGTCGTAGCCGTTCGCGCTCGAGGTGAGGTTGATCGCCAGGTTCGTGCGGGCGAACGGCGCCAGGGTGTCCTGGGTGTTGTCCATCCAGGTGCCGCCCAGCGACCCGCCAACCCGGACGGCGGTCGGTCCGGTGCTGCTGGCCTTGGCGATCGCCGCCTCGAGCTCCTTGACCCGGCCCGTGAGGCCCGTGAGGTCGAGGGCATCCGCCACGGCGCGGGCCGCCTCCACATCGGTGGCGGAGGGTGGGGGCGCCACGGGCGCGACGGGCTTCATCCGGTCCAGCACGCGCTCGAGCGCCGCGGCCAGCTCGTAGCGCGTGACGGGGCGGTCACCGCGGAAGGTGCTGTCCGGGAAGCCGGCCATCGCCTTGTACTTCCGCACCAGGGTCTCGACCGTCAGGTAGGCCCAGTGCTCGACGGGCACGTCCGCGAAGGTGCCGAAGTCAGGCTCGCCGCCCTGCTGCGCCCACGCGGGCGAAGCCACGCCCACGAGCGGCGACAGACAAGCCAGCGCGAGGGCAAGGGGGCGGTGGAGAGGCGACAACGCGGGCGTCCTGCTGCGACGAAAGGCGCTCAGCCCAGCCTGGCCTGGCTGTCTGGATCGAACAGGTGGAGCCTGGCAGGCTCGACGGTGAACGTGAGCAACTCTCCGACGCGCGGCAGCTGGTGCTCTCCGACGCGGGCGACGACGTGGCCCCCGGGCCCTGCCAGGTAGACGAAAGCCTCCGAGCCCATGGGCTCCACCACCACCACCTCAGCCCGGTAGCCAGGGGCGCCTTCGGGGGCTAGCACCATGTGCTCCGGCCGGAAGCCCACCATGGCCCGACCGGGGCGCGGCGCGGCGCCGGGCAGGTCGAAGGTGAAATGCTCACCCACGAGGCGCGCGCCTCCGGCCACGGGCTGCACCTCGCCGGGCAAGAGGTTCATCGGAGGGGACCCGATGAAGGTGGCCACGAAGAGGTTGGCCGGCCGGTGGTAGACCTCGGCCGGCGTGCCCACCTGCTGCATGTGGCCGGCGTTGAAGATGGCGATGCGATCCCCCATCGTCAGCGCCTCAGTCTGATCGTGCGTGACGTAGACGAAGGTGGTGCGAAGGTCCTGGTGGAGCTTCTTGATTTCGGCGCGCATGCTGACGCGCAGCTTCGCGTCCAGGTTCGACAGGGGTTCATCCATCAGGAACACCTGCGGGTTCCGCACAATGGCCCGCCCCAGCGCCACGCGCTGCCGCTGGCCACCCGAGAGCTGCTTGGGCTTCCGCTCGAGCAGGTGAGCGATCTCCAGCCGCCGGGCCACGTCGTCGACGACCCGGTCAATCTCGGCCTGCGCCGTCTGCCGGAGCTTGAGCGCGAAGCCCATGTTTTCGCGCACGCTCATGTGCGGGTAGAGCGCGTAGTTCTGGAACACCATCGCGATGTCCCGCTCCTTGGGCGCCAGGTCGTTCACCACCCGATCGCCGATGTAGAGCTGGCCCTCGGAGATCTCTTCCAACCCGGCAATCATGCGCAGCGCCGTCGACTTCCCGCAGCCGGAGGGACCCACCAGCACCAGGAACTCTCGGTCGGCGATCTCGAGGTCCAACCCCTTGATGACCAGGTTGTCGCCATATCGCTTGACCACCTGGTCGAACTTCACCCTTGCCATCGTGTCGCCTGCCTCAACCAGTCTTCGTGGAGCGTGCGTGAGCCGCCCGTCCCTCTTACCCGCCACCCAGCCGCGCCTCACCGCTTGCTGGCGCCCCAGATTCCGCGACAGCCCCTCACCCGGCCTGCGGCCACCCGTTTATGCCCCGGAGATCCCGGGCATGCAGTCAGGAGTGGCCTTGCACCCCGGAGCGAGCCGGCCGTGACCAACCCCATCCAAAGCAGCCAGGCGGCCCCCCAGGCCACCAAGCCCCAGGCCGTGCCGGGGGTTCCTCGCGGGGAAACGCTCCCCCAGATGGCCTCGGACGCCTTTGTACCGACGCGGGCTGCGGGCGCCAAGGTCGAGAGCGGTCGGGCAGGGTCCGATGGCCAGCGCCCCGGGGCCGAGTCCCCCCAGGCCAGTGGGGTGTTCGCGTTCGTCAGCCAGCGCGTTGCTGCAGCCCTGACGCATCGCAAGGACATCGCGCCCAGCGGGCCGGCAGCCATCCCGGTGGCAGCTGGTTCAGGGCGGGCGAACGCCGACCTGAACCTCGGCTTCGCGGAACTCGTGGCGCGAAACCCCGACCTCGTCTGGAGCACCCAGATGACGCCGCGCACGGAGCAGGCCATCAAGGCCTTCAAGGCGGGGCACCTGGGGGCGTCCGTGAAGGCGCTGGACCTGCGTGGGCTCGAGGTCGGTGAGGTCCGCGTCGAGCTGAAGCGGCGGGGCTTCACGGTGCAACAGGCCCACGTCGTGGACATCCACACCGGCCAGCCGAAGCGCCATCCCGGCACCGGGCGGCCCATCCCGATGGAGATCTGGACGCATCCGGACGGTGGCGTGGTCCGCATCAAGCCGGAGGGCGACCCCCTCAGCCGGTATCGCCCACAGCCCCACCTGAGCATCGCGGTGCGCTACCCCCCGAAGGCCAGCGCCAGCGACTTCAACAACGAGGCCTTCAAAGTCGACCACACCGGCCTCCCGCTGCCGAAGTGGGCCGCCGACGCCCGCAATCCGCACGCGGCCAACTCGCCCGCGGGAATGCGATTCCTCGACGACCTCGCCAGCCGGACGCACGTCGACCTCCCGGTCGGGCGCGGCACGGCCCTCCCCGGCCGCAGCTGAGGCCTCGCGGCCCCCGCTGGCAGCGCCTGTCCCGTTGACTCTGCCGGCCTGCCACCGGCACGCGGCCCGTCCCTGCGTCCCACCAGGGGTGGACCGGGCGGGCCGTAACCTTCACGCAAGCTTAATCCATCCTTTACCGAGTTCCCGGCGTGGCTCCCGATATGTCCTGTAACCCCCGCTTGTCCCGAGGGACTGCCACAAGGAGCCTGGTGATGAACGCCCGCCTGATCGCCCTCGTCGCTTCTGCCGCCGTGCTGACCGGCTGCGGGATGTCCCCCGCGCGCCCCCTTTTCCCGCAGGGGCCCGCCAGCGCCGGCGCCCAGGCCCTTGCCACCAAGACCCTGCTGGATGGCTTCAAGCACATCCACCGGGCGGCCTTCACCAAGCTCGACGTCAACACCGACGGCCGCGTGGACGAGTACGAGGCCGGCTCGGCGATGGACATGAAGGATTTCGGGCGCGCCGACAAGAACCGGGACGGCAAGCTCACCAAGACCGAGTTCATGAACTTCGCCACGGGCGGCTCCGTCTTCGGCTTCATGAGGCAGGACCGGGTGAGCTTCATGAAGGCCACCCGAGAGGTCCTGTGGCGGGGGTTCCAGCGCCTCGACGGCAACCGGGACAAGCAATTGAAGCCTGCCGAACTCTCGGACAAGGCCCTGGCGCGGGTCGGCATCAACCTGCGGATCGACGGCCTGCGCCTGCGCGTGGTGCTCTCGGATCTCGACGATGCGATCTTCGAAGGCAGCGATAAGACCAAGGACGGGGCGCTCAACCAGGCGGAGTTCGAAGACTACTGCATGCATGCCTTCGTGAAGGGGATCAACCCGAACTACCAGGTTGGGCCTGCCCCCGCGCCGAACCCCGCCGAGCCCACGGAACCCGCGGACCCCGGGACTGGTGAGGAACCCGGCGGCGACGGCGAGGACTGGTAGGCCCCCGGCCTCTCGCCTGCTATGCTGACAGGGCGGAGCATCGCCGTGCTCCGCCCTAGAGGGTTTTTGACGCATGTCTCATCCCCCCATGCCTTCCTCTTCCCGCGCCCACCGTGGCGTCACGTTTCCGCTCACGGACGCCCGGCCCGAGCCACCCGAGCCGCGGCGCGGCGAGGTCCACGGAGCTGCTCTGGTGCTGGCGCTGGAGGCGCGCTTGGGGGTGGAATTACCGGCGAGCGCGGCGCCTGGAAGCGGGCGATTTGTCGAACCAGCGGATCAGTGCTAAGATCGGCATCACAGGCCTTCAGCTGCAAAACGAGTCAGCGCAAGGCGAATTCGGAGGTTCTTTCGTGAATCGGCGCGAGCTGACCAAGTTCCAGGTCCCCGAGGTCCGTGACCAGTACATCGACAAGTACGGGGACCCCCTCGAGGAGGTCTCCCCTCAGGACCTGATGGACCTGATGGAGAACCTCTGGACCTCGAATCGGGGCTCCTACGCTGCCCAGCGTGAGAAGCTTCGTCGGGACGGTCACGACCCCTGGTCGGTGCGCCTGGCCCTGGTGGAGCAGTACTTCCGCACGCTCTACCTTCGCCAAGAGAAGCTGGACGAGCAGACCGACGCGCTCAAGGTTCAGGACGTCACCCTCTTCATCCAGTTCCGGATCGACGAGCTGATCAAGCAGCATCAGGAACGCGAAGCCGAGGAAGCCCGTCACACCCGCGACAAGTTCGGGATTCGGGCGCCCCGCGCCTGAGCCGCTCCCCCCCTCCAGCCGGAGGGGGGTTTCAGTTCGCTGCCAGCGTGGCTTTACCCGGGCAGGACATCCGCCTTGATCGCCAGGGCGAGGCCCTCCTTGCCTGGCACCTGGGCCCACGTGACGGGCCGCCGGAGGGCGTCGAGGAAGTTGCCCGCGATGATGGCCTTGGCCCGGCCTACCAGCCGCCCGGACTCGATGACCAGGCCCTGTGAGACCGTCAGCGAGAACCGGCCGGAGGCGGCATCCTGGGTGTGCAACCCCAGCATCTGGAGGACGAGCAGGCCGCGCTCCACGGTGCCCACCAGCTCCTCCAGCTCCAGCGAAGGGGCCGGGAGCACCCAGCTCGTGGCCCCGCGAGGCCAGGGCGTGGCGGACAGGCCGGACTTGCGGGCGTGCTTGAGATCAAGCAGCGGGGTCACGAGGCGCCCGCCCTCGATGAAGGTGCACGCCCGGGCCGGCACGCCCTCGCCGGACACGGCGTAGGAGCCCGCCGAGAGGGGTCGCAGCGGGTCCAGGCTGAAGTGGAGGCCGCCGTCGAGCACCACCTCCCCCGACCCAAACTGCGTCGGCGCGAAGGCCGAGGCGCCGGTCAGCACGCGCTGGCCGTCCATGTTGCCGAGCACGTAGCGACTCCACATGGCCTCTGCCGCGGAGGGCCACAACACCACGGTCTGGCGACCGGGCACCAGGGTGGCCTCCTGGCGCAGCGCCCGGTTGTGCGTGCCGACGCGGCCAATGATGCCCGCGATCTCGGCGGCCTCCGGCCGACGCCGCAGGGACACGCCATCGGAGGCCCGGCCGTCCACCTCGGCCCAGGCTGCCACCGAGGTGCTCGCCCCCACGTGGTGGAAGCCGCGGGAGGTCACGATCGTTCGCACGGCGTCCACCGCCGTGACCGAGCCGTTGACGCGCTCCGCCTCGTAGGCCGGCAGCTCGGCGGCGAAGCGGCCCAGGATCTCGAACATCGGCCCGGTCTCGCCCGCCACCCAGCCCGCCGCCCCAGCGTCCCAGAGGGGCACGCCCGGGACGGCCTCGGGCCCGACCACCTCAGGGGCCCAGGCGTCCTGGTAGGCCGCCTGGCGCCAGGTCCGGAGGTCCGCGTCGAGGCCCTCGGGCGTCGCGCGGTCGACGACGCCCCGGCTGATCTGGCCGTCCGCCCAGCGCACGTAGGCCTCGCCGCGCAGGCCCGTCACCTCGTTCGGCGCCTCGTAGGGCCCCCCCATGAGGCCGTCCTTGAGCCCGACCTCGACGCTGGTCGCGGTGTCGACCGTCAGCCGCCAGTCGGCGATCCCGAGTTCCGGCAGGGCCGGGGCGACGGCCCGCGCGGCGAGGGCCTCGGCCAGCGCCTCGGTGAAGGCCTGGGTCACAGTGAACCTCCTACCAGCACTTCGGGGTGGGCGTCGATGACGAGGAAGGCGTGACAGCCTCCGCTGGAGGGCACGGACTGCCCTCGCTTGCCGCACATCCCGGGCGCATCGAGCCGCAAGGCCCCGATGCCCGCCCGGATGGCCGACAGCACGGACAGCACCTTGCCAGAGAAAATCGCGGGCTGGTAGAGCTGGCCGTCGGCCAGGTCGTGAATGGCCGTGCAGTTGAAGACGAAGTCGCCCTGGCTGGTGTTGACCTGCCCCCCCTTGTAGCCTGACAGGAAGAGCACGCGCTCTCCCGGCGCCATCAGGCCGTGCGCGAGCAGCAATGACCGCAGCGCCTCGGGCGACAAGGTGTCGGGATCATCTGCCAGCGGAATGGGCTCGCGCACCACGATGCGCGTGTTGGTCATCCTTGGCATCGGCAGCGCGGCGTAGCTCTCGGCCCGCGCGGCGCCCGTGGGGCGGGCGCCAGCCTCGGCCGCCGAGAAGGTGTCCGCGAGCGCCTCGTCCAGCACGCCATCCCGGACGATGTGGATCGTGTCGCGCCGCTCCCCGTTCGCGCTGATCGGCTGCCAGGCGTAGTCCCCGGGCAGTGGGCCATCGACGATCGAGACAAAGTCCGGCGCGACCCGCTCGCCCCGGCGGAAGCGGCCGCCGTCTCCCAGGATCGAGGTCCGCATCGAGTCGGTCTCTGCGGCATGGCCGAAGGCCTCGTGGGCCAGCCCCTTGGCGAGGGCATGGTCGATGACGAGCCTGTAGGCTCCGCCCCGCAGGCGTGGTGCGTCCAGCAGCCGCAGGGCCAGAGCGGCCTGCCGAACGGCCTGTGCCGAGAGCCGCGCCAGCAAGGCGGCGTCGTCGAGCAGGCCCGCATCGACGCCGATCACGCCGGCGCTCGCCGTGGCGGCGCGCCCCCCGTCACGGGCGGTGATCTCGTGGGACAAGCGGGCCCGCTGCATCACCCAGGAGACGTCCGTGCCGTCAGAGCGCCCCACGTGCCAGGCCTCGTGCACCTGGCCCAGGGACGTGCGCACCGCCAGGCGTGGGTCGAGCGCCCGCACCTCGGCGTTGAGGGCGCGCAGGGCAGCCTCCAGCCGGGGCAGGTCAGGCGGCACGAAGGAGGCCTCGGGCTCGTGGCTCACCAGGGGCGGGACCTCGAAGATGGCGGTGTTGGGCGTCAGCGAGCGTCTCGCGGCCTCCCGAGCCAGGCCCACCGCCTGGCGCGTCACGTCCGCCGCGGCGTCGAGGTCGTCGCTGGCGGCGAAGCCCGCGTGGCCGTCTCGGGTGAAGGCCTGCACCCCGATACCCCGGAGGCGCGACTGCCCGAGGTGCTCCGTGTCGCCGTTGATCACGAGCAGGCCGTGGTCCTGCCGCACCTGCACCCGGGCCACGACGTAGGCGTCCAGCTCAGCTGCGGCCTGCAAGGCCAGCCGGACGGCCTGAGACGGCGTGCAAGGGGCGGAGGTTGGGGCCAGCGACATCCGGAGCCTCCAGATGGTGGGTGGGGGGCCAGGCCATTGTAACAGGCCGGGCCCTTCCCGAACCCTGGCCGAGCCCGGGCCGTTTACGCACCGCAAACGTCGCCACGGCGCGGCATCAGGTCGCGGGTCCCACCACCTTTCGGTATGATGGCCTCATGGCACGCTCGCCCCTCGCTATCCTGTTCATCACCGTCTTCCTCGACCTGCTGGGCTTCGGCCTGATACTCCCCCAACTGCCCTACTACGCCGTGCGGTTCGGCGCCGGGGCGCTGGCCGTCGGGGGGCTGATGGCGGCCTACTCGTTGGCCCAGATGGTCGCCAGCCCCCTGTGGGGCGGGGTGTCCGACCGCGTGGGGCGCCGCCCCGTGCTCATCGGCTCCCTCGTCGGCTCGGCCGCCTCCACGGCCCTGCTGGGCGCGGTCGTCGACCCCGCCTGGTGGGCGCGGATCGGTGGCGGCCTCCCCGACACCCTGCTCGGCGCCTCGACGGCCTTGCTAGCGCTGTTCGCAGCCCGAGTCTTCGCCGGCACCGCCACGGCGACCATCGGCGTGGCGCAGGCGTACATTGCGGACAGCACCACGCCCGAAACCCGCGCGAAGGGGATGGGGATCATCGGGGCGGCCTTCGGGCTCGGCTTCGTGTTCGGGCCGGCGCTCGGCGGCTTGCTCGCGCCCTTCGGGCCGGGCGTGCCCGCCCTCGTGGCGGCAGGCCTGGCGCTGGCCAATGCCGCGTTCGCTTGGGTCCGGCTGCCCGAGTCTTTGCCCGCGGCGCGCAGGGGGGTGGCCGTGGCGCGCGGCTTCAGCGTCGCCAGACTCCGCCAAGCCGCGATCATCCCGGGCATGGCCCCCCTGATGGCGATGTACTTCCTGAGCATCTTCGCCTTCGCCACGATGGAGGCGACCTTCCCCCTGCTCACGCGCGACGCCTTCGGCTTCGGAGAGGTCCAGAACGGCTGGACCTTCGCCTACATCGGCGTGCTGGTCGTCATCATGCAAGGCGGCCTCGTCGGCCGGCTGGCGAAGCGGTTCGGCGAGCGTCGGCTGGTGGTGGCGGGCGGCGCGCTCCTCGCGGTGGGCCTGGCCGGGCTGCCTCTCAGCCCGTCGGTGGCCGCGATGGCCGCGGTGCTCGTGCCGCTCTGCGCGGGCAGCGGGCTGACCAACCCCAGCCTCACGGCGCTGATCTCGCTCACGGCGGCTCAGGACGCCCAGGGTGAAACCCTGGGGACCGCCCAGTCGCTCGCGAGCCTCGGTCGGGTGCTCGGGCCGCTGTGGGGCGGCTTCGCCTTCGGCGCGCTGGGCGCCACCGGAAGCTATGCTGTGGCCGCGGGGGTGATGCTCACGGTCGCCGGAATGATGTGGGCCACGAGCCCCCGCCCCGAAGACGGGCAGCCGGCCTCGAGCGGCGACGCGGGCTGAACGGTCGGCCGGCTCAGGCCTCTGCCGCGTCAGGGCGAGGGGTGATGGCCCCGCGCCCCTGCGCCCGCTGGCGGGCGCGGAACTTCTCAGGCCCCTTGAGCCTCGGGGCGCGGGCTGCCGCCAGCCGCAAGGTCGGCGTCGATTTCGGCCAGCAGGGCGTCGGCAGCCTCATCGTCCAGCACCCCAGCCAGCGTGGCCTCTTTGAGGGCGTGGCGCGCGCCAGCGAGGCCGATGGCCCGAGCCTTCGCCTCGTGCGCCTCTCGCAGCGCGTCGTCCGAGAGGTGCAGGGCCGCAATGGCCGCCTCCGCCTCGGCAGCACGGCGGTCGAAGGCGGCCACGACCTCCGCCGCCACGGCCTTCGGCAAGGCCCCACGCGCGGCCTGCCGCGAGACCTCCACGCCGGCAGCCTGCCACGCGAGCCTGCGCGCCCCCAGCGTCCGGTACGCGGCGTCGTGCACGGGCCCGCCCGCAAGCCCGAGCCGGGCGGCCAGGCGTCCCACCGTCAGGCCCTGGCCCAACAGGGAGAACAGCACGACGCCGAAGGTCATCGCCACCAGCTCGTCCCGGAAGGGCATCCCGGCGGGGAGCCCGAGCGCGAGCGCCATCGACAGGGCCCCGCGCAGCCCACCCCAGACGAGCAGGTGCTGCCACGTCAGCGGCACCGGGCTGCGCGCGAGACCCAGCAGCGCGGCCGTGCCGTAGACGGCCACGGCCCGCCCCACCAGCACCGCCGCCACGGCGGCCAGCACGAGTGGCAGCTTGGTCCACCAGGCCACGATCGCAGCCTCGATGCCCACCAGCAGGAAGACCATCGAGTTCACGACGAAAGCCGCGTACTCCCAGAAGGTGTGGACGGCCAGGCGGGTCGTCGGCGACATCCCAACGCGCATTCCCCAATTGCCAACCACCAGGCCCGCTGCCACCACGGCCACCACGCCCGAGACGTGGGCGGCCTCTGCCGCCATGTACGCCCCGTAGGCCACCAGCGTCGTCAACGTGACCTCCAGGAGGTGATCGTCGAACGCCTTCGTCACCCAGGACGCCAGCGCGCCCACCAGCAAGCCGAGGCCAGCGCCACCGAGCACCACCAGCCCGAACCGGGCCACCCCATCCACCAGCCCGAGGCTCGCCCCGCCCGCCAAGGCCAGCAGCACCGTGAAGAGCACCACGGCGACGCCGTCGTTGAAGAGGCTCTCTGCCTCCACCACCAGGCCGAGCCGGTGATCGATGCCCAGGCGCTTGAGCACCGCCATCACGGAGATGGGGTCCGTGGGGGCGATCAGGGCGCCGAACACGAGCGCCACGGCGAGCGGCAGCCCCACGGCCAGGCTGAGCAGCCCTCCCCCCACCAGGGTCGCCAGCAGCGTCCCCAGCAGCGCAAAGGCGGCGATGGGACGCCAGGCCGCCCCCAGGGCCTCCGTCCGCAGGTTGAGCGAAGCCTCGAAGAGCAGCGGGGGCAAGAACAGCGTGAAGAGCACGTGCGGGTCGAGGTGGGCCTTCGGCATCAGCCGCGGCAGGCCGATCGCGAGGCCCACGACCACGAGGCCGAGGGCGTACGGGATGCGGTAGCGGCGCGCGGCCATCGCGACGGCGGAGGCGACAAGCAGCAGCCAGAAGAACTGGGTGCCGTCGAACCCAACGTCAGGCACGACCACGGGGGGGGCGCCGCTCATCGCCAGGACTCCGAGGCTGGGGCGTCAGCCAGCGGCCAACCGGCGGCCGCCCGACGCACGAGCCAGGGCGCAGGCCGGTAGCGCTCTCCCAGCGCCGCTTGCAGCCCGCGGAGCAGGGCCACCACCCGCTCTGGGCCAATCTCGTCGGCCCAGGCCAGCGGCCCCTGGGGGTAGCCCGTCCCGAGCCGCATAGCCGCGTCGATGGCCTCAGGCGCCGCCACGCCACCTTCCACGGCAAACGCCGCCTCGTTGGCGAGCATGGCCAGCGTGCGCGGCCCAACCAGGCCTGGCAGGTCAGGCACGGCCACGGCGAAGCGCCCCAGAGAAGCCGCCAGGCCTTGGACCTGCGCCTGCAGGCCGGCCTCCGCGTGAGGCGGGAAGGCCACCTCCAGCCCGGTCGGGGCGTCGATGCCCGCCGGCCAGGTCGCGAGCCGCCACGCCGCCCGGCCCGTTGCCACCTCGATCTCCGTCGAGGTGACGGCCATGTCGTCGCTGGCCAGCCACGCGTGGCCCGGTAGCACGGCTGCGAGGCGGGCGCGCCGGGCGGCACGTTCCTCGGCCGGGGCATCGCCCAGCTCGAAGCCCCCGTCCCAGGCATCCTCTGGTCCCAGCTCGCGTGCGTCGCCAAAGATGGCCACCACGTGCCCGGCGGCATGACAGGCCCGGGCCCAGCGGTCGAGGGCCGGCGCGTGGCCCACGAACGCGAGCCGCATCGAGGCAGCCGGGGCGGCCAGGGGTGGGGGAGCGCCAGGCCCCTCGGGGTAGGCGTAGAATCCCCGGCCGGCCTTGCGGCCGAGGCGACCACCGTCCACCATCCGGCGCTGCAGCGGGTGCGGCCGGAAGCGCGGCTCGCCGTAGAAGGCCTCCCAGACCGTCGTCGAAACGGCCAGGTTCACGTCGATGCCGATGAGGTCCATCAGCGCGAACGGGCCCATCTTGAAGCCCGAGGCCATGGTCAGCGCCCGGTCGACGGCCTCGGGCGAGGCCCCGTGGTCCCCGACGAGGCGAAGGGCCTCCCCGTAGTAGGGACGCGCCACGCGGTTCACGATGAAGCCCGGCGTGTCGTCGCAGGCAATGGCCGTCTTGCCGATCTCGGCCACGAGGGCTGCCGCCCGCGCCAGCGCGGCCGGCGAGGTGGCGTCACCCCGGACCACCTCCACCAGGGCCATCAGCGGCACCGGGTTGAAAAAGTGAAGCCCGACCACGCGCTCGGGGTGGGGCAGCCCGGCCGCCAGCGCGGTGATCGAGAGGGAGCTCGTGTTGCTGGCCACCAGCGCCTCGGGCCCGACCGTGGCCAGGGCCTCGCCCAACACCCGCCGCTTGAGGGCGAGGTCTTCGGGGACGGCCTCGATGAGCGCGTCCACCCCGCAAAGGGCGGGAACCTCCCCCACCAGGGTCAGCGCTGCCGCGGCAGCCTGCCGCGCCTCAGCGGACAGCTTGCCCTTGTGGGCCAGCTTGTCGAGGCCGGCGGCGATCGCCCGCTCGGCCCGCTCCAGGCTGGCCGGCAGCGGATCGTAAAGGCGGACGGAGAGCCCGGCGGCCAGGGCGATCTGGGCGATGCCTGCCCCCATCGTGCCAGCGCCCAGCACGCCGAGGGTGGCGACCCCGGAAGGACCGCCACCCGCCTGCATCAGGGGTTCGAGCTCATGGGCCGCTGGGCTCACGCCGACGCGCCCGCCTGCTCCCACGGCGCCTCCCAGCGAGGCAGCGTGAGGCCCCACTGGGCGCACAGTCCGGCAACCTCGGCGTGGAACGCCTGGCGAACCACGTCGTTGTCGCGCAGCTTCAGGCGGAACTGCTGATACAGGGCATTCCGCCGCGAGCCCGGGCGCCCGAAGATGTTCATCGTGCGGATGTACCACTTGTCGAGCGTGGCCTGAAGCTCGGGCTTGGTTTCGGGGTTCTCGGCCAGCTTCTTGACCCAGTAGTTGCCGTGCGCGACGTGGACCATCTCTTCCTTGAAGATCTTCTCGATCTCGCGGGCCCAAGGGCCGTAGCTGCACTGGCGGACGTCCTCGAGTTGGTGGCCCGCTCCCCGGTCCATGCAGAAGTTGAACATGATGAAGTCATACCAGGTGTCGATGGGGTAATAGAAGATGTTCACGCGCTTGTCGTCCGCGAGCCGCTGGTCGCCGATGTTGCTGACGGCGTCGGTGGGCCGGCTGTTGTAGTCATGCTTGGCGATGTGGGTCTCCACGTCGACGCCGAGGCGGTCGAGCAGGTTGTACATCGCCAAGGCGTGGCGCATCTCGTCCCGCACGATGTTGGAGACGGCAAACTTCTCCTCGATGGTCGGGGCCTTCTGAATCCAGGGCAGGTAGCCGTAGCACCCGGCGAGTTCGGAGTCCGCCTGCATCATCATCAGGTTGATGAGGTGCGTCCGGTATTCCTCGGTCATCTCGTCGACCGACTCGATCTTCTGGCCCGCCTCGATCTTGGCGAGCATCTTCGCTTCCAGCTCTTCCGTCTGCAGCATGGTCCGGGCTCCTTTCCTCGCGGGGCGTCGTTGCCCTCGCGCTATCTCCCACCCTGGCCTCGACAAGGGCGGATGCAAGCCCGGCATGGCCGCTCCGCCCGGGTTTCTACTGTCCAGTGTAAACGGGCTGACGCTTCTCCGTAAAGGCGGAGACGCCCTCGCGGTAGTCCCGCGTGCGGCCGGCCAGCTCTTGCATGTGGGCCTCGTGGTCCAGCGTGGCCTCCAGGTCCGTGTCCAGGGCCTTGTTCAGGGCCCGCTTCGCCAGGGCGATCGCCCGGGTCGGGGCGGCCGCGAGGCGACCGGCAAGGTCCGCCACCAGGGCGGGCAGGTCCTCGGGCGAAGCCACCCGGTTGACGAGGCCCCAGCGCTCCGCCTCGGCCGCCTCGAGCTTGTCGCCCAAGAACAGCAGCTCGGCGGCCCGGCCGAGCCCCACCAGCCGAGGGAGGAAGAAGGACGCGCCAGAGTCCGGCGCCGCACCGATCTTCACGAAGGCCTGCACCAGGCTGGCCTTCGTCGAGGCCACGCGCATGTCGCAAGCCAACGCGATCGAGCACCCCGCGCCGGCTGCCACCCCATTGAGCGCGCACAGGACGGGCTTCTCCATCGTGCGAATGAGGCGAATGATGGGGTTGTAGCGCTCTCGCACGGACTCGCCGAGGTGCAGCGTGGCGTCGAAGTCCGCGACGTTCCGGCTGCCAAGGTCCTGCCCGGCGCAGAAGGCTTTCCCGGCGCCCGTGATCACGACGCACCGCACCGCCGCGTCGCGCGATGCGGCTTTGAGCGCCGCGAGCACCTCTGCCGACATCGTGTCGTTAAAGGCGTTGAACACCTCGGGGCGGTCGAGCGTCACCGTTGCGACACCCTCGGCGACCTCGTAGCGAATGGTGGTGTAGGCGGCTGCCACGGCTACCGACCCTTCCAGCGCGCGGGGCGCTTCTCGACGAAGGCCGCCATGCCTTCTTTCTGGTCTTCCGAGGCGAACAGCAGGAAGAACGCCTGGCGCTCGCGCTGCAGGCCCTCCGCCAGCGTCGTCTCCTGCGTCGCGTGAATGAGCTGCTTGGCGAGCCGGACGGCGACAGGAGGCTTGGCGGCGATCTCCGCGGCAAGCGCGATGGCCTCCTCGAGAAACAGCTCCACCGGCACGACCCGGTTCACCAGCCCTGCAGCCCTGGCCTCCTCGGCGCCGAAGCTGGCCCCCGTGAGCACCAGCTCCAACGCCCGTCGCGTGCCGAGCGCACGCGCCAGCCGCTGCGTGCCACCGGCACCGGGAATGACGCCGATGTTGATCTCGGGCTGCCCGAAGCGCGCCGTCTCGGAGGCCACGATCATGTCGCAGTTCATGGCGAGCTCGCAGCCACCGCCCAGGCAGTGCCCGCTGACAGCCGCGATCACCGGCTTGGTGATGGTGCGGACGGAGTCCCACAACGCCAAGCCCGACTCGAGCAGCATGTCAATGGCACCCTGGTCGCTCATCTCTTTGATGTCGGCCCCGGCCGCGAACGCGCGCTCGTCGCCCGTGATGACGATGGCCCCGACCGCCTCGTTGGCCTCGAAGGCCCAGAGCGCCGCGAGCAGCTCGCGCATCAGGGGCACCGAGAGCGCGTTCAGGGCCTGGGGCCGGTGCAACTGGCAGATGCCCACGGCCCCCTCGGTGCGAACCTTGAGGTAGTTGTAGACGGGGGCCTCGGACGCGACCTCAGGCCCCATGTCAGGCCCCCGCGGGAACGGGGGTGGCAACGGCGCCGAAGTAGCCGCTGAAGATGTCGCCGGCGAAGGCCCGCGCGTCCTTGGCGGTAGCCTTGCCAGCGTCGGACATCAGGCCCTCCATCATGAGCGCCTGGCTTTCGAAGTACATCTCGGCCATCAGATAGAGGTCGGACTCCCCGCGCGGCGTACCGGTGAAGCGGGTGACTTCCATCTTCATCAGGTTGGGGACCAGGTGGCACAGCGGGGCGTGGACGCCGTCGAAGTGGGCGTCGAAGGCGGCCCTGTCGGCCGGCTGCTTGTACAGGGCGATGAACTTGACCATCGGGGACCTCCTGCGGACGAAGGGCCCCCGACCCACCCCATCGTGGGCGGGTAACCCGGGGGGATTGTAGCAGCCCACCCCGAGGGGGGCCAGCGCCTTCGGCCGCTGGCCGGGAAATGCTTCAGCGGCGCGGTGATCAGTCGAAGCCGAGGTCGTCCCCCAGCGTTGCTCGGCCGGGGGGCGGGGGCTCCTGAAGGTGAATGCGCGCCCCGAGCCACAGCGCGTGCGACCAGGCGACGGGCGGCAGGCCCTCTAGAGGCTCCTGTAGCAGGGCGTCGAGCCCACGCCTGGCTTGCAACCAGGCGCCCCCCGTGAGCGCCCGCCGGACCCGCCAGAGGCGAGCCAAGGGCTCGACGGTGCCGTCCAGGTCCAGCGGCACCTCCAGTCCACCTGCTGGCACCGGGGCCAGCTCCGGTGGGAGCCCGAGGGCCTCTTGCCAGCCCGCCCCCCAGGCGCCGCCCGGTCCGGCCACGGCAGCCGTTTGCCGCCGGATCGCCGCCCGCCAGGGACCGGCCTCTGCGGCGAGCAAGCCCTCCTCCACGAGGCGCGTGGCGCCCCACAGCCCCGCAAGGCAAGCTGCCGAGCTCGGACCAGCGCCCGAGGCCTGGTTCCCCAGGCGCTCGGCCAGGGCGTCCGCCACCGCCACAAGGGCCTCGGCGTGAGGCAGCCAGCCGAAAGGTGGGAGCAGCCCCGTCACATAGCCCTCCGCGAGGGCGTCGAGCAGCCAGGCCGAGGCGGCCAGGTCGTGGAGCGCATCCCCCGCGGTCAGGCAGGCTGGCAGCTCGTCCTCGAAGCCCCACGCCGCGAGCGCGGCCGCCCCGAGCAGCCGGGCCTCGCCACCGGGGGACCCGAGGCCCGCGGCCTTGGTCATCGCCGCGAGGGCCACCAACGCCTGCCGCTGCGCCCCCTGAAACGGGCAGCGCCGCGCCCAGGCCAGCCAGTAGTCGTAGGTGCCGTCGAGCTCCCAGTCAGGAACCGTCGCAGCAGCCTCGGGCACCTCCGGGTCCTCGTCGTCGTGCCACGTGAGCAGGAAGGCCCGCCGCTGCCCGCGCGCCAGCTCGAAGACGCCCTCGACCTCGCCGTCGGCGCGCAGGACAACCTCCCCGGTGGTCTGGAGCACGACGGCGGCGCCCCGGCCGATCAGCAGCAGGCCGTTGGGGTCCTCGACCAGCTCGGCGGGCCGGCCACCGGGGTTGGCCGCCAGCCGGAAGCGCAGCCGAACGGGCCCCGTGGTGGCCTCGACCAGGCGCACCAGGCGCTGGTGCGACCGCCGGGGGTGCACCACGTCGCCGGCCGCACCGAGCCGCACGGGCAGGAAGTCCGTCACGGCCACCTGTGACGACCCGACGGCCCACGTCGTCTGAAGCACCGCCGTCTCTCCCACGTGGGCCCGCTTGGCGACGGCGGGACCGTCCGGCGCAAGGGCGAAGGTCACGCCGCCCCCCGCGTCGCTGGCCGGGTGCCAGCTCACGCTGCCATCCCCGGCGACCGTGGCCGTGGCGGCCCCGTCCCCCAGCCAGGCGAGGCTCCCGCCCTGGCGTACCGTCAAGGTCAACTCGTCAGCCACGGCACCCATGCCCTCCGGGCGGCATTGTACCCGCCGCGCCCCCGCCCCGCTGTGCTACAATCGCCGCTCGCAGCCTTCTTCCGGCAGTGTTGGCCTCCCGCCCGCGCGCCCCTTGCAGGAGCCCCTCCCCATGCGCCTCACCCGCACCGCGCTTCCGTTTTTCCTCCCCCTCGCCGTCGCCGGATGCGCCGTGGTTCTGCAGGACAGCCACCACCAGCCCGGGGGGCGGGAGTTGGCGCGGGCCCAGGCGGCCATCGCGGGGGACGGCATCGTCGGCAGTGCGACCCTGATCGAGATGGAGAACGACGAGGGCCGGGCCGTGCGGGTGGTGATCGAGGTGCAGGGTGACCCGGCCAAGCTCGTGCCCGGGCGCCACGGCGTGCACATCCACGCCGTCGGGGAGTGCCTGGCGCCCTTCACGTCGGCAGGCGGCCACTTCGATCCGGGCCCGGCCGGCAACCCGGATCCGGACGTGAACCACCCTTACCACCTCGGCGACCTGCCGAACCTGGTGGTCGACGAGCGCGGTCACGGCCGGCTGGACGCCTGGACGACGCGCGTGACGCTCTCGGACGGGCCGCTCACGGTGTTCGACGCGGACGGCAGCGCCCTGATCATCCACAAGAACCCGGACCAGGGGATCGCGGGGCCAGCCAAGTCAGGCGTCGGCGGGGGCCCCCGCGTCGCCTGCGGCGTGCTCCAGCGCTGACGCCGAGGCCGTGACCACCGGCCCCGCTCGCCGGGCGCTGCCGGCTGTCTCGAAGCCCCCTGCCCGGCCCGCGGAGCCGCTGCTCCGGGCCGGCCCCGACCCGTGGCGGGGCTGGAAGGTGGCGGGGCAGGTGGTCCGGCTGCTCTGGCTCGGGCTCAGGATCTGGCTGGCCGTGAGGCGCGGGCGGCGCCCAGGGGAGCACCGCACGGAGGCGGAGGTCCAGGCCAGCCAGCGCCGCCTGGCGGGCTGGGTGCGCGACGAGCTGGTGGCGCTCGGGCCCACCTTCATCAAGGTCGGCCAGGCCCTGTCGACCCGCGTCGACCTGCTGCCGCTCACGTGGGTCGAGGAGATGGCCCACCTGCAGGACCGGGTGCCGCCCTTCGAGACGGCCCTGGCGCGCCGCTTCATCGAGGAAGAGCTCGGACGCCCGGTGGAGGCGCTCTTCCGAGACTTCCCCGCCGCGCCGATCGCGGCGGCCAGCCTGGGGCAGGTCTACCGCACGTGGCTGCCCACGGGCGAGGAGGTCGCCGTCAAGGTCCAGCGTCCGGAGCTGCTGTCGCGCTTCGCCATCGACCTCGCGGCGCTGCGGCTGATTGCGCGGTGGGTCGAGCGCTGGACGGACCTCGCCGGTGGGCTGGCCCTCGTCGACATCCTCGACGAGTTCGACCGGAAGCTCCACGAGGAGATCGACTACCGCCGCGAGGCGGACCACGCGGACCGCTTCCGGGAGAACTTCGCGCGATTCCCAGGCGTCGCCGTGCCGGCCATGTATCGCACGCACTCGTCGCGTCGGGTGCTGACCATGACCTTCATGCACGGCATCAAGGTCACGGATCTGCCCGCCCTGCGCCGGGCCGGCATCGACCCGCCAGCGCTCGTGCGACACGCGGTGCACGTCAACCTCAAGCAGCTGCTGGAGGACGGCTTCTATCACGCGGATCTGCACCCCGGCAACGTGATGGTGGACGCCAACAGCCACCTGATCTTCCTGGACTTCGGGCTGATGGGGGAGATCCCGCGGACGATGCAGCTCCAGCTGGTCGACACCTTCCTTCACCTCGTCGACCAGGACGTCGACGCCCTGGTGAACGACATGGCGGTGCTGGGCTTCATCGAGCCCGGCAAGGACCCTGCCCCACTGAAGCCCACCATCCGCTGGATCCTTGACGCGACCTACTCCCAGGCGGCGACGCGCCCCACCTTCCGAGAGATGACGGAGCCACTCGCCGACATCTTCTACCGCTTCCGCCTGCGCGTCCCCGTGGCCTTCTCGATGATCATCCGCACGCTCATCTCGCTGGAGGGCATCGGGCTGCAGCTGGATCCGCGCTTCCATGCGATGGACGTCTCGATTCCCTTCGCGGCCAAGCTGCTGCTCTCCGAGGGCGCCCGGGCGCTGCGCGACAAGTTCCTCGGTGAGCTGTTCAAGGCGAACAGCGTGGACTGGGGCCGCCTGGTGGAGCTCATCCGCCTCGCGCGGCGGGACCCCAGCTTCCGCCTGGGGGAGGTCGCCAGCGTGGGCTTCACCTGGGTGCTGTCGCCCGAGGCGGCGGACGTCCGAGAGCGGCTGGCCCAGGCACTGCTCGCGGACCGCCCCATCGACTGGGAGCGGCTGGCCGAGTTGCTGACGCTGCTGCGCGAGGATGCGAGCCTGGACCTGGCGACCTTCGCCCGTCAGGCAGGGGCGTTCCTGCTGACGCCTGAGGGCGCGGCGCTGCGCGACCGCCTGCTGCGCAAGCTGGCACGAGACGCCCTGGCCGGCCGGGCCGGAGAGTGGGCCGGCGTAACGCGGCTGCTGCGAGCCTGGCTCGTCACCTAGGGGGTGTCGGCGGGCTCTCCCACGCCCAGCTGCCGCTCGAGCCAGGCCCCCAGCAGCGACGTCACCTCCGCGTCCGCCTCGCTCAGGTCGTGCCCGGCCTCGGGCATGTAGGCGAGGCGCTTCGGCTCGTCCGCCTGCTGCAGCAGCCCCCGGGAGCCCTCCGTCGGCGCGAGCGCATCCGCCGTGCCGTGCACGAGCAGCAGAGGGCGGCCCAGCCCGCTGGCTGCCCGCGGCGCAACGCCATAGGGGGCGAGCAACGCCACGGCTGCAACCGTCGGGAACTGGGCGGCGGCCTGCAGCGCGGCCATGGCCCCCAGGCCCCAACCCACCGTCACGATCCGCGCCGTCTCCAGGCGCCGGAGCATGTCGACCGAGACGAGCCCGTCGAGGCCGATCGCCACGGGGTCCGTGGGGCGGCGGTACTGTACGCGCAAGGCGGCGGCACCTGCAGCCTGCAGGCGCTCCGCCAGGCGATCGAAGAGGTCGTTGCACGGCGAGTCGAAGCCGCCGACCGTGTCCCCGAAGAAGACCACGGCCGAGGTGGCGCCGGCCGCCTGGTACCAGCGCGTCTCCACCAGCCCGTCCGAGGTCATGATCTGCGCGGGCCGAAACGGGCCCACCTGGGCCATCACTGTGATCCCCTGGACAGAGAGCGACTGTGCCATGGTGCCCCCGCCGCCTCAAGCCCGCACGGCGGTGAGCAGCCACGCGATGGCGAGCATCCGGCGCGGCGCCTCGTCCTCCCAGGCCCGCTCAGCCGTGCACCATCGGCCCACGGTGAAGCGCCCGGCCGCGCTGGGCACGCCCCAGGCCCCGGCGAGCCGCTGGCACGCCGCCTCGCGCTGGCTGTGGAGGGGATCGGAGCTGGGAAACAGGGGGCGCTCGGAAAGCGTCCAGCCGCCCGCATCATCCGGGGCGAAGGTGCGGCCCTCGAAGCGCAGCGACAGCGCGGGCCGCGCCCGCTCGAACCAGCACGACACCACCGGGGCGCCGTGAGCGTGGCCGCCCGTGACCCACGCCTCCCGACGGGAGCGAGCCGTGCCCGCGCCCAGTTCGAGTTCCAGCGCCACACCCGGGGCGTCGGGGGCCGCCAGCCCGCGGGCCGTCGCGTCGACCTCGCCGACGAGGTGCAGCTGGAGCAAGGAGCCGGGCGCCAGGGGCCAGCCGTCAGCGCGCCGGAAGGCCTCCACGAGGGCGAATGCCGCGGCCTGAGCCTGGGGCGCCAAGCGGGTCTGCTGGGTCACGGGATGCCTCTTGGTGCCTGCTCGCAAAAGGGGGTTCCCCAGGATAGCCATACCCCGTGGCTGCGTCAGCGGCCACCGTCACAGGCCAGCCGAGGACCCCGACTCGTCAGCGCCGGCGTGGCCGGGGCTGGGGCGGGCTTTGTCGCACGGCCGTGGCTACGTTGAGCAGGTCGACGTAGCTGGCCTGGTGCTCCGCCGTGTCCTGCTTCGCCAGCAGCGCCTCGATGAGGACCTGGATCTCGCCGAGGGGCACTTCCCACTCCCGGCCGCGATCGAAATAGCGCAGGGCCGGCGGCTCGCGGTAAACCACGAATGTGCCAAGGCCAAGCGTCATCACGAGCTCGGCCCCCCCCGCGGAGCGCCCCACGCGCGTGATCGTGGCCGGGTTCTCCATGTCGGGCCAGGGCGCATGGGCCGCCCGGACCATCTGCTGGCGCGGCAGCGGCTGGGCAGCGCCCGGCCTGGGCCCCACGCTCTGGCGCTTGAGGCGACCGGAGCGGGCCTGCAGCTCGTACGAGGCCACGTTGAGCAGGTCCACGTAGCTGGTGGCGTGGTCCCCGAACTGGCGTTTCTCCATCAGGCAGCCAAAGAGGTGCCGCAGCTCCACGGTGGGGATCTCCGCCACATTGCCCTGGATGAAGTAGCAGATCGTCGGCACCTCGCGGTCGACCAGGTAAGACCCGAGCCCCAGCGTGCGCACGAGCTCGCGGCCATCGGGCACCCGCCCGACGTGGGTGATCGTGGCAGGGTTCATCGCGTCGGGGTCCGCGTTGCGAGGAGGGGGCGGCACGAAACTGCTGACGGGCATCACGGGGCGGCGACGCTCTACCGGCGGCGGTGGGGGCTCCGCCCCCACCCCGAACAAGCCCATGACCTGGCGCAACAGGTTTCTTCCAGCCATCGCAGCGTTCCGCGTTCGCGTTCCGCCCCTGTTATACCCGCCCAGACCTGGGGCCGGATGGCCCGGTTCCCAGCCGGCGGCTCCACGCCCCTGGCCCGGCCCGGCCGGACCGACCTGCCCCCCGTTTACCCGCCCTGCTCCCCGCGGCTATAACGGAACTGGAGCGGCGCGCGGAGGGCAAGGCATGCGGGATGTCCACCCCTGGCCGGGGCTGCCCGTGGGACGCGGGCTGCTGTGGCGCTGCCCCCGCACCCGGGCGCTGATGCTGGCGCTGGCCGCCGCCGCGGCCACGGCGTCGAGTAACAGCCTCGCGGGGCCGTGGGGCTGCGGGCTGCCCGCCAGGGTCGTCGGCGCGGCGCTGGCGCTCCTGCTCGTGGGGGCCTGCGTGGCCCTGTGGCACCAGCGCCACCTGGCCGTGCGCCTGCTGGTGGGGGGCGCCTGCGGGGTCGGGGGGGCAGCCGTCGCCTCGGCCATGGCCCGGGCCCTCGGCGCCCACCCCTGGCACGACCTGGGCGCCACAGGCCCGGACGCACTCCTCGGTGGGGCGCTTGCGGGCATGGCCTTCGCGACGGTGGCCGGTCGGGCCCACTGGCTTTGGGGCCTGGCCTTCGGGGCAGCCCAGGGGGCCGTGGTGTGGGAACTCGGGGCCACGCCAGCCTCCAGCGCCGTAGGGCTGGCCTGGCACCTGGTGTACGGAGCCGCGCTCGGGTGGCTGAACCAGCGGGTCCAACCGCCCCCGCCAGCCAGCGCCAAGATCCTGTTCTTCCGCGACTACAAGCCGCAGCGGGGGCGCTCCTCGGAGGCCCCGTCCCGCCCCGTCAGATAACGAGGGCGGGCTCGGGGGTGCCCAAAACGTGGTTGGCGTGCCGCGCCGCGACGAACAGGTAGTCGGACAAGCGGTTGGTGTAAACCTCCACCAGCGGATCCAAGGCGGACTCCCGGGCCACAGCCACGATGTGGCGTTCGGCGCGGCGGGTGACGGTGCGCGCCACATGGAGCGCCGCGCCGAAGGGGTGGCCACCGGGCAAGACGAAAGTCGTCATCGGTGGCAGCTCGGCGTCCATGGCGTCGATGGCCTGCTCCAGCCGGGTGACGTCCGCCTCCGCGATGACCCACGCAGGCGGCTCATCCCCCAGCGTGGCGAGCTGAGCGCCCAGGCAGAACAGGTCGCGCTGGATGCGTCGAAGCAGCTCGGCCTGCCCCCGCAAGGCCTCGGCATCGGCAGGCACGAGGGTCAGGGCCTGCCCGAGCAGGGCGTTGAGCTCGTCGAGCGTGCCGTAGGCTGCCAGCCGGAGGTGGTCTTTGGAGACCCGCCCCCCCCTGTACAGCGAGGTCTCGCCGCGATCGCCGGTTTTGGTGTAGATGCGCATGGGAGCTGCTCCTCTAGTGGTTCAGGTGAATGTTCGACAGAGAGATCCCACGGCCGAGGAGCACCTCTCTCACGGCCTCCACCATCGGGCGCATGCCACACAGCAGCGCCGACGTGACGTCCGGGTCCAGGGACGCCCCTGCAAGGACGTCCTGGACCCTATGGCCGGGCTCCCCTGCGGGCGCCTGGCCAATCACGACATGGACATCGATGCCCGCGGCCCGCCAGGCCGCCAACTCGTCCGCATAGGGCACGTGAGCCTCGCTCAGCACGCCCCAGAAGAGCACGACGCGCCTGTACGGCGCGCGGTCCGTCATCAGGTGCTGGATCACGGCCCGGATGGGCGCGATGCCGGAGCCCGCAGCGGCAAGGACGACATCCCGCCCCGCAAGGCCCTCCACGGGGAAGCCTGGACCAGCCGGCTCGGCGCCCAGCACCCGAGCCCCCGGCTGGAGGGCGGCGAGGACGTCAGCCGCCCCGCCCGATCCCGTGCGAATCAGCAACTCAGCCTCAGAGGCGCCGGGCGCAGCCGCCAGCGCGAGGAAGACAGGCGGCGCATCGGGCTCGGCACGCAGCACGACGTACTGCCCGGGCACCCGGTGCGCCGCCATGTAGGCTGGGTCATCGGGACGAAGCACCAGGCCTACGTGCCCATCGGCCGCGGGCCAGCGTCGGGTGACGGTCAGGGTGTGGGGCGTCTCGGGGGGCACGGAGGCGGCTCAGGCGCAGCCGGCCGGGCGGGCCGCCGCGGCAGCAGGCTCGATCTGGCCCTCACCGGCCGAGCTCCAACGGAAATCGGGCTTCCTGGCGGCCAGCGCCTCGTCCACCCGCCCCACGGGGGCCGTCTGGGGAGCGGAGGTGACCAACCCCGGGTCGGTGGCAACCTCGTCCGCAATCGCGGCCATGGCTGTCACGAAGGCATCCAACGTGGCGCGGCTCTCCGTCTCCGTTGGCTCGATCATCATGGCCTCAGGCACGATGAGCGGGAAGTAAATCGTCATCGGGTGGTAGCCGTAGTCGATCAGGCGCTTCGCCATCGCCAGGGTGTTGGCCCCGGCCTTCTTCTGAGGCTCCCCTGAGAGCACGAACTCATGCATGCAAACCTGGTCGTAAGCCACCTTGAACTTGTCGGAGAGCCGAACGCGCAGGTAGTTCGCGTTCAGGACCGCGTCCTCGCTGGCCTGCCGCAGGCCATCGCCGCCCATCGACAGGATGTAGGCCAGGGCCCGGACATGCATGCCGAAGTTGCCGTAGAAGGCCTTGACGCGCCCGATAGACTTCGGGCGGTCGTACTCAAGGCCAAGACAATCCGCCTGGCGCACGACCAGCGGGGTAGGCAGGTAAGGCTCCAGCCGGGCAGACACGCCGACGGGGCCGGAGCCTGGGCCCCCGCCGCCGTGCGGCGTGGTCATGGTCTTATGGAGGTTGAGGTGCACCACGTCGAAGCCCATGTCGCCAGGCCGCACCAGGCCCATGATGGCGTTGAAATTTGCCCCGTCGTAGTACATCAACCCGCCGGCCTCGTGCACGAGGGCAGTGATGGCCTGGATGTCTTCCTCGAATAGCCCCGCCGTGTTGGGGTTCGTGAGCATCATGCCGGCCGTGCGCGGGCCCACGACGGCGCGCAACGCGGCCATGTCGACCTGGCCGCGCGCGTCGGAGGGGACGGTCACGACGGTGTAGCCCGCCAGCGCAGCCGTGGCGGGATTGGTGCCGTGGGCCGAGTCGGGCACGATGATCTCCGTGCGGTCCCGGTCCTCGCGGTCCTCGTGGTAAGCCTTGATGATGAGGATGCCCGTCAACTCGCCGTGGGCGCCAGCAGCGGGTTGCAGGGTCACGCGCGCCATGCCCGTCAGCGCGACCAGGCGCTCCTCGAGCTCGGCCATCACGGCGAGCGCCCCCTGCACCGTCGAGAGCGGCTGGTAGGGGTGCAGGTTCGCGAAGCCTGGCAGGCGCGCGAGCAGTTCGTTGACCTTGGGGTTGTACTTCATCGTGCACGAGCCCAGCGGGTAGAAGCCGCTGTCGATGGCATAGTTCTTCCGCGAGATCCGCGTGAAGTGCCTCACGACCTCCGGCTCGCTCAGCGCGGGGAGGGCCGGCGGCTCCGCGCGCAGCGTTCCGGCAGGTAGCCCAGAACGCCAGCCCGTGCCAGCCACGCCTGCGGGGGGGACCCGCAGGCCCACGCGATCCGGGTGGCTCTTCTCGAACAGGGACGCCTCAGTCGGCATCGTGAAACCTCCGGCGGTGCGGGACGCCTGCAAGCCGCCCCGCGGCCGTATCGTAGCAGGGGCGCAGAGCGGCTGTCCAATGCGCGAGGCCCTTGCCGGTCAGCCCTGGCGGGCTGCAGCCCGGGCCGAAGGCCAACCCCAGCGCCCCTCGGCCAAACCTTGTCAGGCGCAGCCTGGCCGTTGGTGCGCCTGCACCGCCAGGCAGTCGAGAAGACCGAACCGCTCGCTTCATGACTGCCGCGGACGAGCCGGAAGGCGAGCCTGCGACGCCGGGCACATGCTATGATCGAAGCCGGCGGCAATGGCGACGCTCCCCCAAGGTTCACGTAGAAACCTCGGGCCTATAGCCGGTTGCCGCGCACGCTCCCGACCACTCTCCAGGAGGCCTCCCCATGCCGATCTACGAGTACCGGTGCGAGCCTTGCCACCAGTCGTTCGAGGTGTTCCTCGCGACCTCGAGCGAGCAGGCCGTCTGCCCCCGCTGCCAGGGGACCCAGCTACAGCGCCTGATGAGCAGCTTCGCGACGGTCGGCAGCCGGGCCGCGGCGGGGCCGGCTCCGTCCACGCCGGCCCCACGCAGTGGCGGGTGTGGCGGAGGATGCAGCTGCCACTGAAGCCCCGTTGCGAGTGGCTGACGCAGGTTCCCCCGCCTCATCCCTGGGTGCGGAGCCAAGCGAGCAACCGCTCGATCTGAGGCGGCGGCGCGGCCTCGAAGGCCAGCACCTCCCCCGTCACCGGGTGGCGGAAGACCAACTCCCGGGCGTGAAGAGCCTGACCTGCTAGCTTGACGGGCAGGGAGCGGTCGCCCCCGTACACGGGGTCGCCCACCACCGGGTGGCCCAGGTGCGCCATGTGCACGCGGATCTGGTGCGTACGGCCGGTCTCGAGCTCACACAGCACCCAGTCGTAGCCCTTGAACGCCTGTAGCACCGTCCAGCGGGTGGCGGCAGGCCGCCCGCCCGGCACGACAGCCATCTTTTGCCGCGCCGTGGGGTGGCGCGCGATCGGCGCGTCGACGCGCCCGGTGGCCTCGGGCAGGTGGCCTCCCACCACGGCCCAGTACCGCCGGCGGGCCTCCTTGGCGGCAATTTGCCGGGCCAACTCCTGGTGGGCCCTGTCCGACTTCGCCACGACCATCAGGCCCGAGGTGTCCTTGTCGAGCCGGTGGACAATGCCGGGCCGGGCGACGCCCCCAATGCCGGACAGCGAACCTCGGCAGTGGTGCAACAGCGCGTTGACGAGGGTGCCGCGCGCGTGGCCGGGGGCGGGGTGGACGACCATCCCGACGGGCTTGTTCACCACGAGCAGCTCCGCATCCTCGAAGACGACGTCCAAGGGGATGGGCTCAGGCTCCACGTCGAGCATCTCGGGGGCAGGCGGCGCGAGGACCAGCACCCTGTCGTTGAGCTTGAGTCTGGCAGCGGCCTTGGTGGCCCGACCGTTGAGCCGCACGGCGCCCTCTTCGATCCAGGCCTGGACCCGGGCCCGGGAGACGGCCCCCGCCTGTGCCTGGCAGAACTGGTCGAGCCGCTGGCCGGCCTCGGCCGGACCGACCAAAAAAAGATCGCCCTCCTCCGGTTCCGGAACGGGCGCGGAGAGGGCGTCTGGGTTCATCATCAAGGAGTTGAGCGTGTGCCCGGGCCGGGGCCCGGACACACGAGGGGCACTAGGTCAAGGCCTTGGCAGGGGTCTTGCGGGCGGCCAGGGCCTTCGCAGGCTTTTCGGCCGCAGACGCCTTCGCCGCGGGTTTCTCGGCCGCAGCCGCCTTGGCCTTCGCCGCGGGCTTCTCGGCCGCAGGAGCCTTGGCCTTCGCCACGGGCTTCTCGACCGCAGCCGCCTTGGCCTTCGCCGCAGGCTTCTCGGCAGGAGCCGCCTTGGCCTTCGCCGCAGGCTTCCCGGCCGGAGCCGCCTTGGCCTGCGCCGCGGGCTTCTCGACCGCAGCCGCCTTGGCCTTCGCCGCGGGCTTCTCGACCGCAGCCGCCTTGGCCTTCGCCGCGGGCTTCTCGACCGCAGCCGCCTTGGCTTTCGCTGCAGGCTTCTCGGCCGCAGGGGCCTCGGCTGCCTTGCGAGTGGCCTTCTTGGGGGCCACGGGCTCCTCGACCGCCACCTCCACGGCCTTCCGGGTGGTGGTACGGGCCTTGGCAGGCGCCTCGACCGCCGCCTCAGCCTTGGGCGCAGCCGCCTTGCGGGCCGGCTTCGCAGGCGCTTCTTCGGCACCGCCGCCGAGCAGGTCGTCGAGGCTGGGCCGCGTCGCGGCCTTCTTCTTCAACACGAACACGCCGGACACCGTCGTCTCTGCAACCTCCTCGGGCACAGGCAGGGGCCTGGCAGGCGCCCGCGGCACCTCGACACGTGGCGCGGGCGTCACAACCTTGGCAGCCGGAGCCGCCACGGGTGCTGCCGCTGGGGCCGCGGGCCGAGCAGCGGCCGGAGCCGCCTGCCGGGGGGTAGCCGCAGGGGCTGCAAGGGGGGCTGCCGCAGCCACCTCGCCAGGCGCAGTGAGCCGCTCGACGCGCCGCACGCGGGGCGCCGGGGCGGTCACCTGCAGGGGCCCAGCAGACTCCGCCGCAGGCGCGGCAGGCCGCTCGAAGCCACCGCGCTCACCGCGATCGCCGAACCGGTCGCGATCGCGGCCACCGCGATCGCCAAAGCGTTCCCGGCCGCCGTCCCGACCACCGAACCGCTCCCGGCCGCCATCCCGGCCGCCGCGGCCACGGTCGCGGCCACCCCGCTCCCGCTCACCCCGACGCTCGTCGCGGCCAGCGCTGCGGGGCTCACCCTCGCCGAAGAGATCGACCTCCTCGACCAGCCCCAAGCCGTCTTCCTCAAAGGCGACCGGCGCAGCCTCCCGCGCGGGGCGCCGGTCCTCACGGGCCGGACGCTCGTCGCGAGCTGGGCGCCGGTCCTCGCGGGCCGGACGCTCGTCGCGGGCAGGACGCCGCTCCTCGCGAGCCGAACGCTCGTCGCGGGCAGGCCGGGCCTCGCGGACTTCGCGGCCACCACGCGGGGCCTGCACCACCGAAACGCGCTCCACTTCGAAGCCTTCCTCTTCGACAACCAGTTCATCGCCAGGCGCCGTGAAGATGGGGCCGACCTCACCTTCTCCTCGACCGCGGCCGCCACGACGGCGGCGACGACGGCGGCGACGGCGCTGACCGTCCTCCCCGATCTCTCCAGCGTCGGCGTTGCCACCACCGGCCTCGCCGACGTCGAGCACGAGATCTTCCTCGTCGCCTTCCATGTCGTCGGCAATCTCGGCAGCCTCTTCTTCCATACGCCCCTGGCGGAAGGCCAGGTGCCCAGGGGTCTCAGACAGCAGGTGGCTGGCCTTCTTCCGGCCCGTCCCGTTGCAGACGTCGCACGGCAGCGTGAGTTGCTCGAGCAGGTTCTGACCCTGCCGGCGGCGGCTGACCTCGATCAGCCCGTGCTCCGAGAAGTTGGTGACCTGAGGCCGGCTCTTGTCCTGCTTCAGGGCCTCGACAAAGGCCTGGTAGACCTTCTGACGGTCCTTCTGGTCGTCCATCGAGATGAAGTCGATGACGATGATGCCGCCGATGTCGCGCAGCCGCAGCTGGCGGGCGATTTCGGCCGCCGCCTCGACGTTGGTGCGCAGCACCGTCTCGGCGAGCGACTTGCTCTGCGTGAGGCGCCCCGAGTTCACGTCGACCACCGTCAGGGCCTCCGTGTGCTCCAGCACCAGGTAGCCGCCGCTGGGCAGCCACACCTTGGGCGAAATGGCGGCGTCGAGTTCCTCGCCGATCTTGTACTTCTCCATAATGGATTGCGCTCCCTCGTGCAAAACGACTTGGTCCGCGACCTCGGGCATCCAGCCCTGCAGGATCTCGCGCGCCTTGTGATAGCCGGTGTGGGTGTCCACGATGATTCTGGCGACGTCACCCGTCA
>JAYKHR010000160.1:0-23136 GCA_035285125.1 Candidatus Sericytochromatia bacterium | reverse complement strand
CCACCATCCCGAACGCCGTCGAGAACGTCATCGAGAACTTCATCGACTGCCCCCACACGGGGTACGTCCACGGCGGCCTGTTCCGCACGCCCGCCAGCCACGGCGCCCGCACGGTGGTTCGGGCGGTGTCGGACGGCGTGGTGATCGACATCGACGAGGACCAGCAGACCAGCAGCCTGCTCGGGCGCCTGCTGGTGCCCCGCGGCGAGGCCGTCACGCACCAGGACCGCTTCTTCTTGCCGGCGACGGTCCGCGTGGCCTACCACTTCGGGACCCGCAGGTCGGTCATCGGCTTCCAGGTCTGCACGCCCGTCAACGATCACGAGACGCGCGTCCACGTGTACCTGACGTGGCGGATGGGCTGGCTCACGCCGCTGATGGCGCCCTTCATGCCGCTGGTGGGCAAGCTGGTCCTCGACCAGGACATGGGCGTGCTCGTGAACCAGGGCGAGGTGCTGCGGCGCGGCGAGGCGCGCTTCGTCTCGTGCCCGGCCGACACCGCCAACCTGTGGATCCGGGCGGCGCGAGAGCGCGCCCGCCGGGGCGAGCCGCAGCCGGAGCGCGAGACGCGCGTGGAGTTCCGGCTGTGACGCCGCCGGCAGGCCGCATCCCCCGCATCGATGTCCACGTGCACCTCGCCGGGCTGGACGGGGGGGCGCCCGGCTGCCACGTCTCGCCGCGCATGCGGCGCTCCCTGGCCTTCAAGGCGCTCGAGCGGGTGATCGGCATCGACACGCGCGACGGGCTCGGCGCCACGGAGACCTTCGCGCAGCGCCTGGCCGCGTTCGCCGAGAGCGCGACGGAGCTCGACTACGTGACGGCCTTCGCCCTGGACGGCGTCTACACGGGCGGGGGAGAGCTCGACCTTGCCCAAAGCCACCTCTTCGTGCCCAACGCCTGGACCTTCCAGGTGTGCCGCCGCTCACCCAAGCTGCTGCCCGTCATCTCCGTGAACCCCCAGCGCGCCGACGCCGTGGCGGAGCTCCAGCGATGGGGGCCCGACGCCGTGGCCCTGAAGTGGCTGGGGCCGCTGCAGAAGTTCGACCCGTCGGCCTCTGCCCACGCGCGTTTCCTGGACGCCCTGCGCGAGCTCGACCTGCCCGTCATCGCCCACTCAGGCTGCGAGCACACCTTCCCCGGGATGGCGCAGGAGCTGGGCAACCCCCTGCTGTACGAGGGCCTGCTCCAGCGCGGCATCCCGGTGGTGTTCAGCCACTGCGGCACGGGCTCGTGGCTGTTCCCTGGCCACGACTACAGCGTCGAGTTCGTGCGGCTGCTGGAGCGCTACCCGAACGCCTACGGCGACACCTCGGCCTTCGCCTCGCTCGTGCGGCGCAGCCAGATTCGCCGGTTCGCGGCGAGCCGCCACATCGACCGCATCCTGCACGGCTCCGACTGGCCGATCCCGAGCACGTCCCTGGTCTTCCTGCCCGAGCTCGGCTTCAACCGGGTGCGGGGGCTGGAGGGCGAGCGCCACCCCCTCGATCGCGACGCCCGCACCAAGCGGGCGATGGGGCTTCCAGACGTGGTGTTCGAGGGCGCGTGGCACCTGCTCGGGCCGCGCATCAGGCACTGGGAGGCCCTCCGCGCACGCTGGCTGGCCGGTGGCCCCGGCCCCGGGGGGCTGCAGGCGACCTGAAGCCCCCCGGGCTCCGTCACGGCGCGCCTTTCCTGGTACAATGGACCGACGCACGCTGCCGTGCGCCCAGCAACGAGGGCCTACCCGTGACCGTCGACGATCTCAAAGCCGGAGACCAGGACTGGACCGTGCGCGACAGCGAGCAGCTGTACCACATCCTCGACTGGGGCGAGCCCTACTTCAAGATCAACGAGGCGGGCCGCGTGGCCGTGGACCCCTCGGGCGAGGGGCGCTACACGCTCGACCTGTTCGACCTCGTGTGCGACATCCAGCGGCGCGGCCTCAACATGCCGCTGCTCATCCGCTTCTCCGACATCCTCGCGGACCGCATCCGCCGCCTGAACGAGGCCTTCCGGGACGCCATCGCGGAGTACGGCTACGGCGGCGAGTACCGGGGCGTGTTCCCCGTGAAGGTCTGCCAGCAGCGCCACGTGGTCGAGGAGATCGTCAAGTACGGCGCCGCCTACCAGTTCGGCCTGGAGGCCGGCTCCAAGCCCGAGTTGCTGATCGCCCTCGCCACGCTGAAGACGCCGGGCGCGCTCCTGCTGTGCAACGGCTACAAGGACTCCGAGTACATCGAGACGGCCCTGCTGGCCCAGCGGCTGGGGCAGACGACCATCATCGTCATCGAGAAGCTCAACGAGGTCTCGCTGGTGCTGGCCGCGGCCAAGAAGCTCGGCATCAAGCCGCTCGTCGGCGTGCGGGCCAAGCTCGCGGCTCGCGGCATCGGCCGCTGGGGCGACTCCGTGGGAGACCGCGCCAAGTTCGGCCTGTCGGCAGCCGAGATCATGGAAGTCGTCGAGACCTTCAAGGCCCACGGCATGCTCGACTCGCTGCAGCTGCTGCATTTCCACGTGGGCTCGCAGATCTCCAATATCAGCGTCATCAAGAACGCGATGCGCGAGGCCTCGCAGTTTTACGTGCACCTCGCCAAGCTGGGCGCGCCGATGCGCTACCTCGACGTGGGTGGCGGCCTCGGCATCGACTACGACGGCTCCAAGACGAGCTTCCACGCGTCGAAAAACTACAGCATGGTGGAGTACGCGGCGGACGTCGTTTCCAGCATCCAGGACGCCTGCCGGACGGCCGGCGTGCCCGACCCCACGCTCATCTCCGAGTCTGGCCGAGCCACGAGCTCGCACCAGTCGCTGCTGGTGTTCGACGTGCTGGGCGTCGGTGAGATCATCAGCAAGCCCCCCGTGAAGCCGTCGCCAGAAGACCACCAGCTGCTGCGGGACCTCTACGACACCTGGGAGGGCATCCACAAGGGCAACGTGCAGGAGGCCTACCACGACGCGACGCAGTTCAAGGACGAGGCCCTGAGCCTGTTCACGATGGGCTACCTCTCCCTCGAGCAGCGCGCCCGGGCGGAGGAGCTGTTCTGGGCCTGCTGCCGGCGCATCCAGCCCCTGTTGCGGACGCTGAAGTTCGTGCCCGAGGAACTGGGCGACCTCGAGCAGCTGCTCGCGACGACCTACTACTGCAACTTCTCGGTGTTCCAGTCGGCGCCTGACAACTGGGCCATCGACCAGCTCTTCCCGATCATGCCGATCCACCGCCTGAACGAGCGCCCCGACGCCCGAGGCACGCTGGCGGACCTCACGTGTGACTCCGACGGCAAGATCGACGACTTCATCGACATCCGCGACGTGAAGCACGCGCTGGAGCTCCACCCCTTCCGGGATGGCGAGCCTTACTACCTCGGCATGTTCCTGAACGGCGCCTACCAGGAGATCCTCGGCAACCTGCACAACCTCTTCGGCGACACGAACACGGTCCACGTGCACCTGACGCCCGGCGGCGAGGAAGGCTACACGCTGGAGCACGTCGTGAAGGGCGACACCATGCGCGAGGTGCTGCGCTACATGCAGTACGACGACGAGGCCCTCGTGGAAAGCATCCGCCGCGAGACGGAGCGCGCGCTGCGCGAGAAGCGCATCACGATCGCCGAGCAGCGATTGCTGCTGCGGCACTACGAGCGCGCGCTGGCCGGCTACACCTACCTCTGGTCGGAGGAGTAAGGTCGCCGTCGGTCAGCGCACCGCAGCGCACGGGGCAGCCCCTTCGGCGCGTTGCGCCGCAGGGCTAGGCCTGCTTCAGCGCACCTGCCGGATGCAGTGGCTGTTGCGGTCCGCGACGAAGATGGTGCCGTCCGGGGCGATCGCCACGCCGCTCGGGTGGTCGAAGCGGGCCTCGGGGCCCACGCCGTCGCGGTAGCCTGCCAGGCCGCCTGCGAGGGTGGTGACCGTGCCGTCCGGCGTCACGCGCCGGAGGCGCTGGTCCCACCCCCCGGCCACGACGAGGCTGCCGTCGGCCGCCAGCGCGAGGCCCGCCGGGTTCGAGAACCGGGCGGCGGCCCCGACGCCGTCCGCGAACCCGTCGGTGGAGCCCGCGAGCGTCGAGACCTCGCCTGCGGGCGAGATGCGGCGGAGCCGGTGGTTGCCGCCCGCGCCCTCGGCCACGTAAAGGGTGCCGTCTTTGGCGGCGACGAGGGCCTGTGGGGCCGAGAACTGGGCCGTGGCGGCAGGCCCGTCCGCGCTGCCAACCGTGGAACCCGCGAGGGTCGTGACGGCGCCGGCCAGGGTCACGGCGCGGATCACGTTGTTCTTGGTGTCGGCCACCAGCAGCCTGCCCGAGGCGTCGAAGGCCAAGCCGATGGGCCCGTTGAAGCGGGCGGCTCCGCCCGTGCCGTCTGCCAGGCCGGCCGTCGAGCCTGCCAGCGTGGTGACGACGCCACCCGGCGCGATCTTCCGGATGCGGTGGTTGACCCGGTCAGCCACGTACACACAGCCGTCGGGGCCGACGGCGACGCCCGCGGGGGCGTTGAAGCGCGCCGCGGGCCCCGTGGCGTCGACGAAGCCTGCCACCGAGCCGGCCACCGTCGAGACGAGGCCATCCGGGGAAATGGCGCGGATGCGGTGGTTGAGGCCGTCCGCCACGTAGAGCGTGCCGTCGGGGGCGAGGGCCAGGCCATACGGGTGGTTGAAGCGGGCCGCCAGCGCCGGCCCGTCGGCGTCCCCGGCGCCGGAGGGCACCAGCGTCCGCAAGCCCCCGTTCAGCAGGGCCCGCACCCCCCCGAAGTCGGCCACGAAGACCGTGCCGTCGGCCCCCACCGCCAGGCCCTCTGGCCGGTTGAGCAGGCCACTCGGGCCGTCGGCGAAGCCCGTCGTCGAGCCGGCCAGGGTCGTCACCACCCCTGCCGCCGAGATGCGCCGGATGCGGTGCCCCCCGTAGTCGATGCCGACGAGGCCGCCCTCCGGGTGCCAGGCGAGGGCCCGGGGGACATTGAAGCGGGCCGCCGTGCCGGTGCCGTCCAGCGTGCCAGCCGTGCCTGACCCCGCGAAGGTGGTCACGACGCCCGTCGGGCTCACGGCCCGGAGGCGGTGGTTGCTCGCGTCCGCCACGTAGGCTCGCGTCCGCCACGTAGAGCGTGCCTGAAGGCGACCACGCAACGCCCCGGGGGCGGTTGAAGGCCGCCGCAGGGCCCACGTCGTCCCGGTACCCCGCGACGCCCGACCCCGCGAGGGTCGAGACGGTGCCGTCGGGCGCGATGACGCGGAGGCAGTGGTTGCCGGTGTCGGCGACATAGAGCGTGCCATCGCTGCCTCGCGCAAGCCCCTCGGGCGCGCTGAACCGGGCCACGGCCGCGGGGCCATCGACCAGGCCGGCCGCGCCCCCGCCCGCCAGCGTCGACACCTGCCCGTCCGCCGCGATGCGCCGGATGCAGTGGTTGTCGCGATCCGCGAGGAGCACGGCGCCGTCGGGCGTGAGCACGGGCGACGCGGGCGACCAGAAGCGCGCGGCGGCACCCGGCGCATCCACCCACCCCGTCTGGAACTCGGCCGGCCCGGCCAGCGTCGACAACCCGCCGGCCGGCGAGACGCGGCGTACATTGTGTTGGTCGACCTCGGCCACCACGAGGCTGCCGTCGGGGGCCACGGCCAGCCCGCACGTCACGCCCACGCGCACCCGGCCATCCACGGCCAGCACGCCGGCCTCGCCGGCATACAGCGACACGATGCCCCGGTGGCCCGGACGAACGGTGCCAGCCACCAGCCCAGGAGGCGGAACGGGGGCGACCCCGGAAAAGGCACGGTCCCCCAGCGTGACCCGCAGGGCCACCGGGGGCAGGGCATCGTCGGCCCCCACGCCCACGGTCACCTCGGAGCGGGCGTCGTCGCTGATGATGGCACCCGACGCGTCCTCCGCCCGGCCCCGCAGCACGTACGTGGTGTGGCGGCGCAGGCCCTCGAACACCAGCCCGTCGCCGAACCGGGCCGGCTCCCCGAGCGAAAGAGCGCCCAGGGCATGGCCCGCGACACCCCCCACCCGGCGGTGCAACGAGACCACGAGGCGCGCGACGTCCGCAGGCCGGTGCGGGGGCCGCAGCGCCAGCAGGCGAAAGGGCTCGAGCACCGGCACGGCCTGGAGGGTGGCGGTGCCGTCCTCCACGCGCAAGACGCTGGGGCGTCGGACGTCAGGGGCCTCGGCCACCGGCCCGGCAGGGAGTTGGCACCCCCAGGCCTGCCACCCGAGGCCGACGAGCAGCGCCGCGGCCAGCCGCCGCATCAGCGCACCACCCGGATGGCGTGGTTCATCCGATCCGCGACCAGCAGTGAGCCGTCCGGCGCGAGGGCAATGCCCCGGGGGTGGTGGAACCGGGCCTCAGCCCCCACGCCGTCCGCCGCCCCGGCTTCGGAGCCGGCGACCGTTGTGACCTGGCCGTCGGGGCCGATGCGACGGAGCCGGTGGTTGCCGCTGTCCGTCACGTAGATGGCGCCATCCCGCCCGACGACGAGCCCGGTGGGCGTGTTGAATTCCGCCACTGCGGGCGCGCCGTCCCGCGTCCCGGGCACGCCGGCGCCCGAGACGGTGGTCACCGCCCCATCCCCGGTCGACACCCGGCGGATGCGATGGTTGAGGGAGTCCGCCACGAGCAGCGTCGCGTCGTCGGCGAGCGTGATACCCCAGGCACCGGAAAACTGGGCGGCAGCCCCGATGCCGTCGGCGAAGCCAGCGGTGGACCCCGCGAGCGTGGTCACCTCGCCGGCAGGCGTCACGCGGCGGACCCGGTGGTTCGCCGTGTCCGCCACGTACACCGTGCCATCCGAGGCCACGGCCACGCCCCGCGGCGTGTTGAACCGGGCGACTGAGGCCGCGCCGTCCTCCGAGCCTGCCGTGCCGGCTCCCGCCAGCGTCGTCACGACCCCGGCCGTCGTGACCCTGCGGATGCGGTGGTTGTTGCGGTCCCCGACGTACAGCGAGCCGTCGGGCCCGATCGCGAGGCCGTCCGGGAAGGCGAACTTCGCCGCCGCGCCCGTGCCGTCCGTGGCGCCGTAGGTGCTGCCCGCCAGCGTCGAGACCGTGCCGTCGGGGGCAACCTTGCGGATCAGCAGGTTGTAGTTGTCCGCCACATAGACGCTGCCGTCCGGCCCGGCAACGAGCCCGTAGGGGTGGTAGAAGCTCGCCGCCGCCGAGGCGCCGTTCGCGCTGCCGATGCCGCTCGGCACGACGGTGAACACGCGCCGGTCGACGATGGCCCGGATGCCCCCCTGGTCGAAGACGCGCAGCGAGCCGTCCGGCGCCAGGGCCAGGCCGCTCGGTGAGCGCCACTGCACCGCCGTGCCCACGCCGTCCAGGAGCCCGCTCGTCCCGCTGCCCGCGAGCGTCGTCACCGCGCCGGCCGGCGTCACGTGACGCACCCGGCGGGTGTCCGTGTCCGCGACGAGCACGTTGCCCGTGGCATCAACGGCCAGGTCGCGCGGGGCGTTGAACTTGGCCGCGAGGCCCGTGGCGTCCAGGTGCCCGGCCTGCCCCGAGCCCGCCAGCGTCGTGACGGCCCCGTCCGAGGCGATCCGGCGCAGGCGGTGGTTGCCCGTGTCTGCCACGATGATCGCCCCATCGGGCGCCACGGCCAGCCCGCGCGGGCCGCTGAAGCGGGCGGCAGCGCCGGTGGCGTCCGCGTAGCCCGACGCGTTCGTGCCCGCCACCGTCGTCACCACGCCCGCCGTCGAGACGGCCCGGATGCAGTGGTTGCCGGTGTCGCCAACCAGCACCTCGCCCGTCGCCGCCAGCGCGATCCCCGACGGGCTGCTGAACGCCGCCGCCGCCCCCACGCCGTCCGCAAAGCCCGCCACCCCGCCGGCGAGCGTTGTGACGGCGCCATCCGGGCTGACGACGCGGATGCAGTGGTTGTCCGTGTCGGCGACGTACAGCGTGCCGTCCGGCGCGAGGACCAGGTCCTTGGGCCGGTTGAAGCGGGCGGCCCAGCCGACGCCGTCCACCAGGCCCGCGTCCCCCTTGCCCGACCCGGCGAGCGTGGCGCCCCGGCCGTCCGGCGCGATGCGCTTGATGCGGTGGAGTTCGGTGTCGGCGACGTACAGCGTGCCATCCGGCCCGACGGCCAGGCTCCCCTCCGGCTGCTCCTTGCCGAGCCTGCCGAGGCCCTCCTCCGCCAGCGTGAAGCCTACGCCGGCGAGCGTGGTCACGACACCGCGGATGCCAGAGGCCTCGCTGCCCGGCGAGACGGCGACGGCCGGCCACGTGGCGGCCGCCGAGAAGGGCCTGTCCAGCAGGCTCACCGTCAGGGCAACGGGAGCCAGGGCCTCGTCGGCCGCCACCGCGACGGCCACCTCCGAGTGAGCGGCCTCGCTGATCACCGCGCCCGCCGCGTCGTGCGCCGTGCCACGCACCACGTAGGTCGTCCAGCGCCGCAGCCCCTCGAACACCAGCGGGGCCTGCAGGGTGGCGGGATCCGTCAGCGCGACCTCCGCCAGGGCCGGCCCCGTCACGCCTCCCGCGCGGCGGTGCAGGCTGATGACGAGGCGAGCGACGTCCCCGGGTGCGTGCGGCTCGACCAGCCCCAGCAGGCGGCGGCCGAGCAGCCGCGGCGCGACCGTGAGGCGCACGGGCCCGGCCTCCGCCGCGACGGGCACCGTCAGCCCCGCCACGGGCGCTGCCACCCGCGCCGCCGGCCCGCACCCCGCCGCCGCCAGCCCGGCCGCCAGCGCCAGGCCCACCAGCCGCCTCACCGCAGCCGCCTCACGACGCCGTTGCCCTCGTCCGCCACGTACAGCGAGCCGTCCGGGGCCACGGCCAGCCCGGCGGGACGCGAGAACCGGGCCGAGGCGCCCACGCCGTCGCGCAGGCCCTCGGTGCCCCCGGCGATCGTCCGCACGTGGCCCTCCGGCGTCACGCGGCGCACCGCATGGTTCGCCTGGTCCGAGACGTACACCAGGCCAGTGCCGGGGTCGACGGCCACGCGCACGGGCTCGTTGAACCGCGCCGCCGCCCCGAGGCCATCGGCCAACCCGGGCTCGGAGCCGGCCAGCGTCGTCACCGTGCCGTCCGGCGTCACCACGCGCAGGCGGTGGTTGTCGCAGTCGGCCACATACAGCGCCCCATCGGGGCGCAGCGCCAGGCCGGTGGGGTAGGCGAAGCGCGCGGCCGGGCCGACGCCGTCCGCGAAGCCCTCTCCATCCGGGGCCGAGCCCGCGAGCGTCGAGACCTGGGGACCCTCGCTCCCGAAGGTGATCTTGCGGAGGCAGTGGTTGTCGCCGTCTGCCACGTAGAGCGTGCCGTCCGCCGCGAGGGCCAGGGCCTTGGGCGTCCAGAACTGGGCTGTGGCGCCGGGGCCGTCGGCAAAGCCCGGGGCGCCGCCCGCCACCGTCACGACCTCGCCCCCGGGCGTCAGCCTGCGGATCTTGTGGTTGGCGGTGTCGGCGATGTACAGGCCGCCGTCGGGCGCCCGCACCGCGTCCTCCGGCCGGTACAGCCTGGCGTCCGTCGCCGCGCCGTCCGCGTCACCCGCGTCCCAGCCGGCCAGGGTCGAGACCTGGCCGGCCGGCGTGACGCTCCGGATCCGGTGCGCGAAGGTGTCCGCGAGCAGCAAGGCCCCGCCCGGCTCTGCGCGGAGGCCCCGCGGGCTGGAGAAGACCACGCCCCGGCCCGTGCCGTCCTCCGACACGATGCCGGCCACCGTAGACACCTCCAGCAAGGCCGTCAGGCGCCGCACGCTGCCCAGGCTGTCGCAGGCCACCATACCTCCTCCCGGCGCCACGGCTAGGCCGGAGAGGGCCTGAAAGCGCGCATGGGCAGGGGCACCGTCCCGATGGCCCGGGGCGCCGCCGGCCACCAGCGTGACGGCCCCATCCGGCGTCACCTTGCGCAGCACAGCGCCATCCCCGACGAACACGTCGCCTGAGCCGGCCACCGCGATGCCCACCGGGTCAGCGAAAGGCGCCTCTCCACCCTGGCCCGGGCCCGCGACGGTGGTGACCACCCCGGCCGGCGTCACGCGCCTGACGGCGCGGTTGCCCGTGTCTGCGACGTACAGAGCACCATCCGGGCCCCACGCCACGCCCGTCGGGTAGCTGAGGGCGGCGCCGACGCCGACGCCGTCGGTCAGGCCACCCGAGCCGGTCCCAGCCAGCGTCGCGACAACCCCATTCGGCGAGACCGTCCGAATGCGATGGTTCCACTGGTCCGCCACGTACAGCGTGCCATCCGGCCCGAGGGCGAGGCCGCGTGGGTTGCTGAAGCGGGCCTGCGCCCCCGCCCCGTCCTGCCAGCCACGCGCCCCCCCCGCCAGGGTGGTGACGACGCCGGCAGGGCTGACCTTGCGGATCCGGTGGCCGCCGGTGACGAAGCCGCTCTCCGAGACGTACAGCGTCCCGTCCGGCGCCAGGGCGAGGCCCTGGGGCTGGTCCAGGCCGGCCGCCGCGCCGGTGCCGTCGGCCGAGCCGGGCGAGCCGGTGCCCACGTAGGTGGACACCAGGCCGCCCGGCGAGAGGCGCAGGACGCGATGGCCAGACTCCTCGGCCACGAAGATCGTGCCGTCCGCCGCCACGGCCACGCCAACGGGCCCAGCCAGCGCGCGTTCACGCGCATACCCCTCCGTCCCCCCGGGCCAGTAGCCCTGCCGGACGGTGCTGACGACGACGGCCTCGGTATCGGCCAGGCGCAGCACGAGCGGGGGGACCACCGGGGCCTCGTCGTGCCCGACGGCCCACTCGACGACGTCCGGGCGCGTCGGGTCCGTCAGGCGCCCCGCCGGCACCGGGCTGGATCCGAGGTAGGCCTCGCCGCTGAGGCGGTACGTCGCGTCGGCGCGCATGTGGCGCAGGGCGACGGGCTGGCCGAGCGCCGCGCGGGGCACGACGAGGGTGGCCCGCAAGAGCTCCTCGCCCCCCTCGACCCGGTGCAGCGTGAGCACCACCGTCCCCACGTCGTCGCCGGAGGTCGGGCCCAGGGCGAGCAGGCGGCGCGGCAGCACCACCCGCACCTCGGCGCTGGCCGAGCCCCCATCCGAGGCGTCGAGGGCCTGCAACGGGCGCGGCGAGACGGCCGGCACCGGCTGGCAGCCGGGCAACCCGCTGAACGCCAGGACGAGGACAAGCCAGAGCCGCAGCATCGCGCCCCCTTCAGATCCCACGGGCCTTGTACCCCGCCGTCAAGCGAGGCCGCGTCACGGGGCAGCCACCCGGATCGACTCCGTGGCGGTGGTGTCCACCACCTGGCCGGGAGTGATCGCCATCCCGAGCCTCACGTCGGCGTCCGTCGGTTCCGGGGCGACGACGGGCTCCGTGCCGCCTCCGGCGCCTCCCCCCCCGGAGACGCCTTCCGCCGCGGGAGGGGGTGTCGACGCAGGCGTGGGGGCAGGCGTCGGCTCCAGGCTCCCCCCCTCCTGCCCGGGGGCTTCAGACGCCACCTCAGCAGCAAGGCGGCCCAGCGCGGTGACGGACGCGTCCAGCGCCGCCACGACCGTCGGGGGCAGGACCTCGGCGAGGGCCACGTCGAGCTCGTCCGAGGCGGCCTCACCAGCCGCAGGGGCCTCCAGCAGACGCGCCAGGCGGGCCTCGACCTCGCCTGTCACGACCCGGTCCAGGTCTGCGGCGAGGCGCTGCAAGACGGCCTGGGCCATCGTCGCCAGCTCGCCCCCCCGGGCCGCGGGGGCCTCCAGCAGGGTGCGGGCCGTCTCCCGCAGGCGCGGGGCCAGCTTCCTGAACGTCAGCGTGGTCACGAGGTCGAGCAGGGCCGGGGCCGGGGCCGGCCCTCCTGCCTGCTGCAGCCGTCGCTCCCCGCCCACGACCAGGGCCTGGTGGAGCACGCGCTGACCGCGACGGGCCGTCACGACCACCACGGTGCGCCCCGCGACCGCCACGTCCAGCGCGAAGCGGCCCGCGGCGTCCGCCCTCCCGGAGGCCAGCTCGCGATCGTCCGCCACGCGCACGACAGCCACGCTGGCGCCCGGCAGCGGCTCACCGGCCCAGCTCGTGCCCCCCTCGACCCGCCACGTCGCGCTGGCGGCGGGCGGCAGGGCGGGGCCGGCTGCCGGGGCCGCCACGGCCACCGGGCCGGCCTGGGGCGCGTGGGTGGGGCCTGCCACGCAGCCGCTCACGCCGGCGCAGAGCAAGCTGGCTGCGACCCACCACCCACGTGGGCGGTCACCTTGGGAAGATGGGCGCGAGAAAACCCTGCAGACGGTCACGGCGTCACCAGTTCGAGGGTCTCGTCCGCCGTCGTCACCAGGGCCCCCGTCGCGATAAGGGTGCCCGTCGTGGCGACGGAGGCCGCAAAGGTGGTGTCCCGAAGCCGCACGGGCAGCACGGCCTGAAGGTCGGCCACGCCGACAGGCACGGCGATCGTCACGGAGGAGAGCTCGTCCACGCTGATGATGCCCGTGGCGGTGTCGTCGGCACCCGCGTACGCGACGCCACGCGCCCGGTACGTCCGGCCCACGGCCAGCTTGTCGAACGAGACGCTCCCGCCCTGCGCCGCCGGCGCCAGGATCCGCCGGGTGGCCAGCACCTCATCGGGCCCCTGGGCGGGCACCGTGGCAAGCGTCACCACGAGGTGGTGCACCTGCGCGGCGGTGAGGGGCTGGGGCACGGCCTGGAGACGCCGCCCGGTCCCCGCCCCCAAGCTGGGCGTCAGCGCCAGACGCGCCGCGGGGGCTGCGCCAGCCCCCCCCCGAGGCAGGCCCGGCTCAGCCGCCTGGCACCCCGTCAGCCCGATCAGGCAGACCACCATCCGAAGAAGCAGCGACACGGCTTGCCTCCAAGCGCCCGAGCACGGCGACACCCGGTTGTATACCCAGCAGCGGCATCCCCCCGGCGCAGGCGCGACGGGGGGATGGCCGGAGCTCTCGCACCGGGTGCCCGGGCGGCAGCCGCCTCAACCTTGCAGGCGTGCGTCAGGCCATCCAGGGCTTGATCTCGACCCTGGTGGCCTTGCTGCGCTGGGCGACGTACTCGGCTGCCGTGACCTGGCCGTCACGGTTGGCGTCGAGGGCCTCGAAGCCGCGACCCGCCAGCCACTTGGGGGGGATGCAGTTGCTGATGAAGCCCCTGACGCCCTCCGCCGCGCTCGCGGCCAGCCACTTGGGATCGAACGGCGTGACGCGCACGCCGAAGACCGACCACTCGTCCTTCGTCAGCACCCCGTTGCCATCGGTGTCGCGCTTGCGGAAGGCGCGCTCGTGCTGCCGGCCCCGGAGGAACTCGCCCTTCGACACGGTGCCGTTGCCGTCGGTGTCGTAGGCGGTGAACATCTCCTTGCTGCGACCAGAGCGGGCCCACTCGTCACGGGAAAGCGAGTCGCTGGCGTCGAGGTCCGCGGCCCCGAGGGCGGCCTCGTCAGCCGGGTTCCCGCCGAAGGGCAGGCCGTGCTCCCGCGGCATGTAGATGGTGGCGGCAGGGGTCATGTCAGGCGTCTTGAACATCACTCTCTCCACTTCTCCGCGGCGCGCCCGGCGCCCGAATCACCTCAACCTTGTGAAATGGTTATGAGAGCGTTCAGGACTGGCCGTGCAAGCTTTCACGAAGTGCAAAAACGCCTTTAACAAAAACGTAATAATTGAATGATCGGGGTGGCGTCAGCCGGGCGTCATCGCCGCCCGGGCGCGGTGCTCCCGGACGACAAGCCAGGCCAACCCGGCCCAGAGCAGGGCGCTGAGGGGGCACACCCAGGCCCCGAACGTCCAGAGCGCCTGGCCCCGGGTGGCCTCCAGCACGACCCAGGCGGCTCCCTTCTGCTCGCATGCGAAGCCCAGCGCGATCGCGTTTGCCACGTACTCCCGGCTCCAGCGCAGGTGCACCTCGGGGTTGTCGATGTGGGCCTGCCTGAAGCCCGCAAGCCGCTGACCCACGCGCCACAGCGCCAGGCCCAGCAACCCGATCCCCACGGCACCCATCGGAAAGAAGACCAGCCCGATGGGGACGAGTTGCAGCACCATCGCAGCCATAAACAGGCCCGAGTAGGCGCCCCCGAGGCGATGGACATACAGCATCAGGGGGAGGAACGGCGCCGTCATCAAGACGTAGAGCCCCACCCCGAGCATCGTGGCGAGGCTGACGCTCACGACCGGGCAGCGCCCGGCAGCACGTAGGGCCTCATGGGGCAGGGCTGGCAGCCGCCCGGTATCACCCGCAGCCCGCGCATCTCGACCGGCCGCGGCAGACGGCAGCAGCCCGGGCTGCAGCCCGTTTCACCCGCGACGGCGCGCAACACCTGGTTCGCGAGGGCCCGAACGAACCGGGGTCGCGTGTCGAGCGCGCCAGCCCGCACCCAGTGGTGGATGCCCGCCTCCTCGGCGACCTCGCGGTACTCGATGTCGAGCTCGAACAGGGTCTCGATGTGATCCCCCACGAAGCTCACGGGGACGACCACCACCGCCCGGGTTCCAGCCGCGCCGAGGCGCCGGAGCTCGGTGTCCGTCGCAGGCGTCAGCCACGCCGCCGGCCCGACCTTGCTCTGCCAGGCCAGCGAGTGGGCGTGAGGCCAACCTGCCGCCTGCACCACGGCGTCGACCGTCGCCTGGATCTGCATCGCGTAGGGGTCGCCCTTCTTCACAAAGCTCACGGGCAGGCCGTGCCCGGAAAACAGCAGGTGGGGCGTGACGCCCTCCGGCACGCGCGCCGCCGCCTCCTGCACGAGCTCGGCGAGGGCCCCCACGTAGTCCGGGTCTGTCGGGAAGGCGGGGATGTAGGTCACGGGCCAGTCTGCCATGCCGAGCCGGCGCAGCTGCCGGGCCAGCTCGCCGAAGCTGGAGCCCATGGTGGCGAAGGAGTAGTGCGGGTACATCGCCAACGCCACGATGCGCGCGGGGCCGCCCGCCTTGATGGCCTCCAGCGCCGACCGGGTGTCGGGGCGCGTGTAGCGCATCGCGTAGTGGACCTCCATCGGGTGCCCCTCGGAGGCCAGCAGCGTGCGCAAAGCCTCGCCCTGCTGGTAGGTCACGGGCACCAGTGGCGACCCGCCACCGATCTCGGCGTAATCGTTCGCGGTCTTGGTCCAGCGCAGCCCGCTGATCAGGTCGGCGAAGGCCTCCCGCACGATCGGTGGCCCCGGGATCGGGATGACGTCCGGGTCGCGAAAGAGCTCGAAGAGGAAGGGCTCCACCTCGCCGGGGCGCTGGGGCCCCCCGAAGTTCAGGATCAACAGGACATCACGCATGAGGCCATGATACCGGGTCAGGCCCGCAAAGGGTATGTCCTGGACAAAACCGATACATTCCGGGCGCCCTCGCCCCACCCCGGTCGACCCGGCGGGGCCCCCGGTGGCCCCCCCGCGCGGTCGCTCGGCAAGCCGGCAGGCCCGCGCGGGGCGAGTTGTCGAGGGACTACTGACCGGCCTTGCCCGCGCCAGCCAGGCCAAGGGACCGGGTGTCGAGGATGCTGTTGGCCGGCACGATCACCAGGTTCGGCGCGGTCTTGATGGCGTCCGCCGCCAGCTTGGCCGTCTCGATGCGCACGTACTGCTCGGGGCTGATGCCCAGCGCAGCCCGCGCCCGGGCCTCGCCCTGGGCCCGGATGACCTTGGCCTCGGCCTCCGCGCGGGCCTCGATCTTGACCTGTTCGGCCGCCATGCGGGCCTTCTCCAGGCCCTGCTTCGCCGACATCGTCTCCTGCTCGATCTGCGCCTTGCGCTCCACGGCCGTCTTGATGGCGTCAGGCAACACGATGTCGCTGATGGCCACGGTCTGGATCGTGACGAAGTCGTCGCCGATGCCGTCGATCTGGACGTCGCGGGTCTTGAGGCCGTTCTGCAGGATGCGGCTCATCAGGGCCGCGGCCCTGGCGCCCCGGCTCTGGTAGATGTCGATCACGCCGTACTGCGAGACGGCGTAGCCCGCTGCCTGCTGGATGACGGGGATCCAGCGCGTCTGCACGAGGCCGTTGTCACCCTCGAAGGGCTTGCGGTAGCGCTGAAAGAGCTGCACCGCATGGTCGTCCTCCGCCGTCAGGTCGGGGCGGTACTGCACCCGCACGTCAATGGTGATTTCCTGACCCTCGCGCGTGTTGACCCGGAAGTTGTCCATGTTGATGTTGGAGACCACGCCCGAGGGGAACTCGTACACCTTCTTGTACACTCCGACGTAGTGGTAGCCGGCACGAAGCGGTTCCTTGACGACGTCGCCGTTCCACTCGTCGGTCATGACGCCCACGTTCCCGGGCTCGATGGTGGTGCACGCCGTCATCAGGCAGGCACTGGCAAGAAGGGCGAGGGTCTTGAGCGGGCGCATAGGGAGGCTCCTCAGGGCTGGATGGATCACCCCCCCCATACCCGCCTGCGCGCTTCCCCCCGCACCCCCACGGACCATCCCCTCTATCACGGAGAGACCCGGATGTGGGGCGACCGGCAGTCAGGCGCGTTGCCCCCACGCGTCGGGAGCGGCTCCGGGCGGTCCGTTCGCCCCCCTCGCGCGGCCCGAGGGCTGCCAGGTGCAAGCAGGGGGCTGGTGAGGTACCATGGCGGGCGATGGCAGGCCCTCGCGCAACACCCCCTACCCGCCGCGCGGCGCCCACCGCGGCGGTGGTCGCCGCCCTGATGATCCTGGCGGGGTGCCTCAGCCCGGTGCTGCCCCCCGGCACGGGGGCCCGGCCGGGCCCGGCCCTCGACCGTCCCACCACCCGCGGGGCCGCAGCCATCGCCCTGCTGGACCCGGCGGCGAGTTCGGAGGTGCACCTGACGCCTCCCGGCCGCGAGCTGACCCTCGTGGCGAGCGCCGGCGGCGCAGCCACCACGCCGCTGCGCCTCTCCGTCGAGCCCACCAGCCCGGCCAGCGCGAGCTACAGGCTCCAGCAAGGGCCTGCCGAGCCGAACGCCATGCCCTACAGCGCCCGCTTCCGTGACGCCGTCGCAGCGCCGGTCGGCCTGCCCACGCGGCGCCTCTCGGCAGCACTGGACAGGACGCTGGGCAGCTCCGAGGCCTTCTGGATCAACACGGGGTCCTCGTCGGCGATGGACGACCGGAAGCGTCCGTGCGCCCTGCGCCGCGTCACGGAGAACGCCCTGCTGTACGTCGACGAGGACGCCAAGGCCATCTCGGAGGCCAACCTCGACCGGCTGATGAACGAGTGGGAAAACCGCATCTACCCCCGCCTGACGGGCGTCTTCGGGCGCGAGGCGCGGCCCGGCGTCGACGGGGAGGATCGCGTCTTCATCGTGCTGTCCCCGGCCGTGGACAACTGGGGCAAGGAGAAAGGCCTGATGGGGTACTTCTGGTCCCGCGACGCCATCCCGGGCGGGGGCGGGAACTCGAACCAGAAGGAGGTCCTGTTCATGACGGACCAGCTCTTCGACCGGCCCGAGCTCACCTCGTTCGGCACGCTGGCCCACGAGTTCCAGCACCTGCTGAACTTCTCCCGCAAATCGGCCCGCCTGGGCTACAGGCTGGCGGAGGAGACCTGGCTCGATGAGGGGCTGAGCATGTACGCGATGGAGGTCGCCGGGTACGGCCTGCCTGCTGGCGACTACCACATCGCCAAGGATCTTCGGGTGTTCCAGGAAAGCCCCCAGGAGTTCTCGCTCACGGACTGGAGCGGCAACCCGAACGGCTTTGCCTACGGGCAGAGCTACCTCTTCGTGCGCTACCTTGTGGACCGCTACGGGGCGGGCATCGTGCCGGAGATCCTCAACGCCAACAAGGCCGGCGTCGGCTGCGTGTCCGACCTCCTGAAGGCACGGGGCACGACCTTTGCGGACCACTTCCGGGCCTGGGGCATCGCCAACCTCGTCAGCGACGCCCCCCTGGCCTCCGGCACGCCGTACACCTACAGGGGGCTGCCGCTGCGGGGCACCTACCGGTCCTCGACGGGCCTCGAGGACATCGTGCTGCGCGGGTTCCAGCCGCGACCGGGGGACGGGGCGGACCTGGCGCTCGCCCTGCGCCCGTGGGCCACGGCCTACCTCACGTACACGGCCGAAGAGGCTCGGCCCTGGCGGCTGTCGCTCGGCCCTGACACCGCCAAGCGGCTGCTCGGGGCGGCCATCGTGCCCTGAGGCCCGCGGCGGGCCGTGCGTCATAACCCTGGCAACCCAGTCAGGGGGCCCGTCCCGGGTTATACGGCCTGCTTCACGGGGTATGGAAAGGGCGTCCGGCGTGACGCCCCCGCCGGCAGGACCTGCCCCGATGATGCCGCCCCCTCTTCTTGTCGCCCGCGTCACGCTGGCGTTCGCCTGCGTGGTCACCGGGTGCGCCCAGCCCCCGAGCGGCGCCAGGGGGCTTCCCCCCCCGGAGCCCGAGCGGGTGGTGCGGGCCGGTCAGTACCGCCCCACCATCGCCCCGAACCGGGGGCGGCTCGTGGGCACGGTCACGCTCGACCAGGCTGCGGCGGCGGGGGCCGGGCTGGCCTCCCTGAACGGCGGCCAGGCCGAGGCCCTGGACTACGCCGACGAGGTGCTCGCTGGGCCTGCCCCGGTGGATGAGGCCGGTCACTTCGTGCTTGAGGGGCTCAAGCCCTCCCGAGACAAGCTCTTGGTGCGCGTGCGGCTGCCCGGCACCCGCGCCTCGCTGCGGCTGACGGCGCTGGCCGTGGCGCCGCGCAAGGTGATCGACTCCCCCGTGCTGCTCAGCGCGGCGAGCACCCTGGTGGCGGATCGGCTCCGGCGCGGCCAGCAGCTGCGGGAGCTCGAGGTCGACATGCTCGACGCCGAGGCGCTGGCCCGGCTGGAGGACGTGGCCGGGGCCTTCCTGGACGCCAGCGAGCGGCTGGCCGTGCCGCGCGAAGCGGAGGCGTCGTTCAACGCCTTTGCCTACGACCACCTGATGGACGACCACCCGGGGCTGAAGCGGCTGACGTGGGAGCTGGCGCCTGGCCTGCTGCGGGGCTGGCGGCCACCGGCCGAGCGGTTCGGCACCCCGCCGACGCCGCCCCCAGCGCCCCCCTCGGCCCCGCCGGGCAACCGCGTCGGGCCGCCCGTCATCCCGGGCGTCACCAGCTGATCGCCCAGGGCCGCCGCGCCGGGGGGACCTGCACAGGGGCGGGCGCGCCGTGCACGGCCGCGAAGAGGTCGAGTTCCCCGGCCCCGAAGTCGCCGTCCCGGCCGGGCAGCCCGCGGTCGCGCGCCGTCCGGCGAAGCCACTCCGCCACCTGCTCGGCCGTCCAGTGAGGGTTGCGGGCCATCACCAGCGCGGCGGCGGCCGCCACCTGGGGGCTCGCCATCGAGGTCCCAGAGCGCTCCCGGTAGGCGCCAGCCTCGGCCGAGCGCACGCGCTCGCCTGGGGCCACGAGGTCGAGGCGAGCGCCGCCGTTCGAGAAGCGCGAGCGCACGCCTGCCTCTGCCGAGCCCACCACGAGCACGCCGGGGTAGGCCGCAGGGTAGGTCACCTCGTTGCGCCCCTCGTTGCCGGAGGCCGCGACCACGAGGACGCCCGCCCACCGGGCCTCGGCGATGGCGCTGGCCGTCAGGGGCAGCGGCACATCGCTCCGCAGGCTGAGGTTCACGACGCGGGCGCCCCGGGCGGTGGCGTGGCGGATGCCGGCGGCGATGGAGGCATCCGAGAAGCGCCCGAAGGCGTCCACGGCCTTGATGGGCAGCACGGAGACCCACGGGGCCACCCCGCCGTCCTCGGCCCGCGGGGCGACGCCCGCCAGCTTGCCGGCGACGTGGGTGCCGTGGCCGTCCATGTCGGCCACGTCGGCAGAGCCGTCCACGGCGTTCCAGCCAGGCAGGCAGCGCCCGGCGAGCGCCGGGTGGTGGACGTCCACGCCCGTGTCGACGATGGCGACCACGACGCCGCGCGCATCGAGCTCGGCGAAGCCGTCGTCGGTGTGCAGCACCGTGCCCGCCATTCCATCCACGTTGACCCGCTCGCCGACGCGCAGGCCGTCGGCATTGCGGGCGACGGCCGAGGCCGTGCGCAGGGAGGCCCCCGACAGCAGCGCGACGTCGCGACCGAAGGCCACCACGGCGGAGGGCACCCCGTCCTGCGCCGCCGCGGCACGCAGTTGCACGCGCGTCAGGGCCGTGTCGGCCGTCCGCTGGACCGCGACGCCACGGGCGGCCCCACGGGCCCAGGTGACGAAGGCGTTGGCGGCCTGGAGCGGCATTCGGTGCGGTTCCCTCGAGCCCTGGGCGGTGGCGCCACAGGTTAAGCCTCTACAGGAACCTTATAACCGAAACTTAATGCAACCTTTCGTGTTAATTAACCGAAACTTGGCGACGGTCGTCAGGTCCGCAGCTTCCAGCCCACCGCAAAGAGGCGCAGCGCCAGGCTGGCAGCCCCCACGGCGAGGGCCAGCGTGACGCCGATCGAGAGGGCCACGGGGGCGTCTGACCGCCCGAGCACGGCGAAGCGGAAGGCGTCGATCACGTAGAACATCGGGTTCAGCTGGGCCACGCCGCGAAGGGCCTCGGGCATCAGGGACACGGGCGAGAAGGCCCCGCCGAGCCAGATCAGAGGCGTGAACAGGAAGGTCTGGGGAATGGCCACGTGGTCCCACTTCTCCCCCCAGAGCCCGACCACCAGGCCCAGCGACGAGAACAGCACGGCAATCGCCACCATCAGGGCCAGGTACAGGCCCCAGTGGACAGGCCAGCGCTGGGTGAACACGGGCAGGAACAGCATCAGGAGGTTGCCGAGCAGCAGCGCCCGCGCGACGGAACCCGTGACGAAGCCTGCCACGATCTCGAAGGCCGAAAGCGGTGCCGTGAGGAGCTCCTGGATGCTGTTCATGAAGCGGTGCTGGAACAGCGAGGCGGAGCTCTCGGCAAAGGACGCCTCGATCACCGTGAGGGCGATGAGACCCGGGATCAGGAACTCGACGTACCGCACGCCCGTCGCGGCCTCGAGCCGTCCCCCGACGGACAGGCCGATGATCAGGACGTACAGCAGCGTGGACACGATGGGGGGCCACACGACCTGGTTGATGATCTGGAACGTGCGACGAAGCTCGCGCCGGGCGAGCGTCTGGAAGCCGATGAGGTTCATCTGTCGGGCCTGCCCGTGAGCGAGAGAAAGACGTCTTGCAGGTTGCTGCGGGTGACGGCGAGGTCGGCGAGGTGGTGCCCCTGGGCCTCGAGCGCGCGCAGGATGCGAGGCAGCTCGGCGGCGGCACAGTGACGCACGACGAGCCGCAGGCCGTCCTGCACCAGGGCGGCATCGAGGCCCGCGAGGGCCGGCGGCAGCTCGGCGACGGGCGCCTGGAAGGTGAGCTCGAGCCGTTCCTGGCTGCGCCCGGCGAGCAGCGCGGCCTTGTCGTCCAGGGCGACCAGCCGCCCCTTGTCGATGATGCCGACGCGGTTGCAGAGCTGCTCGGCCTCCTCGAGGTAGTGGGTCGTCAGCAGGATGGTGAGGCCTTGCCGGTTGAGCCCTTGCAAGAAATCCCAGAGCTCGAGGCGCAGCTCGAGGTCGACGCCAGCCGTGGGCTCATCGAGGATCAGCACGCGCGGGGCGTGGATGAGCGCCCGCGCGAGCGTCAGCCGCCGCTTCATTCCACCGGAGAGCTTGGCCACGTCCCGGTGGCGCTTGTCCCAGAGCGAGAACTGGCGCAGCAGCGCCTCGGACCGCTGGCTCGCGACGGCCGGGGCGACGCCGAAGTACCCGGCCTGGTAGCGCAGGATCTCCTCGACCGTGAGGTATCGGTCGAAGTTGAAGTCCTGGGGGGCTAACCCCACAGCCCGGCGGGCCTCGCGGTAGTGCGCCCGGACGTCGTGGCCCAGCACGCTGATGGCCCCTTGCTGGAACTGGACCAGCCCCACGATCGCGCTGATGGTCGTGGTCTTGCCCGCGCCGTTAGGGCCGAGGAAGGCGAAGAAGTCCCCGGGCGCGACGTCGAAGCTCACGTCATCGACGGCCTGCAGCTCGCCATAGCGCTTGCGGAGGCCCCGCACCGAGATGGCGGGCATGCCGGACGGCCCGGGCGCCAGATCGCCCCAGAGCGCAGCCAGCCCGTTCATGGCGCCAGCGGCTGTGCCACGGCCGTCGGCACCATCACGGCGTCCGTCATCCCGTGCAACGCCAGCTTGTCCAGCGGACAGACGGTGGCCAGGATGCCCCCCAGCGTGGCCTCGCCGCCCGCCACGAAGTAGTAGGGGCAGAGGCGCGCCCGTCCCTCCATCGTGAAGACGGCCTCCCGCCGGAAGTCGTAGTACCGCACCGTCGTGCGCTCGGGCTTGTGGTAGGCCTGGAGGATGTAAGGCGTCCGGGGGAAGGCCCCGAGCGCGTTGCGCAGCGCGAGCTCCCAGTCGGGCCCCGACAGGTCGGAGCCGAACGCCACGCCGTGACTGCCCCAGGCCAGGCTGGAGAAGCCGGAGGGCTTGAGGACGTAAGCCCGCTCACGCTTCGAGGCCGTGGCGAGGGCCAGCCAGTCCTGGATCGGCGCGCCCTCGACGGTTAGCCCGGGGATGACGGCCTGGGGTGGCAGGGGCGCCGGATCCAGCAGCCAGGTCCGCGGCAGCAGGCCATCCAGCGCAGCCAGCGCCTCCCCCGAGATCTCCGCCCGCCAGAACACGCGCAGCGCCGGGTGGTGGTACAGCGCGAAGAGCAGCTTCTCCTCGAGGTATGCCTTGTAAGGCGGCGTGACGACGACCTGCGCCTTCTTCGCGGCATACTGGATCAGCTCGGCGCGCGGCAGGTTCTTGAGGTCGAACAGCTCAAAAAAGCGGTACACCACGTCGACCTCGCGTTCACCGGCGTCCCCGAACGGGGCCCGGACCCCTTCGCCGTCGTAGCGGAGCTCGCCGGGCCGCACCACGGTGGTGGTGAGGCCGAGCGCGTTCAGCCTGGCGCCGAGCCACTGCTGCTCCAGCCAGTAGTCGCTGGATTCCTCCGACACGGTGATGGCCAGCGTGGGGTCCGGCTTGCCGGCGACGTCCCGGATCATCGCGGCGAACCCGCGCACCAGGCCGTCACCGCCGCCCACGAGCGCGTAACCGAGGCTGGCGTAGTCGGCCGACATCGCCCCCGTGAGGCCGATGCCCCCCGGGATCGAGTCGAGCTCGCAGGCGGACCACCGGCCCTCCTCGTCGATGATGAGGTCCGGCCGGATCACCCGCGGGATCAGGCCTTTGAAGCGGTTCATCCGCTGGAACTCGACGAGCGCCTCCGGCTTGCCCTGATCGAGCACCTGGTGGACCCAGGCGGGCTGACGGCCCTTGACGCTCTCCATGTAAAGCTTGTTGGCGGCCTGCAGGAAGGCCAGCAGGTGGCCCCCCAGCGCCCGCAGCTCGGCCACGCGTGCGGCGGGGAGCACGTAGGGCTCGGGAGAGAT
>JAYKHR010000159.1:0-64529 GCA_035285125.1 Candidatus Sericytochromatia bacterium | reverse complement strand
GCTGCCCCGATGGCCGCCAGCGCCTCGGGCGTCGCGTCGGCCACGTCGTGCGCCAGCATGCCGTGCACGTGCGTCTCGATCAGGCCGGGCACCACGCGCGCCCCCGCGACGTCGAGCCGGGGCGTGTCGCCCGCTGGCGGGGCCTCGCCGAGGGCCACGATGCGCTCGCCCGCCACGGCCACGTCGAGGTCCAGCCACTCGCCGGCAGGGCTCAACACCTGCCCACCCACCAGCCAGCTCGGAGTCGTCGGGGTCCGGGTCACGGGGCCTCCTGGGCCGGCGGGGCCGGCGCATGCAAACGCCCGCCAGCATAGCCGCTTCGGCCAACCAGGGTCAACGCGCGCGGGGCGCCCGTGCTAGCATGCCGGGCATGCACCACGAGGCGGAAGGCAACCCCTGGACGAGGCATGGCAGCCGCCTGGTCCACGAGAGCCCCTGGATCCGGCTCCGCGTCGACGACGTCACGCGGCCCGACGGGGCCCCCGGCACCTACGGCGTCGTCGAGTTCCGCAGCCGGGCCATCGGCATCGTCCCCGTCACGTCAGAGGGGGACACGTTCCTTGTCGGCCAGTGGCGTTACACCCTCGGGCAGTACTCATGGGAGATCCCCGAGGGCGGCGGTCGGCTGGACGAGCCGCCGCTCGAGGCCGCCAGGCGCGAGCTGCGCGAGGAAACCGGGCTCACGGCCGCGCGCTGGACCTACCTCGGGGAGCTCTCCACCTCCAACTCCGTCACGGACGAGCTCGGGTGCGTGTTTCTGGCGGAGGACCTCACGGAGGGCCCGGCAGAGCCCGAGGGCACCGAGCGCCTGCAGGTCCGGCGCGTGCCGCTCGCCACGGCCTACGAGATGGCCATGACAGGCGAGATCTCCGACGGCCTGGCCATCATCGGCCTCGCGCGCGCCTGGCGCCACCTCCACGGCGCGGGGCCGCTCCGGCCGGTGGCGAGAAGCTTCCCGGGCCTGGGGGGCTGACGGCCAACGCCCTCGCGTGCACAGGTCCTTTCCAGCCCCCTGCCCGCCGGTGTATGGTCGAAGCCACGCACCGGAAGGAGGCCCCATGACCACCACGACCGCCCCGCGCTGGGACCTGAGCCAGCTCTACGCCGGCCTGAACGACCCCGCCCTCGATGCCGACGTGGCCCGCGCGATGGAGCGCGCCGAGGTGCTCCGTGGCCGGTACCGCGGCCGCCTCTCGGCCCTGACGCCCGGGGAGATGCGCGCGATGCTGGAGGCCTACGAGGCCCTCCAGTGTTCGATGGGGCGCCTCGGGGCCTTCGCCTCGCTCTCTTTCTCCGCCGACTCCAGCGACAACGCGGCCCGCGCCCTGTACGCGCGGATGCGCAGCGGGTTGACGGCGGTCCACACCGAGCTCCAGTTCATCGAGCTCGAGCTGCAGCAAATCGAGTATGACCGCTTCACGCACCTCCTCGAGGCGTCCGAGCTCTCGCGCTACCGCTACTGGCTCGAGCAGGTGCGGCGCTTTGCCCCCCACATGCTCTCGGATGGCGAGGAGCGCCTGGCCGCGATCAAGGACATCACGGGCCAGAAGGCCTGGACCCAGCTCTACGTCGAGATGACGGCGGGCCTCCATGTCACGCTGCCCGGGCCTGAGGGCGAGCGGCGGCTCACGTTGGAGGAGGCGCGGGCGCTTCGCTCGGATCCTGACCGCGCCACGCGCCAGGCCGCCACGGAGGCCGTCTATCGGGCCCACGAGGCCCACGCGCACGTGCTGACCTACATCTTCAACACGGTCTTCGAGGACCACCGGCAGATGACGGCCCTGCGCCACTACCCGGACCCGATGGCGCCCACCCTCCTCGGCGAGGACCTCGCCCCCGAGGTGGTGGAGGCCCTGATGGCGGCGACGGAGGCCCACTACGGGCTCGCCCACCGCTACTACAGGACCAAGGCCCGGGTGCTGGGCATCCCCGACTTCGCCACCCACGACGTGCTCGCGCCCTACGGGGAAGCCAGCCGGCGCGTGCCCTACGACGAGGGGCGGGCGATCGTGCTGGACGCGATGCGCAGCTTCTCGCCGCGCTTCGAGGCGCTGGCGGAGGGCTTCTTTCAGGGCCGCTACATCGACGTCCCGCCCGGCCCGGGCAAGCAGGGCGGCGCGTTCTGCGCGGGGATGGTCCCGGACCTGCATCCCTATGTCTTGCTGAACTACACGGACACCCTGCAGGACGTGCTGACGCTCGCCCACGAGCTCGGCCACGGCATCCACTTCCTGCTGGCGGGCGAGGCGCAGACCTTCCTGAACTACTACCCGATCACGCCGCTCGCCGAGACCGCCTCGACCTTCGCCGAGATCGTCACACTCAACCGGCTGCTCGCGCAGGAGCAGGACCCGCTCGTGCGGCGGCAGCTGCTCGCCACCCAGGTCGAGGACGCCATCTCCACCGTGATGCGGCAGGTCATGTACACGCGCTGGGAGCAGCGCGCGCACGCCCTGCGCAAGGAGGGCGTGGTCTCTGCCGAGGCCTTCTCCGCGGCTTGGTCCGAGCTCAACGCGGACCTGTACGGCGACGCCGTCCGCCGCGGGGAGCTCGACCGCTGGGGCTGGATCACCATCCCGCATCTGGTGAAGTACCGCTTCTACTGTTACTCGTACGCCTTCGGCCAGCTGCTGGTCTATGCGCTCTACCAGCGCTACCAGGAGGAGGGCGAGGCCTTCGTGCCGCAGTTGCTGGCGTTGCTCGCCGCCGGTGGGGATGCGCCCGCCACCGAGCTGCTGGGGCGCATCGGCGTGGACATCACGGACCCTGGCTTCTGGCGCAAGGGCTTCCAGTACGTCGAGACGATGCTGGAGGCCTACGAGGCCGCGGTGGCGGAGGCGCCTGCGCCGTGATGACGAAGCGCCTGCGGCTGGCCCGGCCAGGGCTGCCAATGGTTGAGGGCGCCCCATCGGGGCGCCCTCTCAGCCTGGCCTGACGGCGGTCGTTACAGCGTGCCGCGCCGCGCCTGCTCCGCCTCGATGGCCTCGAACAGGGCCTTGAAGTTGCCCTTGCCAAAGCTGTCGCTGCCCTTGCGCTGGATGATCTCGAAGAACAGCGTTGGGCGGTCCGTCAGCGGCTTGGTGAAGATCTGCAGCAGGTAGCCCTTGTCGTCGCGGTCGACCAGGATGCCCAGCGGCTTGAGGCGTTCGATGTCTTCCTGGAAGTCGAGCCCCTCGAGCCGCTCCGCGAGTTGTTCATAGTAGGACGCCGGCGGCTGCAGGAACTCCACGCCCGCGTCGCGCAGCCGGGCCACGGTCGCCACGATGTCTGCCGTGGTGAGGGCCAGGTGCTGCACGCCGGGCCCCCGGTAGAAGTCGATGTACTCCTCGATCTGCGAGCGCTTTTTGCCCTCGGCAGGCTCGTTGATGGGCATCTTGATCGTCTCGCGCGGGTTGGCGACCACCACCGAGCGCAGCGCCGTGAACTCGGTGGAGATGTCCTTGTCGTCGAAGGAGACGAAGGGGTGGAAGCCGAACACCTTCACGTAGTGCTCGACCATCGGGTTCATCTCGTTCCAGCTGACGTTGCCCACGATGTGGTCGATGCGCCCGAGCCCGCCGGGGATGGCGGCGATCGGCTCACGCGCCTCGTAGCCGGGGAGGAAGGCCCCGGCGTAGTCGTCGCGGCCGATCAGGCTGTGCAGCGTGTCGCCGTAGGTGTGCACCGCCGCGCGCCTGACGGCCCCCCCCGGGCCCTCGAGGGTGTGAGGCTCTGCCGCCGGCTTGGCGCCGCGGGCGACCAGCTCGGCGAAGGCCGCGTCGACGTCCTTCACGCGGAAGGCCACATCCCGCACCCCGTCGCCATGCAGGCGGACGTGGTCGGCAATGGGGCCCTCCGGCTGAAGGGAACACGTCAGCACCAGCACGATGTCGTTCTGGCGCATCACGTAGCTCGCCCGGTCCTTCACGCCGGTCTCGGGGCCGGCGTAGGCGACGCAGCGGAAGCCGAAGGCCCTGCTGTAGAAGTAGGCAGCTTGCTTGGCATTGCCCACCCAGAACTCGACGTGGTCGAAGGCCTGGAGCTCCGCTGCCTCGGTGATGGGGGCCTGGTGGGGGGTGGTTTCAGTCACAAGAGACTCCTTTGTCTCACGCCCAGCGGATCAGGGCGAGCTCCTGCTTGTGGATCATGCCGTCGTGCCGGGGCAGCGCCCGCACGCCGTAGATGTAGGAGCCGCCACGCCCGGGCGTGAACGTCCCCTTGAAGGCCCAGACGCCGTCGCCGACGGGCTCGGCCTGCTGCATGGGCAGGACCTCCACGTCCTGCAGCACGCCCCCGCGCTCGCGGCCGTGGTACAGCTCGACCGCCAGGTTCGACGGGGCGAGGCCGCCGGTGCGGACGCGGGCCACGATCTCGATCGGGTCGCCGACGTGGGCCTTCGTCAGGTCGAGCGGCTCGACCTCGATGCCGACGTGGTGCCAGTGGAAGCCGACCTTGGCCTTCCACTCGGCGTACTGCTTCGCGACCGCGTAGCTGTCGGCTGCCACGCGCTCGCCGTTCTCGATGGCCGGGATGTAGTAGTTGCGGGTGTAGTCCTGCACCATGCGGTGCGTCGAGTACTCCGGCGTCAGCGTGGCGATGGCGTCCTTCACGCGGGCGATCCACCCCTTGGGGACCCCCGCCTCGTCCTGGTCGTAGTACAGCGGCACGATCTCGTCTTCGAGCGTCCGGTACATCGAGAGGGCGTCGGCCTCGTCTTGCTCGTCGAGGTCGGCGAACTCGCGCTCCTCGCCGATGGACCAGCCGTTTACCTCGTTGTAGCCCTCACACCACCAGCCGTCGAGCACCGAGAAGTTCAGGCAGCCGTTGGCCGCCGCCTTCTGGCCGCTGGTGCCGGAGGCCTCCAGCGGACGGCGCGGGTTGTTCAGCCACACGTCGCAGCCGTGGACGAGGTGCCGCGCGACGTTCATGTCGTAGTCTTCGATGAAGACCACGCGCGCCGAGAAGTTGAGATCCCGGGCGAACTGCACGACCCGCTGGATGAACTCCTTGCCGGGCATGTCGGCCGGGTGGGCCTTGCCGGCGAAGATGAGCTGGACCGGGCGGTCGGGATCGTTGAGGATGCGGGCGAGCCGCGCCACGTCCCGGAACACCAGGGTCGCGCGCTTGTAGGTCGCGAACCGGCGGGCAAAGCCGATGGTCAGCGCATCCGGGTCGAGGATCGTGTCGGCGTCGAGCACTCGCGTGACGCTGTCCCCCGCGCGCAGGCGCTGCTGCCGCACGCGCTGGCGAACGAACTCGAGCATGCGAACCTTGAGGGCCCGCCGCACCGCCCAGACCTCGGCGTCAGGCACCTGTCGGATGGCCTCCCAGCGGGGCTGGTCCGCCAGCGCCTCGCGCCAATCCGCGCCGATGTACCGGTCGAAGAGGGGCCGCCAGGCCGGGGCGATCCAGGTCTCGGTGTGCACGCCGTTGGTGATGGAGCCGATGGGCACCTCCTCCGCGGGCACGCCCGGCCAGAGCTCCTGCCACATCTTGCGCGAGACCACGCCGTGCAGCGCGGACACGCCGTTGGACTGCCGCGAGAGGCGCAGGGCCAGCACGGACAGCGAGAACAGCGAGGGACCGCCGTGGTGGTCCTGGCGGGCAAGCCCCAGGAACTCCTCCCGGCCGATGCCGAGCTGCGGGTAGAACCGGCTGAAGTACTTCTCGACCAGCTGGAAGCCGAAGGCGTCGTTCCCGGCGGGCACGGGCGTGTGCGTGGTGAAGATCGCGTTGGCCGCCACGGCCTCCAGGGCCTCGTGGAAGGCGAGCCCCTGCTGCTGGACCAGCTCGCGGATGCGCTCCAGGCCCAGGAAGGCCGAGTGGCCCTCGTTCATGTGCCAGGCCGCGGGGTGGATGCCCAGCGCCCGCAGGGCGCGCACGCCACCGATGCCGAGGATGATCTCCTGCGAGATGCGCATGTCGTGGTCGCCACCGTACAGCTGGGCGCTGAACCGGCGGTCCTCCGGGGTGTTGCGGTCGATGTCCGTGTCGAGCAGGTAGACGGAGATGCGCCCCACCTGCACCTGCCACACCTTGGCGAACACCAGGCGGCCGGGCAGTTCGACGTGGATCACCACCTCGGCCCCGTCCTCGCCGCGCGCCGGCTGGATGGGCAGCTCGGAGAAGTTGAGCTTGTCGTACAGGGCCTCCTGCATGCCGTCGGGCCGCAATTGCTGGCGGAAGTAGCCCTGGTTGTAGAGCAGGCCGACACCGACGAACGGGATGTCCAGGTTGCTGCTCGACTTGCAGTGATCGCCGGAGAGGATGCCGAGGCCGCCGGAGTAGATGGGCAGCGCTTCGTGCAGGCCGAACTCGGCGGAGAAGTAGGCGACGGTCTTGCCTGCGAAGGACCCGTAGGTGTCCCGGAACCAGGTCGACTTCTGGTCGAGGTAGGCGCGGAAGCGCGCCTGCACCTCGTCGTAGGCGGCCAGGAAGCTCGGGTCGCGGCCCGCCTCGTCCAGCCGGGCCTGGTCGATCTCGCTCAGGAGACGCACAGGGTTCTGGTAGACGTGCCGCCACAGGGCCTCGTCGAGGCGGACGAACAGGTCCTGGGCCTCAGGGTTCCAGACCCACCAGAGGTTGGTGGCGAGCTCGCGGAGGCCTGCGATCCGGGCAGGCAGCACGGGGAAAACGGAAACGCGTCCAAGCAGGTGCACGCGGCAAACTCCTTCAGGGGGGGGGAAACCAGGGCCCGCGCCGGCGGGAGCCCGTGGAGGTCCGCCTCGGCGGCGAGGGGGCCTCAGCCTGGCATCCTAACACGTCGGCCGTGGAATCGCAGCCTGGGGCGGGGCCGCCAGGCTACTCGCCGCTCTCGAGCTCGGTGGCAGCGCGTTCCGCGGCGTAGTCCCGCAGGAACTCGGGCAGCTCCGCGAGGGCCTCGCCCCAGGCGATGCGGCCCTTGGTAGCGGCCGTCAGGGCGGGCATGTAGTGGTGGTCGTGCAGCGCGAGGAAGACCTGGGGGTGTTCCGGCGAGAGCTGCTCCACCATCAGGTAGCCCGCCTCGAGGAAGGCCGCGCCGTCCAGGTAGGCGCGCATCGCAGGGCCTGCAGGGTCGACGGGGTCGTCCACCAGCTCGCGCAGCGCCTCGCCGGCGGCGTCTAGGGCCTCCAAGAAGGCCTGGACGGCTTGGGGGGACAGGGCGGACTCGGACATGGCATCGGGCTCCTGTGGTGGGGGTCGCGTGAGTCTACCACGGGGGCGCGGCGCCGGCGCGGCGCCGGCAGGAGACGGCCGTGCCGGGATAGTAGGCGGCCAGGATGGCGCGGGCGCCGTGTCCCGCACGGGCCCGGGCTTCGGCCCCGGCCTGACACAGGCCGACGCCGTGGCCCAGCCCCCGCCCGACAGCCACCCACCCGTGGGAGGTCGGCGCCACGTCGAAGGTCAGGCTGCGGAGGCCCCGCCAACCGAGCCGGGGCCCCAGCGCGTGCCAAAAGGCGACGCCCGGCACCTCCCGGGTTACGGCCCCGGCCAGCCTGACCGTCTCCACCGGCCCGTCGCTGGCAGACCTGCCGCACCGCACCTGCTCCAGCCTGGCCCCGGCGGGCCAAAGCCCGGCGCCGACGAGTGATGCCGTAACCACCTCGCGGGACATCTCGACGCGCCAGGCGGCTGCCCCGGGCGCATCGCCGCACCAGGGCGTGCCGTTCGGGCGACGATCCGGGCCTCCTGCCAGGTAGGGAGCCCCCCCGCCCCCGAACGCGGCCTGGGCGGGGGCGCGCCGCCCCCCGCAAGCCGCGTGCCAGACGGCCTCGGCCGGACGCCCCCGCCACGTGATCACGGCGCCCTCGGTGCCCCGCACGGCGGCCAGCTGGTGGCGGTCCGGGGGGGCCGTCGCGAAGCGCAGGCAGTGCGTCGCATCGCAGAGCGCGGCGGCGGCGTGCCTGGGCGCGCCAACGGCCCGGGTCGCGTAGCTGCGGATGCAGGTCGCCAGGGCCTCCTGAGCGGCTGCCGGGGTCCCGGCCGGGACCTCTGACGCGAGGGCCCCGGCCACGTAAGCCTCCAGGGGCACGGAGGCCTGGACCTCGAGCCGGGGGCCTGCGGAGGTCAGCCTCACCCGGCCCGTCAGACGGCGGGTCCGGGCCCCTGCGGCCATCTGCCAGGGCCCCTCGCCTCGCGGAGACCACCCCCCTGCCCCGGCGCCCCCTCCCGGCCAGTGGGCCCACAGGCGTCCGGCCTCTCGCGTGAAGGTGATGCGCTCGCCGGCCCGCACCTGGTGGCGGCTCACGCCACCTTCCAGCACCCAGGGCGTCGGGCTGCTCAGGGCCACGGAGGCCGTGGGTGCGGCCGCGAACAGCGCGACCGTGACCCAGGCGGGCAGGGCCAGGCCGGTCATGGACACCCGCGGGCCTGCCAGGCCAGCAGCACGCGGCGCGCCAACGGGGCCGCTCCGCCCCCCCCGTTGGTCCCGTCCAGCCGGACGGCGAGGGCCAGCACGCGCCGCTGGGGGCCGCGCGACCCGGCAAAGCCGAGGAACCAGCCCCAGGTCTTGCCCGAGCCGTCCAGGTGACCGGCGGTGCCCGTCTTGCCACCCACATCCAGGCCCGGCACCGCGGCCTGGCGGGCCGTGCCGGCCAGCACCGCCCGGCGCATGCCGGCCCTGAGCCGGGCGAGCGTGGTCGGGCTGGCCGGCCGGGAGCCGGTGGTGGGGGCCTCGAGCCAACCTGGGCGCCGCAGGGGGCCATCTGTGGCGATCGCCGCCGCCAGGGCTGCACCCTGGAACGGGGACATCCACCAGCCCCGGCCCTCGCCCACGGCGTGCTCCGGCAGGGGCCCGCCCCGGGCCGGTCCCGGGCCGAGGCCGCACGCCAGGGCGGCGCGCCCGAGGCGTGCGGCGCCCAGGCGATGCCCGAGCGCCAGGAAGTACACGTTGCAGGACCGCGCGAGCGCGTCCTCCAGCTCCAGCTGGCCGTGCCCCTCCGGCCGCCAGCAGCGGTGGACGGTCGCACCCTGCGGGGCGCCAGGGGGGCGCCACGCGCTCCGACACGGCGTGGCTGGCCTGTCGAGGTGGGCCTCCAGGCCTGCCAGCCCCGTCACGAGCTTGAAGGCTGAGCCGGCCGGCGTCGCCTCGGCGGCCCGGCCAGGGTTCACCAGGGCCCGCAGGCGCCCTGTCCCGGCCTCCACGGCCACCACGGCCGCGGTGCCCCCAGGGGCGAGGCGCTCGCAGTCCGCGGCGAAGGCCGCGAGGCCCGGCGGAACCGCGGGAATCACCCTGCTGCTGGCGGGGGCGAGGCCGCCTGGCGCGGCCAGGCCAGGGCGATCGTGGCGGCCACTGCGACCGTCAGCCCGGCGAGGGCGACCAGCCGCTCCCCCCGCGTGACGTTCATGACCGTGACGAGCCAAGGTGCAGCGAGCAACGATACGGCGACCTGAGCGACCAGCACGCTGGGCATCAGGCCGGGGGCCTCGTCGGCCTCCTCGCCCCTGCCCTCCGCGAGCACGCCCACGAACATCGCCGCGACGAGGCCCATCAGCCACGCACCGAGGGCCTCGAGGTGCAGGAAGTAGCCGATGAGGGCCGGAGCCGCGCCGCTCACGGCCAGCGCCGCCCCGGCTGCGGGGGGGCGCCCCCACCAGGCGCGCGTTGACGCCGCGAGCAGGGCGGGAAAGAGCGCCCCCGCCAGCAGGGCCGCCGTGGCGTAGGGGTGGGTCAGGTCCACCCCATAGCCCGTCAGCGCGACGCGATCGAGGAACAGCTGCAGCCACACGCGCGTCGCGAAGATGGCGGCTGTCAGCGCCAGCCAGCTGCGGGCGCGGTGCGAGGCCGGGAGCGCCGCCGCCACGCAGGCGAGGCCGAGGCCGCCGAGCGCGACGCCGACGATGCCTGCGAGCCGGCTGTCGAGCACCATCAGTAGCCCGGCGGCTGCCACCGCCACCACCCGCGCAAGGCGCTCCCAGGAACCCTGCACGGCAAGCCCGAGCGCCAGGGCGACCCCCACGGCCGCCCCCAGCGCGGCGCAGCCCCACCAGGCCGTCGGCAGGTGAAGCAGCCCGCCCATCAGGAGCCAGGCCACGACGGCCACCAGGCCTGCGGCTGCTGGCCCCGGGTGCCTTGGCACGCCACGCACCGCGACGGCGGCGGCGCTGGCGAGGGCCAACCCCCACCAGACAGCCAGAGGCGCGCCCAGCGTGCCGTCTGCCACGAGACGATCGCCCCAGGCGACGAGCCCCGCCAGCAGGCCAAGGGTCCCCACCTCGCCCGCTCCCGCCGCGCTGGCGCCCGTCGCGTCCAGCAACAGGCGGCCAAGGGCGTGGGCGGCCATTCCGCCGAGCAGGGCGTTCGCCAGGTCGACGCCCGGTGGCAGGGTCAGGGCCGCTGCCCCGACGCCCGCCGCCCCGAGCAGGAGCACGGCCAGCCGGGTGCCGAGGCCCTGCGGGGCGGCCAGCACCCCGGCGACGAGGGCGAGCCCGGCCCCGCCGAGCGCCCCGGTTGCCGGGGCCCAGGCCCGCCCAGCGCCGAACGAGGCCCAGGCCAGGGCCGCCACCGCGACGACCAGCGCCCCGAGCAGCCCGAGCGCCCAGGCCGTCGGGCGCTGGCCTGGCGGCGTCAGGCCGGCCCGCCAGGCCAGGAAGCCCCCTGCACCAGCCGCAAGGGCGGTGCCCAGGGGCAGGGTGATGCCCGGGGCGATCAGGGGGGTGGCGAGCGAAGCGGCCATTCGTCCTCCATGCCCGGCCCCGAGAAGGCCCCGGCGGCGGGGGGGCTAGCCCAACTTACCACGGAGGCCGCCCACGTGGGGTGGGTGTGCTACCATCAACCCGAAAGTCCCCCGCGCATGCCCCTGCTCGTCCGCCCTTACCAGCCAGCCGACGGCGCCACCCTCCTCGCGCGTTTCGCCGCGGATACCCGGCCGCCGTGGCTGCGGCTGCCGCCGCCGCTCGCTGTCGAGGACCTGCTCGTGCGCGCCGAGGGGCTGTCGGTGTTCGTCGCAGAGACTGGCCCTGACACCGTCGTCGGGCTGATCGCCATCGATGAGCGGGGAGACGACCCCCTGCTGCTCGGGCCCCTGCTGTCGGCCGATCAGCTGGCGGACCTCTTCGGCAAGTCTATGCTCAAGGCCGCCTTGGTCTGGTGCGAGGCCGAGCAACTCGGCACGCTCCTGGTGAAGCTGGACCTCGGGGAGGACCACGCCATGGGCTTCTTCCTCAATCACGGGTTTCGGCTTCAGGGCACCCGCGAGCACCTGCTGGCCGCGCGCCCGGGCCAGCTCTCGCCGCCTGAATGCCCCGACGGGCTCCGGATCGGCCAGAGCCCCGACATGCTCTCCAGCGATTACATTCAGCTGTACGGGGAGATCGGCGCGGACCTCGGCTGGCGAGAGCGCCTGGCCTGGACGCGGCCGCAGGTCTTCGAGCACCTGCAGCGGCCGGACGTCCTCCTGTTCGCAGCCCGTGCCGGCACGAGCTACCTGGGCTTCGCCGAGCTCCGCGTCCACGGGGGCGAAGGCGCCGAACTCACGCACTTCGGCGTGCTGCCCGCGTTCCGGGGACGTCGCGTCGGCACGGCCCTGCTGGCGCACGTCCTGTGGCACTGCACCGAGGTGCTCGGGCACCCGCGCGTCTGGCTGACGGCGCGAACCGACGACAGCGGCCGGCTGGCCTTCGATCCTGCGCGCCACGGCCTCCGCCAGGAGCGGGTGCTCGTGTACCTTGAGAAACGCCTCATCGAAGCCGTGCCGGCGCGCTACGGCTCCGCCTGAGCGGCGCGGCGCCGGGCGCGGCGCCGTGGTAGCATGAGGGGCGCACCGCGTCCGCCAGGAGCCACGATGGAAGCCAAGCTGCGAGAGGTCGAGCACAAGTTCAACGAGCTCACTGAGCTGTTGAGCGATCCGGCCGTGCTGGCCGATCAGGAGCGCCTCATGAAGTTCGCCCGCGCTCGCGCCGAACTCGAGGAGACCGTGACCACCTACCACGAGTGGCGGCGCGTGAGCCACGAGCTGAAAGACGCCAAGGCGATGCTTCAGACCGAGTCGGACCTCGAGTTGCGCGAGATGGCCGCGCACGAGGTTGAGACCCTGACGGCGCGTGAGGTGGAGCTCGACGAACGCCTGCAGGTCCTGCTGCTGCCCCGGGACCCGGATGACGACAAGAACATCTTGCTCGAGATCCGTGGAGGGGCCGGTGGCGACGAGTCGAACCTGTTTGCGGCGGATCTGCTCCGGATGTACACGCGCTATGCGGACAGGCGAGGGTGGCGCGTCGAGCTCATGTCGCTGAACGAGACCGAGCTCGGGGGCGTGCGCGAGGCCGTGCTCTCGGTGAAGGGCGAAGGCGTTTACCGCCAGATGAAATACGAGTCTGGCGTGCACCGGGTGCAGCGGGTGCCCGTCACCGAGGCGCAGGGGCGCATTCACACCTCCACGGCCACGGTGGCGATCATGCCGGAGGCCGAGGAGGTGGACCTCGAGATCAACGCGAAGGACCTCCAGATCGACACCTTCCGCTCCGGTGGCGCCGGCGGCCAGAACGTGAACAAGGTCGAGACGGCCGTGCGCATCACCCACATGCCCACCGGGGTCGTGGTGGCTTGCCAAGAGGAACGCTCGCAGCTGCAAAACCGCATGAAGGCCATGGCGATGCTGCGCACCAAGCTGCTCGCGGCCATGAACGAGAAACAGGATGCCGAGCGGTCGGACCTCCGACGCAGCCAGGTGGGCACGGGGGACCGGTCCGAGCGGATCCGGACCTACAACTTCCCCGAGAACCGCGTGACGGATCACCGCATCAAGGTGACGTTGCACAAGCTCGACCAGATCGTCGGCGGCGATCTCGACGAGCTGCTCGGCGCCCTCATCGCCTTCGATCAGCAGGCCCGCCTGGAGAAGATGACGGCCCAGTCTGCCTGAGGGTCGATTCGGAAGCTGGCGCTCGCACCTTCCTGAATCAATGCGCGGCCAGCGCCGGATGGGCGGGTACAAGACGCGCGACGTTCCCAGGCATTCTCTCCGCACGAGGTCCGACGCTTGCCCACCATCGGCGACGCCCTGTACCAGTCTTCTCGGCAACTCCTCGACGCAGGTGTCGACACCGGGTCGCTGGAGGCCTCGCTCCTGCTGGGGCGTGCCACGGGCCTCGATCGCCTGCGGCTGATCAACCGGACGGCAGACGAACTGCCCCCGCAAGATTGGGAGGCGTTTCAGACCCTCCTCGCCCGCAGGCTTCGTCGGGAGCCCCTGCAGTACATCTTGGGCGAGACGGAGTTCCTCGGCCTCGCGTTCGACGTCACACCCGCCGTGCTGATCCCGCGGCCCGACACGGAGACCCTGGTCGAGGCCATCCTCGATCTCGAGGAGGAGCGGGGCGCGCCTACCCCGATCACGGCTGCGGACATTGGCACCGGCAGCGGCGCCATCGCCGTGAGCCTGGCCAAGTCGTTGCCCTACACGCGCCTGGTTGCCACCGACATCTCGCCCGAGGCGCTCGCCGTCGCGCGCAGCAACGCGGCCCGGCATGACGTGGCGTCTCAGATCGACTTCCGGCAGGGGGACGGCCTCGCCGCGCTCGACCGGCCCGTGCGCTACCTGATCAGCAACCCCCCCTACATCGCTGAAGGGGAGATGGCGGGCCTGGAGCCGGAGGTCCGAGACTACGAGCCCATTGCCGCGCTGACCCCAGGTCCGGACCCGCTGCGCTGGTACCGCCTGTTCGCAAAGGAAGGGGCTGCCTGGGTGGAGCCTGACGGCTGGCTGGCCCTGGAGGTCGGCGCCGGGCAGGCCGAGGACGTCGTGGCCCTGCTGGCCGCCTCAGGTGCCTGGGCGCCGCCCGTGGTGAAGCACGATCTCGCGGGAATCAGCCGCGTGGTGCTGGCAAGAAGGCTGGCCTGAGCCGTTCTCCGGTGCCGGGACGGTGGCTCCTGCGCCCGGCCGGCCACGATAACCATAACTTAATCGCGGAAATGATTCGGACCTGGGTAGTCTATTTAGTAGACGCTTCAGTGTTGTTTTCAGGTTGCGGGGGCACAAACCTCGGGCCTCGCGTCTTTTTGGAATCGGGAGTGCCCTGCACCGCTTCGATGCGGTGGGGCGAGGGGAGGGGACCATGCGTAGGAAGTCGCAGATCCACAACGCCATCCACGGGGCCCTCATCGCGAGCATGGGCCTGGCCTTCGTGGGCTGCCAGAGCTTGCCGAACGCCACGTTGGACGAAATGAGCGGAGGCGGCCGTCGCAACGGCGGCCTGCCCGGCCAGACCGGGGGCGCGCCGGGCGCGGGGGCTGCAACGTCCCCAGACCAGTCCGGCGGCGCCGCGACCTCGGGCGCGGTGGCCGGAGCAACCGGGGCAGGTGGCGACGCCGCTGGGGCGGCGGCCGGCGCACAGCAGGCCGCACCAACCTTCAAGCCAGACGCGACGGTCAAGGGTCGGGTGGTGGACGTTGCTGGAAACCCCGTCACCGACCTCCAGGTCAACGGTTACGAGGGCGTGCGCACCTTCACCGACGCGGACGGGCGGTTCTCGCTCGGCGTCTACTCGCGCAACGAGCTGCGCCTCGACTTCTCGAAGCCGGGCTTCCTCGATCGGCAGGTGATGGTCAGCCTCAAGGAGGGTGACACCCGGGAGGTCGAGGTCACGGTGAAGCCGCTCGACGCCAAGGTGACGCCCATCATCGCCTCGATGGGCGGCGTCGCCGTCAGCTCCGACGGCAAGGCCCAGCTCCGCGTGCCCCCCGGGGCCCTCACGGGTGACAGCAACGTGCGCCTGACGTGGATGGACCCGATGCCGAGCGACGCGTTTCCCTATGCCCACGGCGAGCTGCCTGGCCCCCTGCTGACGCGGGCCATGGCCGACGGCGGTCAGGCTGACGAGGAGTTCACCATCCCGCCGCTGTCGTTCACGCTCGTCGACCTCGAGACGGCGAAGATCGCGCCCGGCCAGCAACTCGAGCTGCGCATGCGCATCAACCCGGAGGCCCTCAAGCTCGCGGGCGACAACATCGACTTCAACAACCCGGCGACCCTCCAGCAGCCCTGCTATGACTTCGACCGGGGCATCGGCCTGTGGGTCAACCCCGCCACGGCGCGCCTCGAGCGCGACGCGGACGGCACGGCCTGGACGGTTTACACCATGCACAGCCGGGGCACGGTGCCCAACTTTTTCAACCTGCTGCAGACCGTTTCCACGGGCTCCCACGTCTCGACCACCAACACCATCAACTGGCAGGAGTCCGTCAGCTACCAGGAGCAGGTCTGGGACCGCATCCAGGTGGCACGCCGCGTGCCGCGCACCGTGCGCGAGTACGTGACCTGGAATGAGCGGATCCAGGTCCAGGAACGCTACAACCCAGGCAACGGCTGGCGCACGCGCACCGTGACGCGCAACGTCCGGCGGGGCGAGTGGCGGGAGCGCACCGTTTGGGACACGGTGCAGGTCTGGGAGGACGTGAGCCGCTGGGTGACGCGGACGCGCCTCGAGAACCGCTCGCGGACCGAGAACGTCTACGGCCTGAACTTCGCGGGCCGGGTGAGGGAGGCCAGCTCCAACTCGGCCCTGAACGGCCGACCGCTCGCCGGGGCCACCGTGCAGCACGACCAAGACTTCTTCGGCGGCAGCACCAAGACCACGGACGGCTCGGGCGCCTTCACCATTCCGATGTGGCACAACTCTGCCGCCCCCGGCATCTGGGGGGCTGACTTCTTCGACGCCGGGGCCTCGTCGGCTGGCTGGGACATGTCGATCAACACCGATTCCCGACTCGCCATCGGGCCGGCTGGCCCGGACTTCTCCCGGAACAACTACGGTGAGGTCTTCCGCCTCGACTACCGCATCGACGGGGTCCTGCGGTCCGAGAACGTGACCTTCCCCGGAATGCGCTTCTGGACCTTCAGCCGGGACGCACGCGACAACCAGAACAACTTCGAACTCGTGGGCCTGTCCAACCCGACCTTCGTGTATGTGCCTGAGGCCTCTCTGCCCACGGCATCCCTGCGTCCGGGCGGCCAGGATGGGCTCGGCTTGCGGGTTTACAACAGGCCCGCCAACACCGGATTGGTCACGGAGCGGAGCTCCAACACGGCGCTGAACGGCCGGCCGCTGGTCGGGGCGACCGTCAGCCACAACGCGGACTTCTACGGCGCCACCACCAAGACCACCGGGGCGGACGGCCGCTTCACCATCCCGTACTTCAATGCCCTGACCCGCGTCTCCGGGGCCTCTTTCTTCGATGCCTTCGGCACGGGGGGCTTCAACCTCGTGGTCGACACGGATGCCCGCGTCCGGCTGCGCCTCACGGGCGACTTCGACCCGACGGCCAACAGCGCCGAGCAGTTCGCCCTCAAGTACCGCGTCGACGGCCGCGAGGTCACGGAAAATGTCACCTTCAGCCCTGACCGCACCCTGGTCTTCGGCCGCGACTCGGGCGACAACTTCACCAACTTCGAGCTCATCAGCCTGCAGAACGCCATCTTCCGGTTCGAGCCGCAGGGCGGGATGCCCACGGCCAACGTGCGGCCTGGTGGCACGGCCGTCATCGAGGCGCCGGTGCAGTTCGTCGCCGTCAAGTAAGATCCGGTAAACTCGGGGGAGCGGGCCGCTGGGCCCGCTCCCTTTCGCATTTGGGGGAACGTGGTCATGCGGTTGGAACGACGGGCGGCCTGGGCCCTGGGCGCAGCGACGGTGGTGGCGGCTGCCTGTGGGGCCCTCTGGCAGCGTCACAGGCTCGAGCAGCCTGCCGCGGTGCCACCGGCCAAGAAGCTCTTCGTGGTGGGGGTGCTCAGCGGCGTCCACGCCGTCGACCTCGCCACCGGCAAGGGGCGGGAGGGCATCGTGACGGGCATCCTCCCGCACAACATGGCGCTGTCGCCCGACGGCAAGCGGATCTGGGTGTCGAACGTCGGCTCGCAGAGCGTGTCCGCCATCGACGTCGCGACGGAGCGGCGGGTGCAAGACATCCTCGTCGGCGAGGTGCCCGACAACGCGGCGCACCGCAAGCTGCCCCCCGGGCGCCTGGCGAAGGCCACCTCCTGTTATGAGTGCCACAACCAGTTTGCCATCGGCAGCTTGCCCAACGCCCTCGCGTTCGACCCCTCGGGGCGCTACCTCATGGTCAACGAGTTGCGCCGGCGATCCGTGACGTGGCTGGACGTGGATGCGGGTAAAACCGTGCGCGCCGTGACCTTTCCCGACCTGCCGCCTCAGGCCGCGCCTGCCAACATGGTGGTGCATCCGCGTAGCGGCGAGATCTGGGTGCTCCACCGTTTCGAACCGGAGGACAAGACCTACGACCCGCACGCGAAGGGTGGCCTGCCGGCCGCCAAGAAGGAAGACTTCCAGCACGACGCCCCGCTCGGCGTGAAGCGCAGCTGGGTCACGGTGCACGACGCGGCCATGGCCCAACGGCTCGCCACGATCGAGATGTCGCACACCGTTCCCTTCGACGGCGTGTTCAGCCGCGACGGGCGCAGCCTGTACGTGGGCTACCGCTCGACCAACCAGATCGCGGTCTTCGACACCGAGCGCCGCGCCGTCGCCCGCTGGATCGAGACGGGCTCTGCCCCGACCGGGCTCTCGCTGAGCCCTGATGGCCGCCGGCTCTACGTCACGTGCCTGCACTCCAAGCCGCCGGTGGTGCAGGTGATCGACGCCGAGCGGGGGGTGGTCGAGGCCTCGCTCGGCGTGCACCCCAGCCCCTCGCTGGTGGTCACGGACCCTGCCACTGGCCTGATCTACGTGACGGCCACGGGCTACAACGCCGTGCTGGAGATCGACCCCGTCAACAAGAAGCTCCTGCGCGAGCTGCCCTCCGGGCACCAGCCCCTCTCGCTGCTCCTGACCCGCTGACGGCCCCTTGGCCCGTCAGCGGTCCAGCGTGATGCGCCGGATCCGCCTGTTGCCGAGGTCTGCGACGTAGAGGCGGCCGTTGCCGTCCAGCGCGAGGCCGTGCGGCTGGTTCAGCTGGGCGGAGGTCTGGTTGCCGTCCGCGAAGCCCTGCGTGCCACCGCATATCGTGCGAACCACGATGGGGTTGGCCCCGAGATCAATCTCGCGGATGGCGTGGTTGCCGAGCTCGGAGACGTAGAGCCTGTTGGTCATCGGGTTCAGGGCCAGCCCGAAGGGGTTGGCGAACTGCGCTTCGTTGGCCTGGCCGTCCCGTCGCCCCTGGGCGCCCCCTGCGACCGTCGTCACCGTGCCGTCTGGCGCCAGCCTGCGGATGCGATCATTGTTGGTGTCGGCAATGTAGATGGTGCCGTCCGGGGCGATCGCGAGGTCGCAGGCGCCGCTGAACGAGGCGGCGGTGCCCACGCCGTCATCACTGCCGGTGTCGCCACTGCCCGCCACCGTCGTGACGTTGCCGCTGGTGTCCAGGCGTCGGATGCGGTTGTTGAGGGTGTCGGAGATGTAGATGCTGCCGTCGGGTGCGCGCCTGGCGGACTGCATGGCGCGGAACAGGGCCGCGTTCGCGGCGCCGTCGGCAAACCCGCCCCCGTTGCCGTCCTGGTCGATGCCGATGGGCCCGCTGCCGCACACCGTGGAGACCTGGCCTGCCAGCGTGACGCGTCGGATGCGATGGTTGATGACGTCCGACACGAGCAATGACGGCCCGCCCACTGGATCGAAGCTCAGCTGGATGGGGAAGTTGAACGTGGCAGCCACGCCGGCATCGTCCGCCAGGCCCGGGGTGTCGGAGCCGGCGATGGTCGAGACCTCTCCGGCCTGGGTCAGCCGTCGGATGCGCTGGCCCTCGAAGTCCGAGATGTAGAGGTCGCCGGATGTTGGCTCGAACGCCAGCCCGGCCGGCGCACGGAACCCAGCGGTGGTGGCGGGGCCCTCGACGGTGCCGTTCTGCCCGTTGCCGGCCACCGTGGTCACGGCAATCTCTCCCAGCACCCGGATGGCGACCTCTGGGCTGGTGACCTCACCGCTGCGCACCCGGACGGTGCCCGTGCCCACCTGGGTCCCTCGCACCAGGCCGTTTGCATCGACCGTGACGGCGCCGGCCGCATCCCAGGTCACGGCAGGGTTCGGCACGGGCGTTTCGTCGTCGAAGGCCTGCACCGTCAGCGAGGCCGTTTGGTTGAGGCGGACCTCCGAGGGCGGGTTCGTGATCAGCAGCGACGTGATGGGCGCGAAGGTGAGGGCGTTGCTGTCCCGGCCATCCACGGAGATCACCAGGCTGGTCCCAGCCACGGGAGGCACCGTCACCGTCAGCGTCGTGTCGTCGACCCTGGTCGCCGTGCCTGCAAAGGTGCCGAACTTGACGCCGAGGGGCTTGCCGGCTGCAAACCCCAGCCCCTTGACCGTCACCTGGGTGCCCTTGCCCCCGCTCGCGGGGGTCACGGAGGTCAGCACTGGATTGAGCGAGGACAGCTGGGCCTCAGGCAGCGCCGTGTCCTTCGCAGAGCCGATGACCACGTCCCGCTGCGTGTAGGTGTTGCCTTCGCGCTCGCCATAGAGTTGGTAGGTGCCCTGCGGTACGCCCTCGAGCTTGAAGGTGCCTGCCGAGGTGGTGGAGCCGATGTACGGCGTCCCCAGCAGGCGCACCGTGATGCCAGAGTGGTCCGTTGCGCCCGGGCGCTTGATGGTGCCTGACACGCTGCCGGTGGCGGCGAGTTGGAGGCTGAGGCTTTGCCGCTTGACGGGGATGTTGAAGGCGAAGGCCTTGGTCGTCGCGTCCTTGAAAGCCTCCACGTTGTAGCTGGCGTCTGCCAGCGTCCCCGTGGTGAAGATCCCTTGCAGGTTGGTGGTGGTCTCGTTGAGCACCGTCGCCAGCAGACGGCGGGCCCTGTAGGCTGCCGGGGCGCCTTCCTGAGCCGGGTAGAACCTCACGGTCACTCCCACGGCGGCGTTGCCGTTGAGGTCCAGCACCTTGAGCTCTGCCGGCGGCTGGAGGGTCGCCGTGGCGGCCGGATCCGCAGAGGCCACCAGCGTGCCCGAGGCCGTGGGGGTCTGGGTCGCGGTGGGGGATGCTCCCGACCCCGGTGAGCCCGCCGGGGCGGGCGTTTCGCCAGGGGCCTTGGAGGCGTCCGCCGACGGCGACGGGCCGGGGGAGGGGCGCTTGGTGGGCTTGCGCACGGGCTCATCGGGCGCTGCCGTCGGGGGGGGCGTGCTGCAGCCCATCAAGACGACGAGTAAGCCTATGAGGGCGGCTGGAAGCCGCGTCTTGCACCGCATGGGGTCGGGCCTCCGGTCACGTCCTTGATGGGACGCCACGACTGCCGCATTTGTTCCCCGAGCGACGGGGCCATAAACGGGTCGCCGCCCGCTGCCTGAGCCTTGACGACGGCCAAGCCAGAGGCGCGCTCAGCGGCTGCGCGCGCCCGTGGAGGGAGCACCCGTGCCGTAGCTGCCGTTGCCGCCGACATCGCCATCCGGGTTGCGGCCACTGCGGACGAAGGTGTCGGCGTCGAAGCTGGGCGCCTTGGCCGCAGGTTTGTCAGTGGCGGGCCTGGCCACGGGGGGCTGCAGCGCGGGCTCGACCGTCTTTTGAATGCGCATCGTCCGACTCCTTCCTGCGGGGTGCAACGGCTCCCCAAGCTCTCCATACCACTTCAGGCCAGTTGTAAACCCCTTGCGGGCCCACCCTGACGGCACGCAGAACCTCGTGCCGCTCCCTCGGACAGTCTCTGCCCTGCGGGGGATGCGGTGGTGCCCCCTATACGCTGAGGGGCCTCTCCAACTCCGAGGTCCTTGTCGGCCCTGTGGTCCGGAACCTTGCCTGGAAATCGCAACGGCCGGCGGTCGGATCAGAGGCTTCCGCGCGCGGTGTGGAGCCGACGCACGACGGCTTCGCGCCTGTCTGTCACGAGGACGTTGCCAGCCGAGTCGCGGGACATGTAACCGGTGGCGGGCAGGAAGGCGAGCCGGGCATCTCCCGTCAGGTAGCGGGTGTCGAGCCCCCCGGCGATGGTGTACAGGGCGTCTCCCCGCTTCAGCTTGATCCGGCCATTGCCCGTGTCGGCGATCAGCAGGTCTCCCGTCGCATCGAAGCACAGCGAGCCAGGCCGGTTCAGCAGGGTCGTCACGGCCTGCGGCGTCGGGGGCTCGGCGGTGAAGTCTGGCTCCGCGCTGCTGACGTCATAGATGCTCGGGTAGGGCCTGGCCGTGGCGTCGACGAAGCCTGGCGTGCCGACATAGACGAAGGCCTCGGGGTTGGCGGGCGGGCGGCCCGCGACGCGCTCGATGGCTGTCGGCGTCCCCTGTGGCCCGACCGTCGGCTTGGGCAGCCGGAAGACCCAGTGGCGCTCGGTGTCCGCGATGTAGAGGTGGCCTTCCCCGGGCGCCAGCACGACGTCCAGCGCACCGTCTGGGGTGAATGGCTGGCCGTCGCGGGTCAGGGGGATGCGGTAGATTCGTCCGTCGGCTTCGGCCACCACCAGCAATCCCCCCGTGCCCGGCTGGCCGTTGCCAGCGTCCAGCACCCACACGTTGCCTGCAGAGTCTCGGGCCAGTCCCGTCGGGTAATAAAGGCCGGCCTCCGTGGCGAGCTCCCCGTCCGCTGCAGGCGCCCAGGCATCCGCCTCGGCCGGCGACAACGGCACCCCGCGACCCGCCACGGCGTAGAGGCGGCGGGGTTGGTAGGGATCGCGGGTGAGGTCGTTGCGCCCGAAGTGACGGATGTTTTCGGCTGGCATCAGCATCACCCTGCCGCAAAAGGGTTGGGTGAGGTAGACGTGGCTGCGCTGGACGGTCGGGGCCTCCTCGAGCACCACCTTGTGAGGTGAGTACAGAGGGAAGCCCTGGGCCGCGGTCGGGTCTGCATCGAACATCGGCACCCCATCACCCAAGCTGGCGGCAGCGACGGTCCGGAACAGGTCCTCCCAGGCGTTGGGGTCCTTGGGGCCGTTCACGACGCCTCCGATGGTGTACAGCTTGCCCGCGTCCAGCGTCCCCTGGTCTTCGCCGTACACGGGACCCACCAGCGCCGTGCCCGGCACCATCGTCACGAGTTGGACGTCGTACTGCGAGAGGTACACGTGCCCGAAGCTGTCCATCGCCGCGGCCATTGGCGCCACCAATTGGGCCTCCAGCGCGGGCTGGCCGTCGCTCTGGTTGTAACCCCGGATCCCCACGCCCACCACGCGAGACAGGGCCAGGGGCTGGAACCCCAACACCGACCGCCAGGCGTCGGCGAGCTGGTCGGCCACGCTGGTGCCGGCTGCTGACACGCGGCTGCCGAAGGCCTCCATATAGGCATTGCGAAGCGGGTGGCCGGCCCCGAGTTGTAGGGAGTCGATGGCTGGCACCTGGCCAGCCGCCACGGGTAGCGGCACCGAGCTGGCGATGTCTCGCGTCAGGGCCTCCAAGTTCATCAGCGTGGCCGTGGTGAGGGCCTGCACGGAGGGGCCGTTGGCCGAGGCGTCAGGCCTGAGCTGCCAGCGTGCCATCTCGGCGACCAGGGTGGATACCTCATCGACGTCGCGGTGGCCTGCGCCAGCGGGGGCGATGGCGGCAAGGCGATGCCCGCCCGCAAAGGTAACGTTCACCACGCAGGCCTCGCTGGCAGGCACCCCGGCAGCAACCCTGTAGGTGCCGCTGGCGTCGGTGTAGGCTTGCACGACCCTCCCTGATCGCGTGTAGAGCGCCTCGTCCAGGCTAGAGATGGTCACCAGCGCGCGTCCCAGGGGCCTGGACACGGACAGCAGCCTGAACGGCGCCGCGTTGTCACCGAAGTAGGCCTCGTCCACCAGTTGCAAGGAGGCCGTGCCCGTGAGATCCTGCGCGACGTTCAGCGAGCGGAACTGGCGAGCCTGCTGCAGGGGGAGGGACTGAAGGTTCGCTGGAGGCTGCGCGCTGGCGCTGGAGGCGTCGCGCCCTGCTGGCTGGAAGGGCCGCTTGGCCGCGGGCCGCCAGGCCTGCTGGCCCACGGGGGCCGGGCCGGGGGTGGCGCAACCGGTCAGCATCGCGAGGGCCAGGCCCGAGGACAGGCGTCCAACTCGTCCCATGGTCATTGCTCCCACTGCCGCCAGAGCGACCGCAGGCGCCCGTGTCGGTAGTCTTGAAGGTACACGTTGCCGTTGGCGTCGACGTCGATCTTCTCGGTGTCGTAGAGGTCGGCCCAGTGCCTCGCGTCGCCGTCGCGGGCGTTGTCGGTGCCGTTGACGCCCGGGGCGTGGAAGCGCCCGGCCACGTTGTGGAGCTTGCCGTCAGGTCCGAGCATCCGGACCAGGCCCGCGCCCGAGTCCGCGATGTACAGGCGCTGGTAGGTGGCGTCGAAGGCCAGCCCGCGGGGGAAGCTGAGCCGGGCCTGGGTGGGCACCACCGCGTCCCCGGCGTCCTGAAGGGTCTCCGCGGGGGCGTAGTCGAAGTCTCCCTGGGCGTTGTTGCGCTGGGGACCCGTCGGGTTGCCGACCACGGTGGAGACGGTGCCGTCTGCCCGACTGATCCGGCGCACGCGCTGGTTGTCGAAGTCGGCGATATACAGGCACTTGTCGACGTTGTTCCAGGCCAGCGAGAAGGGCTGGTCGAAGCGCGCCAGCTGCCCTGGCCCGCCGTCTCCGTCGAACTCTCCGAACCAGCCGGTGGCACCGAAGGGCACGCGGGAAGGGTCCCAGGCAGGGTTGCCTGCAATGGTGTAGATGGCGCCTGCCACCATCGGGGTTGGGGCGCCCAAGCTTGTAACCACCTGGTCGGCGTCCCTTTGGGGGGCCTTGTAACCGAAGTAGCTGCCATCGGCCTTGGGGATGAACCGGATGCGGTGGTTGCCCTTGTCTGCGATGTAGACGTTGCCCAGCTCATCGACCTCGACGTCCCACGGCTGATCCAGGTGGGCGTAGCGGGCCGGCCCCTTGATGGCGCCGCTGTTGCCATAGGTGCGCGGCCCTTCGTCGCCGGCCCGGAAGCCTGAGAGTGCCGGGATGCCGGGGTCCCGGCCAGCATACGGCACGTTGTCGACCACCAGTGGGTGGTCGGCGCTGAGGTAGCCGAGGTCGGGGTGCCCCGCGTAGCTGGGCTCCGACTCGCCCGCCACGACCTCCATCAGGTGCCGCTCGGTCTCGAGGCTGGGGGTGATGTCCGGGGTTGAAGGGTCCTTGTCGTGATCGATTGGCTGGCCGAAAGTGTACGTGACGTTCTCGATGGCCTCGTCGATCAGGTAGATGCGGTACACGCGGTTGGTGCCAGGGTCCGCGACCAGCAACGCACCCGGGTCCGCCACGTTGCCCGTGGGGGGCTTCTCGAGGCAGATTCCCAAGGGTTGGCCCACGGCGTAGGTCGGGAGCCACAGGGTGGTGACCTTGCGCACGGCGCCCGTCGCGTCGAGGCGCAGCCAGCGGATGTGGCCACTGCTGCCCGCGGAGGTGGCACACCCGAGGAACACGTCGTGGCCACCGAAGGTGTTCTGCGCGGGTGAGCACGCGACGCTGTAGTTGTAGCCCAGCGGCACCTTGAGGGGGCGAGGTGCCGAGCCGTCGCGCGTGTCGCCCTCGGCGAACCCGAACGCGAAGAAGTCGGTGGCTTCGACCTGTGGGGCCTCGCCGTTGCCGAGCACGGAGGTCACGGCGCTGGGGCGCTCTCCCAGCAGCGTCTTCCATCCGTCCGAGAGCGCTCGAATTGCTACATTCGCCGGTTCCGCTGCGGAGAGAGCCACGACGTACTGGTTCCGCAGGTTTTGCCGCTGGTCCGCGCGCAGGTCGAACCTGGCCACGGGGACGTCCTGCTCGGACTCGTCGCGGTCCACCAGCACGGAGGCGATGAGCCCCGCCTCGAGGAGCGCCTGGGTCTGCCTGGCGAGGTCACGGAACAGCGCGTGGGCGAAGCTGGCGAGGCTCTCGCCCCGCCGCCTGGCCTCGCCGCGGAGCAGTTCTGTGGCGAGCGTGGAACCGAGGTTGATGTTGACCTCGTCGCTGGTGCCTGGCTGCACGTAGCCCGTCATGCGCAGGTTGTCGTTCAGTTGCGCGTTCACGATGACGTTCTGGCCCGTCGGGACGTTCATCGGGAACTGGAAGGTGCCGTCTGACGCCACCGTCGTTGCGGCGCCGACGTAGAAGCGCTCGTCGGGATCCGTCAGGTACAGGAACGCCTGGGTCAGCGCGCGGTGAGGCTCCAGCGCGAGCAGGCCGTAACGTGGCTGGGGTGCCTTGTAAAGCCTCACCTTGCCGAGGAGGGAGCCCCCCGCGTCGCTGATGAGCCTTCCGCCGCTGTTCGACAGCACCCCGGCGCCGTTGTTGCTGACGATGGTGGCGCCGTTGTTGCTGACGATGGCGCCGCCCTGGTCCGAAAGCAGGCGGGACGGGGCTGTCACACGGCCGTAGATGCCCAGGGGGGCCACGCTCCGCCTCCGACTTACCAGATCCTCGTCGCGGTCCGTTGCCGGGGAGGGCGCGCCCGTGGTCACGCCCGATGGCGGCGTTACGGGCGCCGGCCCCGGGGCCGCCAGCGGGACCTGCGGTCCGTTCGGCGTCACACCCGTGGCGCCGGGCATCAGGTCCCTCGGAGGGCGCCCGGGAGCCGCTGGAGGCCCGTCGCCAGCGCGAGACGGGCCCACGGGGGCGGGGCTGGAGGCCGGCGCACACGCGCTGGCCGTCACGGCTGCGACCACCAAGGTCGACAGCAGCCTCCCGCGGAGGACCTGCTCGTTGCCCGATGGCCGGGGTCGGAGATGCTCGCTGGACAAGGTCTTCTCAGCCGTTCTGGTGGCGCCTGGTGGCGGTTGCGCAAGGAGGGGCAATCCTTTTTTACCCGCGACTGGCAGGTGTGCACCGTGGTTGGCCGGACGCGGGGATATCAAACGCTTAATAAACTTTAAGGTTAATTTATCCGCTATATAAACAAGCGTGCGAACCTCTGGCAGGATAATCGACGGGTCCCCCCTCGTCGGAGCCCGCCCGCATGTCGCCTTCAAGCCAAACCACCCTGTGGCGCCTCGCCCTCTCTGGCGTGGTGCTGGCGGCCATCTTGGCCGGCTGTCGGACCCAGGGGGCCGTTCCCCTGCCCACCCCTCAGGCGGGCGCTCGCCCAGCTGGTTTGGCGGTGCGCCTCGACTACGCAACGCCGGCCCAGCTTGCGCAGGCTGTTGACGGTGGCCTGGACGTCTTCGGGGTCGAGATGCCGCGCAGGCAGGCCTTCGGTCGCATCCTCGCCCAGGACCTTTCGAGGCTCAAGGCAAGGGGCCTCAAGTTCTCCCTGGAACCTGAGAACGCGCCGGGCTTCGGCGTGCGCAACAGCTTCGACGCGGGCTACAGGACCTACGAGCAGGTGACGGCCGAGCTCAGGGCCCTGGCCTCTCGCCACCCCGACCTCGTGACGCTGCGAAGCGCGGGCCCCTCCTGGGAAACCACCCAGGGCAAGGCGGACCGCCAGCTTTGGACGGTGCGCATCACCGGCAAGGGTGATGCGACGGGCCGGCCAGCCGTCGCCTTTACTGCGAACGTCCACGCCCGGGAGTTGGTGCCTGTCGAACTGGCGATGGGGCTGGTCAAGGATCTTTTGGAGGGCTACGGCAAGGACGCCGAGATCACGCGCCTTGTCGATTCGCGGGTGATCCACGTGCTGCCGATGGCAAACCCCGACGGTCATCATCAAGCTGAAAAGGGTCAGGACTGGCGCAAGAACACCCACCCCTTCACGGGAGGCATCGGCGTCGATCTCAACCGCAACTTCCCGTTCAAGTGGGGCTTGGATAACGGCGGCTCGAGCGGCCAGCCGTCGTCTCCGACCTACCAGGGGCCCTCGGCCGCTTCCGAGCCTGAGACCCAGGCGATCAAGTCGTTCCTGTCGGGCATCCCGAACCTCAAGATTGGCATGGACTACCACGCCTACTCGAACCTGATCATGTGGCCTTGGGGCTGGACCTCTGCCAAACCGGCGGACGCGAAGCTGCTCGAGACCATCGGCACCAAGCTGGCGGGCTTCAACAAGTACAAGCCCTGCCAGGCCAACGAGCTCTACCCGACGTGCGGCACGATCCGGGACTTCGTCTATGGCGAGTTGCATGTCCCCTACTTCACCACCGAGATCGGGAGCCGCCTCGATGGCTTCGACCCGTCTTTCAAGCGCGCGCAGGCCCTCATCGCAGAGAACAAGCCCGGCGCGATGTTCCTTATTCGCATCGCGGACGACCCGGCGCAGGTGCTCCGCGAAGCGCGCTGACCGCCTCCACCGCAGCGGTGGGGGGCTGCCGGGCGTTTCCGGGGCGTGGCGCCGGGGAACATGAACAAGAGGCAGCCTCTGCCAGTTCCCCCCAAGTCCTGCGGCTGAGTCCATGTGTGGTCTTCCGACCTACCGAACCCCGCTGGTCGCGGTCTTCCTGGTGACGCTCGGTTGCGCGGCGTCCCCGCCGGCTGTTGTGGAGCCCGAGCAAACCAGGGGCAGGGCGCAAACGCTAAACTCGACGCGGGGCACGCCCGGTCCACGGCGGACGCCGGATGGCGACCGGTTCAAGCCGATGGCCTCGCCCACCGCATCGGCCAACACCTACCTGACGGCCAACCCGGTGGCGACCGCCACGGTCGCGGTGTCCGACCACACCGGCGTGGTCTTGCGGGAGGACGGGAAGCCTGCCGCAGGCGTCGTCGTCACCGGGTACCCGGCGCTGCCACCAGCCCCTACCGCCTACAGGCTCGCCCGGGCACTGCTCCAGGTCGCGAGCCCGGCGCCCCCTTCGGTCAAGACTGACACCCAGGGCCGCTTCAAGCTGGCCGACCCGGAAGGCAAGCCGCTCAACCTCGAGGCCGCCGAGAGCGACACGGTCAAGGCCTTCCAGTTCAACGTGCCGGCAGCTGCCCGAGGCCTGACGCTGCAACTCGCCAACACCGGGACGATCCGGGGCCTGGTGAAGGGCGCCGGCGGGTCTGGCCTCAAGGATGCCGTCGTGACGCTTCCCGGCACGCCTTACCGCGGCGTCACGGACGACCGCGGCGAGTACGCGATCGTCAATGTTCCCTCCGGTGACGCTTACAGCCTGGCCGTGAGCAAGGAGGGAGTGGGGGCCTACAACCTGCCGGGGCTCACCGTGCGCCCCGCCGGGACGGTCAGCGTGGCGGACGTCCTGCTCGGTGGGACGCCCCCGACGCTGACCGACATGGAGCCCCAGCTTGGGGGGCGTGGCACGACCGTGACCCTGACGGGAACCGGCCTGCCCGACGCCGGGCTCACGGTGGAGTTCGGAACGCTCACGGCCACGGAGGTCACGCGGCAGAGCCCCACCGAGCTTCGGGTCAAGGTTCCGAGCGGCGCCGACAGCGAGGACGTGCGGGTTCGGGCCGGGACCATCGTCAGCAACTCCCTCAAGTTCAAGCTGCTGACCAGCCTCACCATCACCCCGGTCATCACCACGCTGACGGTCGGAAGCACGCAGGTTTACACGGCTTCAGCCCTGGATGCGAACGGCATGGCGCTGGCCACTGCCCCCGTTCGGTGGGAGGTCAGCGACGGCGGTGCCCTCACCGTCGATGCGGAGGCCGGCACCGTCACTGCCAACCTGGTCGGCACGGGCAACCTGGTCGCGCGCAGCGGGGAGCTGACCAGCCCGCCGCTGGCGATCGCCGTTGTGCTCCCGGGTGGCGCCGGCGGCGGCGGCAGCGCCCCACCGCCCTCACCCTCGCCTACGCCGCGGACCTTCACGGTCAGCACGCTGGTGGGTGGGGCTGAGGCCGTCGTCGTCAACGGGGCCGTCGCGGCCGCCCGGTTCGCTGGACCGACAGGGGTGGCGCTGGCCCCAGGAGGGGCGTCGCCCGTGCTGTTTGTCGTCGATGGCGCCGCGAACCAGCTTCGCCGCGTCTCGACCACCTCCGTCACGTCGGTGGCCGGTGGCCCTGACGCCGGCACGGATGACGGCGTGGGGTTGACCGCTCGCTTCAACGCGCCCGCGCGCATCGCCTTCGAGCGCGCCGCGCCATCCGGGGACACCTTCCTGATTGCGGATGCCCTGAACCACCGGATCCGACGCTTCTTCTCTGCGGACAACCGCGTGGAGACGATCGCGGGGGGGGGCGACGGCGGGGCACTCGGCGGAGGCTTCCAGGCGGGAATCAGCCTCGAGGCCCGCTTCAACTCTCCCGGAGCGGCAGTCGTGGGGCCGGGGGGGGCCATCTTGGTGGCCGACTCCCTGAACCACTGCATCCGCCGCATCGACCCCACAACGGGTGTCGTCACGGTGCTTGCGGGGGGGCCGGGGCAACAGGGCCGTCAGGACGGCGCGGGGCAGGAGGCACGCTTCGACACGCCCGTGGACCTGGTGGTGGCGGCGGACGGCACGCTTTACGTGGCCGATGCAGGCAACCGCGCCGTGCGGGAGGTCAGCCCGGCCGGTGTGGTGAGCACCATCGTCGCGCGCGACGCGGACCGGCTGGACGCGAACATCTCGGCCACGTTCGAGAGCCCGGCAGGGCTTGCCCTCGACGGAAGCCGGCTGTACCTCGCGGACAGCCAGGCCCACCGCATCAGGCTGTTCGACCTCAATGCCACGCCCCGTACCGTCACCACCTTGTGTGGCTCCAACGCCGGGTTCCAAGATGGGGTGTCCGCCCAGTTCAACCAGCCTCAGAGCCTGGCACTGGATGCCTCGGGGGACCTGTTCGTGGTGGACGCCGGCAACCGCCGGCTCCGCAAGATTGACTTTTCCAACTGACGGACCCCCTCCCGCGAAGCTAAGCTCGCCCTCCCGGTTTAGGTCCGCGCTGGTGGCGGGAATAAAAGTCGAGGCCGGGCTTTTCGGCCGCATCCCCCCACCTTGTGTCGCACGCGCCCGCCATCGGACGCTTCCCATATCGTTCACCGGGCCAACGTCGGCCCGAGACATCTGGTAGGCGTCCCATCGGACGCGGCTAGACGGGATTCGTGCATGAACCCCAATGCCGCCCTGATCGGATACCAGCTGATCGCCATCGCAGCCTTTTTGCTGGGCGTCGTCAGCCTGCTCCTCGCCAACCGTAAGTACAACCAGGCCAAGCAACTCCAGTACGCCGCCGGCGCGGCCGAAGCCGCTGCCAGGGCGGAGTCGGAGCGTGTCCGCTCAGAGGCGGGCCTCGAGGCAGAGCTCGCCAAGCAGCGCGCGCTGGCGGAGGTGGAGGCCGTGATGGCGAGCCGGGAGGCGGACCTTCGGGAAGAGCGAGCTGAGGTCAAACGCACCGAACAGCGCCTGGAGGGCAAGGAGCAGGGGCTCGACCGCAAACATGAACACCTCGAGCGTCGGGAGGAGCTGCTGCGCCAGCGGGAGGACGAGCAGTTCGCCCGGGAGCGCTCCTTTCAGGAAGACCTGCGGCTCAAACAGCAGGAGGTGGAGGACGCCAAGGCCCGGTCCCTCGCCGAGATGGAACGGCTGGCGGGGCTGACGCGGGAGCAGGCTCGGCAGCAGCTTCACAGCAAGCTGGAGGATGAGCTTCGCCACGAGCTCGGCGTGCGGATCCGCGAGGCAGAGGCGCAGGCCCGCGAGCTTGCGGACAAGAAGGCGCGCGAGATCATCACCACGTCCATTCAACGCTGCGCCGTCGACCATACCGTCGACGCCACCGTGACGGTCGTGTCCCTGCCCAGCGACGAGATGAAGGGCCGGATCATCGGGCGCGAGGGCCGGAACATCCGGGCCCTCGAGGCCGCCACGGGCATCGACCTGATCATCGACGACACGCCCGAGGCCGTGATTCTGTCCAGCTTTGATCCCGTCCGGCGCGAAGTCGCGCGCATCACGCTGGAGCGTCTCATCGCCGATGGCCGCATCCACCCCACCCGCATCGACGAGGTGGTCGAGAAGGCGCGGGAAGAGGTGGAGTTGCGCATCCGGGAAGACGGGGAAAGCGCCGCCATCGAGGCCCAGATCCAGGGCCTTCACCCGGAGGTGATCCGGGTTCTGGGCCGCCTGCGCTTCCGCACGTCGTACGGGCAGAACGTGCTACGCCACTCGATCGAGGTGGCGCACATCGCTGCGTCGATGGCGGCGGAACTGGGGGCCGACATCCACCTGGCCCGCCGGGCAGGTCTCCTGCACGACATCGGCAAGGCGTTGTCCCACGAGGTCGAGGGCCCGCATGCGCTCGTGGGTGGCGATCTCTGCCGTCGGTTCGGGGAGAACCCGAAGGTGGTCAACGCCATCGCGGCCCACCACCTGGACGTGCCGCAGGAGACGGTGGAGGCCGTGCTGGTGCAGGTGGCGGATGCCATCTCTGCCGCTCGCCCCGGGGCCCGGCGGGACACCATCGACATCTACATCAAGCGTCTGGAAAAGCTCGAGGCCATCGCCCGGTCCTTTCCGGGTGTCGACCGCTCCTATGCGGTGCAGGCGGGTCGGGAGATCCGCATCGTGGTCCAGCCGCATGTCGTCGATGACGTGCAGTCCGCCGTGCTGGCGCGGGACATCGCCAGGCGCATCGAGACGGAGCTCGAGTACCCCGGGCAGATCAAGGTCACGGTGGTCCGCGAGACGCGCGTGACAGAGATTGCCAAGTGAGCGCGCCCACCGCGTTGGACGTGATGGTTGTCGGCGACATCGTCGGGCGTCCCGGGCGCGACGCGCTGGCCACGTACATGGGCAGCTTGAAGCGGCAGGCCATGCCGGACCTGGTGGTCGCCAATGGCGAGAACGCTGCGGGTGGGTTCGGGCTCACGGAGCCGGTCTTTCAGGACCTCCGGGATCAGGGCGTCGATGTGGTGACGATGGGCAACCACACCTGGGACAAGAACGAAATCTTCGGCTTCATTCAGGATGAGCCGCGCCTGGTGCGTCCTGTCAACTACGCGCCGGGGGCGCCTGGGCGGGGCTGGACGCTGGTGGAGGTGGCCGACGTGCCCGTGGCCGTGATCAACGTGATGGGGCGGGTGTTCATGCCCCCCGTCGATTGCCCCTTTCGTGCCCTCGACGGTGTCCTCGAGCAGGTGGCGGGGCGGGCGCGGGTGATCCTGGTGGACGTGCACGCGGAGGCCACGTCGGAAAAGGCCGCCCTGGCCCGGCACTTGGATGGTCGCGTCTCGGCCTGCCTGGGCACCCACACCCACGTGCAGACGGCGGATGAGACCATCCTGCCTGGTGGCACGGGCTTCCTCAGCGACGTCGGGATGACGGGGCCCCGGGACGCCGTCATCGGCATGCGCGCGGACCTGGCCATTCGAAAGATGATCACGGCGTTGCCGACGCGGATGGAGGTGGCCGCTGGCCCCACCCAGTTCAACGCTGTTCGCCTGCGGATCGACACCAGGAGCGGAAAGACGCTCGCCATCGAGCGCTTGAACTACCGATGACGGTAGGTTATCATGGCTTCAGAAACGCCGATAAATGGCTCCCCGTGCCCGCTTGACGGTCAGCAATCCTGCACCGCGCCTCGGTCTCGACCAGCCCAGCAACATGCCCCGCATCGCACCCCGACCTGGAGCGCCAACCATGGACGTGCTGAAGGTATCTGCCAAATCCAACCCGAGTTCCGTCGCCGGGGCCCTGGCTGGGGTGCTCCGAGAGCACGGCACGGCGGAAATGCAGGCCATCGGAGCGGGGGCCATCAACCAGGCGGTCAAGGCCGTGGCGATTGCCCGTGGCTACGTGGCGCCCAGCGGCCTGGACCTGGTCTGTGTGCCGGCCTTTATCGACCTCCTCATCGACGGCGAGGAGCGTACCGCAATCAAGCTCATCGTCGAGCCGCGCTGAGTTGGGCGGGGCGGCTCGTGGAAGCGACCCCGACGGGGGGAGCGGCGTGAGCCCCTGGCGCTGGCCCACGGAGCGCCTTACATGGCGTGATGGGCTTCTCGCACTCGCTGTGACCGTGGCATTTGCCCTCTGGGCCAGCCACGGGCTGGCGCTGCACGTTGCCCCCGTGTTCGACGAGGTGTTGCACGTTGCGGCCGCCGACGAGATGCTGCAGGGGTTGCCACCATCGGACCTCGCCCATCCCCCGGGCTGCCGGTGGCTCATCGCGCTGGGCTTGGCCCTGGGCCCCGGAGCCTTCGACCTGCCGTCCCACGGCTGGACTGCCGCCCACGCCTGGGCCTGGCGGATGCCGAGCGTCGTGGCGGCTTCCCTTGCCCTCGGCGGCACGCTGCTGCTTGCGCGTGCGCTCGGGCTCGGCGTGCTGGGGAGCCTGGTGGCGGCGCTGCTGCTGGCACTGGACGGCGTTTTCTTTGTGCACGCCCGGCTGGGGATGACCAACGCCTTTTCGACGTGCTTCATCGTGGCGGCCTCAGGGCTGGCGTGGCTGGCTTGCCGGCGGGACCAGCCCCTGTGGCTCCTGCCCATGGGCGTGGCGCTGGGCGCTTCGCTCGGCACGCGCTGGACCGGGGCCGTGGCCCTGGGCGCCCTGGGCCTGGTCTGCCTGTTGCTCAGGCGACCCTGGTCGGGGAGGGCCAGCGCCCACGCCTGGGACCGCTGGGCGATAGCTGCCGCGGCAGGCTTTGCCGTTGTGCCAGCGGCGGTGTACGTGGCGATCTGCCTGCCGATGGTCTGGCCGCCGGGCGCCTCCCTGCTGCAACCTGCCTCCTGGGGAGAAGCCTGGGGCCTGCTCGCGGACCTGCACGCCCGCATGGTCACCTTTCACCAGTACGAGGTGGGGGGCCATCCCTACCACTCTCCCTGGTGGTCCTGGCCGTTGTTGCAGGTCCCGCTCTGGTACCAATTTGTTCCCATGCCCGCCGAGGGACGTGTAGAGGGCATCCTGGCGCTGGGCAACCCCACGCTCTGGCTGGCGGCCGTGCCCGCCTGGGCGATCGCGCTGCGCAGGGCGTGGCGGCACCGCGAGGCCGTACCTGCCTTCGTCGGCGTCTTGGGGATGCTGATGTGGATGGCCTGGTCGCTGACGGGCAGGGCCACCACCTTCAGCACCTACTTCGGCGAGGCCCTCCCCTTTGCGGCCATCGCCATCGCCTGGGCGCTGGGGCGCCTGACGCACGCGCGGCTGGCCTTCGCGGGGTTGCTCTGCGCCGCCGTTTGCTGGGCCGTCTGGATGCACCCCCTTCTCGTGGGGTTGCCCCTCACGGTCGAGCAGTACGGGCAGCGGATGGTGCTGTCACGCTGGGAATTCTTCTCCCAGATGCGCCGGTTCCGCGAGACCGCCGGGCTGGAGAGCACAGCGCGCTACCACCAGTACCTCAACGGCCTCGGCAACAGGGTCCACGGGCTCACGTCCGGCCCGAAGAGGTGACCCCCTCAGGCTAGGCCTGAGGGGCCTCGAAGATGGCGGGCAACTCGGCCGTCTCGCCCGGCCAGCGCAGCCGTCCCTGCAGCCACGGCAGGACGTCAGCCAGGGGAAGCCGCACCTGGTCCATTGAGTCTCGCTCGCGGATGGTCACGCTGTGGTCGTTCAACGAGTCGAAGTCCAGCGTGAGGCAGTAGGGCGTGCCGACCTCATCCTGACGCCTGTATCGCTTGCCGATCGACTGGGTCTCGTCGTAGTCGACGGACCAGAACTGGGCCAGGTGCGCGGCCAGCTTGCGGGCGGGCCCCGTCAACTCCGGCTTCTTCGAAAGCGGCAGCACCGCGACCTGGAAGGGGGCCAGCATCGGATGCAGCCGGAGCACCACGCGCGTCTCCCCCTTGGCGTCCGTTTCCTCGTCGTAGGAGTCGACCAGGAAGGCCAGCGTCGCCCGATCGGCGCCGGCCGACGGCTCGATCACGTGGGGGATGTAGGCGGTCTTGCTCTCCTCGTCGAAGTAGGTCAGGTCCTTGCCGGAGAGCGACTGGTGCTGCTTCAGGTCGAAGTCGGTGCGGTTCGCGACACCCTCCAACTCTGACCAGCCGAACGGGAAGCGGTACTCGAAGTCCTCGCAGCCCGCGGCGTAGTGCGCGAGTTCATCGCTGCCGTGCGCGCGGCGTCGGATGTTCGCGGGCTTCATGCCGAGGTCGAGGTACCACTGGTAGCGCGCGTGGATCCAATGCTGGTGCCACTGCGCAGCCTCGTCTGGCGGGGCGAAGAACTCGATCTCCATCTGCTCGAACTCGCGCGTCCGGAACGTGAAGTTACCGGGGGTGATCTCATTGCGGAAGGACTTGCCAATCTGGGCGATGCCGAAGGGAGGCTTCTTGCGGCTGGCGCCCTGGACGTTGCGGAAGTTCACAAAGATGCCCTGGGCCGTTTCGGGGCGCAGGTACACCACGGCTGCTGAGTCCTCGACGGGGCCGAGGAAGGTCTTGAACATCAAGTTGAAGTTACGTGGCTCCGTGAGTTCGCCGCCCGCCGGGCTGACCATGTGGGCGAAGACCTCCTGACAGCGGGGCTTGTCCTTGAGGAGGGCCTCGACGGAGTTGGCCTCGACCCACGCCGCAAACTCGGGCAGGAAAGCCTCGTGGCCCTTCTTGACCAGGGTGGAGGCGCCGGAGGCCTTGAACTCCTCGATCATCTGCCCGATCAGGTGGTCAGCCCGGAAGCGTTGCTTGGTCTGCTTATCGTCGACCAGTGGGTCGTGGAAGGTCTCGACGTGGCCGGAGGCCACCCAGGCCTGGGGGTGCATGAGGATCGCGGCGTCCATGCCGACCATGTCGGTGCGTTGCTGCACCACGGCACGCCACCAAGCCCGCTTCACGTTGTTCTTCAAGAGGACGCCGAGGGGGCCGTAGTCCCAGGTGCTGCCGAGCCCGCCGTAGATCTCGCTGCTCGGAAAGATGATGCCCCGGCGCTTCGCGAGCGAGACGATCTTCTCCATCAGGTCCGTAGCCACTTGCGTCATTCTCACCCCTCCGATCGAAAGTCGGCCGTCCGCGAGGCGCGAACGGCCGACCAGATTATACAGGAACTGGGCCCCGGGGCCGCTGCCTTCAGTCCGAGAGGCGTTCGCCGCTCCTGATGTGCGGCGTCACCATCACGATGACCTCGGTCTCGTCGTTGCTGTTGGAGTCTTGCCTGAACAGGAACCCGATGAAGGGCAGATCGCCCAGCAGCGGTGTCTTCGTCTGGGATGACGTGGTGTTCCGGCGGATGAGGCCGCCGATCACGACCGTCTCGCCATCTGCGACACGCATGGTCGTCCGGAGACGCCGCTCGTTGATTTCAGGCACCGGGTTGCCGTTGACGATGACGTCCTTGCCCCGCACCGAAATGTTGGGCTGGATGTCCATGGTCACGAAGCCGTTGGTGTCGATGCGCGGCGTGATCGTGAGGCGCTCGCCGATGTCCTGGAACTGCACTTGCTGCGTTGCGTTCGCTGCGCCGCCGGCCGCCCCGACGAAGGTGGTCGAGACGATGGGGAAGCGGTTCACAATGGCGATCTCCGCCTGAACGTTGTCCTGGGTTGCGACGCGAGGGTTGGCGAGGATCTGGGCCTCGCCGCGGTTCACGAGCGCCGTGATGCGGGCGTTCATGTTCGAGGTGATGTTCCCGAGGGAGGAAAACGTCACGGTGGTGCCGCCGCTGCCCGAGGGGGGGATGCCGGCGGATGGCTGGCCGTTTGCCGTCACGGCGATGTCCGAGACGTTGCTCGAGAACCCGAACTTCGAGCCACCGAAGCCGAACTCTCCGCCGAGCCGCTTCAACGCCCCACGTTGGACCTCGACCAGCTTGAGCTCGATGACCACCTGGGGGGCGGGAACGTCGATGGCCCGGATGGCGTTGCGGATCTTCGTGAGGTCCTCGCCAGTGCCCGAGACGACGACGGAGTTGGTGCGCTTATCGGCGATCAGCTTGACCTTGCCAGCGCTCTTCGCATCGAGGACGCCGTTGATGACGCGCAGGGCGTCCTCTGCCGAGGCGTTGTTGAGCCTGAAGGTGGCGGCCTGCGCGCTGTCGATCTTTGCGCGAAGCTGCTCTTCGTTCGCAATCAGCAAGGAGGTGCCGACGCGTCGGGCGGCCAGGCCGTTGGTCCGGAGCACGATGCCGAAGAACTCGTCGAGGGGCACCGCGCGGACGTCGATGGTGAAGCGCCCCTTGACGCTCTCGTCGATGATCAGGTTCATACCCCCGCGCTGGGCAATCATGCGCAGCACCTCGCGCACGTCGGCGTTGTCGAACTTCAGGGTGATGAAGGTCGGGTTCTTGATGAGCGCGGGGATGTCCTTGAAGTTGATCAGCTGGTCCTTGACGGAGGCATTTCGGTCTGTGGCGTCCTGCGCCCACGCCGGGGCAGCGCCTGCCGCGCCCGTCAGGAGGACGCAGGCTGCCACCAGGGTGCGCAGAGAGCGGAGGGGAACCGTCATCACAGGATGCCTCCAATGATCTTCACGAAGCGACGGCCGCCGCGGATGAAGGTGACGCCTCGGTTGGAGATGGCCTCCACGACGCTTCCGTCTGAGAGGGTCTCGCCGATGCGGGCGCTGATGTTGTTGCCGGCGCGGCCTTCGAGCATGCAGATGCGCTCGTAACCCGTGCTGACGATGCCGCGCACCAGCCACTGAGGCTGATCCAGGGCCGGTGGCTTGTCGCCGCCGAAGGGCTTTGGAGGAGGGGGGGCAGCCGCCCCATTGACGGGAGGCTTCACGGCGGTCACGGGCACCACCGGCGGCGGCACGGGCTTGACGACCGGGATCGTCGGCGCGACCGTCGAGATGGGGGGGAGCTTCGTGAGCGGGGCAATCTCGATCGGGACCTTGATGGAGCCCGGGTCGGGCGGCACCAGCTGGAGGAACGGGTCCTCTCGGCCGGCGGCCTCGACGGCGCGCACGGAGAGCTCTTGCTCCGAGGTCGCAGCCAGCACGGCACCCTCACCCTTGCCGAACTGGACCTCTTCCGCGTTGCCGGGCGTTGCCGCGCCCGGGGCCGCGGCCTGTGGCCGCGAATCGACCTTCGGGGCCTGCTTCCCTTCCTTACCCGCGGGGGCTGCAGGGCCAGCAGGCGCCGCATAGCCCGCTTCCACGAAGGACAGGTTCTGGGCCACCATCAACGTCCCGAGCCCCATGCTGACAAGGGACGGGACGATCATCGCTTGCGCGAAGTTCATGGCGTGCCTCCCTTGCTGCGGAGGATGTAAGCGTTCAGTTTGAATTCCATCGCGAGGTTGTTCCGGAAATCGGCGCCGCTGCCACCGACGCTTGGCGAGGCCTGGAGAGGCTTGAGCGTCAGGTTGCTCACAGAGAGCTTGCGTTCGTACAGGTTGATGGCCTCGAGGAACTGCAGCACCTGCGAGAAGGTGCCATTAGCCTTGATGGAAATGGGCAACTCCTGGATCTCGCCGCTTGGGTCGCCCTTGAAGCTCGCCAGCGCCTCGGGCTGGAAGGACTCCAGGCCACCGCGGCTGGCCCGGGCCATGCGCTCGATGTCGTAAAGGAGCACGGGCAGCTGGGCCTCGACCGGGATCTTGGAGCGCAGGACTGCGATGGCCTTCTCGACGTCGAGGATCTCGGCCTTCACCTTGTCGATCTCCCGGGTCTGCTGCTTGAGTTGTTGCGCGGTGTTGCGCTTCTCCTCGATGCCCTGCTCCTGGGCCTGCAGGGCGTCGTACCGCCCCATCAAGCTGTCCTCTGACAGGAAGGTGTCGTAGGCCAGGTAGGCCAGTGCCAGGCCCACAATAGCGGCAGCCACCCCCTTGGCGGGGACTTCATTCCCTCCGATGGTGATGGTGCTCATGCCTCTCCCTACCGTGACGTTCTGGCGCCGAGGCGCACGCTGGCCGACAGCTCGAACTGAACGAAGCTGGTGCGGCCGTTGTTGACGTGCGCCTCCGTGCGGCGCAGCTGCGGCCCTGCAAAGTACTCCGAGTGCTCCAGGTTACGTTGGAAATAGGCGACCGCGCCGTAATCCAGCGCACCACCCTTGATGCTGATCTCGGCCTTCTGGGAGTCGACCTTGAAGTCCTCGAACCACAGGCTACCTGGCGTCAGGGTCCGCAACTCGTTGAGGATCTGCGCCCACGAGGGCGTCACCCCGGCCACGCTCTGCAGGGTGGCGTACTGCTTTTTGAGCATCTCCCGCCGCTCGCCTTGGCTCTGCAGGTCCTTCAGCGAGGTGTTGTACTTGTCAATCTCCGCCTGCACCTCGCTGTCTTTCTCCTGGAGCTCTACCGAGCTGGGGTCGAACCAGAGGGTCCGCAGGAGGAAGGGCACGGTGAGGACCAGGAGTGCTGCGCCCACGCCCCCTGCAATGGGCAGCATGGCCTCGCGGTTGAAGCCCCCCTCGCCGCCGCCGGATGCGCCGCCACCGCTGGCGCGCATCTCCTCGGGGAGCAGGTTGATGTTGATGGTGGTCATGGTCCCTCAAGCCCCCGCAGCGCCAGCCCCATGGCCGTGATGTAGGCTGGAGCCTGAGACTCCTCGACCTCGACGTTGTCGATCCCGAGGGCGGTGAACGGATTCCCGACGGCGACCTCGATGCCGAGGCGCGTGGTCAGAAAGCGGTCGAGGCCACGGATCGAGGCCCCCTTGCCGCAAATGACGATCCGGTCGATGGTGGCGCCGCCCTGGCTCATGAAGAAGTCCAGCGACCGGCTGATCTCGCCCGTCAGCTCGGACAGCGCCGGCCTGATGATTTCCGTCGCCTGCTCGACCTCCGCTGAGATGTCTTCGTAGCCCTGCGGGTCCACGTCGAGCTGGTCGAGCAGCTCGCGAGCGGCGAATTCATCGATGCCGAGAGAGTTGATCAGGTTGTCCACGAGGTAGGTGTAGCCAATCAGCACGCTGCGGTTGAACTTGGGGACCCCGCCCGACAGCACGTTGATGTCGGTGGAGGGGCCCTGGATCAGCAGCGCAGCAACCGTCTGATTATCGTCAAGGTATTCTGACTTCTCTAGGGCTCTCATCACAGCGAAAGAGGCCACGTCGACACACTTCAGGCCCAGGCCGGCCTCCTCCGCGGCAGAGATGAAGGACTGCACCAGGTTCTTCTGGGCTGCGACCAGCAGCACTTCCATTTTGTCGTTGCCTGACTCGTCGACGGTGTTGCCCACGATCTGCGAGCTGATGTTCACGTCATCCAGCGCGAAGGGGATGTACCGCTCCGCCTCGATGCCGATGTAGGTGTCCAACTCGCCGGGCTCCATCGGCTCCGTCGCAATGAGGCGGATGATGACGCTCTGCCCGCTGATGGCAACCACGGCCTGGTCGGCCTCGATGCCCTGCTCGTCGAGCAGGCCGCGCACCAACTCGCCCACGGCGGCCGGGTCCGCGATCTCGCCGTCCTGCAGCGAGTTGGACGGCATAGGCGCAGAGCCGAGGGCCTCAACAACGTAGCCCGTCTTGCCCTTCGACAGGCTGGCGACCACGATGGCGTCCGGCCCGATGTCCAACCCGACGACGGCCTTGGCCTTCAGGCCGATGCGCGCCTTCAGCGCGTCAAGCCACTGCATACGAAGCCTCCTTCAACCTCAGGGGCCCACGACGTGGCTGGACAGCCACGTCCAGGTGGGAGCACCCACGAAGAGCGCGCCCACGCCCCCCGCCACCAGCGCCGGACCGAATGGCATCACGTGGGGAGGCTCTGCGTGCGTCAGTCGCCGCAACAGCCACCCCGCCGCCAGGGCAAGAAACACCGAGGCGGTGACGGCCACCGCCCAGCCTGTCAGGTCGAGGTGCCCACCGCACCACCACTGTGGGCTGCCGGTGGGCAAGCCCGTCACCAGGCACACCAGCTCGAAGCTCGCGGGGGCCACCAGGGCGGCCGCGGCCAGGGGCGCCCTGGCCCCGAAGCTCCACCAGCGCGCGTGCAGCTGGAACAGCCCCCAGAGGCTGCCCACGATCAGGGCGAAGCCAAGAGCCACCAGCGTGTGCCGGGTGCCAAGCCAGGCCCCGAGCATCATCACCAGGGTCATATCGCCGTCGCCCACGCCATCCTGCCCCAGGAGCAGCAGCGAGAGGCTGTTCACCGCCAGCAAGAAGGCCCAGGCTCCCAGCGCTGCGACGAGCCCAGAGATGCCATTGTCCGTCAACGCGAAGCCGTAGGCCAGCCCCAGGCCGATCCCCGGCAGCGTGACGGCGTCGTGGATGAGCATCGTGTCCAGGTCGATCCAGAAGACCACGATCCCCAGGGCAACAAAGGCCCACAGCGCGAGCGTCTGCCACGTGGGACCGTGGGCCTGCAGCACCGCCCAGAACAGCAGGCCCGTGGAGGCCTCGATGAGCGGGTAGCGCCAGGAGATCGGGGCCCGGCACGTGGCGCAACGGCCCCTCAGCGCCAGAAAGCTCAGGACCGGCACATTCTGCCAGGCGGGCAGTGCCGTGGCGCAGTGGGGGCAGCGAGAGCCGGGCCAAACGATGGACTGCCCCGCGGGAAGCCGGTAGATGACGACATTCAAGAAGGACCCTATCATCGCGCCGAAAAGCAACGCGAGAGGGCCCCACCACGACGCGGGCACCATCAACGAACCGGGCGTCATCCGCAGCAGACCTCTCCGGCTTTCCACCGGATGCGATTGGGGGCGTTGCAGCTGCTGGGCAGCCGTTTTCCAGATAAAAATTCGTCACGTGATATGTACCCAGGCCCCCGCATTATATGCCAGGGGCCGGATGGTACGTTGTTACGTTCATCACGCCAAAAGCCGCTTGTCGCCTGACACGCAGCCGACGGTCTCAGCGCGGGCCGGTGCCCACCTTGCGGTGAGAAGGGGCACCGGCCTTCATCTCGGCCTCGATGCGGCGGATGTTGGTCTTGGCGATGTCCGCCAGCGTCCGGTCCGTGGCGTTCTCCAGCAGGTTCTTCCAAACCTGCAGCGCGAGGTCGAGCTGGCCCTGCTCCCGGTACATCCTGGCCGCCATGGTCCGCGAGAACCTGCGCTGGTTCTCCATCTCCACGACGGGCTTGGTGGCTGCACGCTCGAAGCAGGCGGCCGCGCCGGGGTAGTCCCGCTTCATCAAAAAGCGGATGAACCCCTGCAAGTAGGGGTAATTGAGCTCCTGGGGGTTGGCTGCCTCGCCTCGCTCCAGCAGCCTGAGCGCCGCCTCGACCTGGCCGTTGTCGCTGAGGGCCCAGGCTCCCAGCCAGTAAGCAAACCAGAAGCGCTTATCCAGGCCGGTGATGAGGGTGAACATCTCCTCCAGGTTGACCATCGTCCGGTCGTCCGCGAAGTAGCGGTCGCCGTAGTACTGCAAGAGCGACAGCCAGAGGGAGTCAGCGATGAGGTTTTCATAGCCGCTGGCCGTCGCCCGGACGAGCGTTGCAGAGGGCACGAACATCATGTTCCGGTCGATCTCGGGTGACGGGTAGGCGCTCACGGCCCTGGTCGCCTGCATCGAGCAAGCCAGCCCGAGGAAAACGCCGGCAAGCCACTTGAGGCCATCGGCCATGGTCAGAACTCCCGACGGGCAAACACAGCAGCCGCGACGCAAAACACGGCAGCCCCGTAGGCGAGCGTGTAGGCGGCGGTCCAGGCCAGCTGCCCGGTAGGAGCCCAAAAGCCGTACACCACCTGGTTCTTGATGTCATACAGCGTGAGGTTCGGAAGCGCCACCTGCAGCAGCTCGATCACGCCGCGCAACACGGGTGGGGCCTTCTTGCCGAGATCTGCCAGCGTCCCCATGTTGTGCCCGATGACGTACAGCGCAAAGGCATAAAGCATACAGAGCACGGGGGTCGAGAAGGTCGAGAAGAGGATGGTCACCACCGTCAGCAGCTGGAACTCCAGCCAGGCCAGGCCGATTGCCTGGAACATCCCCGCGTGCAAGGGCACCTTGAGCAGCAGCAGCAGGCCCAGGTACGAGGCGCCCATGGCCGCCGTCAGCACCGTGAGGGTGGTCGAGAGGCCGACCAGCTTGCCCAGCAAAAAGGCGGGCCGCGGCACCGGCTTCGTGAGCACCACGAAGACCGTGCGCTTGTCGAGTTCCTTGTGGACCAGGCTGGTGCCCACAAAGATGGCGATCACCACGCCAAAGAAATTGATCGCTGCCAGGCCGAGGTCCTTGATGATTTTGACGTCCTGGCCTGCCGAGAGCTGGCCGAGAAGAATTGAGGAACCGATCAGCACCACGGCGAAGAGCACGATGGCGTTCAAGATGCGGTCGCGGATCGTCTCCAGGAAGGTGTTGCGAGCAATGGCGAGGGTGGTGCGCACGGCTTGCCTCACGAAGCCTGCCGTTCAACGGCCTCGATGGTTCTGACGAAGAAGGTTTCCAGCGACTCCCCGTCTTGAAGCAGGTCGGGGATCGCACCGCACGCCACCAACCGGCCGCGGTGGAGGATGCCGATGCGGTCGCACATCACCTGCACGTCCATCATCACGTGCGAGTTGATGAAGAGCGTCTTGCCCTGGGCCCGAAGCGAGCGGATGATGTCGCTGATTTCTTTGTGGCCGATCGGGTCGAGGCCGCTGGTGGGCTCGTCGAGGAAGACCAGGTCCGGGTCGTTGATGAGGGCCTGTGCGATGCCGATGCGCTGCAGCATCCCCTTGGAGTAGCGACGCATCTGCGTATCCGCCCCCCGCTCCATGTCGACGAGCGAGAGCAAGCTCGGGATGCGGCTCCGCTTGGTGTCTTCGGACAGGCCGAAAAGGTCGGCGCAGAAGGCCAGGAATTCCCGGCCTGTCAGGTACGTGTAGAAATATGGGTTCTCAGGCAGGAAGCCGATGCGCCGACGGACCTCGGGCTGGTCGGGGGCCTCGCCGAAGACCCGCACCGTGCCCGAGGTGGGACGGAGCAAGCCCAGGAAGAGCTTCTGGGTGGTCGTCTTCCCTTCGCCGTTCGGCCCGAGCAACCCGAAGGTCTCCCCACGACGCACCTCGAGCGTGAGGTCAAACAGCGTCTGTACCCGCTTTCGGGGAAAGCTCGTGTAGACCTTGCAGAGGTCTCGGGTCTCCAGAATGGTGTCGGTCACGGCAGGTGTCGCTGAATGCAAGCAGACCGCCCGGAGGCTCCCGGACGGTCCGTTGGTGGGTAACCGAGGCTGCGGGAGCCGTTAGTTGGAACCGTTGGAGGCTGCCGCAGCGGTGATGGCGTTTTTGTTCTTCTTGCCCGTGCCGTAGACCACGTAGATCTGGTTGTCCGGCGCGTAGTCGTAGGCGACGAAGCCGAAGCAGTCATTGGAACTTGGCGCGGCTGCGACCTTGCCACTGGCCGTGATCAGCGACCCCAGGGAGGACAGGGTGGCCGTCCCAGCGGCGATGTCGAGCACAGGCACCTGCCCTGCGGAGCTGCCCGCCGGGGCCAGCATCGTGCTCTGAGCCGTCGCGCTCCACGGCGCCTTGGGCATCCTGTTGCCCGGCAAGTAGCCGTTCGTGAGCATCGCCGTGGCGAAGCCGGCGGACGTCGGGTAAGAGCCGTTGTTGTCGGTGGCGTACTGCTCGAGCGCCATGCGGATGGTGCTGAGGTTGGCCGAGACGGAGGCGTTGCGGGCCTTATCCTGGGCGCCGACGAAGGACGGCAGCGCGACCGAGGCCAAGATGCCGATGATCACGACGACCACCAGCAGCTCGATCAGCGTGAATCCCTTGCGCTGACGCTTCTGAATGGCCGTCAGCAACCGAAACGCCTGAGCGATTCGCGAAGTGTGCGTCATGACGTACTGGTCTCCTTTCAAGCGGGCTCCTCGGCCCTGCACTTTATTTCCCGTCGCGCCCCGTCGCCTAAACCTGCCGATCAAGAACCGCGAAGTTTCGTTTCACCGGACGGGGTGATTCCTGGATCCTCTGAAGCGGAATGATACACTCTCTGTCGCAAGTTTGCGGTGCCAGGCCCCACATTCCCCGCCCTCAGGCGCGGTCCACCTGAAAAACCTGGATCCTGTTGTTGCCCCTGTCCGAGACGTAAAGCAGGTCGTCTGCGGAGAGCGCAATACCCTCCGGGCCCGAGAAAGCGCCGTCATGCTTGCCTTTCTGACCGAAGGCAAGCAGCAGGTCGCCTTGCGGGTCGAACACCTGGATCCGGTGGTTCAGGGTGTCCGCGACGAAGGTGTGGCCCGAACGGTCGACCGTCAGGTCGCGTGGCACGCTGAACTCCCCTGGGCCGCTACCGCGTCGGCCAAAGGTCGACAGGGCCTTGCCGCGGGCGTCGAAGGTGTGGACCTTGCACTGGCCGTAGTCCAGCACGTACAGGACGTACTTGGGGCCCACGACGATGCCTGATGGCGTCTGCAACTCGCCGTTCGTGCCGAAGTTCGCCATGAACGTCTGGTTGGGGCTGTACATCACCACCCGGTGGCTGTTCGGCTCGGACACGTAGATGGTGCCGTTGCTCGACACGGCGAGGCGCCCCGGGATGGCCGTGGGTTCATTCTGGTTGCGACGCCGATCCCAGATGGACACCTGCTTGCCGTCTGCATCCAGGATGTAGATGCGGTAATCGAGCTCGTCCACCACGTAAATGCGGCCGCTTTGAGCGGAGATGGCCAGCGAGCGGGGGAATCGGAAGCTGTCCTTGCCCATCGCGGGCCTGATGTCCTTGACGTGTTTCCCTTGCGGATCGAAGACCTGGATCCGGCCATTCTCGGTGTCGGCCACGTGCAGTTGGCCGCGCGCATCAATCGCGAGTCCGCGGGGCTGCTGGAACTCTCCGGGCTGGAACCCGGGCGTCCCGAAGGCATACAGGAAGCGGGCGCCGATGATGGGCCGCGCGCGCAGGGCGCCGGTGTTGGGGCCACCCGGGCGGATGCCTCCCGGTCCGACCCCGCCGGGGCCGCCAGGCCCCGCCACGCCAGGCCGCGGTGCGCCCGGGACAGCGCCAGGGGGGAGCGGTGGCAGGGCGCCGGTGCCGCGACGGGCGGCCGGCGTGCCGGGTGCAGGGCCCGCCGGGCCAGGCGGCCCCACCATCGGGCGAGGCCCGGCAGATACGCCCATCGAGTGTGGGGCTGCCGCGGGTTGGCGCGGTCCGGGGGCGGGGCCGGGGGACGTCGGTTGCACGGGCGGCGCCTGAAGGCGGCCGCACTTCGGGCAGGGGCCGCGGCCGCCGGGAATGCCCGTGCCGCAGGACCGACACGTCACCACGTTGAGCTGAACGGGGCGCGGCTGGGGGGCCGGGTTGCTGTCCTGCCGCAACGCGTTTTGCAGCGCCTGCGCCATTTCGGCCGCTCGCTGGAATCGTTCGTCAGGGCTCTTGCGCAGCGAGCGCAGGATCACCACCTCCAACCGCGCGGGGATGTTGGGGTTCATCTGGCGAGGCGAGACGGGCTCCTCGCTCATGATTTTCATGATCGTGGTGCCCACGTTGCCGCCATCGAACGGCGTGCGAAGCGTCAGCATCTCGTAGAGCATCGCCCCCAGCGAGAACAGGTCAGAGCGGCCGTCGACCAGCCGGGAGTCGCAGAGCTGTTCCGGAGAAATGTAGGCAATGGTGCCCAGCGTGGTGCCCGCTTGCGTGAGCTTGGACACCTCCCCCACGTGCCGGGCCACGCCGAAGTCCATCAGTTTGACCTTGCCGTTGTCCAGCAGCAAGATGTTGTCAGGCTTGATGTCGCGGTGGACAATCTGATGGGCGTGGGCGTAATCGAGGGCGCTGCAGACCTGCGTGGCGATGTCGACGGTCTGCTCGACCGTGAAGCTCTTGCGCTGGTCGATGTAGTGCTGGAGGCTCTTGCCTTCCAGGTATTCCATCACCATGTAATGAGCGTCTCCCTCGCGGAGGTACTCGAAGACGCTGACAATGGCCGGGTGCTGCAGCTTGGCTGCGGCTTGGGCTTCCCGTTGGAAGCGCGCGACCACGTTCTCGATCTCGTCGGGCATGAGCGACTGACCGCTGATCAGCAGTTCCTTGATCGCAACCCGACGGCTGAGCCTGCGGTCCTGGGCGAGGTAGACCACCCCCATGCCACCGCGGCCCACCTCTTTGATGATTTCGTAGTTGTCGGCGAGGAGCCTGTTCACGCGCGGGCCTCGCTCGTCATTCCCAGAGGCGCGCACGGGGACAGGACCGCCACCCGAGGGCGGGATGGCAGTCCTCGCTCAACTCGATGCAACCCGACCCCGACCGACATGACACCCCCGTTACCTTGCTTGACCCCGCGTCGTAGCGTCCGTGAGGAATCAGTCGTCGTTGAAGATCAGCACCACGGAGATGTTGTCGGACCCTCCGCGTTCCAGGGCCAGATCAACCAGCTCCTTGCAGGTCTTCTGAGGCTCATCGGAGGACACGACGTACTGGAGCATCTCATCGTCGGAGACGAGCCCCGACAGGCCGTCTGAACAGATAAGCAAGCGGTCTCCCGACTTGAGTTCCCGCTGCTGCGTGTCGGCCTCGACATCTACCTGCATTCCTAGACACCGTGTGATCACGTTGCGGTAGGGATGACGCGCCGCCTCTTGCGGCGTGATGGCACGGGCCCGCACCAGTTGCGCGACGATCGAATGGTCGTCGGTGATCTGGTCAATGCGGCGGTTGCGGATCAGGTAGGCCCGAGAGTCGCCGACGTGGCCCACGAACATGAGGCCCTCTCGCGTCACAATGACAGTGGCCGTCGTGCCCATGCCCCGCATGGAAGCGTCTTCCATCGAGGCGTTGATGATTTGCCTGTTCGCCTCTTGGATGGCGCCTTGGATCTCGTCGAGCATCTGTCCGTTGGCGTTGGCCGCCCCGGGTTGGCTCAGATGCTGGGTGATGATCTGGACGGCCGTCTGGCTGGCCTTTTCACCAGCCGCATGGCCGCCCATTCCGTCCGCGACGATGAACACGCCGTGGTCCAGACTGGCGTAAAGGTAGTCCTGGTTGATCTCCCGGACTTTTCCGATATCCGTCAGGTAGCCGACTCGCAAGCGTTTCCACCCTTTCCTGTCGCGACGCCCTTCCGAGTGTGTCCTGACACCCCTCGAATGGTCTGTGCCATCCGTACCCCGAAAGCACGGCGATGCAACGCCCGCTTACCGATAATAAGCCCGCGTCTGGAGGGCATCGAGCAACTGATCTGGCGCAGCCAGCTCAAGCTCCATCAACACCTGAGCCACCGAGTCGCCGGTCTTGGCCTGGCGATCGAGCAGGGCCTGCAGCCCCTCCTTCGTGAGAATGCCCTTCTCAATCAGGATGGCCGCCAGCATCGGGACGCCTTCAGGAACCAGCGCGGCGACCTCGGCCTGGTAGCCGTAGCCCGAGTTGAAGTCCGCTTGGTAGCCGAAATCTCCCACGATGTTTGTGCTCCTGGATGCGCGCGGGGATAACCGAGCCGCCGGTTCAGAGCGTTTCGGCCGGGGCGTCGACGCCCGGGAAGTCCGGGCCATCTTCATCATCGTCGGTCACCACCACGGGGGCGACGCCAACGACGCGGTCATCTTCGCCGAGTCGTTGCAGGCGGGTCCCCTGAGCGCTTCTGCCCGTCTGCCGGACCTCTCGGACACCCTGTCTGATAACTACCCCGTTGGTCGTGACGATAACCACTTCCTCGTTGTCCGACACGACGAGGATCGCGGCAACCTTGCCCTGCCGGTTCACGTTCAGCTTGACGTTGATCAGGCCGAGGCCGCCGCGGGACTGTGAGCGGTACTCCTCGATCGGCGTGCGCTTCCCGAAGCCGTCCGTCGTCACGACGAGCACGTCGGCCCCTTCCTTGCTGATGTCCATGCTGACCACCCGGTCCTCGGGGCGTAGGCTGATGGCCTTCACGCCGCGAGCCGTGCGCCCGAGCGGGCGCAGCTCCTCTTCGGGGAAGTGGATGGCCATGCCCTCGAGCGTGCCGATGACGATGCTCTGGCTGCCGTCGGTCATGCGGACCCAGCCGAGCGCGTCGCCCTCATCGAGGGCCACGGCGATGAGGCCGTTGCGACGGATGTTGCTGAAGGCGGTGAGCTCAGTCTTCTTGATGACGCCCTGCTGCGTCAGCATCACCAGGAATTTTCCGTCCTCGAAGGCTGGCACGGGAATGACGGCCGTGACGCGCTCATCGCCGGAGAGTTGCAGCAGGTTCACGATGTTCATGCCCTTGGCCTGCCTGGAGGCCTCCGGGAGTTCGTGAACCTTCAGTCGGTAGACGATGCCGCGATCGCTGAAGAAGAGCACGTCTTGATGCGTCGAGCTGGTGAAGAAGTGACGCACGAAGTCGTTCTCCCGCGTCTGCATCCCACCGATACCTCGGCCGCCTCGCCTTTGCTTGGCGAAGGTGTCCAGGCCGAGTCGCTTCACGTAGCCCTGGTCGGTGATGAACACGACCATCGGCTCGTCGGGAATGAGATCCTCGGTCGAGAGGTCGCCCTCGGCATGCTCGATGCGGGTGCGCCGCTCGTCGCCGTACTTGTCGCGCACGGCGAGGAGTTCCCCCTTGATGACTGCCATCAGCTTGTCGCGGTCCGCGAGGATGGCCTGCAGGTCCGCAATGCGCGCGGCGAGGTCGGCCCGCTCCGCCTCGAGCTTGGCGCGCTCCAAGCCCGTGAGGCGGCGCAGTTGCATGTCGAGGATGGCATTTGCCTGGACCTCGCTGAGATCGAACCGGGCCATCAAGGCCTGGCGGGCGGCCTCCGTGCTGTCGGCGGCTCGGATGAGCTTCACCACCTCATCGAGGTGTTCCTGCGCCTTGAGCAAGCCCAGCACAATGTGCTCGCGCGCCTGTGCCTTGGCGAGGTCGAAGCGAACGCGGCGGGTGACGACCTCTTCGCGGTGGTTCACGTAGGCCTGCAGGATGTCCTTGAGGTTCATGATCCGCGGCCTGTTGTGGTCCAGCGCCAGGAAGATCATCGAGAAGTTCTGCTGCATCGACGTGTGCCGGTAGAGGTTGTTCAGCACGACCTGCGGCACGGCGTCGCGCTTGAGCTCGATGACGCCGCGCATGCCCGTGCGGTCGCTCTCGTTGCGGAGGTCTGAGATGCCGTCCAGCTTCTTGTCCTTCACGAGTTCCGCAATCTTCTCGAAGAGCGGGTCCATGCCGACCATGTAGGGGAGCTCGGTGATCACGATGGCCTGGCGGCCATTGCGCCCAATCTCAATCTCCGTCACGGCGCGCACCGTCACGCTGCCGCGCCCGGTGTGGTAGGCCTCGACCGCACCCTTGGTGCCCATGATGGTCCCGCCACCAGGGAAGTCAGGGCACTTGACGTGTTGCATCAGGGTGGCGACGTCCGAGTCAGGGTCGTCGATGAGGGCAATGGTGCCGTTGATGACCTCCCGCAGGTTGTGCGGGGGGATGTTGGTGGCCATTCCCACGGCAATGCCCGTCGAGCCGTTGACCAGCAGGTTCGGGAACCGGGCGGGCAGCACCGTGGGCTCCTGGGTGGTGCCATCGAAATTCGGCGTGAAGTCGACGGTGTCCGAGTCGATGTCGGCCATGAGTTCGCCGGCCAGGCGGCTCATGCGCGCCTCGGTGTAGCGGTAGGCCGCGGCCGGGTCGCCGTCGACGGAGCCGAAGTTGCCGTGGCCGTCGACCAGCGGGTAGCGGGAGGCGAAGTCCTGCGCAAGGCGCACCATCGCGTCGTAGACCGAGCTGTCGCCGTGGGGGTGGTACTTGCCGAGCACGTCGCCGACCACCGTCGCCGACTTGCGGTGCTTGCGGTCCGCCGTCAGGTTGTTCTCGGCCATCGAGAACAGGATCCGCCGGTGCACGGGCTTGAGGCCGTCACGCACGTCGGGGAGAGCGCGCCCGACGATGACGCTCATCGCGTAGTCGAGGTACGACTGCTTGAGCTCGTCCCGCAGGTTGATCGGCGTGATCTTCTCGGAGTGCAGAGGGGGCAGTTCGGCCACGGGAAACCTCCAGGCTTCGGCCGGTGCGCGCCGGCCGGGTAAAAGGCGCAGGGGGGCGCCGCCCGCGGGCTGTGCGCCCGCATGAGCGCCTTATGATACCACGGTGAGGGTTCTTGAGACAGGTCCGCACAGGCTCTCGGCTCCTGGCATCCCGCCTCTGGAGCCTGCTCTTGGCGCCAGCAAGGGGCTGGCTCGAGGTGGGGGTGGCCTTGCTGGTGGCTCTCACGTTTCTGGGCCTCGCCCTGCCCAGGCTGGACGAGCCGCAGGTGCCCCTCTTCGACGAGGTGTTCCACGCCCGGTCGGGGGCCTTGCTGGCGCGGGGCTTGCCGCCCTCGGAGGTGTCCCACCCGCCCCTGCTCAAGGATGCCGTGGCCGTTTCGCTGGCGTTGCTCGCCCCCGGCTTCGAGCCCCGCGCGGCGCGCTGGGCGCCGGGCGAGGGGGGGGGCTATGCCCGTGACGCCGTATGGGCCTGGCGGCTCCCGAGCCTGCTCGCCGCCGCCTGGGCGGTGGCCGTGGCCTATCTGCTCGGGGGCGCCCTCGGCGGGGGCCGCGCGGCTGGCCTTGCCGCCGCGGCCCTGCTGGGGCTGGACGGCTGTTTCTGGGTGCACGCCAGGGCCGCTCAGACCAACGTGCTGGAGGCCTCTCTCGTGCTGACAGCCGTGGGGTGTGCCTGGCGTGCGTCCAGGGGTTGGAGCTTCCCGTGGCTGCTGGGAGCGGGCGTGGCGATCGGCCTGGCCGTGGCCACGCGCTGGTCAGCCCTGGTGCCCTGGCTCGCCCTTGGCGCCTGGCTCGCCTGGGGCACGCGTGGGGAGGCGCGGGCGGTCTTGCGCCTGGCTGGCGCCTGGGTGGCGGTGCCTTTGCTGGTCTACGTGGCGGCTTGGCTGCCGGTGCTGGCCACGTTGCACCCCAGTGGCTTGGCGGGCTGGGGCACGGCCCTGGTAGAGGCTCAGGCCACGGCCTGGGGATACCACGCGCGCCTGGCCGAGGTGCATCCCTACCAGTCGCCCTGGTGGAGTTGGCCCGCCATGGCGAGGCCCGTGTGGTACCACTTCAGCTGGCGCGGGGAGGTCGTCACGGCCGTCTGGGCCATTGGCAACGCCGTGCTCTGGTGGGCCAGCGTGCCAGCCCTCATCGGGGCTCTGCGCGCCGGTTGGCGAGGGCAACCGGGCCTGGGCCTCGTCGGCGGCCTCGGGTTGGCGGCGTGGGTGGGCTGGGTGATCGCCCCGCGCAGCCTCACCTTCATGCATTATTACCTCACGGTCGTGCCGCTCGCGGCCATCGCGCTGGGGGCCCTGGGCTTCGCCTGGTGGCGAGGTCGGGCGCTTGGGGGCGGGGCCGCGCCGTTGCAGCCCGGCGCGGCCAGGGTGGTGGTGATCGGGGCTGCCTGCGCCGCGGTGGCCTGGCGGGTCTGGTACCACCCGCTGCTGTCAGCCGTCCCGGTGTCGCGCGCTGAGTTGCTGCAGCGCGTCTGGTTCGGGGAGGCCTGGCTCTGAGCCGTGGTCAGCCCTGGGGGGGGCGCGGCGCGAGCACCGGGGCGTAGGGATCGGGTCCACCCTCCAGGCCGTCGAAGAAGGCATGCAGGTCCGCGGGAGCGTACAGCCGGGTGCACGGGGGCAGGGCCCTGACGATGGTGCGCCCGTAGGCCTTGGTCGAGAGCCGCGCGTCGAGGATGGCCACCACTCCCTGGTCTGTGCCCGTGCGGATAAGCCGGCCGAAGCCCTGCTTCAAGCGCAGGATGGCCTCCGGCAGCGTGTACTCGCGGAACCAGTCCCGTCCCTGCATCTTCAGGCGCTCCACGTAGGCCTGGACGACGGGGTCCTCGGGCGCGGAGAAGGGCAGCCTGTCGATGATCACGCACGACAGCGCCTCGCCCGGCACGTCAACGCCCTCCCAGAAGGAGCTGGTCGCGAAGAGCACGGCGTTCGGCGTTTCCTTGAACCAGGCGATCAGCCTGGTGCGCGGCATCTCCCCTTGCTGCCGGCAGGGAAACTGGAGCCCGGGCGACAGCGCGGAGAAGGCGGCTTGCATGGCGCGGTACGACGTGAACAGCACGAAGGCTCGCCCGCGCGAGGCCCGCAGGATCTCAGCGATGGCCGCCTGGGAGGCGGCTTCGTAGGCCGGGGCCGTTGGCTCTGGCAGGTCCGGCGTGAACAGTCGGGCCTGCCGGGCGTAGTCGAAAGGCGATGGCAGGACCACCTGCTCCGTGGTGGGGGGCAGCCCGACCTGGCCCCTGAAGTAGCTGAAGTCGCCGCCCACCGAGAGCGTGGCGGAGGTCAGCACGGCCGTGCGACGGTTCCAGAGTTCGTTGGCAAGCGGCGCCGAGACGTCGAGCGGCGCGGACAGGAGCTCGAACCAGCCCGTCTCACGACGCGTTTCGACCCAGTTCACCCGCGTCGCCCCCGTGGCGTCCACCTGGTTGGTGAAGAACTCCCAGCGCGCGATCATGTTGGAGACCTGCTGGAGTAGCTTGGGGCGATGAAGGCTCGCCTTGGACTTCACCGCGACGTCCGGGAACAGCATTTCGTCGACGCGGCCATGCTCCATCCAGGCCCTGAGCTCGCGCAACGCGTCGAGGAAGGCATCGCCGATGGCGAGGAAATCCGCGTCCGGGTAGAGCCTGAACTGGGGCCGCTCGTGGCGCCAGATCCACTCCACCAGGCGGCTCTCGGCTTCTACCAGGGCGAAGGCCAGGCGGTCCGGCGGGGCCTGCCACCGGCGCCGGATCTTCTGCAACAGCTTGGTGAGCGCATACCGGCCGATGCTGGCGGTGAAGGCCTGGACCGCCACGCGGGGGAGGTGGTGGGCCTCGTCGAAGATGACGAGGTCGTGGTCCGGCAGGATGCCGCCGCCCGTGGCGAGGTCGACCATGTAGAGCGCGTGGTTGGCGACGATGATGTCGGCGCTCGCCAGGCGAACGCGAGCCAGGCGGAAAGGGTTGCGCTCGAAGAACTCGCACTGGTTGCCCAGGCAGTCGTCCGAGGTGCTCGCCACCTCCTGCCAGAAGGCGTTGGCGGGGCTGAAGGGCAGGGTGGCGAGGTCACCGTCCCAGGCGTCCGCCAGCCCCAGCAGACGGTCCACCTCCGTGCGCAGCGGGTCTCCTGCGTGGACGGCGCGGTCGGCCTCCCAGAGCTTCTGGCGGCAGAGGTAGTTGGAGCGTCCCTTCGCGAGCGCCACCGTCCGCTGCTGGCCGGAAGCCTCGAGCAAAAAGGGGAGGTCCTTCTCGAGCAGCTGTTCCTGCAGCTGGATGGTGCCCGTCGAGATCACGATGGTCTTGCCGGCGTGAAGCGCGGGGACCAGGTAGCCGAAGCTCTTGCCGCTGCCCGTCCCGGCCTCGATGAGCAGTTGTCCGCCCACGTCCATCGTGTGACGGATGCGGCCGGCCATCTCGACCTGCTGGGGACGGGCCTCGAAGCCCGGAAGCTTGGAGACGATCTGGTGGAAGAATGGCTCGAACGCGACGCTCATCTGGCTCATCGTAGCACGCCCCGCCGGCCCCCCCAGAGAGGCCGAGGCCCGGGAGCCATATGGCTCCCGGGCCTCGGGAAGGGCCAGGCCGCGGGTTAGCGGTAGGCCTTCAGGAACTTGCCCCACGCGGTGTCTGCGAAGGCGATCTTGGCGGGGTCACCGTAGGAGCCGTTGATCGACTGCGTCGGCGTCGGGAAGTAGAGGACCAGGCCCGTTGCGCCGGCATTGTCAGCCGAGTGGGCCTCGCGGACGATGGCCGAGCGGTAGGCGGCATCGAGCTTCGAGGTCGCGGCGGAGAGCGCCTTGTCGCGGGTGCTGGCCTTCACGTTGCCGAGGAAGCTGCCGAGGTCGGCGCAGTCGCGGTTGTAGAAGGTCTGCGCCTTCGAGCGGGCCCCCTGCAGGGCGGCCTTCTCCGAGCCCATCGCGGCCACGGCTGAGGTGACGAACTCGTTGAGGGCAGGCACCACGTTGGCCGTCAGGGCGTTGACGTCGACGAGCGAGAGGGTGGTGTCGTCGCGGCCAGACGACTGCGAGCCACCGGGCTGGTAGGAGGCGTGGTAGGTGTCGACGAGGGCGGAACCCACGGCGGCGGGGGTCTTCTCAGCGAGCTTGCCCACGGCCGTCAGCCAGCCCTTGTAGTCCCAACCGGCGCCGGGTTCGAGTTCTTCGGAGGCGACGAGGTAGTCGGCGTTGCCCTTGACCTGGTAGGCGATCTCGCCGTGCGCCATCAGGCAGGCGTCGAAGCCGAGGATGTCGAAGCCCTTGCCAGCCGCGGCACGGAACGTGTTGCCGATCAACGTCAGGTCCGAGGTCTCGAGGTTCGTGCCGTTGTCGTCCCAGCCGAAGCCCTTGGTGATGGGGTTCGGGGCGCCGTGGAAGATGCCCGAGCCGTGGTCCCAGAAGGAGATCATCGTGTGGTCGGCCTTCACGTTCTTGCCGGCCCAATCGACAAAGGCGGCCACGACCTTCGGGTCACCCGAGTCGACCTCGTTGGAGGCGGGGATGAAAGGCACGGGAATCTTCTCGGAGATGATGTTGCCGTTCATGCCGCTGTCCCGCTTGATTTTGTAGACGCAGGAGTCGCCGTTCTTGATGCCGTCGAAGAAGACGTAAACGTCGACGGAACCGTCGGTCGGGATGCCGGCCTCCATCTCGTTGAGGTCCTCAAGGGCGAAGCGATACAGGTTGTTCTCAGCGGCCAGGTGAACCAGGATCGCCCACTTGCCGCCCTTCTCAGCGCGACGCTTGGCCGCGGCATTGTAGGCGAGGCCGCGCTTGGTCATCCCAGGGGCCGAGGCGAAGTTGCTGCCGCAGCCGGCCAGGCCGAGCACCAGGGTGGAGGACGCGAGGAGCGCAGCAGACCGCTTGAAGTTCACGGATATTCTCCTTCGAATATTGCGAGGGGTGGGAAGGAAGAGAGCCAGGCGCGAAGGTGTTGTTTAACTTCGCCTTAAGAACAAATTAACCATAACCGAATGTGACGAACGTTTCAAGTAGCTTAAAGCTGTATTTAATATATTTAACCTTTCCTTAACCATTGCACCCCTGCCCCTCGGGCCCGAGACGCAGGCCAGATTGCGCCTTTCAGCCGTGCGATCTAAGATCAAATGGGCTGTTGATGATGTGGCGCCACGTCGGCCGCAACGCATCACGGCCGAACCCACTTTGTTCCATATGAGGAGTTCTCGCGTGTCCCACCGGTCCGTACGCCTCGGCTTTCTTGGCGCCGCCCTCCTGACCTCTGCCTGCGTCGTCAGCGCTCCCCCCGCCATCACCATCAACACGCCGGGCAACGGTGGGGGGGGGACCGGCGGTTCGACCTCGACGCCTGCACCGACCCCGAAGGCCACCGCCTCGGCCACGCCCGTGATGCCCTCGGCACCCGCGTCGACCAAGCCGTCTGCTGCGCCCAGCCAGGCGCCCGCCAACGCGGCCGAGGTCGTCGATCTCGAACCCAACGACGACTTCCCGCAGGCCCAAGCCGTGATGCCCGGCCAGACGATCAAGGGCACGGCTGGCGGGGACACCGAGGGTGACACCTACAAGTTCGTCATCCCTGCCGGCGTCCACGATGGCTGGTTGACGCTGGAGATGGACGAGTCGGACGACGATTGGATCTCTGCGCTGCGGCTCTACAAGGGCGACAAGTCCTACATCACGACGCAGTCGGCAGAGAGCGGCACCACGCAGCCTTGGTCTCACAAGTGGCGCGTGACGGCAGGAGGAACCTACTACGTTCGCGTCGCGGCTTATGACAGCGCGTCACCCTACACGCTCAAGACGGGCTTCACCCCCGTGCTCGATCCCAATGAGCCCAACGACGACTGGGCCAAGGCCACCAAGCTCGAGTTGGGTAAGCCTGCCACCTTTGCGGGCTTCTGGGGGGAGGGCGACGCGGACTATGACCTCGACTACTTCCGCGTGACGTTGCCCGCGGGCGCATCCACGTTCAAGGTCAACCTCACGAACAACTCCACCAGCTCGGAGCCGGCCCGCTACACGTTCAAGCTGTACAAGGGCGACAAGTCCTACGTGACGTCGCTGGCCACCGAGAGCCAGCAGTCCGACATCGTGGACGGCGAACTCGGGACTGACCTGGAGGCAGGCGACTACTACATCGTTGTCACCGGCGACGAGGCCGCCTCGGCCCTCTGTTCCTTCAGCGTCAGCGCTTATTGATGCTCGCAGGGAGCCGCCTCGGCTCCCAACCTCCCCCCGAGCGTTGTCCGCTCGGGGGGACTGCTTTACCAGGACTCTCATGACTGAAACCCCTCTGTCCATCACCCTTCACGACACGACCCTTCGTGGCGTCCTGCACCTTCCTCCGGGTGATGGCCCCCACCCCGCCGTGCTCTGGCTGCACGGCTTCTCGGGCCACCGCATCGAGTCCCGCCGGCTGTTCGTCGAAGGGGCCCGCCGGTTGGCTGAGGCGGGGTTCGCCTCCTTGCGGTTCGACTTCGGGGGCTGTGGGGAAAGCGACGGCGACTTCCTCGACACGACCATCTCCAGCATGGGGCGGGACGCCCGGGCTGCCCTCGCGCTCCTGCGCGACCACCCGGCTGTGGACCCTGACGCCGTGGTGGTGCTGGGCTTCAGCCTGGGCGCCACGATCGCGAGCCAGCTGGCCGACGACGCGGGCCTCGCCGGGCTGGTGCTCTGGAGCCCGGTGGTGTTTCCAGTGCCCATCTTTGCCCGCATGGGCTTGTACGCCGCTCACCCCGAGCTGGCCCGGCAGGGTTGGGTGGACGGTGGCGGGATGCGGGTCGGGAGAACCTTCCTGCACGAGTTGGCCGCGCTGGACCCGCTCTCCACTCTGGCCGACTGGCAACGTCCCTTGCTCGTGTTGTGGGGCACGGAGGACACCGTCGCCACCCCCGAGAACGCTGCAGCCCTTGTGGAGGAGATCGAGGGAGCTGAGGGGCAGGCCTGCCCCCACGGCGACCACGGCTTCGGGAGCATCAGGGCGCGCTCATGGCTGTTGGCGACCACCGCGGATTGGCTGAGGGCTCGCGTGGGCGCGGGCGCGGCGCGCGGGTGACCGTCGGGCGGCCTGACCCGCTCCGCGCTGGTGAAGGGATTCCCGCCCGCTAGGCGCCCCGGGCGGCTTCCTCGTAGGCGTGCTCGAAGGCGGTGCTGGGGGCGACGCCGAGGTGGGCCTTGAGGGCCCTGCGGCAGTCCCAGTAAACCTGTCGGATGCGCTCCGCTCGCCCTGTGCGTCGTTGCTGGCGCATCAGGGCGATGTAAACCTCCTCGTCCGTGGGGGCAAGCGCCACGGCCCGGCGAAGCGCCGCTTCCGCGCTGGACTCGTCGCCGCGCGCCTGGTGGAAGCCTGCCAGCCACGTCAGCACGCCGACGGCCTGCTGCCTCAAGGCCTCTCGCTCGGCTTCGAAGTGCCGCAAAAACAAGCTGTCGTCGAGCAAGTTGGCCCGGTAATGCCCCAGCGCCTCCTCGTAGTGGGTCGCGGCCTCCGCGGGTGACGCCTCCCGCACCCGATCGCCAGCCCCCACGGCGGCTTCGAAGGCGCGCACGTCGACGAACTCCACGGCGTCCGACGCCAGGGTGTAGCGCTCGTCCAGCAGCGGCACGAAGTGCGAGGCCTGCCCCTTGCCCAGCTCGGGTTCCAGGGCCCGACGCAACGAGCCGACGTCGACCTTCATCGTCGTCAGCGCCGCCTGGCTCACGGGCTCACCGGACAGCTGCTCGATGAGCTGCCCCAGGGACAGCCCCCTGGGGGACAGCAGCAGGGCCGCCAGGATCACCTTGGCCTTGCGGCGAGGCCACTGGTCGAGCAGCACGCCGTCTCGCCTGACCTCCATCGTGCCGAGGCATCGCACGGACAGCCTGGCCCCGGTGGCAGGCGTTTGAGAGGCGTTCGTGGGGGGCGCTGGAGACGCCACCACCACGGCGTGGGCGGCGGCGCGCGAGCGGGCCGCCTGGACGAACGGAATGCCGCTCTGGCCTCGCGCCACGGTGGGAGCAAGCTCAGCCCAGAGCGCGACGTCCCGGCCCGCCAGGAAGCCGTATCCGTTGGCCTCGGCAAGCGCCAGGCCCCGGGTCACCGCGCCCATCGCGAGCCCCCCCTCGCCTTGCGCGGCCAGGCTCGCTCCCAGGTACAGGAGGGCCTGGGCGAGGTGCAGCTGGGCCCCTTGGGCCTCGAACCCTGCCACGGCTCGGGTGAGCAACTCCCCCGCCCCGGCCGCGTCGCCCTCCAGGTGGCGAGCCCGGCCCAGCGGCGTCAGCAGCGCCAGGCCGTAGATGGTGTCCTCGGTGTCTGCCAGCAACGGCGTGCCCAGCTCGATGGCCTTGGCGCTCTGTCGGCGCGCGATGGCAAGCCACAGCTGCCGCTCGAGGGCCACCTTGCGCCCCTCGCGGAAGCCTGCACGCTCGAAGGTGTCCAGGCTCCGCCTGTAAGCCTCGTCCGCCTCCTTGAACTCCCCGCGCAGCTGGTGCCCGAGCCCGAGCGTGATGTAGGCGCAGGCGCGGTCGTGCCAGTCCAGCTGATCACTCCAGCCGCTCGGCAAGGCCCTCAAAAACGCGCTCGCGGCCTCAAGATCCCCGGTGAGCAGGCGCAGATGGGCCTGCATGAACCTCCCGAACAGCGCGTACGGACCGAAGCCCCAGTGCTCTGCGAGCGCCACGGCCTCGCTGATGTGGCGCTCGGCGTCGGCCAACGCGCCGTGGTGGAGCGCGATGGTGTACAGGTTGAGCTGGGCGATGGTGTGAGACGCTGCGATCTCGACGTTGCCTGCAATGGGCAGCCGCAGCACGGCCTGGTTGCAGGCCCGCATCTGGCCGAGGTCCCCGGCGTGCTCGGCCACCAGGCTGCGCGCGAGGTGCAGATCGGCGAGATCCTCGTCTCGACCGGGGGCCTCCCCCTCCAGCGCCTGGAGCAGGCCCTTGGCGCGGGCCTGCTGCCCCTCGTGGAGCACGGCGATCGTCGCCTGGCGCACGCGCACCTTGAAGCTCCCTGCGCCGTCCAGCCGCGCCTCGAAGGCGGTCAGCGCCCGCCCGTAGCTGGCGTCGGCCTCCAGGTGGCGCCCTGCCTGCGCGTGCACGTGCCCATCCCAGAGCTGCAACACCGGCTCGGTGGCCCGGACGTGGGTGGGGAAGGCCTCCAGCCAGCGGGCGGCCTGGGCCAGCCGCCCGGCGAACCTCATGGCCGGGAAGGCTGCCTCGCACGCAGCCATGGCGGCGGGCCAGGCCGCCGCCGCGATCAGGTGAGGCAAGGCCCGCTCCGGGTGCTCGCCCTGGAAGGTGGCAGCGCGCTGGTGCCAGCCGTCCCGCGTGGCCTGGGGCACCGTCCGAACGAGCTCCTGCTGCAAGAACTCCCGCAGGTAGGTCGGGAACCGGTAGGAAACCCCGTCGGCGAGGCGCCTGATCAGGTGGTCCGCCTCCAGGCCTGCGAGCAGCGCTGCGGCCTCAGGCTGGTCGAAGACGTGCCTGCAGGCGTCGGGGCTCAGCTCGTCGAGCAGCGCCGCCTGGCACATGAAGGCGCGGCGTTCGGGCGGCTGCGCCCCGAAGAGTTCCTCGGCGACATACCCCAGCAGAGGCTCGACCCCGCTCGAGCGCGGGTCGAGCGTGAGTTCCCTGTCTGCGCCCACGGACGTCGCCAGCTCCAGCCCCAGGGGCCACCCGTCGAGCCCTGTGGCCTTCTTCCACCAGCTCGCCGGGATGCTGGGGACCGTGGCCCCTGGGGCACGCCGGCGCATGAACTCGACCTCCTCCTCGCTGCTGAACCGCAGCGCGTCCTCGCCAAGGACCCTGAGCTGGCCGAGGGCCTGGGCGCGCCCCAGCGGCAGGGTGAGCCGGGTGCGGGAGCTCAGCAGCAGGTGGGTGCGCGGAGGAAGCTTGTCGCAGTGGTAAGCAAGGGCCTCCAGCAGCTGGGGAGCACGGTCTTGAAGGTGGTGGGCATCGTCCAGCACGATCAGCACCTCAGGCAGGTTGTAGGCGGCCAACCCCTGGAAAAAGCGTTGCCACAGCAGTCGCGGGTCCAGCTTTTCGCCGGACAGCAACCCCCCGATGTCCTCACCGAACTGGGGAATGTAGCGCCGCACGCCCGCGACCATGTAGTGGAAAAAGGTCGCGACCTCGGTGTCGTAGGCGTCGAGGCCATACCACACCACGGGGGTGCCGGCCGCCAACGCGCCGCGGCACAGCGCCCAGAGGCCCAGGGTCTTCCCGTAGCCGGCGCCCGCCACCAGGAAGGTCATCGCGGGCAGGGCTGTCCCAGGGGGGAAGAAGCTCCGGTCGAGCACCCCGTCGGGCGGCGTCGGAGGCGCCAGCTTGGACCCGACGAGCCAGGCTTCGTTCAAGGGCGACCTCCCAACCGCGTCGGCTCAGGCGACGTTCATCACCAGCCAGGCAAACCCGATGTAGGTGGCCGCCTCGATCACCCCGACCCCCACGTTGCGGTCGTGTGCGATCTCGTGGTCGAGGTTGCGGAAGCCCAGCAACACGCCATTCACCACCAGCGAACGCACAGGCCAGAGCAGCAGGAGCGGCACACACCAGATGAGGAAGGTGCGGACCTCTGCGCCCCAGTCGGTCGCCAGCGTGGCGATGTCTCCCAGCACGGCGTTGTGCACGATCATGCCCATCGCCACGAGGGCCCCCGCATAGCCGGCCGCCGCGGCTATGTTCTTGCCCTCGACGATCTCCTGCTGGAGGTTGAAGGGCGTGATGCGCTCGAACAGGTGGGCAACGAGCCCCAGGACGACCTGGCCGAGGGCCTGGAAGACCAGCAGGGCCACCCAAGCCGCCAACCCGGCGCCCTCGCCCCGCACGGCACCGTTGAAAATCAGTCCAGTGGCGATGAAAGTGGCGGCGAGGACAATTGCTGCGCTCGTGTTGTGACTCTCCACAATGTCGCGCTGGAGGCGGATGCCCGTGATGAGTGGGGCCACGAAGACCGAGCCGAAGAGCACGGCCACGCCCGCCGCGCCGAACAGCAGGAACGAGGTGAGGTCTTGAACGAGCCCCTGGCTGGGCGAGGACGCGACGCCCGCCAGGGCGATGAAGACGCTCAGGAAGTAGCCGGCCAGGGTGATGGCCGCCGCTGGGTTGTCGTGGCTGGTCAGTTCCTGGTTCATGTCGCGTCGTAGCACGACGCCCCACAGCTGTTTGGCCCCCCACACCAGGGCCAGGGCCTCCACCAGCATGGCGGCCACCGTCACGTAGCGATCCATCTCCACGGCGTCTCTCCTCGGGCGTCAGGGGGCCACGATGTCCAGGGGTGGGGCGAGCAACCAGGTGTGGGTGCGGGCGTAGCGCCGCAGCCTGTCGGCCGTGAGCCTGAGCTTCGTGTCCATGTTGCTGTCGTCCACGGCTTGCCACAGGGCCCCGGGTTTGGGATAGAACTCGACGACGGAGCGGCGCGGATCGAGCCCTGCTTGGGCCTGGGCGTCGGCGATCGCCACCTCCAGCCCCCCGAACTTGTCGACCAGGCCGATGTCGAGCGCCCGCACGCCAGACCAGACACGCCCCTGGGCGATCTCGTCCACGCGGGTGGTGGCCATCCGGCGCCCCTTGGCGACCCGCTCGAGGAACTGGCCGTAGGTGTGCCGCGCCTGCTCCCGCAGCAGGGTGGTCTCGGCCTCGGTGAGCGCCCGGTGCGGGCCGTCCATGTCCGCGTGCACGCCGCGCTTGAGTGTCTGGGTGGTCACGCCGAGCTTGTCGAGGAGGCCCTTGACGGCAAAGTGTCCCGTGAACACGCCGATGGAGCCGGTGATGGTGCCGGGCTCCGCGTAGATGCGGGTGCCCGTGGCGGCCAGCCAGTAGCCCCCGGACGCGGCGACATCCCCCATCGACACGATCACCGGCTTGTTCGCGAGCCGCAGCAGGTCGATCTCGCGGCCCATCTCGTCGGCGGCGATCGCATCCCCGCCGGGCGAGTCCACGCGCACCACGACGGCCTTGATGCGGTCGTTTCTGCGAGCCTCTCGCAGCGCTCGCGTGACGGTGGCCGAGCCGGCCGCCGGGCCGTCGAGCAACCCCCCGCGGTCGCTCTCGCCCCGCTGCATGCCGCCTGAAACCGTAACGACAGCCAGGGCGTCGGGCAACGCCCACGTGTCGGGTTTGTACTCCGTGAGGTGGTAGGTGTTGGCTGCCTGTCGCTCGACGAGGTCGGGCACCTGGTCCGGGTAGGCGATCTCGTCGATGAAGCCCTTCTCCTTGGCCGCTTGGGGCGTCAGCGCCCCCTTCGCCACGGCCTTCTTGACGTCCTCGCGGGAGAGCTTTCGAGCCCGCGTGATGCCCTCGATGATGGCGTCATAGGCGTCGCTGAGGAGCGCTTGCTCCTGCTCGACGGCCGGGGGCGTCAGGTCTCGCCGCGTGTACTGTTCCGGCGCCGACTTGTACTTGCCGATCCCGATGAACTGAGGCTGCACGCCGAACTTCTCGAAGAGCCCCCGGAAGAAGGGCGTGGTGATGGCGAGGCCCTTGGCGTCGAGGGCCCCTGCCGGGTGCATCACAACCTTGTCGGCAGCCACGGCCAGGTAGTACTCGGGGAGCGACGGATCCGTCACGAAGGCCACCGTGGGCTTGCCGGAAGTCTTGAAATCCGCGATCGCGTCACGCAGCTCTTGCAGCGAGGCAAGCCCCGCCCCCACGCCGCGGAGGTCCACCACGAGCCCCGTGACCCTGCTGTCGTTGCGCGCTTCCGCGATTCGACGGGTCAGGTGCAAGACCCCGGGGTAGGTGTCCGCGCGCAGCTCGATCAGGCTCCGAGGCACGTCGGCGAGGCTGCCCTCGAGCCGCAGGTACGCCATGCGGCCGGTGCCGGGACGCAAGGCTCGCCGCGGCTCCAAGTCGCTGGAGGTGAGGTAGGCCATGTCGCTTCCACCGAAGCGGCTGGTCACGCCCGACAGGAAGCCCGCGCCCAGGTGGCCGAGCTGCAGGCCCACCCCCACGCTCGCGTTCAGCTGAGGGTCGGTGATGGCCCGCAGCGTGAGGCCGGGCCACGGCTCCAGCTGGAGCCCAAGGGCGGGGACGATGGTGCTCGGGGGGGCCCCCTCGAGCCACTGGGCGTCGACCGAGAGCGTGATGCGCTCGGTCCCGGGGCGAACGGCCAGGCCGGCACGGTAGCGCCTGCTGAGCGGCTCCGCCTGCCCGCCTGCCACGGCGGCTGCGACGAGGGGTCGGTTCAGGTGATCCGCCGTGAGCCCGGCCGAGAACCACCCCGTCGGGCGGTACAGCAGCGACAGGCCAAAGTCGGGGCTGTTGCCGCCCACGCCGTCCAGGAACTGCATGTACGAGAACCGGCCCCCGAGCGAGAGGCCACCGAGCAACTCGGAGCCGCCCCCGAACGAGAAAGCGTTGAGCTGCCGGCCGCTGGCGGCGCGGACCTGCTGCCAGCCAAACCCTGCGCCGCCGCCCGTCAGGAACAGGTGGGTCTGGTCGAGCCCGTTGACGGAGCGCCCCAGGAACAGCTCTGAGCTCCGCTGGAAGGTGAGCGCGGCTGGGTTGATGCCAAGCGCCGAAGCGTCTTCGAGCGTGGCCACCGACGAGACGTTGCCCAGCTCGCTCGGCAGCAGCGCCGCCTGGGCCAACGCCGGCGCCGGCAAGGCGGCTGCCGCAAGGGAGAGCGCAAGGGGGAGCCGCGCAGCCCCTGGTCGGACGGACACCATGAACCACCTCGAGTCGGAGCCGGTGCGGGGGGCGCGCCGCGGATGCTGAGATGGACGCGGCACCGCCCGGGTGGCCCAGTATAGCCCTCGCCTGGGCCTCCGTAAAGCGCTCGGGTCACGTGGCGGAGGTGGGTGGTGGGCGTCAATGTGAAGATTTGTGACCCAGGTGGGTCTCGTCGTTGCCGCGTTCGTCCGCTGGAATTACAATAACGCCGTCCCTGCCGTCCAAGCCTCCTTGTCGTCCCCGATGTCGATGCTCGCCCGCCACCTTCTGACCGCCGCACTGCTGCTGCCTCTCGTCCCCGCGGGTGGGGCCTCGGGCGCCGTCGGCGGCACGCTGCCCACCGGCCCGGCGCCCCCGGCGCAGCCCACCGGGCCAACCCTGTCCCTCGCGCCGGCCGTGCACCCGCCCGCCGCGCCGGCGCAACGCCTGTCGCTGGTGCGGCTCTCCGACTGGGTGGATGCCGTGCCGGTCCTGCCCGGCGCCCGGGTGGCGCTGGAGCCCGCGGTCTCGGCAGGGGCTCGTGCCGCCGTCACCTGGCGCGCGCCGGGCGGCGGGACGCTGGCATACGGCGCGGCGACGGCGGTTTGGACCGCCCCGCTCACGCCCGGGGTCTACACCCTGATCGGCAGGGGCCTGGTGGACGGCGTGCCCGTGGCCCGGACGCTCACGTGCCTGGTCACGG